>NZ_JBIASW010000006.1:0-277131 GCF_042891215.1 Streptomyces sp. NPDC001914
GCCGCACCGCCCGCACACGGACCCAGCATCACCGAGATCTGCGGGATGACACCCGAAGCCTTCGTGTTGCGCTGGAAGATGCCGCCGTAACCGGCGAGCGCGGAAACGCCCTCCTGGATACGGGCGCCCGCGCCGTCGTTCAGGGAGACCAGCGGCGCACCGGCCGCGATGGCCATGTCCATGATCTTGTGGATCTTCGTCGCGTGGGCCTCACCCAGCGCACCGCCGAAGATCCGGAAATCGTGCGCGTACACGAACACCGTGCGGCCCTCGACCGTGCCCCAACCGGTGATCACACCATCCGTGTACGGCTTCTTGGCCTCCAGGCCGAACCCGGTCGCCCGGTGCCGCCGCAGCTGCTCGACCTCCTGGAACGAACCCGCGTCCAGCAGCAGCCCGATCCGCTCCCGGGCGGTCAGCTTGCCCTTCGCGTGCTGCGCCTCGGTCGCCGCCGCACTCGGCCCGCGCAGCGCCTCCGCACGGATCGCGTGCAGCTCGGCCACCCGGCCACGCGCGTCCGTCGGCTCGATCACCGTCAGGGACCTGTCGTCCACCTCGGTCAAGGGAGTTCCTCCTCGCGTGCGTCGGGAACGTCACGCGCGTCGAGGTCGTCGCGCGCGTGATCGGCGTCGGGGTCATGACGGACTTCCACCGGCCGCGGCCGGTGGAAGCCGGGGACGCGGCCGCCGACGAGCACCGCCTCGGGCGGGAGCCGGCGCACCCTGGCGCGCGCCGCCGGTCCCCTCGTCGCCACGGCCGCGGCGTGGCCCGGACCGCAGGGCACGTCCAGGACGCTCCAGCCCTCCGGTGGCGGCGGGGCTCCCGGACTCCGCTCGCCGAGATACACCTGGGACGTCCAGCCGCCGACGCCCACGCCCGTCCCCTTCAGGAAGGCCTCCTTGCGGGCCCAGAGCCGGGCGAATCGAGCGGGCTGGTCCGGGGCCCGCAGTGCGGCCAACTCCCGCTGTTCCAAGGGGTGGAGAGCCGACCTGCAGACGTCGACCCGTTCCGGGCGCGGCACCCGTTCCACGTCGACGCCCACCGGAGCGTGCGCCACGCCGACGAGGACCGCGCCCCGGCTGTGCGACAGCGAGAAGTGCGGGGTGCCCGGCCCGGCTCCCCGCAGGACCGGGCGGCCGTGCGGACCGCCGCAGCGGGGACAGGCGGCCCGGGCGAACTCCAGCTCCCGCGCCGAGGCGCGCAGGTACCCGGCCAGCAGCCGGCGCAGCGCGATGTGCGCGGCCACGTACAGAGCACGGTCGCGCGGCAGCCGGAAGGCGTCCGCACGGCGCCGTTCGGCCGCGTCGAGTTCCCCGTACGCGAGCGGCGCGTCCTCGGGCGGTGTCAGGAGCCAGACCGCCACGTCACCCTTCTCCGGGGACGGTCCGAACCGCTGGGCGGGCTTCACGCGGAGCCGCGCCGCACGTCGTCCAGCAAAGCGGCCTGCCGCAGGGTGTCCGCGCGCGGGGCACTGCCCTCGTGGACCGCGTCGACGAAGGCGGCGACCGTGGCCGCGACCTGGTCGGCGGGCTCCAGCCGGATCTCCCGCGTCCCGTCCCCCCGGTGCAGACCGATCACCGGCACGAGGTCCGCCGGCGGCGTGAAGGCCCGGTCGACGGTGATCCGGCCCTCGCTGCCCCAGAGTTCGTAGCGCGAGGCGTAGGCGTGCTCCATGCCGAAGGTGAGGTGCGCGGTGACCCCGTCGGGGGTGGCCAGCAGCGCGGCCCCCGCGGTCTCGACCTCTCGACCACCGCGTCGGACGAGACGTGCGCCGACCACGTCGAGTTCGTGCCCGAGGAAGTGCAGGGCCGCCCGCAGCGGGTACAGGCCGACGTCCGCGAGCGCGCCACCGCCGAGTTCGGCTGAGTAGCGGATGTCGTCACCGGCGAGCGGAGGGATGGCGAACTCCGCCCGGAACGAGCGGAGTTCACCGATCCGCCCCTCGGCGACCAGGCGCCGCACCGCCTCGTGCCGAGGGTGATGGACGAACATGACGTTCTCCATGAGGGCCAGTCCCCGCTTCGCCGCGAGGTCCAGCAGCCGCTCGGTGCTCTCCGGATCCGTGGTCAGGGGCTTCTCGGCCAGCACGTGCTTGCCCGCGTCGAGCGCCGCCTCCACCCATGGGGCGTGCAGCGCGGCCGGCAACGGCACGTACACGGCCTGGACGTCGTCGGCCCGGAGCAGTTCGGCGTACCCCTGGACCGGACGGCAGCCGAAGCGCCGGGCGGCCTGTTCGGCCCTCGCCGGGTCGCGGCTGGCGACCGCGGCGAGTTCCAGGTCCGGGGAGGCGCCGAACGCGGGCAGCATCCGCCGCAGGGCGATGTCGGCGCAGCCGAGCACCCCGATCCGCACCGGCCCGCTCATCGGGCGAACGCCGCGTCGGCGTTCAGGCAGGCCAGGAGCGTACGGGCCTGGACGTTGAGGTAGTGGCCGTGGCGCACCAGCCAGGTGAGCTGGTCCGGGGTGACCCAGGCGTAGCCGGCGGGAGGATCCGACGGCACGTCCGCCTCGTCCGCGTCGACGAGGAGATACCGGCTCTCGGCGTTGAGGAACCGGCCGCCCTCCTCGGAGTGCACGGCCTCGTACCGGACGCGCTCCCGCGAGGCGCCCAGCACGGTGTCGAGGTACAACGGGCGCTCCTCGTCGGGCAGATGGGCGTAGTTCCCCGGGGTGTACTGCACCGTGGGACCCAGTTCGACGGTGTCCAGGAACCCGCCCTCGACCCGGGCGTGCACCAGGACGTGGGTGATGCCCTCGAACGCGCGGGTGAGGAAGGCGGTGACGCCGAGGCCCACCGGCTCGAACAGCGGCTGGGTCCAGCCGGTGACCTCGCGGTTGCCGGCCTGCACGTCGACCGCCACCACCTTGAAGTAGCGGCCCTCCTCGTGCTCGACGGTCATCTCGTCGCGCCGCCAGCCGGGCAGTCCGGCCAGGGGGACGCGTTCGGCGTGCACGTCGTGCCGGGAGCGCTCACCGGTGATCCAGGACAGCAGCTGGACGTCGGACAGCAGCGCGTCGGGGGTCGCCTCCGGGACGGGCAGGCAGGACAGGACGGTGCGGGAGTCCATGTTGACGACATTGTCCTGGTGCAGGAGCTCCGCGATCTGCCCGAGGGTGAGCCAGCAGAAGTCGTCGAGGAGCGGTACGTCGTCGTCCGTCAGCACGATCATGTTGCGGTTCGACTTGCGGAGGAACCACGAGCCGTGTTCGGACTGCAGGACGTCCGCGACGACGCGGCCGCGGCCCGGACCGACGAAGTGCTCGATGTACTTCACGTCCGCGCCCTGGTGGACCTTGGTGTAGTTGCTGCGCGTGGCCTGCACGGTCGGGGACAGCTGGAGCAGGTTCGGGTTGCCGGGCTCCATCTTCGCCTGCATCAGGAAGTGCAGGACCCCGTCGAACTCCTTGCCCAGGATGCCGAGGATGCCGACCTCGGGCTGTTTGATGACGGGCTGGTGCCATTCGGCGTACGGCCCGTCGCCGTAGGGGCCGCCCCGCTCGGTGACGTGCAGGCCCTCGACGGTGAAGAACCGGCCGCTGCGGTGCACGAGGTTGCCGGTGGTGTCGTGGAACGACCAGCCGTTCAGCCGGGCGAAGGGGATGCGGTCCACGCGGAAGGCGTTGGCACGGCCCCGCTCGGCGAGCCAGTCGGCGAAGCCGGCGGTCGTCACGTGCGCGCCCCCGGTGGTGGCGGCCGAGAGCGCGAGCCGGTCCGCCAGCAGCTTCGCGTCGTTGCGCGGTTGAGGGACGAGAGGCAGCATCAGGGGACTCCCCGTGTTCGATGTGTTCGATGGGTCCGATGGATCCGAGCGTGTGATGTGCGGCTCCCGCGGCGGGGCTTTCGGCCTTCGCTCGTCAGACGTACACGGATGCCGTGAAGTCGGCGAGGATCCGCTGGTGGTAGCCGTCGCCGAAGCCCATCTCCGCGACCTGCGGGACCAGGGCACGCAGCTTCTCGGTCGAGATCACGTGCTGACGGGCGCCCGTGTCGAGGTACTCCCTGCGTGCCTGAAGGCCGAGGCCCTTTTCGAGCAGGTCGACGATGCCCTCCACCGGTACCGCGAAGCCCGATGCCACGTTCACCGTCTCGGCCCGGGGGTCCGCGGCGAGCAGACGGTCGACGACGGTGACGACGTCGCCCACGTCGATGAGGTCGCGGGCCGCGCCGCGGTGCACGCGGACCACGCCCTCGCTCAACTGCCGTACCAGCGTGGGCAGCAGCTGGTGCTCCGGCTGGTCGGGGCCGACCAGATGGGCCAGCCGGAGGATGAGGTGATCGGCGCCGGTGCCGCGCAGCCGTTCCTCCAGGGCGAGTTTGTGCTCGCCGTAGGGGGTGCAGGGCGTCACCGGGACGTCCTCCCGGCCGGGTCCCTCGGCGAGTCCGTACATCCCGGTCGCCGCGGTGGAGAAGAAGAGCACCCGCCGTCCCTCGGCCGCGCACCGCGCGGCGACCTCGTCCAGCAGCGCGGCCTCGCGGGCGAAGTCGGCGTCCGAGGTGCCGCTCGCCCAGGACACCCCCGCCGCCAGGGCCACGGTGTCCGGATGCCGGCCGGCCAGCGGACGCAGGTTCCGCGCCAGGAAACCGTTTCCCACAATGTCCATACGTCGTCGTCCCGATCTGTAGGGGTGAGGGGCCGTCCGGCTCAGCCGCGCGCGGCCACGAACTCCTTGATCGAGGCGGTGACGTAGTCCAGCATCTCGTCGGTGAGCGCCGGGTAGACCCCGATCCAGAAGGTGTGCTCGGTGATGAGGTCGCTGTTGGTCAGCTCGCCCACGATCCGGTGCGGCTGGTCGGTGTAGGCCGGGTGGCGGGTCAGGTTGCCCGCGAACAGCCGGCGGGTGCCGATCTTGCGGTCCTCCAGGAAGTCCACCAGTTCGGCGCGGCTGAACGGCGCCTCGGGGTCCACGGTGATCACGAAGCCGAACCAGCTGGGCTCGGAGCGCGGGGTGGGCTCGGGCAGCAGCAGCCCCGGGACCCCGTCCAGACCCTCGCGCAGCCGCCGCCAGTTGCGCTGCCGCGCCTCGATGAAGGAGTCCAGCTTGGCCAGTTGGGTGAGGCCGAGCGCGGCCTGGATGTCGGTGGCCTTCAGGTTGTAACCGACGTGCGAGAAGATGTACTTGTGGTCGTATCCGGCCGGCAGCGTGCCCATCTGGTACTTGAACCGCTTCAGGCACCGGTCGTTCTCGCCCGGCTCGCACCAGCAGTCCCGGCCCCAGTCCCGCAGCGACTCCACGATCCGGGCCAGGGCGAGGTTGGCGGTCAGGACGCAGCCGCCCTCGCCCATGGTGAGGTGGTGCGCCGGGTAGAAGCTGACGGTCGTCAGGTCGCCGAAGGTACCGGTGAGTTTCCCGTCGTACAGCGAGCCGACCGCGTCGCAGTTGTCCTCGATGAGGAACAGGTCGTGCTGTTCGGCGAGTTGGGCGATCTCGGTGACCGGGAAGGGGTTGCCGAGTGCGTGGGCGATGATGATGGCCCGGGTCCTTGGGCCGATCGCCGCCGCGACCCGGTCGGCGGTGGCGTTGCAGGTGGTGAGGTCCACGTCCACGAACACCGGGACGAGGCCGTTCTGCAGGATCGGGTTGACCGTGGTCGGGAAGCCCGCCGCGACGGTGATGACCTCGTCGCCCGGCTTCAGCCGCCGGTCCTCCAGTGTGTGGGAGGTGAGGGCCGAGACGGCCAGCAGATTGGCCGACGAACCGGAGTTCGTGAGGTGGGCCTTGCGGCGCTTGAGG
The DNA here is from genome assembly GCF_042891215.1 of Streptomyces sp. NPDC001914. Lineage (NCBI taxonomy): Bacteria > Bacillati > Actinomycetota > Actinomycetes > Kitasatosporales > Streptomycetaceae > Streptomyces > Streptomyces sp. NPDC001914. Next base: position 5,734 of record NZ_JBIASW010000006.1, read on the forward strand.
CGTCGGGCGAAGGCCGACTCGAACTTGCGGGAGCTGGGTCCGGCGGCGATGCGCATGTCCAGCGCGGCCTCCACCAGGGCCGCCCGGTCGTTCTCGTCCAGGACGGCGCCCGACGGCCAGATCTCGGTGGTGCCGGGGATGAACTCCCGGGCCGGGGACGCCTCCCGGTGGTACTCGCGGACGCCGTCGAGCAGCAGGTCCTTGCGGTCGCTCATGGTCGTTTCCCTTCTTCGGCCGGTGCGCCGGCCGTGATGCCGAGTGGTGTGCCGGGCCGGGGATGCTCCGGCGGCAGTACGGAGGCGAGCAGTTCGCGCAGGGAGTCGTCGAGGCCGCGCAGCGGGCGCCAGCCGAGCAGGCGCCGCGCCCGGGAGACGTCCAGGCACTGCCACGCGACGTCGGTGCGCGAGCCCGGTCCCCCGGCCGCCTCGGTCACCGGGACCTCCAGCCCGCTGAGCGCGATCATCCGGTCGACCAGGTCGCGCATCGGGACCGCCGTGCCGCGGCCCACGTTGATCACCTGACCGGCGACGTCCGCCGTCGGCGCGGTGGCCGCGGCCAGCACCGCCTTGACGACGTCCTCGGCGTCCACCAGGTCACGGGCCGCGCGCAGTGGCGGAAGGCTCAGTGCGGCGGGCTTCTCGCCGCGCGCGTCGGCACGGGCGGCGGCGCCGAGGTGCGCCGCGACCCGGCCGAAGAGGCTGCCCTCGGGGACCCCGGCGCCGACCACGTTGGCGAGCCGCAGCACCACGCCGTCCACCCCCTGCTCGCGGCCGGCGCGCAGCACGGCCCGGGTGCCCCGGAGCTTGGTGCGTCCGTACGGGGTGACCGGGGCGGGCTCGTGGTCCTCGCCGGTGGCGGCGTCCGGGGCGCCCGCGCCGTACTCGTGGACGGTGCCGAGCTGGACCAGCCGTACCGGAGGACCGGGCAGTGCCGTGAGCGCCGCCACGACCCGCTCGACGAGTGCGGCGTTGCCCGCGGCCATCTGCGCCTCGTCGGCCTGCCAGGCCCGGCCGGCCGCGTTGACCACGACGTCGGCGCCGGCCGCCCCGAGGACGTCGGCGATCTCCCGCGGCGAGGCGGTCACCAGGTCCAGGCCGACGGCCCGCGCACCGGGCCCGGCGGCCGGGGCCCCGGCCGCCGGGGCGCCGCGGGAGACCAGGTGCACCCGGGCGCCCTCGGCGGCGCACGCCGCGCCGATTCGGCGGCCGAGGAAACCGGTGCCGCCGAGGACCAGGACGGAGAGCCCGGTCACGGGCCGGCGGTCAGGCCGCACGGCTCGTTCCGTGCTTGACGGCCTTCCACCAGTCAGGGTTGTCCCGGTACCAGGCGACCGTGTCGGCCAGGCCCTGCTCGAAGCCGGTCAGCGGCGCGTAGCCGAGCTCCTCGCGGATCTTCGACTCGTCGATCGAGTAACGCAGGTCGTGCGCCTTGCGGTCCGCGACGCGGCGGATCATCTCCTCGCCCGCGCCGGTCAGTTCCAGCAGCCGCTCGGTCAGCGCGAGGTTGCTGTACTCGTTGCCGCCGCCGATGTTGTAGATCTCGCCCGCCCGGCCGCCGCCCAGCACAAGGTGGATGCCTCGGCAGTGGTCGTCGACGTGCAGCCACTCGCGGACGTTGCGCCCATCGCCGTACAGCGGGACCTGGCGGCCCTCCAGCAGGTTGGTGACGAACAGCGGGATGACCTTCTCGGGGTGCTGGTAGGGCCCGTAGTTGTTGGAGCAGCGGGTGATCGAGAGGTCCAGGCCGTGGGTGCGCCAGTAGGCCCGGGCGACCAGGTCCGAGCCCGCCTTCGAGGCGGCGTAGGGGGAGTTGGGCGCGAGCGGCCACTCCTCCGTCCAGGAGCCCTGGTCGATCGAGCCGTACACCTCGTCCGTGGAGACGTGCACGACCCGCTCGACCCCGCTCGCCAGCACGGCGTCGAGCAGGGTCTGGGTGCCCAGGACGTTCGTACGGAAGAACTCGCCGGCGCCCTCCAGGGAGCGGTCGACGTGCGACTCGGCGGCGAAGTGGACGACGGCGTCGTGGCCGGGCACCAGTTCGCGCAGCAGGCTCCGGTCGCACACGTCGCCGCGGACGAACACCAGCCGCTCGTGCGAGGCGGGCAGGTTCTCGCGGTTGCCCGCGTAGGTCAGCTTGTCCAGGGCGGTGATCTGGGCGCCCTCCCAGCCGGCGTACCGGTCGGCCAGCAGGCTGCGCACGAAGTGCGAGCCGATGAATCCGGCCGCCCCGGTGACGAGGATCCTCATGCCGCGACCTCCACTCGGGTGTGGTCTCCGACGACCAGGCAGTGATGGCCCGTGCCCGGGCCGGTGGTGGCGACGGACGCGGCGCGTCCGATCAGCGAGTCGCGCAGCCCCTGCACACCGGTGACGGACGCCTCGTCCAGGGCGATGGAGCCCTCCAGCCGGCTGTGTGTCACCGTGCAGTCCCGGCCTATGGAGGTGTGCGGGCCCACATGGCTGTCCTGCAGGACCGTGCCGGCCCCGATGATCGCCGGTCCCTCGATCCGGGACCGCACGACGGTGGCCCCCGCCTCGACGACGACCCGGCCGACGAGCACGCTGTCGGCGTCGACCAGTCCGTCGACGCGCCGGCTCAGCCCGTCCAGGAGGTGGCTGTTGCACTCCAGGACGTCCTCGACCTTCCCGGTGTCCTTCCAGTAGCCGTCGTAGATCCTGGCGCGCACGTCCGCTCCGGAGGAGACGAGCCACTGGATGGCGTCGGTGATCTCCAGTTCGCCGCGGGCGCTGGGCCCGATCGCGGCGACGGCCTCGTGGATGGCGGCGGTGAAGAAGTACACGCCGATCAGAGCCATGTCGCTGCGCGGATGGTGCGGCTTCTCCACCAGGCGCAGCACCTCCCCGTCGGGGCCGAGTTCGGCGACGCCGAAGGAGCGCGGGTCGGCGACCTTGTACACGACGACCTGGGCGGCCGGCCGCTGCCGGGTGAAGTCCTCGGCGATCCCGACGACCCCGTCGGGCAGCATGTTGTCGCCGAGGTACATCACGAAGTCGTCGTCGCCGAGGAATCCGCGGGCGATGGACACGGTGTGGGCCAGTCCGCGCGGCGCGTCCTGGGGGATGTAGACGATCCGCAGGCCGAACCGTGCGCCGTCGCCGAGCACGGCCTCGATCTCGGGGCCGCGGTTGCCGACGATGACGCCGACCTCGGTCACTCCGAGATCCCGCACGGTGTTCAGCACATGCACCAGCACGGGCGTGTTGGCGATGGGGATGAGTTGTTTGGGCATCGAATAGCTGAAAGGCCGCAGGCGGGTTCCAGATCCGCCGGCGAGCACCAGAGCCTTCATCGAGAGGTCCTCTCGGTTCGTGTATTCATGCCGGTTCGAGCGTGTCGAGCACGCTCGCGGGCGAGGGCATGGCGGCGATCTCCCGGGAGAGTCCGCGGGCCCGTTCGCCGTATGTGTCCTCGGACAGGAGTTCCTGGCAGGCGTCCGCGATCGCGTCGGCCGAGTCCTCGCCGGGCAGCAGCGTGACCGCGGCCCCGAGGTCGGCGACGCGGCGGGCCGGCTTCTCCAGCACGGCGCCCTTGGGAATGAGCAGTTGGGGCACGCCGGCGTTCAGCCCGGTCAGGGTGCTGACACCGCCCCCGTGGTGCACGAGCAGATCGCAGGTGGGCGCCACCACGTCGAGCGGCGTCCAGCCGGCCCGGACGCCGGGCAGTTCGTCCCGCAGGGCGTCGGCGACAGCGTCGGGCGCGGCCACGATCAGCTCGACGTCCCAGGCGGCGACGTCCTTGGCGAGGCCGCGCAGGAATTCGAAGTTCTTGTCGTAGCTCTCCCTGGCGACCCGGCTGCCGGACGTCACCAGGACGCGGCGGCGCTCGCCGCGGCGGTACATCCACGGCTCCAGGCGCCGCTGGCCGTTCGCCGGGACGTAGCGCATGGGCCTGGCCGGGGCGGCGTCCGGCGGCCGCAGACTGGGCGGGCAGATGTCGACGAACACGTCGGGCGGGGGCAGCCGGTCCAGGCCGAACCGTGCCAGTTCAGGGGCGAGTTCGGCGTCCGCGCCGGGGTGGATGCCGTCGGCCTCGATGGCGTCCCAGGTCTGGCGCACATGCGGGACGCCCAGATGCAGGGCGAGCAGCGGGGCGACGTAGCTCATCGTGCCGCCGACGATCAGGTCGGGCCGCCAGGACCGGCCGAACTCCAGCATCCGCGGCAGGCTGGAGGCGGCCATCCGCGCGAACCAGCGCCCGGTGAAGCGGGCCTGCTCGACCGGATCGACGGGGATCTCCTCGGGTTCGCCCGCGCGGTCCCTGGTGATGAAGTGGCGGATGGGCAGATCGGTCGTCGCGATGCCCGGCAGGCCCGAGGAGGTGATGACCGGCACCATGTCGTCGTTCGCGGCCATGACCACCTGGTGGCCCGCGTTGCGGGCGGCGGTGGCGAGCGGGGCCAGGGCGAAGACCGTCGCCGGGCTGCCCGCGGCCACGAAGAGCATCCTCACGGTGTCCCTGCCTTGCTGAATTGGGGCAGGAGACCTGCCCGTACGGCCTCGGCCACGGTCGGCGCCTTCGCGTCCTTGTCCGAGATGAGGGGGGTCCGGGGGCAGTTCCAGGGCAGATCGAGGTCCGGATCGAGCGGGTTGACGTCGATCTGGGTGCCCGGAACGTACGTGGTGGAGACGACGTAGCAGATGCAGGCGTCGTCGCTGAGCGCGAGGAACCCGTGGCCCACGCCCTCCGGGACGTAGACGGATCTCCCGGAGTCCGCGGTCAGTTCGTTGACGTGGTGCTCGCCGAAGGACGGGGAGCCGATGCGCAGGTCCACGACGATGTCGCGCAGCGCGCCGCGGACGCAGGTGACGACCTTGGCCTGGCCGGGCGGGATGAGCACGCTGTGGATGCCCCGCAGCGTGTGCCGCTTCGACACGGAGTAGTTGATCTGCCGGGGCCGGAAGACGACGCCGGCGGCGCTCTCCAGCACGTCGCTGCGCAGGGACTCGTAGAACGTCCCGCGTTCGTCCGGGATCTGGTCGGGCGTGATCAGGAAGGTCCCGGGCAGGGTCAGTTCCTCGATGTGCACGGCAGGCTCGCCTCTCTCGGTTCCGTGTGGGCTCCCGCGAGCCGTTCCAGACCGCCGGCCACGGCGGCCGGGGACGGCATCGCGGCCATCTCCGCGGCCAGGCGGCGGGCCGAGCGGGCGTGGCGCGGGTCGGACAGCAGTTGGTCCAGGGCGTGGCCGACGATCCGCGGGTCGTCCTGCTCTGCCGCCGTGTCGAAGGACAGTCCCGCCCCGGTCGCGGTGAGCCGGTCGGCCAGCGGGAAGTGGTCGGCCAGCTGGGGCAGCACCAGTTGGGGCAGCCCGAAGGCGGTGGCGGTCATCGCCGTGCCCGCGCCGCCGTGGTGGACCATCGCGTCGCAGGTCCGCAGGAAAAGGTGCAGGGGCAGCGGGTCGACCGCGGTCACGTTCCCGGGCAGCGGCCCGACCGCCGAACGGTACGGTTCGGGCAGCGTGACCAGGATCTCGGTGTCGGACCGGGCCGCGAGAGCGTGCAGCAGCCCGCGGACGAACCCCTCGCCGTGCAGGGCCGGTGTGTTGCCCAGCGAGACGGCGACCCGTCGCCGTCCGGCGCCCGGGCCGGGATCCGTCCGCACCCAGGCCGGTGTCACCGCTCCCCCGCTGTAGGGCACGTACCTGATCGGCACGCCCGCTTCGCCGTCCGGCAGCCGCAGCGACGGCGGGCACGGGTCGAGCAGCACGGTCGGGTCCGGCAGCCCGGCCGCCGCGGCACGGCCGTCCGTCCCGGGTCGCCCGGGCGGATCGGGTGGCCCGGCCGGATCGGGGACGTCGGCGCGTACGAAGCGCCGGGCGGGGCCGGAGATGGCGTCCACCGTCCACCGGTGGTGCGCCACCGGCACGCCCAGCCGGGCGCCGATGATCAGGGAGCAGTACTCCAGCGGGTCGGCCAGGATCAGCCCGGGTGCGTACTCCTCGGCCAGGGCGGTGTAGCGGTCGAGCAGCGCGGAGGCATGGGCCCACCACAACCTGCCGTATCCGCCGAGCAGTTCGGGTGCCGGTCGGGGCCGGGCCTGGAGGGGCCGTTGTTCCCGGGGCAGATTCCTCAGCAGCATGGTGTCGACGTCGAACGGCTCGCCCACCCCGATGCCGGTGAGTCCGCCGGCCCGGACCGCGCCCAGCACATCGGGCTGGCCGAGGACCGTCACCTCGTGGCCCGCCGAACGCAGCGCCCACAACAGGGGCACCAGCGGCAGGAAATGGCTCGGTACGGGGGTGGCGATCACCAGTACGCGCATCTGGCGGGCAGTCCTCTCCGGTCTCGCCGGCCTCGCCGGTCTCTTCGGGCGGTCAGCGGCGCTCGGCGGTCAGGCGCTCCAGCAGCGGGACGATGTCCTTCGGCGCGGGCGCGGCGAGCATCTCGTCGTACAGGCGGCGCGCGCCGAGGGCGAACGACGGGTCCTCCAGGAGCCGCACGAGCTGTTTGTGCAAGCCCTGGACGTCCAGGGCCTCGGGGTCGGCGATCAGTCCCGCGCCCATGTCCGCGACGTACCGGGCCGTGACCATCTCGTCCCACATCGGCAGCGGCACCACGAGCTGGGGCACCTGGTAGGCGACCGCGGCGGAGAAGGTCCCGCCCCCGCCGTGGTGGATGACCGCCGAACTGGTCGGCAGGAGCTGGTTGAGCGGCACGTACTCGACCGTGCGGACGTTGTCGGGCAGGGCGCCGACCGCGGCGAGCTGCTCGCCGTTGAGGGTGGCGACGACGTCGATGTCCAGGGCCGACACCGAGTCGAAGAACTCGCGCAGGGGGAACCCGCTGTACTTGCCGAAGATCTTGCGGCGGCTCACCCCCAGGGTCAGCACCACGCGCGGGCGTTCGGGCCGGCCGTGCAGCCAGGCCGGGAGCGGGGCCGCGCCGTTGTAGGGGACCCGCCGCATCGGGACGTGCGTCAGGTCGGTCGGCAGGCGCATCCTGGACTGGGTCAGGTCGACGGTCCACTGGCCGAGCAGCATCTCGTCGCCGAACTCCAGCCCGTACCGCTCCAGTATCGGGCCGTACCAGCCCAGCCAGGGGTGCTCGGTCAGCTCCGTGTCCGGGTCGGCCAGTTCCCGCTTGGTCCGTTCGTGGATCACCGCGATGTTGTCCATGCCCCAGACCAGGCGGGCGTGCGCGGCGCCGCTGACGCGCGCGGCGATGGGCGCGGGGAACATCAGCGGGTCCCACAGCACGAGATCGGGCCGCCAGGCGCGGGCGAAGTCGACCAGGTTGTCCAGCACGGGCCTGCGGCCGCCCGGCTCCGCGGGCTCGGGGTAGTGCATCCTGAACATGCCGGCGAGGACCGAGCGGGCCGTGCGCCAGCCCTGCGACTCCTCCGGTTCGCACGCGTCGAAGGCGAGCGTCGGGCGGTCCGGCTTGGCGTCCCCCGTGTTCTTGCTCAGGGCTTCCGGCAGTTCCTCCGGCGTTCCGAGCGGTACGGCCGTGAGCCCGGCCGCGCCGATGTTCGCGACGACCCCCGGATCCACGACGCCCGCGTGGCTGGCCACGACGACCTCGTGCCCGGCGCTCTGCAGCGCCCAGGCCAGCGGCACGATGGGATACAGGTGCGCCGTCGCCGGAAAGACGGTGAACAGGACACGCATCGTTGGACTCCGTTCGTGTTCGGGAGGGGACGTGACGGGCGAGGGGCCCGCAAGGACGTACGCGACGGACCGGGAGTGTCAGCGCGCGGCGCCGGCCCCGGGGGTGCGGACGGCGCAGGCGACGAGCGCGCCCGTCGCCGACAGAGCGGTGAGGAACGCGAGCGCGCCGCGCGGGCCGGCGTCGAGGGCCACGGCCGTGACGGGCAGCGCGAGTACCGCGCCCAGCTGGACGGCGGTCTGGTAGACCGGCACGGCGAAGGCTCGGTGCCCGGCCGGGACGCCGGCCGTGGCCTGGAGGTTGAGGGCGGCGAAGGACAGGACGAATCCCGCCTCGACGAGCAGCAGCGCGGGCAGCACTCCGGTGGCGTACGTCCCGGGCCTTCCGGTCAGCAGCGCGGTCGCGCAGCCGAGCGCCGCGGCGCAGCTCCCGGCCCTGATCAGCCGTTCGGTGCCGAAGCGCGCCACCATCCGGCCGGCGAGGGGCAGCGCGAGCGCCAGGGGCAGACAGGCGGGCAGGAGCGCGAGCGCGGTGCGCCGGGAGTCCCACCCCCACTGGTCGTGCAGGAGGTGGACGAACAGCATCATCAGGCCCAGGTACGTGCCGTTGAGGGTGGCCGCGCACACCGCCGAGCGCCGGAACGGACCGTTGCGCACGAGTCGCGCCACGGTGGCTGCGAGGGGTGCGGCGGGCGTGGGCGCGGTGTCGCGGGGGATGAGCCGGAACCCGGCGGCCAGCAGCAGCAGGGCGACCGGAGCGGGGAAGACCGGGATCCAGCGCCAGCTCAGTTCGGTGAGCGCCCCCGAGCAGAGGAGTCCCGCGGTGAACCCGGCCGCCCCGAACAGCGAGTACACCGACACCGCCCGGCGCTGCTCGGCTCCCGGGCGGTACGCGGTGCTGATGATGGCGAGCCCGGTGGGCGCGGTCAGCGCGGCGCACATGCCCTTCACGACCCGGGTGGCGATCAGCACGCCGGCCTGGTCGGTGAGACCGCCGGCCACCGAGGCGGCGACGAACACCGGCAGCGCGGCCAGGTACACCGTCCGCCTGCCCCACCGGGCGACGAGCCGGGGACCGAGCAGCAGCAGCGCCGCGAAGCCGGCGGCGAAGCCGCTCATCACCCACTGGCCGCCCTGCGTCGACAGACCGAGGTCCCGCTCCATGGCCGGCAGGGCGACCAGGACGACGGACACCTCCAGGGCGTCGATGAGCATGTTGCCGGCGAGGACGAGGAGCAGGGCGCGGCGTCCGGCGCCGGTGCGGGGCGCGGGGTGCGAGGAGAGCGTCGTCATGTGCTCGGCCGTCCGCCCGCTCAGCCGAGCAGTGTGCCGCCGCTGGCGTCCAGATAGGAGCCGGTGATCCAGCGGGAGTCGTCGCTCGCCAGGAAGGCCACCACGTCGGCGACGTCCCGGGTGTCGCCGACCCGGCCGAACACCGAGAAGCTCGCCATGGCCGCCACCGCGTCCTTGTCGTCGAAGACCGGTGTGCCGTTGTCGGTGATGCCCGGACCCACGCTGTTCACGGTGATGCCGCGGGGGCCGAGGTGTTTGGCGAAGTGCAGGGTGAGCTGGTCGATCGCGCCCTTGGTCATCGCGTACGCGACCTCCTGCGGGTTGGCGACCCGGGTCAGCCCCGAGGAGATGTTGATGACCCGGCCGCCGTCGGGGAGGTTCCGCAGGGCGCGCTGGAGGAGGAAGTACGGCGCCTTGGCGTTGACGGCGAAGAGCCGGTCGAACGCCTCGGGCGTGAGGTCCTCGGGGGCCACGCCGCCCATGACGCCGGCGTTGTTCACCAGGATGTCGACCGTGGTGGCGCCGGTGCGTTCCTTCAGTTCGCGCTCCAGCTTCAGGAACAGCTCGTGCACGTCGCCGGGGACGCCGAGCTCGGCCACCAGCGGGAAGGCCCGGCCGCCCTCCTTCTCGATGGCCGCGACGGTCTCGTCGGCGGCCGCGCCGTTGCTCGCGCAGTGCACCGCGACGAGCGCCCCCTCGCGGGCCAGCCGGATCGCCGTGGCCCGGCCGATGCCACGGCTGGAGCCGGTGACGAGCGCGGTCTTTCCGGTCAGCTTGCCCATGGTGTTCCTCCTGTGCGTGGTGTGCCGACGATTCGTTCCGGGAGCTCCGTGCACGTCCGTGCCGCCGGGCGGCGTCATGGCCGGCGCTCCCGGCCCGGTCACGGCCGGGACGCCGGGCCGTGTCGGGGCGGGGCCGCCGCCGTCCAGGCCGCTGATCATCGCGGCGAGGTGGCGGCGCGCCGCGGCGATCCCCAGCAGTTCGCGGAAGACCGTCCGGACGCCGTCCACTTCGGGCCCTCCGAACAGCAGTTGGGCCTGCGCCTCGATGTTGCCGAGCACGCGCGAGCCCACCGGGTGGCGGACGGCGTGGTAGGTGTCGAGCAGTTCCTCGCCGGCCCGCCCGGCGAGGTGCGCGGCGAGTCTGCCCCCGAGGTCCGCCGCGTCCTGCAGCCCGAGGTTGAGTGCCTGGCCGCCGACCGGCAGCTGGACATGGGCGGCGTCCCCGGCGAGGAACACCCGGCCGCTGCGGTAACACGCCGCCTGCCGACGGGCGTTGTGGAACGCATTGAGCCAGAGAGGCTCGGCGCCGCCGAGGTCCTCGCCGGTGACGTGGGCCCACACCGCGCGCACCTCCTCGAAGGAGGGGGTCTTCGGCCCGCCGGGGACGCGGTCGAAGGCGTGCACCATGACGCGGGTGACGCCGTCGGGTCCGCGGCGGGCGTTGGCCACGCCGTCCGGGTGCCGCTCGAAGCGCCGGTCCCGCAGGTCGACGCCCCTCAGGTCGGCGCGCAGCAGTTCCCTGGTGGGCCCGGTCCCGGGGAACGCGAAGCCGGCCAGCCGCCGTACGGTGCTCTCCTCGCCGTCGCAGCCGACGACGTACGCGGCGCTCAGCCGCACCCGCTCCCCCGTCGGACCGACCGCGAGGACGTTCACCCGGCCGGGCTCCTGGGTCAGCCCGGTCACCGTGTGGCCGCGCCGCACCTCCGCCCCGAGTCCGGTCGCCCAGTCCGCGAGAACGGCCTCCACGAGGGTCTGCAGCGCCTTCCACTGGCCGGCGTACGGGCTGTCGCCGGCCTCGGTCAGATCGAGGGGGATCCCGCCGAAGTGGCCGGGCGCGGCGTCGGGCGGCGGCCCGAGCCGCCCCACCAGGCCCCGCGCGTGCAGCAGTTCCATGGTCCGGGCGTGCAGGATCGACGCCCGCGATTCCGTGGTGGGCTCGGTCAGCCGCTCCAGCACGGTCACCCGTGCCCCGCCGCCGCGCAGGTCACCGGCGAGCAGCAGGCCGACCGGTCCGGCGCCGACGACGACCACATCGGTGTCCAGGGCGGCCATGGTCAGCGCTTGTTCTCGGCGTGGTCCTTGGCGTGGCCCAGGGTGGCGCGGCTGTTGGCGCTGAGCGCGCCGCGGACGTACTCCCGGGCGTCGGCGGCGCTCGCGTCGGGGCCCAGGACCGCGGTGATGTTCGCCGTGTTGAGGACCACCGTGTGCTGCGAGGTCACGGCGACTCCGCCGTCGTTCTCGGTGAACGTCCAGCGGCCGGTGTGCAGGGTCATCAGCGCGGGCAGGGTGACCTGCTTGTAGGCGATCGTGTGGTGGGGGAAGACCACCCGGTACGACTTCGTGGTGTGCGTCGAGCCGTCCTTGGCGCGCGTGTCCATCTCCAGCACCTGCAGTCCCGGGGTGTCCTCGGAGAAGCGGACGGAGGCCACGTGGGGCAGCCGCTCCGCCCACAGCCCGGCCTCGTTCACGAAGTCGTAGGCGTCCTTGGCGGCGCCGGCGATCTGCACGGTGTCCTCGAAGGAGAAGGTGATCTCCTCGGAGGCGTGGGCCAGTTCGACGTTGGTCTTCAAAGCGGCCAGCTCAGAGCGGGAGTTGCGGTCGACGGCTTCGTCGATCCACTTCAGGCCCTCGGGATCGTCGTCGACGGCCCGGTAGTCGTGCAGCAGCCGCACGCGTGAGGACGTCCCGGACAGCGGCTCGATGATCCAGGTGCCGCCCATGGCGGCGACCGGCGGGGTGGAGACCTCCTGGCGGAACGTGATCCGCAGGTTGTCGGGGTCCAGGGTGCGGCGCGAGGTCCAGTTCTTCGCCTCGCCGTTGGCGGTGGCCCAGATGCGGATGCGCTCCTCGCCCGCGCCGCGCTCTACGTGGTCCACGTAGAGGGTGGGCGGGAAGATCCTCGGCCAGTTCTCCACCTCGGCGATCAGCCGGTAGACGGCGGCGGCCGGGGCGTCGACGGTGATGGCGTGCTCGACCTGACGGGTCGTCATCGTGTGCTCTCCTCCGAGTCTCAGAAGTTGCCCAGGCCGCCGCAGACGTTCAGCGCCTGGGAGGTGATGGAGGCGGCGGTGTCGGAGGCCAGATAGCCGACCAGGCCCGCCACCTCGTCGGGCGTCGAGTAGCGGCCGAGCGGGATCTTCGCCGTGAACCTCTGGAGAATGGCGTCCTCGCTGGTGTCGTACGCGTCGGCGTAGCCCTGGCGCACCCGCTGCGCCATCGGCGTCTCGACGTAGCCGGGGCAGACCGCGTTGACGGTGATGCCGGTGGGTGCCAGCTCGTTGCCGAGCGCCTTGGTGAAGCCGACCACGCCGTGCTTGGAGGCCGAGTAGGGGGCGCCGAGCACCACGCCCTGCTTGCCCGCGGTGGAGGCGATGTTGATGATCCGGCCGCGGTCCTTGTCGCGCATGCCGCCCGTGGTCAGCACCTCGCGCGTCATCCGGAAAACACTGTTGAGGTTGGTGTCGACGACGTCGTACCAGAGGTCGTCGGTGATGTCGGCGGTGACTCCGCCGCCGGAGCGGCCCGCGTTGTTGACGAGTACGTCGATCGTGCCGAAGCGCTCGACCGCCTGGCGCACGAAGCGCCCGACGTCGTCCGACGAGCGGACGTCGCACGGGACACCGTCGACCTCCAGACCCTCGTCGAGGAGTTCCTTGACCGTACGGGTCACGCCGTCCTCGGTGCGGGCGCAGAGGAACACCCGGTGGCCTTGTCCGGCCAGCAGCCTGGTCACCGCCAGGCCTATGCCGCTGGTCGCGCCCGTCACGAGGGCGACCTTCGGGTTCTGCTGCGTCATGTCTGTCTCCTGGAGAGGGAAGGGGAAGGCGCAAGAGGGCCGAGCGGGTGGGGGAAAGCGCGCCGCCGGTTCCCGTCGGAGGCATCGACGGGAACCGGCGGGAACCGGCGGCGCGGTCCTGTGCCGGGCTCAGCCGATCTCGGCGGGCACCAGCAGGGCGTTGACGGCCTCGATCAGCTCGCGCGGGGTCCTGGCCTCGGTCAGCGCGTCGTCGTCCAGCGTGATGCCGAACTCGCGCTCGATGCGCCCGCCGGTCTCCAGCATCGCCAGGGACTCGTAGCCCAGTGACTCGAAGTCGGTGTCGGCGATGTCCCCGTCGAGGTCGGCGGCTTCGTCGGCGCCGGCTCCGTCGCGCAGGATGCGCCTGAGGTCGTCGAGGGTGAACTCGTGGGAGGGCATGGGTGAGTGTCCTTTCGTCGCTGGGGTGGGGATGCGGGGCCACGCCGGTCCTCCGCGAGCCGGGTGACCTTGTCGGGGTGGGGATGTGGGCCACGCCGGTCCCCCGCGGACCGGCCTGCGCCTGCCGTTCGCCGGCAGTCCCGGGCCGCGGACACGGCCTGGGGTGGATGCGCCCTAGACGGCGCGCACCACGACGGCGGAGTTGAAGCCGCCGTGACCGCGGGCGATCACCAGGGCGGAGCGCACCGTCGCGGTCCGTTCCCGGCCGACGACCAGGTCGAGCTCGTGCTCCGGGGAAGGGGTGACACCGATGGACGGCGGGATCACCCCGTCCCGCATGGCGAGGAACGCGGCGGCCAGATCCAGGGGCGCCGCTCCCGAGTAGAGCCGTCCGGTCATCGTCTTGGGCGCCGTGACCGGCACCGCCCGCGCCCCGAACACCTCGGTGATCGCCGTCGCCTCGATCCGGTCCAGCTCGGGGATCGCGGCCGCGTCGGCGAACACCACGTCGATGTCGCCGGGCGCTGTCCCGGCGTCGGCCAGGGCCAGCTCGACGGCCTTGCGCAGCCCGGCGGGCCGCCCGCTGCCCGGCCGGGGGTCGAGTGTGGAGCCGTACCCGGCGATCTCTCCGTAGATCCGTCGCGCGCCCCTGGCCCTGGCCTGCTCCAGCTCCTCCAGGACCAGCAGGGCGCCGCCCTCGCCGGCCACGTGGCCGGCGGCCGTGGCGTCGAACGGCAGGTACGCCCGCCGCGGGTCGCCGCTCGTGCTGAGCCGGTTGCTCGTCATCTGGGCGACCCAGCCCCAGGGGCAGATGGAGGCGTCGACGGCACCCGACATCACGAGCCGGGTGCCCTTGCGGATCTGCCGCCGCGCCTGGGCGACCGCGTCGAGCCCGCCCGCCTGGTCGCTGACGACCACACCGCTCGGACCGCGCATGCCGTTGCGGATCGATATCTGGCCGCTGTTGACGGCGTAGAACCAGGCGAACGACTGGTAGGCGCTGACGTACCGGCTGCCCTTGCTCCACAGGGCCTGCAACTCCCGCTGGCCGAACTCGAAGCCGCCCGACGAGCTGGCCGTGATCACACCCATCTCGAACTCGGGCAGTTCCCCGGGGCGCACCTCGGCGTCCTCGAACGCCCAGTCGGCCGCCACCAGGGCGAGCTGGGTCATCCGGTCGGTCTGCGGCAGCAGCCGGCCCGGCAGATGCTCCGCCGCGTCGAATTCCTTTATCTCACCGGCGAGTCGGCTCGGGTACCGGTCGGGCACGAAACGCGAGATCCGGGCGATGCCGCTGCTTCCCTCCCGGGTCGCGGCCCAATAGGCCTCGGCACCCAGGCCGTTGGGCGCGACCACGCCCAGCCCGGTGACGGCGACCCGGACGCCGGACGCGCTCATGCCGCCCTCCGATCGGGGCGGGCGAGCACCATGGCGCTCTGGAACCCGCCGAAGCCGCTGCCCACGGACAGCACGGTGTCGGTCCTCCAGTCCCGGGCCGTGAGCGGCACGTAGTCGAGATCGCACTCGGGGTCGGGGGTGTGCAGGTTGGCGGTGGGCGGCACGACGTCGTTCTCCATCGCCAGGACGCTCGCCGCGATCTCGATCGACCCGATCGCGCCCAGCGAGTGCCCCACCATCGACTTGATGGAACTGACGGGCACGGCGTAGGCGTGCTCGCCGAGGCTGCGCTTGAACGCGGCCGTCTCGTGCCGGTCGTTCTGCTTGGTGCCCGAACCGTGCGCGTTGATGTAGTCGACCGCCTGCGGGGCGAGCCTCGCCTCGTCCAGGGCGATCCGGATCGCCTCCGCCATCTCGCGTCCGTCGGGGCGCAGACCCGTCATGTGGAAGGCGTTGCTGCGCGTGGCGTACCCGGCTATCTCCGCGTACACATGGGCGCCGCGCCGCCGCGCGCTGTCCAGTTCCTCCAGGACGAACACGGCCGAACCCTCGCCGAGGACGAAGCCGTTGCGGGTCCCGTCGAACGGGCGGGAGGCGTGCTGGGGGTCGTCGTTGCGCGAGGTGGTGGCCTTGATCGCGTCGAAGCAGGCCACGGTGATGGGCGAGATCGGGGCGTCCGCCGCACCGGCCACCATGACGTCGGCCGATCCCTCGCGGATCAGCTCGGCGGCGTAGCCCACGGCGTCGAGACCGGAGGTGCAGCCCGTGGAGACCACGGTGGCCGGGCCCTCGGCGCCCACCGCCCAGGCCACCTCGGCGGCGAAGGAGCTGGGCACCAGGTAGTTGTACAGGTGCGGCACCGCGTACTCGTGGTCGACCAGATCGAGCCGTCCGCTGTCGCTGACGGTCCGGTACTCCTCGTCGAGCCCCATGGTCGCGCCGACCGCGCTGCCGATGGTCACGCCGGTGCGGTGGGGGTCGAGGGAGCCGAACTCGAGTCCGCTGTCCGCCACCGCCTCCCGTGCGGTGACCACCGCGAACTGCGCCGCGCGGTCCATCCGCCGTACCTCCTGGGCACCGAGGCCCAGCAGTTCGCTGTCGAAGTCGACCTCGGCGGCGACCTGCGAGCGGAACGGGGACGGGTCGAAGAAGCTGATGCGCCGGGTCGCGGTGCGCCCGTCGGACAGCAGGCTCCAGAAGTTCTTGGCCCCCACACCGCCGGGCGCGGTGACGCCGATGCCGGTGATCACGACCCGTCGGCCGTACGGGCCACTCACAGCGCGGTCCAGTGGTAGAAGCGCCGCGCCATGGCGTCGGCGGGTGAGCGCCAGGTGGCGGGGTCGTAGGCGGTGATGAACGGCTTGAGGTCCTGGCTGATGCCGACGAACCGCGGGTCCTCCTTCGCCGCCTCGATCCGTTCGCCGCCGTCCTCGGAGTCGAAGTCCTGGAGGTGGAAGTAGAGGCCCCGGTACGTGAAGAGCTGCCGGCGCCGGGTGCCCATTCTGTCCGGCATGTTCGTGCCGTCGAACTCGCCGAAGAGGCGGGCGACGTCCTCGGCCGAACGGGGTTCCATCCGGGCCACGATCAACGTGCTGTGCATGAGTCTCTCCTTGTCAGGACTGCTGGATGCGGGACGGGCCGAACCAGCGCTCCAGGGCCATGGGCAGGTCGTGGTGGCTGCCTGGCGCGGCCCAGGCCACATGCCCGTCGGGGCGCACCAGCACCGCCGAGGTGCCGGCGAGCGGAGCGTCCGCCGGAACGCCGTGCGGCTCCGCGGTCACGAGGTCCACCCGGTCCGACCATCCGGCGGCGCGGTCGCGGAGCACGGCGTTGTCCGCCAGGTCGAGCAGCAGACCCCGCCCGGCGCGCAGCAGTTCGGTGCTGCTGGTCTTGCGCCGGTCGCCGACCAGTTCCAGGTGCGGCATCCGCAGCCCCAGCAGCGGGTGGCCGCCCCGGCCGACGTCGTAGCGGATCTCCAGCCCGCTCACCATGCCGGCGAGATGGCGGCTGACCTCCTCGTACCGGATCAGTTCCGCCAGCACGTCGCGCAACGGCTGGACCTCCTCGCCGCTGAGGAAGAGCAGCCCCTGGGCCTTGGTGTTCATCATCAGCCGCTCGCCGACCGCGTGCCGTTCGCCGTGGTAGGTGTCCAGCAGTTCCTCGGGAGCGGTGCCGCGGACCACGGCGGCCAGCTTCCAGCCGAGGTTCACGGCGTCCTGGATGCCGGTGTTCATGCCCTGGCCGCCGGCCGGGAGGTGGATGTGCGCGGCGTCCCCGGCGAGCAGCACCCGGCCCCGCCGGTACTCGGTGGCGAGCCGGGTGGCGTCGCCGAACGCGCTGACCCACTCGTGTTCGGCGTGCGAGATGTCGATGCCGGTGATCCGCTGCCAGGCCGCGGCCACCTCGGCGTACGCGGGCGGCTCGGTGCGCCGCCGGGGCGGCGTGCCGCGCTCGCACACGATGATGCGGGTGACGCCGCGGTCGCCGAGCGGGCCGCACATGACCATGCCGCCGGCGAACGTCTCACCGATCAGACGCGGCGCCAGGTCCACGCCCTTGATGTCGGCCAGGTACATCTCCATGGTCGCCGCCGTGCCCGGGAAGTCGAACCCGGCGGCCTTGCGGACGGTGCTGCGGCCGCCGTCGCACCCCACCAGGTAGGACGCCGTCAGCCGGCTCTCCTCGCCCCCGGGGCCGCGCACCTCGACCTCGACGTGGTCGCCGCGGTCGTGCAGGGCGGCCAGTTCGTGGCCGCGCCGCAGGTCGGTGCCCAGTTCGCGCACCCAGGCCTCGAGCATCGTCTCGGTGTCCGACTGGGGCACGGTCTTGGCCGCCTGGTGGATGCTGTCGAGGATGCCGAAGTCGACCGGCAGACCGCCGAAGTGGCCCGCGTTGCTGGTGCCCATGTCGCCGAGGCGGTGCAGCAGTCCGCGCTGGTCGAAGACCTCCATCGTCCGGGTCGTGAAGCCCAGCCCGCGGGATTCGCCGGTGCGCTCCCGAAGCCGGTCCAGCACGATGACATCGACTCCCGCAAGCCGTAGTTCACCGGCGAGCATGAGTCCGGTGGGACCCGCGCCGGCGACGATGACGGAAGCGTCCATGGGTGTGTCCTCCGGGGCGTCGGAATGGCCGATACGACGAAGCGGCGCACCGGAATGGGACATCGGTGCGCCGCTTGATGCTTTTCCGCGCCGACTGTGTCCGGCGAGTGCGTGCGACGAGTGCGTTTTCGCCGGATCGACACAGTGCCGCGGAAGCTAATAAAGAGCTTCTTCGGAATCCCCGCGGATGTCAACACCGTTTTTCCAGTGCAACGACACGTTTGAGTCAGGGATTTGTCAAGCGCGCTTTTCCGGGCGCGTGCGGACACGACGAGAAAGGCTCCACCGGGGGTGGTTCACCCCGGTGGAGCCTTCGGCGGCGGCCGGCGCCGCCTCGTCAGGCGCGGGCGCCGAGCGAGGCGTGCACGTCGTGCTCGTGGTAGTAGGTACGGCCCTTGACGGCGCGGCGGCGCCACCGGGCCTCGCTGGCGTGGCGGTAGACGCTGCCCGGCGCGGTGCCCCACAGCGCGGCGATGTCCCGGGCCGTCATCCAGCGCACGGCCGGCTCGGTGCGCCGCGTGCCCGTCCGGCCGTGCCGCCGCACCCAGTCCTGCCCGCTCCAGCGGTGGGCCGGCTCGGCGTCGCAGCCGACCTCGACGGCCTGGCCGGCGCCGCCGTGGCGGACCGCCGCGGTCAGGGCTCCCCCGCAGTCCGGGACCACGCACTCGCCGACCGGGACCCGGCGCCGCGGCGTCGGGTCGATGACCCGGCCGGCCCGGCGCACACACCGTGCCACCTCGTCGGACAGTTCACCGGCGGCCTCGTGCCCGGCGAGCCAGGCCGAGTGCAGGAGCAGGAAGTCGGTGATCCCGGCCGGGGTGTCGGGCGGGGCGCCGAGGCCGCGCTCCTGGACCACGAGCGCACCCCAGGACCGCAGGGTGCCCACGATCCCCGAACGGGCTTCGGCGGCGGCAGTGTTGAACGGCAGACCGGTTGCGGAACCGCCGCCGGAGGTGCGGTCGCGCGGCCGGTCGGCGCCCGTGAGCAGTTGTCCGCACGCGTCGTGCAGGCGCGGGAGCCGCTCGAGGTCGTGGGTGAGCCGGAGCCGGCAGTCCGGGCAGAGCCGGCTGCCGGAGGCGGCCCGCTGCCGGGCGTGCCCGCCTCTTTCGAGGCGCCGGCACGCGGCGCCGTCGCACTGCCCGGGTTCCGAGGTCGTCGTACGGGTGGTCCCTGTCGTGTCCGTGAATCCGTAAGTCATTTCCCCCACCGCTCAGATGTGGGGCGAATCTATTTCCGCAATTCCCGGAGAGACAAGCGAAGGCCCGCTCCATGTAATTTCTCTGTAGCGGGCCTACGGTTTTCCGTACCGACCTGTCCTGGCAATGTCCTCAGATCGACAGGCGCGCCGCGATGCCGTCGAGGACGGAGTCCAGACCGGCCTCGAACTGCCACTGCTGGTCGTCCTTGCGCCGGGCCTCGGAGATGTAGCGCGCGTACATCGGGAAGCGGCCGGTGCTCATGAGCCAGGCCATCTGCGAGGCCAGTCCCGCGCGGGCCTCCTCCCGGGTGGACCAGCCCCGGACGCGCAGCATCTGCGTCAGCCCGACCTCCGAGTCCACCGCGCCGTGCACATAGGCGGTGAGGGTGCTGTAGACCGCCATGGCGGTGTCCGTGTCGAGCCCGAGGCCGTCGAGCACGGCGAGGACGGCCTCGGGCACGGCCAGTTGGTTGGGGGTCGGCGCGCACCACGTCGCCCGGGTCACCCAGGAGTGCCGCAGCAGGACCTCCCGCGTCCGCAGGGCGACGGACCGCATGGACGCGCGCCAGCCCTCCGTGCCGTCGGGGAGCTCCAGCTCCGCGTACACGAAGTCGACCATCAGCTCGAGGAGTTCGTCCTTGCCGGTGACATAGCGGTACGCGGCCATGGGCGCGACGCCGAGTTCGCCTGCGAGACGGCGCATGGTGACCGCGTCGAGCCCCTCCGCGTCGGCGATGCCGACGGCGGCCCTGGCGATCCGCTGGGGGGTGAGGGTGGTACGCGGGGCGGGCGCCGGCCGTTCGAGGCGCTCCCACACCGAGACGTGGTCCTTGTCCTCGTTCGCTGCCTGTCTCTCCTGGGCGGCCATGACTTCGGTTCCCTTCCGACGAACGCTGCTGTGTACACCGTATCAGGAGTAGACAACGTACACTCGGCTGTGTACGTTGTATCTGAACGATACGCCGTACACAGCAGCGAGGAGTCCTCCCATGACCGACGTGACTGACGACACCCTGAGGACCGCGGTGATCATCGGCAGCACACGGGACGGACGGTTCGGCCCGGTCGTCGCCGACTGGATCGCCGGACACATCGCCCAGCGCGAGGACACGGAGGCCGACCTGATCGACCTTGTCGAGACGCCCGTGCCCACCGTCTTCCCGGCGTTCGGGCAGGCCCCCTCCGACGAGGCCGTGGCCCAGCTGGGCGCGGTGACGCCACGGCTGGCCCGGGCCGACGCCTTCGTGATCGTCACCCCCGAGTACAACCACAGCTTCCCGGCACCGCTGAAGAACGCGGTCGACTGGCACAACGAGCAGTGGCACGCCAAGCCGGTCGGATTCGTCTCCTACGGCGGCCTCTCGGGCGGCCTGCGGGCGGTCGAACAGCTCCGGGTCGTGCTCGCGGAGCTGCACGCGGTCACGATCCGCAACACCGTCAGCTTCCACAACTACGCCGAGGTCTTCGGCTCCGACGGCAGGCCGTCCGACCCCGGGTGCGACGTCGCGGCCAAGGCGATGCTCGATCAGCTCACCTGGTGGGGACAGTCGCTGCGCGCGGCCCGGGACGTCCGCCCGTACACCGTCTGACGTCCCGCCACCTGCGCCCCGGGAGGCAGCGATGAACGACCACCCGACCGACACTTCCGCTCCCGACCGGCCCGGTCTGCCCCGCCTGGGGGTCTTCGGGCTGATGCTCGGCATCCTGCTGGCGACGCTCGACGGACAGATCGTCAGCACCGCGCTCCCCACCATCGTGGGCGACCTCGGCGGCCTCGACCTCTTCGCGTGGTCGGTGACGGCGTATCTGCTCACCATGGCCGCCTCCACGCCCATCTGGGGCAAGCTGGGGGACCTCTACGGCCGCAAGGGCGCCTTCATGAACTCGGTGGCGCTCTTCCTGGCCGGGACGGTGCTGTGCGGCCTGGCGCAGGACATGGGCCAGCTCATCGCCTTCCGCGGTCTCCAGGGCCTCGGCGCGGGCGGTCTGATGGTCGGCGCGCTCTCGATCATCGGCGTGCTGGTGCCCGCGCAGGACCGCGGCCGCATCCAGTCGACGGTGGGCGTCATGATGCCCCTCGCCTTCGTCGGAGGCCCCCTGCTCGGCGGGTTCATCACCGACAGCATGAACTGGCGCTGGGCGTTCTACGTGAACGTGCCCGTCGGCCTCGTCGCGCTGCTGGCGGTGGCCAGGGGCGTACGGCTGCCGGCCGGCCGCGTCCCGGGACGGATCGACTACCTCGGCACGGCCCTGCTGACCACCGGCATCCTGGCCCTCACCCTGCTGGCCGGCTGGGCGGGCACGACGTACGCCTGGACGTCCTGGCAGATCACCGGGCTCGCCGTGGTCGTCGTGCTGAGCCTCGTCTGGTTCGTCCGGGCGGAACTGCGCGCGGCCGATCCGATCACACCGCCCCGGCTCTTCGCCGACCGGGACTTCACCCTCGCCCAGATCCTCAGTTTCCTGGTCGGCGCCGTCCTCTTCTCCGTCGTCAACTACCTTCCGCAGTACATGCAGTTCGTCCAGGGCGCCTCGTCCACGGCGAGCGGCCTGCTCATCCTGCCGCTGATGCTCGGCATGCTGGCGGCCCAGCTGGTCACCGGCCGGCTGATGGACGGCGGCGGTCTCGGCCGCCTCGTGCCGCTCGCGGGCGGCGCCGCCACCTTCGCCGGGACGCTGCTGCTCCTCCTGCTCGGCACGGACACCCCGCTCGTCGCCGCCTCCGCGCTCACCCTGGTCACCGGGCTGGGAGTCGGGGCCCTCCTGCAGAGCACCCTGCTGACCACCATGAGCAGCGCCGCCCCGCGGGACATGGGCGCGGCCACGGGCACCGTCACGCTGGTGCGCACCATCGGCGGCTCCCTCGGGGTCGCCGTGCTCGGCGCCGTGCAGAGCAGCCGCATGAACGAGGTGCTGGCCGACCGGCTCGGCTCCGGCACGCAGGAGCGGCTGACCGCCGGCGGCGGACTGACCCCGGCGCTGCTGAAGGACATGCCGGGCGCGATGCGCGACGCCGTCCGGGACGCCGTCAGCAGCGGTCTGCACGGGGTCGTGACCGGCGCGGCCGTGCTGTCCGCGATCGCGTTCGGCACCGCCTGGTTCGTCCGCGCGGACCCGGCCCCGCAGACCGCCGTGAAACCGACCGCGGGGGCCGGGGCCGGGAAGGGCTCCGGCCGCACCGTTCTCGAGGACTGAGCGCGCCCCCGGGCCGCCCCGTCCCCACACCCACCCGAGCTGCCGGCCGCACGGTCGAATCCCCCGTCGCCGTGCGGTCGGCTCCCCATCGAAAGCGAACGCCCATGCCCACGCATTCCGTCGAACGAGTCAGGGACATCCTGGTCCGCCCCTTCTCCCTGGGAGGTCTCACCCTGCCCAACCGCGTCGTGATGGCCCCGATGACGCGCGAGTTCTCCCCCGGCGGCGTGCCGGGCGAGGACGTGGCGCGCTACTACGCCCGGCGGGCGGCGGCCGGTGTCGGCCTGATCATCACCGAAGGCACCTACGTCGGCCACCCGTCGGCGGGCGGCAGCGCCCGGGTCCCGCACTTCCACGGCACCGAAGCGCTCGCCGGCTGGTCGGCCGTGGCCGAGGCGGTCCACGGGGCGGGCGGCCGGATCATGCCGCAGCTGTGGCACGTCGGCATGGAGCGTGCCGCCGGCAGTCCGCCGGTCCCCGACGCGCCCCGGATCGGCCCCTCGGGCATCGCCCTGGACGGCACGAAGTCGGGCGAGGAGATGACCTTGGCCGACATCGACGACGTCGTCGCCTCCTACGCGACCGCAGCGGCGTCGGCCGAGGAGCTGGGCTTCGACGGCGTCGAGATCCACGGCGGCCACGGCTATCTGATCGACCAGTTCCTGTGGGCCCACACCAACCGGCGCACCGACGAGTACGGCGGCGACATCACCGGCCGCACCCGCTTCGCCGCCCGGATCGTGGCCGCCTGCAGGGCGAACGTCTCCGCCGGCTTCCCGATCTCCTTCCGTTTCTCCCAGTGGAAGCTGAACCACTACGGGGCGCGGGTCGCCGAGACGCCGCAGGAACTGCAGACGATGCTCGGCCTGCTGGCGGACGCGGGCGCCGACGCCTTCCACTGCTCCACCCGGCGCTTCCACCTCCCCGAGTTCGAGGGTTCCGACCTCAATCTGGCGGGCTGGGCCAAGAAGCTCTCCGGCAAACCCGCCGTCAGCGTCGGCTCGGTGGGCCTCAGCAACGAGTTCCTCGAGGTGTTCCAGGGCGAGCAGGCCACGGTCACCGGCATCGGCGAGCTGCTCGACCGCATGGAACGCGAGGAGTTCGACCTCGTGGCGGTCGGCCGGGCCCTGCTCGGAGACCCCGAGTGGCTGGAGAAGATCCTCGCCGGACGCGTCGGCGAACTGACCCCCTTCCACGCGGGCCTCGTCCGCACCCTCGACTGAGC
This sequence comes from Streptomyces sp. NPDC001914, assembly GCF_042891215.1. Classification (NCBI taxonomy): domain Bacteria; kingdom Bacillati; phylum Actinomycetota; class Actinomycetes; order Kitasatosporales; family Streptomycetaceae; genus Streptomyces; species Streptomyces sp. NPDC001914. The sequence goes on from NZ_JBIASW010000006.1 coordinate 28,962, forward strand.
CGTACGCCGCCCGCCCGAAGGTCGTCAGATCCCGGCCGCCGGGTTCGGCAGCGGCACATAGCGTGCGTCGGCGCCGTCCGCCGACGTCCAGCGGAGCAGCAGGTTGGTCTTGCCCGGGAGCGTGGGTGAGGAGAGGAGGGCGGCGATCTCGGGAAGGCCGAGGTCGCCGCCGCAGCGGCGGAGTTCGCGTCGTACCGCCGGCCAGGGATCGGTGCCGGGGAAGCGTTCGGTGAGGAGATCGGCCAGCTCGGCCAGGTGGTTGACGACCAGACAGTAGACGAGCCGTTCCCAGCCGGCCTCGCGGGTCACGCCCGGCAGCAGTTTCACGCCTTCCGCGTCCCGGAACAGGACCTGGACGGGCATGCCGTCGGCGTCCACGGCCACCAGCGTGTTCTGCAGATGGGCCTCGACGACGACGCCGTGGCGGGCGAACGCCTCCAGCACCGGGGGCACGGTGAGGCGGAGGTAGGCGGCCCACCAGTCGGCGGGGTCGGTGAGCCGGTCGAGCGGGCTGCCGTCGAAGCCCTCCACGAGGGCGGCGGCGAGGAGCGGGGTGGCGCCGGGCAGGAGGTGCGGGCGCAGTCCGTCGCGGACCAGGACGGCCAGTTCCTCGAAGGCGAAGTCGGCGGTGCGGTAGCCGCGGTCGCTCAGCCAGGCGGCGGAAGCGTCCTGCGCGGCGAACGCGGCGGCGCAGGCCGCGTCGGTGGCCCGCAGTTTCAGCAGGTCGTGCCTCCACAGCCGGCGGATGTCGTTGGTGATGCGGACGTCGAGGCTGAACTTGAGGAACAGGTCGTCCCCGGGGGCGTAGAGGGTGCGGACGGCGGCCGTCGGCCGGAGCGGGCGGCCGGTCGGCCCGAGGCGCAGGAGACGGCCGTCGTCGAGGGCGTCCTGGATCGCCGGGACGGCCGCGGTCAGCGTCAGCTGCCAGGGGTGGGCGGGCAGCAGCCGGTATCCGGCGGGGGCCCGGCCCAGGGTGTCGAGTGCCCTCGTGTCGCCCTCCTCGACGACCGAGTCCTCCCGCACGGCGAGCAGTTCCAGCGGGAAGCGGGTGTACGCCTCGGGCGCGTACGGCAGCCAGCCCGGGACGGGGCCGCCGCCGCGCGTCTTGGGTGCCGGGTGGTGCGGGTGCCCCATGACCAGTGACTGCTCGGAGCGCAGATAGGGATCCTCCGGGGGGGCCGTGCAGGCGCGGGCGTGCAGGAGGGCCGCGACCACGTCCCGGCTGTCGGTCATCTCCGCGGGCAGGGCGGTGTTGTCCACGCCGGTGACGAGGCGCAGTTCCCCGGCGGCGAGGGCGACCAGGTCCGGGTGGCCGAGGCGCCGCCAGGCCCCGTCGGCGCGCAGTTCGGGTGCGAAGGGGCGTCGCGTGCCCCGTACGCGCAGCTCGCGGCCGCTCGCGCGCAGCCGGTGGACACCCGGCCGCCCCGTGGGCTCCGCCAGTTCGCGAAGGAGACAATTGAGCAACGGCGCGGCGGCGTACGCGTCGGCGACCTCGCCCATGCCACCCGCGGTGAGCTGGGGGAACACGGTCGGCTTGAAGTCCACGCGATCCACCCGGTCCATTCGATTCATGCGGTGCACTGGTGATCAGTATGTCCGCCGCGGCGGACGCCGACGACACAGTCCCCGTACGCAAGGAGCCCGCCTGTGCCCCGTCCCTCCACGCCCGACACCGAGGCCGCGTTCGCCGAGGAGCTGAGCGTCGTACGTCCCGGGCTGTCGGCCCCGTACGCGGAGGCTCTGCCCGGTGCCCGGGCCGCCGTGCTGACCCGGCTGTGGCGTGCCCTGGCCCACGAGCCGCTGCCGTGGATCGCCCGCCGTGACAGGGACGGTGAGGGCCTGACCCTGTCCCTGACGGACGGCCGCCGGCTGCGCGGACCCCTCTCCGACCCGTACGCCACCGCCGCCCGCGTGAGCGAAGTGCGGCTCGACGGGCAGGCGTACGACCGTCCGGACGCGCTCGTCGGCGCCCTGGACGTGCCGCACGGTGGGGCCTTCTCGGCCGAACTCGGCGACAGCGTGGCCTCCTTGGCCCTGTCGCGGGCCGGCCGGGAGCCGGCCGGGGCGCCGGGGCCGTCCGAGGAGAGCTGGGCGTGGGAGCAGCGGATCGTCGACGGGCATCCGTATCACCCCAACTGCCGTACGCGGCCGGGGTTCTCGGTGGCCGAGCAGCTGGCGTACGGGCCCGAGCACCGGACGACGGTGCGGCTGGGGCTGGTTGCCGTGGAGGACGCCCTCGTCACGGGCGAGTGGCCGAAGTGGCTTCGCGACGGGGAGCGCGTGCTGATCCCGGTGCACCCCTGGCAGGTCGCCCATGTGCTGGACGCACCGGTCCAGGAGGGCTTCGCCGGGCGCCCGTTGATGTCCCTGCGCACGCTCGCCGTACCGGACGGGCCGCATGTGAAGACGGCGCTGAGCGCCCGGCTGACCTCGTCGGTGCGGGACATCTCGGTGTACTCGGTGCGGACGGCGGACACCGTCTCGGCGTTCATGGAGGAGATGACGGCCCGCCTCGGCGCGCCGCTGCACATCACCCGCACCCTCGGAGCGGCCACCGCCGGCTCCCCCGAACTCGCCGCGGTGGTGCGGGAGTCGCCGGATCAGTACGCGGGCGAGGGCGAGCGGTGCGTCCCGGTGGCCGCGCTTCCACTGACCCGGCTGCCCGAGAAGCCGTCCTGGCTGGCCGACTTCACCCGTCTCGTCCTCACGGTGGGACTGCGGCTGCTGGAACTCGGAGTGGCCCTGGAGGCGCACGGCCAGAACCTGCTGGTGATCCTCGACCCCGCGGGCTCCCCCGTGCGGCTCGTGTACCGCGACCTGGCCGACATCCGGGTGAGCCCGGCCCGGCTGGGCCGGCACGGCATCCCGGTCCCGCCGCTGTCCGGGCGCCTCGTGACCGACGACGAGAGCGCCCTGCGCCGCAAGCTCTTCGGGTCCCTCGTCGGGGGCGCGCTGGGCGCGACGGCGGGTTCGACGGCCGCGCTGCGCACGGCGCTCGAAAGCGTGGCGGCGGATCTCCCGCGCACCGCGGACCTCCCGGCGCTCCTCGGCGAGCCGCTCCCCGCCAAGGCGCTGACACTGATGCGGCTCTCCCCCGAGACCCCCGGTGACCTGTGGACACGGCTCCCCAACCCGCTCCGCGGGCCCGCCTCGTCCTGACGCGGGACACCTCTCGTTTTTACGAGCGGCACCTTTGATCAATAGGATCCGCCGATGATCACAAGACAACGGCTGGCGGCGGGCGTCTGCGCCCTGCTCGCCTTCCTGGCCGCCGGGATCGCCTACCCGGCCGGGGCGGTCGCCGACGAGACGACGGCGACCGCGCCCAAGGTCGAACTCCTGCTGGACGTCAGCGGTTCGATGCGGGCCCGGGACATCGACGGCGAGTCGCGGATGTCCGCGGCGAAGCAGGCGTTCAACGAAGTGCTCGACGCGACGCCGGAGGAGGTACAGCTCGGCATCCGCACCCTCGGCGCCAACTACCCCGGCGACGACCGCAAGACCGGCTGCAAGGACACCGCGCAGCTCTACCCGGTCGGGACCCTGGACCGCACCGAGGCCAAGACCGCGGTCGCGACCCTCAGTCCGACCGGCTGGACCCCGATAGGCCCGGCCCTGCTCAAGGCGGCCGACGACCTCCAGGGCGGTGAGGGCACCCGTCGCATCGTGCTGATCAGCGACGGTGAGGACACCTGCCAGCCGCTCGACCCGTGCCAGGTGGCCCGCGAGATCGCGGCCAAGGGCATCGACCTGACCATCGACACCCTGGGCCTGGTCCCCAACCTCAAGGTGAGCAGGCAGCTGAGCTGCATCGCCGAGGCCACCGGAGGCACGTACACCTCGGTGGAGCACAAGGAGCAGCTCAGCGACCGCGTCAACCAGTTGGTGGACCGCGCCGCCGATCCGGTGGTGAAGCCGGTGGCCGTGAAGGGTGCCGACTCGTGCACCGCGGCGCCCGCCGTCAAGTCGGGCATCTACACCGACCGCGAGGAGTTCGCCCAGCACCGCTGGTACCGCGTGGAGGTCGCGCCCGGCAAGGAGCTGCGCGCCTCGGTGAGCATCGCGGCCGACCGCCGGGTCAACCCCGACTACGGGGTGCTGCTGCGTGCCGTCACCGTGCACGGCCGGGAGATCGTGCGAGGCGAGTCGGCCGGGAACGGCCGCACGGACGTCGTCTCGACCGGTCTGCGCTATCCCAAGGCGGAGAGCGACGACGAGAACGCGCCCGCCGAGGTCGTGTGTCTTCAGATCTCCAACTCCTTCTCGGCCGCCGCCGGTGTGAAGACCACCCCGGGCCTGCCGCTGGAACTCACGGTCGACGTCGTCGACGGCCCGGACCAGGCGAGCGACGTGGCCTCCTTCGGCCTCGGCCGCGGCTGGTGGCTGCTCGGCGCCCTCGTGCTCACCGGCTTCCTCGCCGGTCTGTTGTGGGGCTGGATCTCCCGCTGGCGGTTCTCGGTCTGGAGGACCAACTGATGCGTATCCGACGTGTACTGAGCACCACCGCCCTCCTCGCGGGGATCGCCGCGGCGCCCGTGCTGCTCGGCGCGGCCACCCCGGCGCTCGCCGACTCCTCACCGTCCGCGAGCCCTTCGGGCGACGATGCCGCGCCCACCGAGGCCGGTACGTCCTTCCGCACGGCGACCGAGGTCGAGCAGGGCCGGCAGGCCACCGCCGGCGCCTCCACGGGCGACTACCTGTACTGGCAGTTCCCCGCGGACGCCGGGCAGCGGCCCACCGTGAAGGCGACGGTGAAGCTGCCCGAGGCGTCCAGGCGCGGCGCCTCGGAGACCTGGCAGATCGACGTGTACGACGGTCTGCGGCGCCGTCAGGCCTGCCAGTACGGGGCGCAGACGCGGACGGCGGGGGCGGACGCCGGCTCCGTCGAGCTGTCCTGCACCCTGCGCACCGTGCGCGCCTGGTCGGAGACCTGGGCCAACGACCCGCTGCCGGGCACCTATTACGTCCGGCTCACCGCCACGGGACTCGGCACCGCCGATCTGGGTCTGCCGATGAACGCGGAACTCCGGGTGGACTCCAAGGACATCGGGGGTTCCGCGGCGGTCGACGGCTCGCTGTCCAAGCCGTTGGTCCCGGGTATCGCCGTGACGTCGGAGCAGTCCGACGACGGCTCGGACGAGGGTTCGGACTCGAAGACGGCGACGCTGTCCTCGCTGCGGCCCGACACCTCCGGCTGGTGGTCGGACCGCTGGGTGTGGACCGGCATCGGCGGGGTCCTCGCGGCCCTCGCCGGCATCTGGGGATACTCGCTGACGCGGGGCAGGGGACGCCCGTCCCGGATTCCGCCGGGCGCCTGATCCCGAGGCCGTGAACCGGGGCCCGCGCCGCTCTCCGTCAGGGAGCGGCGCGGGCCCCTTCGCCGTGGTGCACCCCGGGACGCGTCACGCCTCGCGGAGGGCCTTGGCGAGGGGACCGTCGCCCGTCACGGTGACGCTCCGCTCGCGCAGCGCGTCGAGCAGCGTCAAGGTCCCGCGGCTCATGGCCTCGCCGGCGCGCGCGTCCGGCGTCAGGCGGGCGTCCGGCTCGCGCGGGGCGGGCCCGTCGCCGTAGAGCGGCCCCTCCACGGAGCCGAGCCACACATGGAACAGGCCCTCCTCCAGGCGGACTTCGACCAGTCCCTCGCCCGCCCCGGCGGCGCCCAGACCGCGCAGCAGCGGCAGCGCGAACCAGTGGGCCCGTACGGCGTCGGTCGGCAGGCGCTCACCCAGGGCCGGTCCGCCCCACTCCCCGAGTGCCTGCAGGACGGGCAGCAACTCCCTTCCACGGGAAGTGAGTTCGTACACGTGAGCCGCGCCCGGGGGCGGCAGGCGGCGCCTGGTGGTCAGTCCGTCGCGTTCCATGTCCTTGAGCCGGGAGGCGAGGACGTCGGTGCTGACTCCCGGCAGATCCGCGTGCAGATCGGTGTACCGGCGCGGTCCGCCGAGCAGTTCGCGGACGATCAGGAGGGTCCACCGGTCCCCGACGGCGTCGAGGGCACGGGCGGCGGAACAGTACTGGTCGTAGCTTCGGCGCGGTGACATGCGACGCAGTCTAGCTATTCTGTTGGACTTTCCAAGCTGCTACTTGGTAAAACCAAGCAACACCACAACCGGAGGGCGCAGCGCATGGAGTTCCGGCAGTCGAGCAAGCTCAGCGAGGTCTGTTACGAGATCCGCGGCCCGGTGATCGAGCAGGCCGACGCACTGGAGGCGGCGGGCCACAGCGTACTGCGGCTGAACACCGGCAACCCCGCCCTCTTCGGCTTCGAGGCGCCGGAGGAGATCCTCCAGGACATGATCCGGATGCTGCCCCGGGCGCACGGCTACACCGACTCGCGCGGCGTCCTGTCCGCCCGGCGGGCCGTCGCCCAGCGCTACCAGGACCGCGGGCTCGACGTCGGCGTGGACGACGTCTTCCTCGGCAACGGCGTCTCGGAGCTGGTCTCCATGGCCGTACAGGCGCTGGTCGAGGACGGCGACGAAGTCCTCATCCCCGCGCCGGACTTCCCGCTCTGGACGGCGGTCACCACCCTCGCCGGAGGCAAGGCGGTGCACTACCTCTGCGACGAACAGTCCGACTGGTACCCGGACCTGGACGACATGGCGGCGAAGATCACCGACCGGACCCGCGCGGTCGTCATCATCAACCCCAACAACCCGACGGGCGCGGTCTATCCGAAGGAGATCGTCGAGGGCATCCTCGATCTCGCCCGCCGGCACGGCCTCATGGTGTTCGCCGACGAGATCTACGACCAGATCCTCTACGACGACGCCGTGCACCACTCGGCCGCCGCCCTCGCCCCCGACCTGGTGGTCCTCACCTTCTGCGGGCTGTCCAAGACCTACCGCGTCGCCGGTTTCCGGTCCGGCTGGCTGGTCGTCACGGGCCCCCGGCAGCACGCGCGCAACTACCTGGAGGGGCTGACGATGCTGGCCTCGATGCGGCTGTGCGCCAACGCCCCCGCGCAGTACGCCATCCAGGCCGCGCTCGGCGGACGTCAGTCGATCCACGAACTGACCGGTCCCGGCGGGCGGCTCCGGGAGCAGCGCGACCGGGCCTGGGAGAAGCTCAACGAGATCCCCGGCATCTCCTGCGTCAAGCCCAAGGGCGCGTTGTACGCGTTCCCGCGCATCGACCCCGCCGTGCATCCGATCCACGACGACGAGCGGTTCGTCCTGGACCTGCTGCTGCGCGAGAAGATCCAGGTCGTCCAGGGGACCGGCTTCAACTGGCCGCGCCCCGACCACTTCCGCATCCTCACCCTCCCGCACGCCGACGACCTCGACGCGGCGATCAGCCGGATCGGACGGTTCCTGAGCGGCTACCGGCAGGAGAAGGGCTGAGACCCGGGGCGGGCCCGCCGGAGGGCCCGGAGCCGGGGGCCCCGGTGGGCCGACCGGAGGATCCGGGGCTGCGGCCGGGCCCGGCCGGTGTCACCGTACGAGGGACGGCAGCGGAAGCGGGGACGGAAAGGGCGCGGCGATGGGTGACCTGCTCCTCGTACGGCACGGTGAGACCGAATGGTCGATGTCCGGGCGGCACACGGGCTCGACCGACGTTCCGCTGACCGACAACGGCCGCGAGCAGGCGCGGCGGCTCGGTCCGCTGATCGCCCGGCACCACATCGCGGCCGCGTTCGTCAGTCCGCTGCGCCGGGCACAGGAGACGGCCGAGCTGGCCGGGATCGGACGGGCCCGGGTCGACGCGGACCTGCGCGAGTGGGACTACGGCGGGTACGAGGGGGTCACGACCGTCGAGATCCACCGGGAGCGGCCCGACTGGTTCCTGTTCACCGACGGCGTCACCCCCGGGCCGCCCGAGCATCCGGGGGAGAGCCCGGAGGAGGTCGGGGTGCGCGCCGAGCGGGTGCTGGCCCGGATCGACGCGGCGCTCGCCGAGTCGGAGGGCAGCGTCGTCGTCGTCTCGCACGGCCACTTCCTGCGGGTGCTGACCGCGCGGCGGCTCGGTCTGCCGGCCCGGTCCGGCGCGTTGTTCCAGCTCGCCACCGGGACGATGAGCCGGCTCAGCACGGAGCACCGCCGTCACGTGGTGGCGGGCTGGAATGTCAGACCCGACGCGTACTGTTCCCATGACTCCTTCTCCTCGTCGCCCTCGGCGGGAGAGGGGACGGAGGAACACTGAGCCGCGGCCGTGCCGGAGCGCCGTGGCACCACCGGACGGTGGAGGGAGCGCGCCGTGACACGACCGCCGACCGCCGCGCAGCGGCGCCTCGTCGACGCGGCCGACCCCGTGACCGGGCGGCTGAAGGGCACGGAGGCCCAGCTCGCCGCCCTGGTGAAGCACGGGCTCGCCTTCCGCCACCCCCGTCCCCCGCGGGACCATTTCCTGACGCCCGCAGGGCACCGGCTGCGCGAGACCCCCGAGGACCCCGGGCCGGCCGCAGCCGCCGAGGCGCCCGCTCCGGCGGCGTCCGGGGTGTTCGCGGCACGGACCGGCGGCGAGGAGGGCGCCAAGGACGGTCCCGCACGGCTGCGCGAGGTGCGCGGTGCCTGGCAGGGGCTCCTGGAGCTGCGCCGGATGACCCGTCCGGACGGGGCGACGGACCTTCCGTGCGCCTGGGAGCGTACGCATCTGGTGCAGGCCGCGGCGCTCGCGCTGGAGGCGGCGGGGCACCGGCCCGCGCGGGCCGAGGGCGGCGGGTACCGCATACGGGCGACACCGCAGCCGGAGGCGGTCGCCGTGCACGAGCCGGACCCCGAGGCGCTGCGGGCCTGCGCGGCCACCCTGGAGGAGGCCGGCTGGCAGGCCGGCGAGCACACCGAGCCGCGCACGGGCACCCGGTACGTTCTGGCCTCGCCCCGGCGGGCGTGAACCACGGGCGTGAACCGCAGGCGTGAACCGCGGGCGCCGAGGGACCGGGCGGCCGCACGGCCGAGGCACTCCGCGCCGCGATGCCGGGGCGCCCGGGGCGGGCAGGAAACAGCAGTCGCAGTGGCAGTCGTCGAAGGGAAAGCCGTGGCAGAGCCGTTCTTCGTCCCCGTGACCGTGCGCGGGTACGAGACCGATGTACAGGGGCACCTCAACCAGAGCGTGTACCTGCAGTACGCCGAGCACGCCCGCTGGTCGGTGCTCCAGGCGGCCGGGATCGGCCAGGCCGAACTGCTGGCCCGCGGTGTGGGCCCGGTCGCGCTGGAGACGACGATCCGCTACCGCCGCGAACTGCGGGCCGGAGACGAGGTCGAGGTGACGTGCGTCTTCCTCTGGGGTGAGGGCAAGACGTTCCGCATCGAGCAGACCATCAGGAAGACCGACGGCACGGTGGCCGCCGAGATCACGGCGGTCGGCGGACTGATGGACCTCACCGAGCGGCGCCTGGTGGCCGGCGCCCGGGACGCCTTCACCTCACTGGCCAAGGACCCGGGCCCGCTGGGCCTCTGACGCCGCGGGCCGCCGGGACGTCGGGCGGGGCGCCGCCGCGACGCCGGGCGGTCTACGCGTCGACCAACTCCGGCCGGTGCACGGCGTCGTAGGCCGCCCGGGACTCGGCGATCGTGACGCGGTGGCGTTCGGCCCAGTCGGTCAGGGAGAGCAGCGTCGCGTGCAACTCCCGGGCCACGGGCGTCAGTTCGTACTCGACCTTCGGCGGGACCGTCGGGTGCACGGTCCGGGTGACGAGGCCGTCGCGCTCCAGATTGCGCAGGGTCAGCGTCAGCATGCGCCGGCTGATCCCCTCGATGCTGCGCTCCAGTTCGGTGAAGCGGATCGGGCCGTGCGCCGCGGCCACGATGATCAGCACGCTCCATTTCCCGGCGACCCTGTCAAGAACCTCGCGGACCGGGCACGCCTGCGCGAGCACGGCCTGCGCGGTAACACCGGTGTTCCCCTGGGACATCGAAGTTCCTCCTTATGCCGGTCTCCCATGGTCACTCACGATGTCCCCCGTTACAAGTCGTGCACCAAGGGAGAACACCCGTGGATCCGGAGCGGTCCGCGGAGAACGCGGAGGTCACCGTCATGCCGTCCCGGACCCAACCGGCCAGGCCGTCGACGCCACGAACGTACTCGCGGTGGGCCTCGCTCGTCGTCCTGTGCGCGGGCACCCTGATGACCGTCCTGGACGGGAACATCGTCACCGTCGCGCTGCCCGCCGTCCAGAGCGACCTCGGCTTCTCCGCGCCCGGACTCGCCTGGGTCGTGAACGCCTATCTGATCCCGTTCGGCGGACTGCTGCTGCTCGCCGGCAGGCTCGGTGATCTGCTGGGCCGCAAGCGGATGTTCACCGCCGGGCTCGCCGTGTTCACCGTCGCCTCCGTGCTGTGCGGGGTCGCCGACGGCCCGGGCGTGCTGGTCGCGGCCCGCGCCCTCCAGGGGGTCGGCGGGGCGATGACCTCGGCCGTGGTCCTCGGCATGCTGGTGGCGCTCTTCCCGGAACCGCGTGAACAGGGCCGCGCCATCGCGGTGTTCAGCGCGGTCGGCGCCGCGGGCGGGGCCCTCGGCACGTTCCTCGGCGGCGCGCTGACGCAGGCCCTGAACTGGCACTGGATCTTCCTGATCAACCTCCCGATCGGCGCGGCGGCCCTGATCGCCGCCCTGCGGATCCTCACCCCGGACAGGGGATCGGGCCTCGGCGGCGGCGCGGACTATCCCGGCGCCGCCCTGGTCACCGGCGCGCTGATGCTGACGGTGTACACGATCGTCGGCACCGGGGAGCGGGGCCTCGGCTCCACCCTCGCGCTCGGCGCCCTCGCCCTCGCCCTCTTCGCCGGCTTCACCCTCCGCCAGGCACGGGCCGCCCGCCCCCTGCTGCGGCTGCGGCTGTTCCGCTCACGGACCCTGACGAGCGCGAACGGGGTACAGATCCTGATGATCGCCGGGATGTTCGGCTTCCAGTACCTCGGCGCCCTCTACCTCCAACGCGTGCTCGGCTACGGCGAGTTGCTCACCGGAGCGGCGTTCCTGCCGGCACCCGTCACCATCGGCGCGCTGATGCTGACCCTGTCGGCTCCGGCGATCGCCCGCTACGGCCCGTACAGGGTCCTGCTCGCCGGACTCGCGCTCATCACGGCGGGCCTGGCCCTGCTCGGCCGGGTCCCGGCCGAGGGCGCGTACGTCACCCACGTGCTGCCCCCGCTGCTGCTGCTCTCCGTCGGGTTCGCGGCCGCGATGCCCGCGGTGACGGGACTCGCCATGGCGGACACCGGCGCGCAGGACGCCGGCCTGGCCTCCGGGCTCTTCAACACCACGCAGGTGGTGGGCGGTTCACTGGGGCTGGCGGTACTGACCACGCTGGCGGCGAGCCGCACCGGACGGCTGACCGGCGCGGGCGAGCCCGCCGTCGCCGCGACGGCGGACGGCTACCGGCTGGCCTTCACGGTCGCCGCGGCCGTCACGGCCACCGCCCTGGCCCTGACCGCCGCCCTGCTGCGCCCCCGCCGCGATCCCTCGACGCACCCGCACGGCTCGGCGCCGGACCACCGAAACGTCAACTCGCCTTCCCCTGAAGGGTGTACGCCGCCCCCCAACTCTGGTAGGAAACTTTCCTAACAGTACGCGGCCACACCACTCCCCCCTTCGGAGGTACCGTGCACACCCCCCACCCCCGCACTTCGCGTCGCACCCTGCTCGCCCTGATCGGAGCCTCACTGGTGGCAGGCCCCCTGATCGCCGGCGAGAGCGCGACCGCGGCGCCGGCAGGTCTCGACGACCCGGCGAAGAAGGAGATAGCCATGAAGCTGGTCTCCAGCGCGGAGAACTCCTCGCTGGACTGGAAGGCGCAGTACAAGTACATCGAGGACATCGGCGACGGACGCGGCTACACCGCCGGGATCATCGGCTTCTGTTCGGGCACCCACGACATGCTCGACCTCGTCGAGCTGTACACGCGCCGCAAGCCCGGCAACGTCCTGGCCAAGTACCTGCCCGCGCTGCGCGAGGTCGACGGCAGCGACTCGCACGACGGCCTGGACCCCGGCTTCCCGGCCGACTGGCGCCGGGCGGCCCAGGACTCCGCCTTCCAGCAAGCCCAGAACGACGAACGGGACCGCGTCTACTTCAACCCCGCCGTCCAGCAGGGCAAGACCGACGGCATCGGCACCCTGGGCCAGTTCACGTACTACGACGCCATCGTGATGCACGGCAACGGTGACGACAGCACCAGCTTCGGCAGCATCCGGCGGCGCGCGCTCGGCAGGGCCAGGCCGCCGGCCCAGGGCGGTGACGAGGTGACGTACCTGAACGCCTTCCTCGACGCCCGGGTGTGGGCCATGAAGCAGGAGGAGGCCCACTCCGACACCAGCCGCGTCGACACCGCGCAGCGGGTCTTCGTACGCAACCGGAACCTGAACCTGAACACGCCGCTGGACTGGAAGGTCTACGGCGACAGTTATCACATCGGCTGACGCGGGCGACCGGGCGCGGGGCGCCGCACGAGACATCGTGCGGCGCCCCGCGTGTTCCCCTCCGGCTCCGCGGGTGCGCGGCTCCCTGTGCCCGCCCGGCGGGCGGGCGCCGCAGCCGGCGGGCGGCCGCCGCGGCCGGTCCCTCAGCGGGCCGGCAGCGCCGTGAGGTCCTCGCCCGCCTCCATCGGGTGGGTGACCTCGCCCGCGTTCCGCCGTCCGCCGCCGAGGTGGTTGAAGACGAGGTTGAGGACGACGGCCGTGACACAGCCCGTCGAGATGCCGGAGTCGAGGACGATCCGGGCCGTCTCGGGGAACGCGTGGTAGAACCCGGGCGCGGCGATCGGGATGATGCCGACCGCGAGGGACACGGCCACGATCAGCACGTTGTTGTCCTTCTCCAGGCCCGCCCTGGCCAGCGTCTGGATGCCGCTGGCCGCGACCGACCCGAAGAGGACGACACCCGCCCCGCCGAGCACCGGTCGCGGTACGACGGCGATCAGCGACGCGGCCACCGGGCACAGCCCCATCAGCACGAGGAAGCCGCCGCCGGTGGCGACGACGTACCGGCTGCGGATCCTCGTCATCGCGACGAGCCCGATGTTCTGGGCGAAGGCGCTGCACATGAAGCCGTTGAACAGCGGGCTCAGTGCCGAGCCGAGGGTGTCGGCGCGCAGTCCGGCCGCGATGGTCCTCTCGTCGGCCGGACGCTCGACGATCTCCCCCAACGCCAGCATGTCCGCGGTCGATTCGGTCATCGAGACGACCATGACCACGCACAGGGAGAGGATCGCGGCGAGGTGGAACTGCGGAGCGCCGAAGTGGAACGGTGTGGGGAAGCCGACCACGTCGGCGGTGGCCACCGGCCCGAAGTCCGTGACGCCGAAGGGGATCGCCACGAGCGTGCCGACGACCAGGCCGAGCAGGACCGCGATCTGCTTGACGAATCCCCGGGTGAAGCGGCGCAGCAGGAGGACGACGACGAGCGTCGTCGCCGCGAGTCCGAGGAAGGTGCGCGAGCCGTAGTCGCCCGCCGAGGGGTCCGGGCCCTGGGCCCAGCCGAAGGCGACCGGCAGCAGGGAGACACCGATGAGGGTGATGACGCTGCCGGTGACCACGGGCGGGAAGAAGCGGACGGCCCTGCTGAAGTAGGGGGCCGCGAAAAATCCGAGGACGCCGGCGACGACGACCGCGCCGTAGATGACGGGCAGTGCGTCGCTCTTGTCCTCGACGGAGGCGGCGACCGCGGTCATGGGGGCGACACCGGCGAAGGTGACGCCGTTGACGAAGGGCAGCCGGGCTCCGATCTTCCAGAAGCCGATGGTCTGCAGGAAGGTGGCGAGACCGGCGGTGAACAGGCAGGCGCAGGTGAGGAAGGTGAGCTCTCCGGCGGAGAGACCGACCGCGGCGCCGACGATCAGGGGCGGGGCCACGACTCCCGCGTACATGGCGGCGACGTGCTGCAGGCCGGCGGCCGCCGTCTTGAGGGCGGGCAGTCTCTCGTCGACCGGATGGACCGGTCGGCCGGCGGAGCGGGCGGGTCGTGCATCGGTGCTGGGCTCGGACTGGGCCACGGCGGCTCCTCCGGTCGGGTACACGTCGCGTCGACGTGGGTGTCAGGGAGGTGATGCGCGGTCGTGCGGGACCGGGACGACGGCCGTCGCGCGGCCGTCGCGTCGTGCGACGGGGACCGCTCCGGGGCGCGCACGTCCATGCGCGCCCCGGGGGCGGCCGCCGTGGACCCGAGCCGGGTCCACGGCCACCGGCCGAGGGCCGTCCCCCTCGACCGGAGTTCTGCGGCGGTCAGTCCTGTCCGGCGATCCGCGCGAGGCGCCGTGCCTCGTCCCGGGTGGAACGGGCCACGGCGTCCTCGTCGACGTGCAGCAGGTGGCTGTCCTCGACGACCGGGCGGCCGTTCACGAGCGAGAGGGTGACCGGCGCGGCGGCGCCGAAGACGAGCGCCGTCACCGGGTCGGCGATCGAGGCGTGTGCCAGGGTGTCCAGTCTCCACAGCACGAGGTCGGCGAGCTTGCCTGCCTCCAGGGAGCCGATCTGGCTTGCCCGGCCCAGGACTTGAGCCCCTCCGTAGGTGCCGAGCCGCAGTGCCTGACGGGCGTTCAGGGCCGCCTCTCGGTGGGCGCCCAGCCGGTTGACCAGCAGGGCGTTGCGCAGTTCGGTGTGGAGTTCGCCGGACTCGTTCGACGCGGTGCCGTCGACGCCGAGGCCGACCGGGACGCCGGCCGCGAGCATGTCGGGGACCCGGGCGATGCCCGCGGCCAGCCGGGCGTTGGAGGAGGGGCAGTGGGCCACGCCCGTCCGCGTCCGGGCGAAGGCGGCGATGTCGGAGTCGTTCATGTGGACGCAGTGCGCCATCCACACGTCCTCGCCGAGCCAGCCGGTCGACTCGAAGTACTCGGTCGGGCCCATGCCGAACAGTTCCTTGCAGAACTGCTCCTCCTCCACCGTCTCCGAGCCGTGCGTGTGCAGCCGCACCCCCTTGCGGCGGGCCAACTCGGCGCCCTGTTTCATGAGTTCGGTGGAGACGGAGAAGGGCGAGCAGGGCGCGACGGCGATCTGGGTCATGCTGTCGAAGGAGTCGTCGTGGTGCTCGTCGACGGTCGCCTCGGTGGCGGCGAGCGCCCCGTCGAGGGTCTCGACGGCGAAGTCCGGCGGCAGTCCGCCGTCCTTGCGGCTGCGGTCCATGGAGCCGCGGGCGAGGGTGAAGCGGACGCCGGTCTCGCGGGCGGCCCGGATGATCGCGCCGGACAGGTCCCCGGTGCCCTTCGGGAACACGTAGTGGTGGTCCATGGCGGTGGTGACACCGCCGCGGGCCATCATGGCGAGGGAGCCCTGGGCGGCCGCGTAGACCATCGGCTCGTCGATGCGCGCCCAGGTCGGGTAGAGCGCGACGAGCCAGTCGAAGAGGTTGTGGTCGGTGGCGAGACCGCGGGTGATCCACTGGTAGAAGTGGTGATGGGTGTTGACCAGGCCCGGGGTGGCCAGATGCCCGGTGCCGTCGATGCGGCGGACCACGTTCTCCAGGTTCGCGGGGGCCTTTCCGGCGCCCACGGACTCGATCCTGTTGTCGGCGACGACGATGTGCCCCGAGGCGTACTCGGTGTCGCCCGCGTCCACGGTCGCGATGGCGCAGTTCTCGATGACGATGCGCTGGACTGGCACTGCGGTTCCTCGTTCTTCCGGGTCGGCGGACGGACCCGGTGGCCGAGCGGGGCGACGACCGGGTCCGTGAGGCGGTTCTAGAGGTTGGTGAGGTCCACCGGGATGCGCGGCTCGCGGCCCTCGCGCAGGACGGTGGCCTCGATGAGCCCGTACGGGCGGTCGGCCGCGAAGTAGACCTCGTTGTCGTTCTCCAGGCCGAACGGCGCGAGGTCGACCAGGAAGTGGTGCTTGTTCGGGAGCGAGAAGCGGACCTCGTCGATCTCGTCGCGGTGGTCGATGATCCGCGCGCCCATCTCGTACAGGGTCTGCTGGAGCGAGAGGGAGTAGGTGTCCGCGAAGGCCTGGAGCAGGTGCTTCCTGACCTCGTCGTAGGACTTGTCCCAGTCGGGCATCCGCTGTTCGTCGCCGGTCCAGCCGAAGCGCCAGCGGCTGGAGACCTGGGTGGCGAGGATGCGGTCGTGGGCCTCCGGGAGCGTCGTGTACCGGTCCTTGACGAAGCCCCAGAACTCGGAGTTCGTCGAGTTCATCACGACGAGGTCCTTCAGTCCGGAGACGACCTCCCACGCCTCGCCGTCGTAGGTGATCTGGGTGACGCGCGTCTCCTGGCCCTTGCGGACGAAGGAGTGCCTCGGCCCGTCCGCGCCGGCGGCCCGGGAGGCGGCGTCCGGGGCCTCGATGCGCTCCCAGGTGTACTCCTCGATCCGGATGCGCGCCCGCTCGATCGGCTCCTGGCTGGTCACGAAGTGCCGGGCGAGGTGGATGCCGAACTGCTCGGCGGACTCGATGCCGTGCTCCTTGGCGAAGGCGTACACGGTGTTCTTGGTGGTGTCCGTCGGCAGGACGTTGGCGTTGGAGCCGGAGAGGTGGACCTCGTCCATGTCGCCGCTCAGCGCGACGGACACGTTCAGGTCCTTGATGTGGTGCGTGGCGCCGTCGCGGGTGATCCGCACGACGCGGTTCTCGGCCTTGCCGTACTGGTTCTGGCCCAGGAGCACCGGGCGGCCCTGGCGGGAAGGTTCGGTCATGTCTGCTAGCTCCCTCGGTAAACGGAGTAGCCGAACGGGTTGAGCAGCAGCGGTACGTGGTAGTGCTCGCCCGGCCTGACGGCGAAGGTGATCGTCACCTCGGGGAAGAACGTCTCGCTGTCCCGATTCGCGGGGGCGTCCTGCTGCGCATCGGCTCGCTGTGTCGTTGTCGCCGGATCCTGCTCGAAGTAGCGCTCGACCTCGAAGTCGAGCCGTACGTGGGTCGTGCCCTCCGGCAGCGCCGGAAGGTCCCTGCACCGGCCGTCCGCGTCGGTCGCGGAACCGCCGAGCGCCCGCCAGTCGCCCTCGCGTCCCGCACGGGCCGCGAGCCGGACCGCGACACCGCGGGCGGGCCGGCCCACGCTGGTGTCCAGGATGTGGGTGGACACGGAAGCCGTGGTGTCGGTGCTCATGCCTCTTCTTCCTGTACGGGCTGTACGTCCTCCGGGGGGCCGGCGGGCGTGTCCTTCGGGTGGGCGTCAGCCTCCCGCCGTGCCGGGCGGTTCGTCTGCCACGAGACGGCCGAGCCGGATGCGGTTGATCTTTCCCAGTTCGGTGCGGACGATCTCGCGCTCCCGCTCGGCCGGGTTGCCGATCCGCTCCCTGACCGCGTCACGCATCTGCTCCCCGGTCCGGCCGGTGGCGCAGACGAGGAAGACATGGCCGAACTTCTCCTGGTAGGCCAGGTTCAGTTCGAGCATCTCCGCCCTGAGTTCCGCGGAGGCCCCGGCCATCCCGCGCTGTTCGCGCGAGGAGGTCGCGTCTCCGGGCTTCGGCCGTCCGATGGGCGGGTGCCCCGCCATCGCCTCCGTCAGGTCGGCGGTGGTGAGGGCCGCGGTGGCGGCGTCGCTCTCGGCGTACAGGTCACCGTCCCCGGCGTAGGGGCGGGCGGCGACCAGCCGTTCGGCCCACGCCCGGGAGGCGCACACCTCGTGGAGGACGGCGAGGGCCGCCGACTCGTCGAGGGTGTTGAAGCGGGCGAGGCCGCCGGATGCCGTACTCGACTCCATGGGAAGCCTCCGTGGCCGTGTGCTGGACGGGCTGCGGACAGCTAACGCCCTCGGCGAACCGACGTCAACACTTTGTTGAAAACTTCGGGTTACGGAAGGTTACGGAAACCGCCGCCCGGTCGTCCGGGCGGCGGCGAGGTGACGGCCGGTGAAACCTGCCGCCCAGAGGCGCGTTCGCGCCGGTCAGGCACCCTTCTCGCGGTTCAGGTAGTTGTAGACGGTGAACCGGCTCACGCCGAGCGCGCTCGCCACGGTCTCCACTCCGTGCCGCACGGAGAAGGCCCCGCGGGCTTCCAGTATGCGCACGATCTCCTGCTTGGCCTTGCGGTCGAGCTCGGCGAGCGGCATGCCCCGCTTGCGCTCCAGGGCGGCGAGGATGTGGTCGAGCGAGTCGGCCAGCTGCGGCAGGCGCACGGCGACGACGTCCGCGCCCTCCCAGGACAGGACGACGTCGTCGACGCCGGCCTCCGAGGGCGGCAGCATCTCCCCGCCCATGGCGTCGACCAGCGGTTTGACCGCCGCGACGAAGGGGTCGTCCGCGATTCCGGTCACTTATCGCCCTCCCCCGCCGCCCCGAGGACGTTGACCTGGAGCGAGACCCGGGTGGCGCCCGCGTCCAGGACCTGGCGCAGCAGCGCCTCGACGGCGGTGAGCACGGCGTCCGCGCCGCCTTCCGCGGTGTTGCCGAACGGGCCGACGTCCACGGCGTCCAGGTCGGCCGCCTCGATGACCTCGCGGGCGACCAGGGCGTGCCGGGGGGCCTCGTCGAGATCGAAGGGCTCGGTCGTGAACTCCACTCTCAATCGCACGGGCTCAACCTACTGCCCGGCGCGGACGCCGCGGCAAGCCCCCTGCGGCCGGAGCGGGCCGCACCCCGCGGGCTTTCCGCCGGCACCCCCTTGACAACGCTCGCAGCCCGACGGCAATCTTCCATTGAGCAGAAACAAGTTTCCACGATACGGAAGTGAGTGTCGGCCCCATGGGATTCGCGGACCAGCGCTTCACCGTCAATCTGTCGATCCTCTTCACGGAACTCCCGCTCCTGGAGCGCCCGGCGGCCGCCGCGGCGGCCGGCTTCACCGCGGTCGAGCTGTGGTGGCCCTGGGTCGACTCACCCACCCCCGAGCGGTCCGAGCTCGACGCCCTGAGGACGGCGATCGAGGCCGCCGGTGTCCAACTGACCGGGCTGAACCTCTACGCCGGACAGCTCCCCGGCCCGGACCGGGGCGCCCTGTCCCTGCCCGGGGAGGAGTCGGCGCGGTTCCGGGCCAACATCGACGTGGCCGCCGGCTTCGCCGGCTCGCTGGGCTGCACGGCGCTCAACGCCCTGTACGGCAACCGCGTCGCCGGTGTGGACCCGGACGAGCAGGACGCGCTGGCATTGGAGAACCTGGTCCTCGCGGCACGGGCCGCGGACCGGATCGGCGCGATCCTCCTCGTCGAGGCCCTCAACGAGCGGGAGTCACCGCACTATCCGCTGGTGAGCGCCCCGGCGGCCGTCGCCGTCGTCGACAAGGTCAACGCGGCGACCGGCCTCGGCAACACCAGGTTCCTCATGGACCTCTACCACCTCGCCATGAACGGCGAGGACCTGCCGCGGGTGATCGCCTCCCGCGCCGACCGGACCGGCCATGTGCAGATCGCCGACAGCCCCGGCCGCGGCGCCCCGGGCACGGGCACGCTCCCCCTCGAAGCGCTGCTCGACCAGCTTTCCGGGGCCGGATACGCGGGCCGGGTCGGCCTGGAGTACAAGCCGGGCGACCTGCCGAGCGCGGGGGCCTTCGACTGGCTGCCCGCCGCGGCCCGCGCCGCCCGCTGAGCGGCACCCCGATGAGCGGCACCCCGATGACGCGGCACCCCGATGACGCGGCACGGACCGGGTCGACACGGATCGCCAAGACGCAGCACGGATCGCAGAGAGGCACCCTCATGAGCGACAACCTCCCCAAGGTGGCATGGATCGGTCTCGGCATCATGGGCTCCCCCATGTCGGAGAACCTGATCAAGGCCGGGTACGACGTCACGGGCCACACGCTGGAACGGGACAAGCTGGAGCGCCTGGCCGCGGCGGGCGGCACCGCCGCCGATTCGATCGCCGAGGCCGTGCGGGACGCCGACGTGGTGATCACGATGGTGCCCGCCTCCCCGCAGGTCGAGGCCGTCGCGTACGGCCCCGGGGGCGTCCTGGAGAACGTGCGGCCCGGCGCGCTGCTGATCGACATGTCCTCGATCACCCCGCAGACCTCGGTGGACCTCGCGAAGGCCGGCGCCGAGAAGGGCGTCCGCGTCCTGGACGCCCCGGTGTCCGGAGGCGAGGCCGGAGCGATCGAGGCGGTGCTGTCGATCATGGTCGGCGGTGACCGGGCGGACTTCGACGAGGCGGAGCCCCTGTTCGAGGCGCTGGGCAGGACCATCGTGCTGTGCGGTCCGCACGGCTCGGGCCAGACCGTGAAGGCGGCCAACCAGCTGATCGTCGCCGTGAACATCCAGGCGTGCGCCGAGGCGGTGGTCTTCCTGGAACGCTCCGGCGTGGACCTGCGGGCCGCGCTCGACGTCCTCGGCGGCGGTCTCGCGGGCTCCACGGTGCTGGCCCGCAAGAAGGACAACTTCCTGAACCGCGACTTCAAGCCGGGCTTCCGCGTCGACCTGCACCACAAGGACATGGGCATCGTCACGGACGCCGCCCGCACCGTGGGCGCCGCGCTGCCGGTGGGAGCCGTGGTCGCCCAGCTCGTCGCCAGCCTGCGCGCGCAGGGCGACGGCGGCCTGGACCACTCCGCGCTGCTGCGCGCGGTGGAACGCCTCTCCGGCGCCCGGGTCTGACCGGGCACCTCGAACGTCCGGGCCGCGGCGGTGCCGACATCTGTCATGTCGCGCCCAGGCACCGCCGCGACCCGGATCCACGTCCGGAGCCACGAGCTCCCGGACCGCGTCACGAACGGCCCGGATGAGGGGTGGCCGTCGCGGACGCGGTCCGGGCGGACGAGGACCGCGGCGGCCCGCGAGCCGGTGCGGTGGTCAAGGACCGGTTCCCCTTCTCGACGTGAGGGAAGGGAGACTCCGGTCCGTCGCGGCCGCCGCGGTCCCGTCCACACATCGGCTCCGGCCACTGCTCCCCGGCTTCGGCCACTCTCTTGCTTCGGCCACTCCCTTGCCTCGGCCACTCCCCGGCTTCGGCCGTACCGCACAGACCCCGTCCGGCGGCGCGAACGTACCGTCGCGCCCGGCCTCGCGCCGTCGGACGGCAACGACTCCATGGCAGCCGGGGAGCCCGCGCCGGGCTCCGGGTGCGGATTGCGGCCGCGAGCAGCAGCCTTGGACCATGGACGCTGACGGCAAGGAACTCCCCAGGATCGTGGTGCACACACCGGGTCTGGACGGGTCGCGGCGGGTCACCGAGGGCGACCGGGTGCTCGGCATCGCGTACCACCTCGACGACGTGGTCGAGATCCTGCGCCAGGCGGACGTCGACCTCGACGTGATCGAGGTCGAGGAGAGCGACATCATCGACTGGCAGGGCGGCGGGCCGGACGACTGGCCCGGCCTCTCCGAGCACACGGAGGTCTGAGGACCGTACGGCCGTGCGCGCCGGACCACGCGCCGCGCCCCTTGATCCACGAGCCGAAACGGGCGCCGTACGGACTCCTTCCGTACGCAAGCGGGCGTAGGACGCCTACGGAACCCTCAAATCAACCTCTGAACACCGCCCCAGGGACTTCTCCTGCCGCCGGATAAGGCACATCCTCGGCACACGGGGCCCGCCGGCACGGGGGCGGCGGGTCCCGAACGGGGGCACGGGGGAAGCACCATGAGCGGAAGCGCGGCGGTCGGGCCTGGGCCCTTGACCGTCGCGCTGCTGCGTGGCGGGCCCCGCGCGGCCGTGAAGGTCGCCGTGGTCGCCCTGCATCTGCGCGGCGCGGTGGCCCCGGGCCCGCCGGGCACGATACGGACCTCGAACCCGTCCCCGGGGACGTCCTTCGCCCCGGGGCTCGCCCTGGAGAAGGCCGTACGCGGATCGCTCTACCTCCCAGCGGGAATGCGGGAGCTGATGGACCGGCCGCGCGTACGACGGGCGCTGGCGGAGCTGCGGAGCGAGGCCGTCGCGGCCGGGCTGCTGCGCCGCCTTCCTCCGCGGCGGACACGCGCCGCCCGGCGTGTCCTGCGGGAGCTGCGCACCGCGGTCCCGCGTCCCGCCGGGCCGGAGGGCCTGGCCCCGGCCGATGTCCTGCTGGCCGTCGCCCTGTACGGCGATGCCGCCCTGACCGTCCTGGTGCCCCGCTTCACCGAGGCGGCGGGCCTGACCGGCCGGGGCGGCCGGCCCGAGAGCGGACCGTCCTGGAGCAGCGGAGGGGACGGCGGCGGATTCAGCGGCTGCGCGGGCGGCTGGGGGGCCTGAGGCGGCGCGCGGCGACCGCCCGCGGATTCTCCAGGAACGGCAGGACGTGCCGCAGGAAGAGGCCCGGGCGTTCGTTGTACGGCTCGTGGGCCGTGGGCAGCCGCACGCTCAGCGTCCCCGCGGGCAGGATGCGCCGGGCGCGGCGGCCGTCGAGGAACGCGGGGACGACGGGATCGCGGCTCCCCCACAGCAGCAGGATCGGCGGCCGGAGGGCGCCGGGGGCCGTGAGGCCGAAGTCGGGGGCGGCGAGGCCGCGCCAGAGCGCGCAGTGCACCGCGAGTCTTCGCTCGTCGCGCGGCAGCCGGCGCACCCGCGCGTACGTCTCGCGCGCGCTCGGGGTGCCCAGCCGGCCCAGATAGGCGCGGGCCAGCGGGACGACAAGCCTTCGCGCACGGGCGGGACGGCCCATCACCTCGCGGCAGAACCAGCGGGTGAGCGCGGTGTGGCGGGTGAAGCCCGCCGGGTCGACCAGGACGAGCGCGCTGATCGACGCGGCACGGGGGCCCTCCGCGAGACGGCAGGCCACGTAGCCGCCGACGCTGTTGCCGAGCACGGCGACCTCCCGGACGCCGTGCCCGTCGGCGAGCGCGTCGATCACCCGCTCCGCGACCCGCACCAGCCCCTCGGGCGTGACCAGCCCGGGTTCCGGGGCGGTCGAGTCGCCGTAGCCCGGCCAGTCCACGACGAACGTGCGGTACCGGTCGGCGAGGGCGGGCAGCACGGCGTCGAAGTCGCGCCCGTCTCCCGGATTGGCGTGCAGGAGCAGGAGGGCGGGTGTCTCGGACGGGGCCGGGGCTCCCTCCGGCCGGGCGCCGGGGAGGGGGTCGAGGCAGCGCACGGCGATGTCGCCGAGGGGGGTGGGGACGGTCATCCGCATGGGGCGAGCATGCCGGACCGGCCCGCTCCTGGGAACAACGCACCTGGACGGCAGGTCACTTGGGGCGGGCCGCCTGGTGACAACACGCCCGGTCGGCCCGCCACTCGGAGCAGGCCGCCCCTGGCGACAACGCGCCCGGGCGGCCCGCTACTTGAGGCGGGCCACCCGGGCACGGGAAGGAGGTCCCGACGGGGGCAAGGGACGTCCCGGCCGGTGGAGGGCATCGACCGGCGACGGGGAGGTCCCGGCCGGCGAGGGGAAGGTCCGGGTCAGACCTTCAGTGTCCTGATCGCGGTGGGCGCGTGGCCCGGCTCGGTGGCGATCTCCTCGAACTCGGTCACGTTCCCGATGTCGTTCGTCCTGCTCATGGCGATGTTGGTGACGCGCTCCAGGATCGCCTCGACGACGACGGGGACCTGGAACTCGGCGGCGAGCTTCTTGGCCCGTTCGAAGGCAGCGCCGAGCTCGCCCGGGTCGGTGACCCGGATCGCCTTGCAGCCGAGGCCCTCGACGACCTTGACGTGGTCGACGCCGTAGACGCCGAGCTCCGGGGAGTTGATGTTCTCGAACTCCAGGTTGACCTGGAAGTCGATGTCGAGGCCGAGCTGCGCCTGCCGGATCAGGCCCAGGTAGGCGTTGTTCACGAGGACATGGACGTACGGGATCCGGTGCTGGGCCCCGACGGCCAGTTCCTCGATCATGAACTGGAAGTCGTAGTCGCCGGAGAGGGCGACGACCTGCGCGCCGGGGTCGGCCTTGGCGACGCCGAGCGCGGCCGGGACGGTCCAGCCGAGCGGGCCCGCCTGACCGCAGTTGATCCAGTGGCGCGGCCGGTAGACGTGCAGCATCTGGGCGCCCGCGATCTGCGAGAGGCCGATGGTGGAGACGTACCGGGTCTCCGGGCCGAAGGCCTTGTTCATCTCCTCGTAGACGCGCTGCGGTTTGATCGGGATGTCGTCGAAGTGCGTCCGGCGCTGGAGGGTGGCCCGCTTCTCCTGTGCCGATGCGGCCCACGCGGAGCGGTCGGGCAGCCTCCCCGCCGCCTTCAGCTCCCTTGCCACCTCGACGAAGAGTTCCAGGGCGGCCCGGGCGTCGGAGGCGACACCGAAGTCCGGGGCGAAGATCCGTCCGAGCTGGGTGGGTTCGATGTCGACGTGCACGAACGTCCGGCCGGCCGTGTAGACGCCGAGGTCTCCGGTGTGGCGGTTGGCCCAGCGGTTGCCGATGCCGAGGACGAAGTCGGACTCCAGGAAGGTGGCGTTGCCGTAGCGGTGCGAGGTCTGCAGGCCCACCATGCCCGCGTTGAGCTCGTGGTCGTCGGGCAGGACGCCCCAGCCCATGAGCGTCGGGACGACCGGGGTGCCCGTCAACTCGGCGAACTCGACGAGGAGTTCGGCGGCGTCCGCGTTGATGACCCCGCCGCCGGCCACGATCAGCGGGCGCTCGGAGGCGTTCAGCAGCCCGAGCGCCTTCTCGACCTGGGCTCGGGTCGCGGCGGGCTTGTACGTCCGCAGGGGCTCGTACGTCTCGGGGTCGAACTCGATCTCGGTGAGCTGGACGTCGATGGGCAGGTCGACCAGGACGGGCCCGGGGCGCCCGGAGCGCATGAGGTGGAAGGCCTGCTGGAGGACGCCGGGAACCTGTGCCGCCTCCAGGACGGTGACGGCCATCTTGGTCACCGGGCGCGCGATCGAGGCGATGTCGACGGCCTGGAAGTCCTCCTTGTGGATCACCGCGGTCGGGGCCTGGCCGGTGATGCACAGGATCGGGATCGAGTCGCCGCTCGCGGAGTACAGGCCGGTGATCATGTCGGTTCCCGCCGGGCCCGAAGTGCCCACGCAGACACCGATGTTGCCCGGGTGAGTGCGGGTGTAGCCCTCCGCCATGTGTGAAGCGCCCTCGACGTGCCGGGCGAGGGTGTGGCTGATTCCGCCGGACGCCTTGAGCGCCGCGTAGAAGGGGTTGATCGCCGCGCCCGGAACGCCGAACGCGTCGGTGACGCCCTCGCGCTTGAGGATCTCGACTGCCGCGCGGGCAGCGGTCATACGAGCCATGGAGTACTCCTGCTTCGGCTGTCGGACTCGCGCTCCCGTCGCGCCCCGCGGAGAGCCGCCGATCCCGTTGCTTATTCCGCATTACGGAAACTAACTTCTACTATCTGGAAGCAATCTAGGTGCCGGGGCGGGGAGCGTCAAGAGTGGGCCGTGCGCGGACCGGGTCGTGCGCGTCGCGGCGTTTCGCTGCCGGGCGCCGTCCGGCAGGAGGACGATGGACGCGCTGTCCCGACGTGAGTTCCTGGAGTGGGCCATGGCCGAGAGCGTGCCGGTGCGGTGCCCGGCCTGCCGCCGCGAGCATCTGTACGCGGCTCCGTCCTACCCCTGCGTGTGCGGATCGCCCGTGACGGCGCCGCTCGACCGCCTCGCGCAGGCGACGCCCGTCACCCATCGCGCGTGGGACGACGAATGGACGACGGTCCGGTGCGGGGCCTGCGGCCGCGAAAGCCAGTGGCCGCAGCCCGAGCTGGGCTGCCCCTGCGGAACGACCCTGCGGATCCCGCTGCGAACGGCCCCGGTCCGGAAGGCCGGCCCGGTCACGCACCGGCCGGACGACGGGCAGGCCGGGTCCGGCACCCACCGGAACGAAACCCGCGAAGCCGAAGTCGACACCACCGAGGACAGCGCTCCGGAGGCCGGCGCCGCCGAGAGCGGAGCCCTGAAGAACAGCTCCGCCGGAGACAGCGCCCCGGAGGCCAGTACCACCGAGGACAGCGCCCCAAAGAACCGAGCCTCCAAGGAAAGCTCCCCGGAGGGCGATACCCCCGAGGCCCACACCCTTGAGGGCGAAGCCCCCATGAGCGGCACTCCTGAGGACAGCTCCCCCGGGGCCCACACCTTCGAGGGCAAGGCCCCCGAGGACGGCGCCCCTTCGCGGGACCCGGACGGTGCACCCGCAGGGGACACGGACGGCGTCCCCTCTGCGCGGCTCGGGGCGTCCGGGCATGGCCTCGGGGCCGGGCGGAGGCCCGCGTTCCGGCCGGTTGCCATTCGGACCGCCCGCGACGCCGTCACCGCCGCCGCGCTGTATCTGGGCTGGCTCGGCTACCGCGACATCCGGCGGGCCGACCAGCGGCCCACGTCCGGGATCGGACTCGCCGCGCGAGGCATCCTGGCCCAGGTGGACCCCACCGTGCGGCCGGCCTCGCTGCGCGACGTGGAGTGTCTGTGGCTGACCGCCATGACGGAGTCGGCGACCTGTGTGTTCTTCTCCCTGGCCGGCTACGACGAGGACGCCCGCGCCCGCGCCGACACCCTCGGCGTCCCCCTCTTCGTCCTGGACCTCACGGGCTCGCCCCGGCCGGTGAACAGCCCGGCCGACGACCTCATCGCCGTCTCGGGCTGAACACCGGGCACGGCGAGCGGCGTCGGCTCGGGCCGTGGAGGCGCGGGCACCGGCACCCCGGGAGCCCTACTCGGCGAACGTCTCCCGCAGTTCGATCTTCCGCACCTTCCCCGAGACCGTCATCGGGAAGGTCTGAAGGATGCTCAGCCGGCTGGGGATCTTGTAGTGCGCCAGCCGCCCCTCGCAGAAGGCGCGCAGCTCCTCCAGCGTGAGCGGGTCGGCCGGATCGCGCGGGATGACGCAGGCGAGCACCTCCTCGCCGTAGCGCTCGTGGGGAACGCCGACCACCTGGACGTCGGCGATCTTCGGGTGGGCGTACAGGAACTCCTCGATCTCACGCGGGTAGATGTTCTCGCCACCCCGGATGATCATGTCCTTGATGCGCCCGACGATCTCGACGTACCCGTCCTCGCGCATCACGGCGAGGTCCCCGGTGTGCATCCAGCGCCCCGCGTCGACGGCCTCGGCGGTCTTCTCCGGCTCGTTCCAGTAGCCGAGCATCACGCTGTAGCCGCGGGTGCACAGCTCCCCGGCGGTGCCGCGCGGCCGGGTCACCCCGTCCACCGGGTCGACGACCTTCACCTCCAGGTGCGGAAGGACCCGGCCGACCGTTCCCGTGCGGTGCTCCAGGTCGTCGTCCCGGCGCGTCTGGAGCGAGACGGGCGAGGTCTCCGTCATGCCGTAGCAGATGGACACCTCCTCCATGTGCATCTCCGCGACCACCCGTTTCATCACCTCGACCGGGCAGGGCGAGCCCGCCATGATGCCGGTGCGCAGGGTGGACAGGTCGTACGTCGCGAAGTCGGGGAGGTTCAACTCCGCGATGAACATGGTGGGTACGCCGTACAGCGAGGTGCACCGCTCCTGCTGCACGGCCCTCAGCGTGGCCGCCGGGTCGAACGAGGGGGCCGGGATCACCATGCACGCGCCGTGCGAGGTGGCGGCCAGGTTTCCCATCACCATGCCGAAGCAGTGGTAGAAGGGAACCGGGATGCAGACCCGGTCCTGTTCGGAGTAGGCGATCAACTCCCCCACGAAATAGCCGTTGTTCAGGATGTTGTGGTGGGAGAGCGTGGCTCCCTTGGGGAAGCCCGTCGTTCCCGAGGTGTACTGGATGTTGATGGGGTCGTCGCAGGACAGCTCACCGGCCCTGACGTTCAGCTCCTCGCGCAGGGCCGGGGTTCCACGCCGCACCAGCGCGTCCCAGCTCGGGTCGCCGATGTAGACGGCCTCCCGCAACCGCGGGCATCTGCCGCGCACTTGCTCGACCATCGCGCGGTAGTCGCTGCCCTTGTGGCTGAGCGAGGCGAACAGCAGCGAGATCCCGGCCTGATCGAGGACGTACTCCACCTCGTGGGTGCGGTAGGCCGGGTTGATGTTCACCATGATCGCGCCGATGCGGGCGGTGGCGTACTGGACGAGCACCCACTCCGGGCAGTTGACCGCCCAGATGCCCACCCGGTCGCCCTTGGCCACTCCGGACGCGAGCAGCGCGTACGCCAACTCCTCGACGTCGGAGCCGAATTGCGCGTAGGTCCAGCGCCGGCCCGAGGGCACGTCGACCAGCGCCTCCCTCGTCGGCCAGGCGGCGACGGCCCGGTCGAGGTTCGCCCCGATGGTGTCGCCGAGCAGCGCCGTGCCGCCCGTCCCGTGTGCGTACGACAGTTCACTCACCGGAAGTCCTCCTCGCGGTACTCGGCGTCCGAGCCGGCGGCCGTGGCCTCGCGCAGCTCGATCCGGCGGATCTTGCCGGAGACGGTCTTGGGCAGCTCGCCGAACTCCAGGCGGCGGATGCGCTTGTACGGCGAGAGCACCGTGCGCGCGTGCTCGAAGAGGACCTTGGCGGTGTCGGGGCCGGGTTCGTACCCCGCCGCGAGGACGATGTACGCCTTCGGGACGGCCAGGCGCAGTTCGTCGGGCGCCGGGACCACGGCGGCCTCGGCGACCGCCTCGTGCTCCAGGAGCGCGCTCTCCAGCTCGAAGGGCGAGATCTTGTAGTCGGAGGCCTTGAACACGTCGTCGGCGCGGCCGACATAGGTGATGTAGCCGTCGGCGTCGCGCGAGCCGATGTCCCCGGTGCGGTAGTAGCCGCCGGCCATCGCCTCCGCCGTACGGTCGGGGTCGCCGTGGTAGCCGGTCATCAGGCCCACGGGACGCTCGGACAGGTCGAGGGAGATCTCGCCCTCCGACGCGCCGGGCGCGCCGGTCACCGGGTCGAGCAGTTCGACGCGGAAGCCGGGGCTCGGCCGGCCCATGGAGCCGGTCTTGAGCGGCTGGCCGGGGCTGTTGGACACCTGGACGGCGGTCTCGGTCTGGCCGAAGCCGTCCCGGATGGTCACGCCCCAGGCACGCCTGACCTGTTCGATGACCTCGGGGTTCAGCGGCTCGCCGGCGGCGACGACCTCGCGCGGCGGGGTCCGCAGCAGGCCGAGGTCGGCCTGGATGAGCATGCGCCACACGGTGGGCGGGGCGCAGAAGGTGGTGACGCCGGCCCGGTCCATCTCGGCCATCAGCCGGCCCGCGTCGAACCGCGTGTAGTTGTAGAGGAAGACGGTCGCCTCGGCGTTCCACGGAGCGAAGAGGTTCGACCAGGCGTGCTTGGCCCAGCCGGGTGAGGAGATGTTCAGATGGACGTCCCCGGGCTTGAGCCCGATCCAGTACATGGTGGCCAGGTGGCCGATGGGGTACGAGACGTGGGTGTGCTCCACGAGCTTGGGCTGAGCGGTGGTGCCCGAGGTGAAGTAGAGCATCAGGGGGTCGTCCGCGTGGGTGGGGCCGTCGGGCTCGAAGGCGGGATCGGCGGCGGCGCTCTCCTCGTACGCGTGCCAGCCGGGGCGCGTGCCGCCGACCGCGATCCTGGTGTAGTCGCCGGGGACCGCGTCGAACTTCGCGGTGTCCTCGGAGCGCACGACGACGTGCCGCACCCGGCCGCGTTCGATCCGGTCGGCCAGGTCGGCGGCGCCGAGCAGCGGGGTGGCCGGGATGACGACGGCGCGCAGCTTCATCGCGGCGAGGGCTGTCTCCCACAGCTCGACCTGGTTGCCGAGCATGACGAGGACGCGGTCCTCCGCGCCCACGCCCCGCGAGCGCAGCCAGTTGGCGACCCGGTCGGAGCGCTCGGACATCGCGGCGAAGGAGACCTCGACACGTCCGCCGTCCTCCTCCACGATGTGCAGGGCGGTGCGGTCGTTGTCCCGCGCGATGACGTCGAACCAGTCGAGGGCCCAGTTGAAGTGCTCCGGGCGGGGCCAGCTGAAGCCCTCGTACGCCGTGGAGTAGTCCGAACGGTGCTTCAGCAGGAAGTCCCGTGCGGCACGGAACCCGTCCGCCCTGCCCGTTGTCGCCGTCATGTGTCCTCCTCGTTGCCGGACCGCCGCCTACCATCGTGTATTCCGTGATGCAGGTCTCACCACCCCCGAACGGGGGTGCCCCGCGATGAAGGGACGAGCAGGTGGCAGCGGACACGGCCGAGTCGGTGGAAGTACGCGCCGCGCTGGTGCGGCTGCGGCGTGCCACGGGACTGCCGGTGGCCTTCGGGGGTCTCGTCGACTCCGGCGGGCGGCTGGTGCGCATCAGTGAGCTGAGCGGCACGGCGACGCCCGCGCTGAGTTCGCTCGCGGTCTCCTCGGGCAACGGGCTGGGCGGCAAGGCGGTGGCCCTGGCCCGGCCGTGCGCGGTGAGCGACTATCCGGCCTCGCGGCAGATCAGCCACGAGTACGACACGGCGGTGGCGACGGAGGGGCTGTGTTCCGTCCTCGCGGTACCCGTCGTCGTACGCCGCCGGGTGCGCGGTGTCCTGTACGGCGCTCTGCGGACGGCCCAGCCGCTGGGCGACCGCACGCTGGGAGCGGCCGTCGCCGCGGCCCGGGACGTGGAACAGGCGCTGGTCGTCCGGGACGCGGCCCACGACCTGCTGGGCGTCGTCCGCGAGCCCGGCCCGGTGCCGGGAGCGACGGGGGACGCGGCCTGGGAGGAGGTGCGTGAGGCCCACGGGACGCTGCGGGCGCTGGCGCCGCGGATCGCCGACCCGAAGCTGCGGGCCGAACTGCTCTCCGTGTGCGGCCGGCTGGCCGACGCGGCGGCTCCGTCCGCGGGCGTGGCGCACGACGTCGTCCTGGCTCCGCGCGAGGTGGACGTCCTCGCCTGCGTCGCGGCGGGGGCGACGAACGCGGCCGCCGCCGAGCGGCTCGGGCTCCGTCCGGAGACCGTGAAGGGGTATCTGCGTTCGGCGATGCGCCGGCTCGGCGCGCACACCCGGCTGGAGGCCGTCGTCGCCGCGCGCCGGGCGGGGGTGCTGCCCTAGCGGACCGCCCGCGGCGGGACCCTTCATTCAATCGTCCGGACCGTGAAATGACGTATGCGTACCATCTGTTATTTCCCTCACCACCCGGACTGTCCGAAATTCAAAGAGACGTTGCCTAATATTGGCCAGGACACGACACACGAGGGGAGCGGTGACCGTGCGAGGGGACTTCAGGGAACCTGCGAGACCGCGCCCCGACCTGGTCATCGGCCGGGAGGAACTCTTCGCCGCGGCACGCGAGCAGCTCTCCGACGGCGGCAGTGTGCTCGTCCACGGGCCCGCGGGAATAGGAAAGTCGACCGTTCTGCGGGCGCTGGCCGCCGAATGCGCCGAATCGGCGCGCACCGTCTTGCGTTGCTCGGCCACCGAGTCCGAATCCCATCTCCCCTTCCTCGCGCTGGCCGACCTCCTCGGTCTGGTCGTCGACGAGATCGCCGACCGGCTGCCCGCCCCGCAGCGCACCGCCCTGGAATCGGCGCTCACCGGCCGCGGTGAGTCGACGCTCCAGCGCGACGGTCTGGCGCTGCGGCTCGCGGTGCTGTCGGCGTTCCGCGCCCTCGCCGCGCGCGGGCCGGTGCTGATCGTCGCCGACGACCTCCAGTGGCTCGACCCGGCCAGTGCCGAACTCCTCGGCTTCGCCGCCCGCAGGCTGGGCGGCACCCCGGTCCGCATGCTCACCGCGGTGCGTACGGAGACCGAGCCCCAGGCACAGGACCACGACCGCTTTCTCCGCGCGTCCGTCCCGGAGACCCTCGCCCTGCGGGTCGCGCCGCTGGCCCGCGCCAAGGTGGCCGAACTCCTGGCACAGCGCGGCTACACCGGTCTGCCCCGCTCCACCGTGCGCGACATCCACCGCACCAGCGGCGGCAATCCGCTCTTCGCGCTGGAGCTGGGCCGCGCCCTCGCCGAGTCCCCGACCCGGCCGAGCCCGGGCGAACCGCTCCCCGTACCGACGTCACTGCGGGCGCTCGTCCTCAGCCGGCTGGACATGTTGTCCGCCGAGGCCCGCCGCACCCTGCTCGTGGCGAGCGCCGGAGCCCGCCCGACCCTGGCCCTGCTGCACGCCGCGGGCCGGGAGAACGCGGAGGCGGAGACGGCGTCGGCCGCCGCGCTCGGCCTTCTCGCCACCGAACGCGAGACACCGGGCATCCGATTCGCGCACCCGCTGGTCTCGGCCGCCCTGTACGCGGAGGCCGACGCGCAGGAACGGCGCGCCGCGCACTCGGCCCTGTCCCGCGCGGCCTCCGATCCCATCGAGCGGGCCCGGCACCTCGCGCTGGCCACCACCGGAACGGACCCCTCGGTCGCCGCCCGGCTCGGCGAGGCCGCGGCCGCCGCCCGTGACCGCGGCGCCCCCTCCGTCGCCGTCGGGCTCGGACTGCTCGCCGCCCGGCACACCCCGGCCGGCGCCCGGCCGGGCCCGGACGAACGGCGCCTCCAGGCGGCCGAGGACGCGCTGACGGCCGGGGAGACGGACCTCGCCCGGGACATCGCCCGCCAGGTGCTGTCACGAGCAACCGCCCCCGCCGAACGGGTCCGGGCCTGGATGGTCGTCGTCGACTCCGCCGGGCAGGCCATGGCCGAGATCGACGCCGTCTTCCCGCAGGCGCTCGCCGACGCGGGCGACGACCCCGGCCTGGTCGCCCTCGTCCGCTACCAGCTCGCCTGGCGGGCCCTGCTGATGGACGGCGAGATGACCAAGGCCCGCGAGGAGGCCGCCCGGGCCGCGCGGCTCGCGGCGCGCGCCGGTGACCGGCGCACCGAACTCCTCGCGCTCGGTTTCCAGGCGCAGATGGAGACCCTGATGGGGCACGCGGACGCGCCCTCGACCATCCAGCGGGCGATGCGCGAGCCGCAGGACCCCCGGGTCGCCTGCGACCACAACGGGGCCGGTGCCGCCCGATTCCGCTGGCTCATCATGGGCGACCGGCTCGCCGAGGCCCGTACGGCCATCACCGCGCTGCTGCGCGAGGTGCAGCGGCGCGGCATGGTCGAGAGCGAACTGCACTTCCTGCGCGGCCTCGCCGAGACCGAACTGCGCTCCGGTCACTGCGGCCGCGCCCTCGACCTGGCCAGGGAGAGCCTGCGGCTGGCCCGCGACACCGGCATCGGCGAGGCGGCCACCGCCATGTTCACCTCGCTCGCCGAGGCGGCCGGCGGTGACGTGGACCGGGCGCTCGCACTCGCCCACGAGGCCGTGGACCGCGCCGAGGAGGACGGCGACATGGTCTACATCTCGCGCGCCCTGGGCGCCCTCGGGCACGCCCAGCTCGTCGCCGGGGACGCCGCGTCCGCGGTCCGCTCGCTGCGCCGGGTCCGCGAGCTGGAGGAGGCGCTCGGCGTCATCGACCCCGCCCGGGGCCGCTGGCACGGGGACCTCGCGGAGGCCCTGGTCAGCATCGGCGAGACCGCGGAGGCCCAGGACGTCATTGACGTGACCCGCCGGCGCGCGCTCAGGCTGGAGCGCGAGAGCGTGCTCGCCGTGCTCGACCGCGCCGAGGCACTGGTACGGGCCGCGCGCGGCGAACAGGGACCCGCGGAACGCCAGTTGGCCTCCGCACAGGACCGTCTCGGCAAGCTGGGCTACGGACTGGAGGAGGCCCGTGCCGCGTACGCCCTCGCCGGGCTGCGCACCGTTCCGCACGCTCCCGGACCCGCCCGGGCGGGGGGCGCGTCCGGGCCGGGGCCCATCTCCTACGACGAGGCGGCCCGGCTGTTCCGGCGGTGCCGCGCGCTGCCCTGGCTCCGTCAGGTCGAGGCGGCGGCCGCGCATCCTCCGGCCGCGCCGCCGCTGGCCCCCGCCGCCCTCGACACCCTCGCCGCCACCGAGCGCCAGGTCGCCGCGCTGGTCATGGAGGGGGCCACCAACCGCGAGATCGCCGGGCGGCTGTTCATCAGCGTCAAGACCGTGGAGGCCACGCTCACCCGGGTGTACCGGAAGCTGGGGATCCGGTCGCGGGTCGACATCGTGCGGCTGGCCGCGGAGCGCAGGCCCGACTGACGCTCCGCCGGCCCGGCCCGACTGACGCTCCGGCGGCCCGACCCGACCCGGCCCCGCCCGGGCCAGGGCGCGGGCGCGCGGGCCGGGACTCCGTGCGGGCAGAAAAGGCGGCACGGGGCGCGCGGGAAGCGGCCGGACCGGTGAGACTGCGGGCCGGAACGGTGACGCTCCGGCCGACACCGGTAGAGCCCCCGGCCAGGGCGGTATGGCTGCTGGGTGACTCCTTCGGGTGAACGTGCGCCGGACGGGCGGGGCCCCCTGGCCGGGACCGACCGGACGGCGCCCGCGTCAAACACGACCCGCGCCCTACAAGGGTTTTCCCTCCCCCGTCTCCACTAGGGGGTTCCCTCATTGGGAGAGAGCGGTCACACCCCCTAGCGTGTGGGCGTGCCGCTCGCTCGGGCCCCGCGACACCCCATCCAGAGGCGTCGTGACTCCCCCCACACACCCGCGCGTCCCCCCACCGGCAACTTTCAAGGAGACCGATGTTCGGGCTCATCCGCCTCAAGAACAGCGCAGCCCTCTGTGCGGCGACCGCCGCGGCAGCCACGACCACACTGCTGGGCGCCCCGTCCGCCGCGGCCGCTCCCCAGCCCATCGTCGGCGGCACGACGACCACGACGACCGCGTACCCGTTCATGATGCAGATCACCGACGCCAGGCAGAACCAGTTCTGCGGCGGCACCCTCGTCGCCGCCGACAAGGTCGTGACCGCGGCCCACTGCATGTCGGGCGAGACGACGAGCAGTGTCCGTGTGGTGGGCGGACGGACGTTCCTCAACGGCACGGACGGCACCGTCGGCACGGTCAGCAAGATCTGGATCAACCCCGACTACACCGACGCCACCGACGGCGACGACGTGGCCGTCCTGACGCTGTCCACGCCGATGCCGTACACCCCGGCACCGTACGTGTCGGGCTCCGACACCGGCCTGTACGCGGCCGGCACCGAATCCCGCATCGTCGGCTGGGGTACCACCTCGGAGAACGGCACCTCCTCGAACCAGCTCCGCACCGCGACCGTCCCGATCGTGTCGGACGCCAGTTGCACGGCCTCGTACGGCTCCAACTACGTGGCCTCCGACATGGTTTGCGCCGGTTTCGACGCGGGGGGCGTCGACACCTGCCAGGGCGACAGCGGCGGCCCGCTGCTCATCAACGGAGTACTGGCCGGCATCACCTCCTGGGGCGAGGGCTGCGCGGAGGCCGGCTACCCGGGGGTCTACACCCGACTGACCACGTTCTCCAGCCTGGTGACCGAGCAGGTCGACTCGTAGGGGAAGAAGATCTCCTGAGTACCCCTCAGGTAAAAGCCGAGGGGCGTTGCGAGCCTCCACGAGCGGCCCGCAACGCCCCTCATCCAAGAAACACAGCCCGGTACCTGCCGGCGGACGGCTTCCCCGCGGCGCCCCCGTCCGCCGGCATCTCAGGGCCGGGCGACCGTGCCGAACCGGATGTCGTACTCCTCGCCGGGGTGCATCGCCGTGAGCATCCGCTCCGCCTCCGCGACGACCTCGTCCCGCCGCGTCCCGGTCAGCGCGCCGAAGGGCTCGACGACCAGCGCGCCCTCCTTCAGCTTCCACAGGCCGGACACGAAGCCGTCGACGAGCAGGGTGCGGTAGGCCTGATTCCCCTGCCAGGTACGCCCCTTGAGGTCCGCGGGGACGACCCGGGACCGGTCGGCGTGGGACAGCAGCAGATTGTCGAACTCGGGCAGGAAGCGGGGCGGCGCGGGCGTGTCCGGGTCGGGCCGGGGCGCGTCGGGCAGGTCGAAGAGTTCCCCTCCCTTCTCGTCGCGGAACACCGTCAGGGAGGGCCTGAGCCGGTCGAAGACCTCGCGGAGCCGGGTGAGGCCGGCCCAGGTCTGCATGTCCTTGACCGAGGCGGGGCCGAAGGCTGCGAGATAGCGCAGCACGGTCGCGTCGGGCGCGGGTGCGGGTTCGGCGGGGCGGCCCAGCCAGTGCTCGGCGGTGGTGAGGGCGACCTGGCCGCTGCGGCCCCACAGTCCGCGCGGGGTGACCTGGACGAGGGGCAGGGTGCAGCGGGCCGCGACGGAGAGGGCGAAGGGGTCGGCTTCCGGCCACCGGAGGAGCAGTGCCTCGCGGAGCTGCTTCATGGTGCGCGGCTCGGCCTCCACCAGCTCACGGCTGATCGCCGCGAGCCGGTCCAGGTCGACGCCGGTGAGCCCCTTGCGGAACTGGCCCAGTTCCCTGTCCCGGGCGGCCTGGACCAGCGGCCGCAGGGTGAGGGCGTCGTCGGCGGTGTGCGTGTGGATGGTGGAGCGCATGGTGACGATCCGCACGACGTCCCGCGCGTCCATGGCCGCCGACAGGTGCTCGGGCCCGAAGCCCTCCAGCCGGGCCGCGAGGGCGTAGTACGGCGGCTTCACGTTCTGCGCCTGGAGGCCGAGCAGATGCCCGACGGCGGCCGTGGCGGACATCGGGGAGCGGCGCAGCAGGAGCTGACGGTCGAGGGTCGCGCGGTTGAGGGCGCGGGTGCCGAGCACGGGGGCCGTCGCGGTCGTCTTCGTCATGCCCGCACGCTAACCCCGCTCGCGGACACCTTCTGTCCGCGACTCCCGTCCGGTCCCGGTCCGGCACCCCTCCCGGCCGGGTACCGTCCGGTGTCGCCGCACGGACCGTTTGCCCCGTATATCCTGCTCGGAGATCGCGCAGACGTACGTTCGACCCTGGAGGCAGCCGCGATGTCCGAGCGACGCGCCCGCTCAGCCTCGGACGACCGGCGGGGCTCCGGTGACCCGGACGGCGCCGGGGAGGCGAAGGGCGCCCAGGACCCCGGCGGCCCCAGAGGCACGAGGGCCGGGCGGAGGTCGCTCTGGCGGCGTGCCCTGACGCCGCCGTCCGCGCCGCCCCCGCGGCAGACCCCGCCG
This sequence comes from Streptomyces sp. NPDC001914, assembly GCF_042891215.1. NCBI lineage: Bacteria > Bacillati > Actinomycetota > Actinomycetes > Kitasatosporales > Streptomycetaceae > Streptomyces > Streptomyces sp. NPDC001914. The sequence continues at coordinate 65,399 of NZ_JBIASW010000006.1, forward strand.
CGGGAGGCGCCTGCGGCGCCGGAGCCCGCCGAGGTCGTCAGCGTCGTCCAGTCGGCCCTGTACCGCGACGGGGTACGGGTGTCGACGCCCGCCTCGCTGGCCGAGACCTTCCGCGAGCTGCGCGAGCAGCCGGACGGCATGGCGTGGATCGGCCTGGCCCGCCCGACGGCGGCCGAACTCCACTCGCTGGCGGCCGAGTTCGACCTGCATCCGCTGGCCGTCGAGGACGCGATGGAGGCGCATCAGCGCCCGAAGCTGGAGCGGTACGGAGAGACGCTCTTCGTCGTCCTGAGCGCCGCCCGCTATCTGGACGCGGCCGAGGAGGTCGACTTCGGCGAGCTGCACGTGTTCGTGGGACCGGACTTCGTGATCACGGTCCGGCACGGCGCGGCACCGGACCTCTCGGCGGTGCGCCGCCGCATGGAGGGCAGTCCGGAATTGCTGCGGCTCGGTCCGGAGGCCGTGCTGTACGCGATCCTCGACTCCGTCGTCGACGGTTACGTGCCGGTGGTCTCCGGCGTCCAGAACGACATCGACGAGATCGAGACCGAGGTGTTCCGCGGCGACCCCGCGGTGTCCCGCCGCATCTACGAACTCTCCCGCGAGATGGTCGAGTTCCAGCGTGCCACCCGCCCGCTGGTGGGCATGCTGCACAGTCTGATGGCCGGCTTCGCCAAGTACCGCACGGACGAGGAACTGCAGCGCTACCTCCGCGACGTCGCCGACCACGTCACGCACACCAGTGAGCGGGTGGACGGATTCCGCCAGGCCCTCACCGACATCCTCACCGTCAACGCGACGCTCGTGACCCAGCAACAGAACGCCGAGATGCGGGCGTTGGCGGAAGCGGGCTTCGAGCAGAACGAGGAGATCAAGAAGATCTCCTCCTGGGCCGCCATCCTGTTCGCGCCCACCCTGGTCGGGACGATCTACGGCATGAACTTCCGTCACATGCCCGAGTTGCACTGGGTGTTGGGCTACCCCTTCGCGATCGTTCTGATGGCGGTGGTGTGTACGAGCCTGTACATCGTCTTCAAACGCCGCGACTGGCTCTGAGCGCGCCGGGGAGGACGGTTCCGCATCGGCCGGTTTGCCGAACTGCGTGCCGTGGAAGGCCTGTTGAGGCTCGTAGATCGCGATCGCGCGCCCGTCGCGGAAGCGCTGCTCAAGCGCGTGGTGGGGTCAAAGCGCCCGGAGGGGGACAACCGTCGGCGGAACCGGCACCAAATCTTGAACACAAATTCCACACATCCCCCTCTTCATAGCGGCCTCGATGGTCTAGATTGACCGTGCTTCAGATGTTCGGACACGAGGCGACCAATAATGATCTATAGGTCCGGCGTCAGGAATGCCAGCATTGGCCTTCCTCGACACCGGGCACGGGGGTGGTCGGTCCTCGGAACCCCGAAGGTTCGGGTGCGGGGAGCACCCGGGACCTCGAAGGGTTTCCGGACACGGCGCGGCGCGGGAGGCGGGGGCCTCCCGGGGGGAGGAACAGCGCGGCGCAGCACGGGGGGCGGGGGTGCCTCGCGTGGCGAGAACAGTGTTAGGCGAACACGTCGAACCACTGGAACCTGGGGGGTTCTGTGCGGCAAGGGGGACTAGTACGTCCGTTTCCGTCTGCGCGCGAGCGTCTGACGGACGGGGCGATGCGTCAGCCTGCGACCGACTGGGAGCAGCGCTACCGCCGTACCGTGATCACAAGCGACATGGTTGCCACGGCCGTCGTGGTGGCGTCCATCGGCAACTTCTTCGGGGCCCGGGACGCGGCCAACTGGCATGAGAAATGGGGCATCCTGGCGTTCGGCACCGAGCTGCTGGTGCTGGGGGCACTGGCGGTGGGCCGGGCGTGGGCTCCGGCCGTCTTAGGCCAGGGCGCGGAGGAATTCCGCCGGCTGGGACGGTCGCTGTTCGCGGCGACCGTGGTCCTGGCGCTCGGCGGGATCGCCCTCACCTCGCGCAACATCAAACTCTGGATCTTCGTCGCGATCCCCGCGATCGCGATCGTGACCATGACCGTGCGCTACCTGCTGCGGCTGTGGCTGCACAAGCAGCGGAAGGAAGGCCGGTGTCTGCGACCGGTGCTCGCCGCCGGCAGCCCGGCCACCGTGCGCGATCTGGTCACCCGGACCCGCAAGTTCCCGCACCTCGGCTGGCGGGTGGAGGCGGTCTGCACGACGGACGGTCACGGGCTCGACGGTGACCAGCTCGACGGGGTGCCGGTCGTCGGCCGGCTGGCGGACGTCGCGAACCACGTGCACCGCGACGGGTACCGCGTCGTCGCCGTCACCCCGGACCCGCACTGGTCGCCCGACCGGTTGCAGCGGCTGGCCTGGAACCTCGAGGGCAGCGACGCGGAGATGGTCGTGGCGCCCGTGCTGATGGAGGTGGCCGGTCCGCGGCTGCACGTCGACGCGGTGCTCGGGATCCCGCTGCTGCGGGTCAGCATGCCGACCTTCACCGGCGGCCGCCGTGCGGTCAAGGTGGTCGTCGACCGGCTGGGCGCGGCCGTCCTGCTGCTGCTGTTCGCGCCGCTGATGGTGCTCGTCGGCCTGCTCGTGCTGCTGGACAGCCGGGGCGGGGCGTTCTACCGCCAGCGCAGGGTCGGCAAGAACGGCCGCGAGTTCACGATTCTCAAGTTCCGCACCATGGTCTCCGGGGCCCACAGCGCACGTGCGGAGCTGGCCGGTCTCGACGAGGGCGCCGGCCTGTTGTTCAAGGTCCGCCGCGATCCGCGGGTGACCCGGGTCGGAGCGGTGCTGCGCCGGTACTCGATCGACGAACTCCCGCAGTTGTTCAACGTGTTGGCCGGATCGATGTCGCTGGTCGGTCCGCGGCCTCCGTTACCGGAGGAGTCCGCCGCGTACGGCCCGGACATCCGTCGGCGGCTGCTGGTCAAGCCCGGGCTCACCGGCCTGTGGCAGATCAGCGGACGCAGCGACCTGTCGTGGGAGGAGGCGGTGCGGCTGGACCTCCGGTACGTGGAGGACTGGTCGCTCGCCCTGGACACCGTGATCTTGTGGAAGACGCTGCGTGCGGTGCTCTACGGGCAGGGGGCCTATTGATGCGCGGAGGGTGTCGTCCGGCAGGCGCGTGTACGGCAGGCCGCAAGGGTCTGCCCTGGGGGAGGAACGGGTCATGAAGGTCAGCGTTTTCGGGCTCGGTTACGTGGGCTGCGTGTCGGCCGCGTGCCTGGCCGGCCAGGGCCACGACGTCGTCGGCGTGGACGTCAACCAGGTGAAGGTCGACCTGGTCAACGACGGCAAGGCCCCGGTGGTCGAGGAGGGGATCGGCGAGCTGGTCGCCGACGTCGTGGGGAGCGGCGCCTTACGCGCCACCACCGACGTGCGTGACGCGATCGCGAACAGCGAGGTGTCGCTGATCTGCGTGGGCACGCCCTCGGAGTCCAACGGCAGCCTGTGCACCACCTACTTGGAGCGGGTCACCGAGGAGATCGGTGCCGCGCTGGCCGAGCGCGGCGGCCGGCACACCGTCGTGTTCCGCAGCACCATGCTCCCGGGCACCTGCCTGGACCTGCTGGTGCCGATCCTGGAGAAGTCCTTCGGCGGTACGGCCGGGGTGGACGTCGGGGTGGCAGTCAACCCGGAGTTCCTGCGCGAGGGCACGAGCGTGCGGGACTTCTTCGACCCGCCGAAGACCGTGATCGGCCAACTCGACGCGGCGAGCGGCGATGTGGTGGCTGCTCTGTACGAGGGCCTGCCCGGCGAGGTGTTCCGGGTGCCGGTCCCGGTGGCCGAGGCGATCAAGTACGCGGACAACGCGTTCCACGGCCTCAAGATCGGCTTCGCGAACGAGCTGGGCGCGGTGTGCCAGGCGCTCGGGGTGGACTCGCACCAGGTGATGGACGTGTTCCTCGCCGACCGCAAGCTGAACATCAGCCCCGCCTACCTGCGGCCCGGCTTCGCCTTCGGCGGCTCGTGCCTGCCCAAGGACCTGCGCAGCCTGGTCCACGCGGCGAACCGGGCCGACGTCTCGGTGCCCATCCTGTCGCACGTGCTGCCCTCCAACGCCGACCACCTGCAGCGCGCGGTGGAGATGGTCGAGCGCACCGGCAAGCGCCGGGTGGGACTGTTCGGGCTGTCCTTCAAGCCCGGCACCGACGACCTGCGCGAGAGCCCGCTCGTCGAACTGGCGGAGAGGCTCTTCGGCAAGGGGTACGACCTGCGCATCCACGACGCCAACGTGAGCCTCTCCCGGCTCCTCGGCGCCAACCGTGAGTACATCGAGACCCGCCTGCCGCACCTCGCGCAGCTGCTCGCGGACTCCGTCGACGACGTACTCGAACACGCCGAGGTACTCCTGGTCGGGACGAAGGACCCGGCCGTCCTCTCGGCGCTGCCCCACGGCGACGGTCCCGTGATCGTCGACCTCGTCCGCCTTCCCGACGCCGACGCGCGCCGGACCGAACCGGGATACATGGGCCTTGCTTGGTGATTCGACCAGCGGCGACCGGAAGAACCGGCGCGCGCTGATCCTGGTGGAGAACCTGTCGGTGCCGTTCGACCGACGGGTGTGGCAGGAATGCACGACCCTGCGCGACGCGGGCTGGACCGTGCACGTCATCTGCCCGCAGGGCAGCAAGCGGGACACGGAGCCGGAGGCGGTGATCGACGGGGTGCGGATCCACCGCTACCCGTTGCGCGCCGCCACCGGCGGACCGGCCGGCTATGTGCGGGAGTACGGATCGGCGTTGTGGCACACGATGCGGCTGGCCCGGAAGATCGGGCCGGTCGACGTCGTGCACGCCTGCAATCCGCCCGACCTCCTGTTCCTGCCCGCGCGGTGGCTGAAGCGGCGCGGAGCGCGGTTCGTCTTCGACCAGCACGACCTGGTGCCCGAGCTGTACCTCTCCCGGTTCGACCGCGGCGAGGACCTGCTCTACCGCGGTGTGTGCGCGCTGGAGCGGATGACGTACCGGGCCGCGGACGTCGTGCTGGCCACGAACGAGAGCTACAAGGACACCGCGGTGCGCCGCGGTGGCAAGCGGCCCGAGGACGTCTTCGTGGTGCGCAGCGCGCCCGACATCGACCGCTTCCACCCCGTGCCGGCGGAGCCGGAGCTGAAGCGCGGCAAGCCCCATCTGCTGTGCTACCTCGGCGTGATGGGCCCGCAGGACGGTGTCGACTACGCGCTGCGGGCCCTCGCGAAGCTGCGCGACGAGGTCGGACGGACCGACTGGCACGCGGTGTTCGTCGGCGGGGGCGACACCTTCGACGCGATGGTGGAGCTGTCCGGGCAGCTGGGGCTCTCGGACCAGGTGCAGTTCACCGGACGCATCCCCGACGCGGATCTGGTGCGCTACCTGTCCACCGCGGACGTGTGCCTCTCCCCCGACCCGCACAACCCGCTCAACGACGTGTCGACCATGAACAAGGTCCTGGAGTACATGGTGATGGGCCGCCCGCTCGTCTCCTTCGACCTCCGGGAGGCCCGCGTCTCCGCCGGTGACGCCGCCGTCTACGCGCCCGCCAACGACGAGTCCGAGTTCGCGCGGCTCATCGCGCTGCTGCTGGACGATCCCGAGAAGCGGGCCCTGATGGGCAAGATCGGCCAGGAACGGATCAGCGGCCCGCTCTCGTGGCGGAACTCGCAGGCGTCGCTGCTCGCCGCCTACGCCGCCGCCTGCGGCGACGACGCTCCGGCGGGCGGCCCGGAAAGTGCACAGGGCGGAGGCCGCACCGTTGAACGATGACACGATACGCCTGGTCACGATCGGCCGGATCGTCCGCCGGCGCTGGCGGCTCCTCGCCGCGCTCGCGCTCGTGGGCGCGCTCCTCGGCTACGGCGCCTCGCTGCTCTTCCCGCCGCGCTACACGGCATCGGCGTCGGTGCTGCTGCCCGGCGCCTGGGAGGAACGCGAGCTGCTGACCCAGCAGGAGATCGCGACCAGTTCGGTGGTGGTCGACGCGGCGGCCGACGCGCTCCACTGGAACGACGTCCCCACCAGCGAGCTGCGGGACCAGGTGAGCGCGAAGACCGCCGACGGGAACATCATCAAGATCTCGGGCACGGCGGACACCCCGGAGCGCGCGCAGCGGCTCGCCGACCAGGTGGCACGGCAGTTCGTCACGTTCGCCGCGCGGATCGCGGACAACAACAGCGACCCCGACACGGCGGCGCAGCGCGAGGCGCTGCAGAAGACGGTGACGCAGACCAGCCGGCGCATCACCGAGCTGGCCGACTCCGCCGATCCCGGGCAGACCGTGGAGAGCGTGCAGGCCCGCACCGAGCTCGAGAAGCTGCGGACCACGCTCCAGGAGGCCATCAACAAGCTGGACCAGGCCGACCCGGCCGCCGCCAAGGCCAACATGGTCGTCATGGGCTCGGCCCCGCGGCCGACCGGCGAGGCACCGCCCACCCGGATCCAGCTCATCGTGGCCGGGGCACTGCTGTTCTTCCTGATCGGTGTCGTCGGTCATCTCACCGCGGCCCGCATGAGCCGCCGGCTGCGCACGCAGCCGGAGATCGCCGCGGCGCTGAACGCGGAGCTGCTGGGTACCGTCGACGTTCCCGGCGAGCGGCCCGGACACCGGCCGCAGGGCCATGGCTCGCGGTCCGGGATCCGCCGGCTGCTGGGCGTCGACGTCCGCTGGGACGTCCCGGCCCCGCAGACCTCGGGCGACGAGGCCAGCAGACAGATCCGCTACCGGCGGGTGTGCGCCCGCCTCCGGGACACGCTGCCCGCCCCCCGGCGGCTGCTGCTCCTCGTCCCCCAGGGCGACGAGGTCGCCCTCGTGGCCGCCGGCCGGCTCGTGGCCGAGGCCGAGGGCGATCCGCTGCTGCGGGTGGTCGAGGTCCCGGTGTCCCAGCCGCTCGTGCCGGACCGCGGCAGCGAGTCCGGCGCCCTGGTGGTGCTCAGCCCGGGGAACTGGACCGCGGCGGAGCTCGCCGGAATCGCCGAGGCCTGCGCGGACGCCAGGCACGAGGTCGTCGGCATCGTCCTCGCCGATCTGGTCCGTGCCCTCCCGGCACGGTCGGCCGGTACTCCCCGGAACGCGGCCACGCCGGTGCTCGCGGTCGGCCACGACGTGAAGGGAAGTTCAGGGTGACGACGCGTACGACTTCGGAGTCGTCGGCCGCCGCTCCGCTGGTGGACCTGCAGGCGCTGGTGGTCGCGGTGCGCAGGCGGCGCCGCTTCTGGTGCGCCGCGGGTCTGCTGGGGCTGCTCGTCGGCGCGGCGGTGGCGGTCCTGCTGCCGGCGCCGCCGACCGCGGTGACCAAGGTGCTGGTCGCGCACCAGGAGGACCAGCCGAACGATCCCGGAACGCTGATCCGCACCGACGTGGCGCTGCTGCAGACCACGCGGATCGCCGGCGAGGCCCTCAAGTCCCTCCACTCCACGGAGAAGCCCGAGGACTTCATGCGGGACTACTCGGGGCTCGGCCTGACCAACAACCTGCTGCAGATCACGGTGACGGGTGACAGCGACGCGGAGGCGGAGGCCCGCGCCAAGGCGCTGGCGGACGCGTTCGTCGCGGACCACGTGAAGCGGATCCGGGCGGCCGCGGACGCCGAGGCCAAGGCCCTGCTCGACCAGCGTGACCGTCTCCAGGGCGAACTCACCAAGGTCAACAAGGCGATCGGGGACGGGTCGGCGCAGAGCGGGCCGACGGCGTCGGCGGACCTGGAGTCGCTCTTCGCCCGCCGCGCCGAACTCACCTCGCGCATCACCGACTTCGGGCAGCGCGCCGCGGAGGCGCGTATCGGCACGCCGCAGCTCGTCGCCGGCACGCAGATCGTGGACGCCCCGAGTGCGGTGCGTACGTCCCTGCCCAGGACGGCCGCCACCGACGGTGTCATCGGCCTCGTCCTCGGACTGGTCCTCGGCCTCGCGGTGGCCGCGGTCGGTTCGGTGGTGGCCGACCGCCCCGTGCTGCGCAGGGAGATCGCGTCGAACCTCGGCGCCTCGGTCATCGCGGAACTGCCCCGCGGCAAGGGCAGGCTGGGGCGGCGGCGCCGGACCCGGACGGCACGCGAACGGCTCACCACGTCCCTGGCGCGCACCGCCCGCGGCTCCGCGGAACCGGTGTCGCTGCTCGAACTGGGCTGCGCGCGCAGCACCGGAGCGATCGCCCTGGACCTCGCCAGGGCCCTGTCGGCGGACGGACCGGTGGTCGTCGTCGACGGCCTGCCCGGCACGCAGCTCGCCAGGCGCCGCCCGAAGCAGGGAGACCCCGCCGTGATCGGCGGCGAACGTGCCGCGGACCTGCCGCACCAGGACCGCCGGGTCGGGGTCGGTTCGGTGGCGCCCGGCACGGCGTGGACCGACCTGCAGTACCTCGGCACCCGGACCGTGCTCGTCGTCCGTGCAGGGCAAGGGAGTTCGGCATGGCTGCACACCGTGGCACGGCAGCTCGCGGACCAGCGGATCGCGGTCATCGGTGTCGTGCTGATCGACCCCGATCCGCGTGACCGGACCGACGGCACGCTGTGGGACGGACTGAACACCGCACTGCGCGGCCAGGACGAACGGTCGGCCCGGCAGAGCGGGCTGGGCCGGCGGGCCGAGCGCCTGCCGATGTGGACGGCCCGCGTCCCGGACAGCGACCAGGAGGCACGGTAGGACATGTGTGGCATCGCGGGTACTTACCGATGGCCCGACGGGAAGGCGGTGGCCGACCGGCTCACCGAGACGCTCGCCCACCGCGGCCCGGACGGGGCGGGTCACTACAGCCATCCCGCCGGTGACGGCGAGGTGCACCTCGGGCACCGCCGGCTGGCCATCATCGACCTGTCCGAGACGGGCGCCCAGCCGATGGTCTCGGGCGGCCTCGTCCTGACGTACAACGGCGAGCTGTACAACGCGCCCGAACTGCGTGCCGAGCTGGAGGCGTCGGGGGTGCGTTTCCGCGGCACCTCCGACACCGAAGTGCTGCTGGAGGCGTGGCGGCGCTGGGGCACGGACTGTCTGCCCCGGCTGCGCGGCATGTTCGCGTTCGGGATCTTCGACGAGCGGACGGGTGAACTGACGCTCGCCCGCGACCAGCTCGGCATCAAGCCGCTGTTCCTGCTCCGGCGCGGCGGGGGCCTCGTGTTCGCCTCCGAGCTCAAGGCGCTGGCCGCCGTGACCGGCGGGTCGCTCGAGGTGGACCACGCGGCGCTGGTGGCGTCGCTGCTGTACTACTGGGTGCCGGACTCGCGGTGCGCGTTCCGCGAGGCCGAGAAGCTGCCGCCGGGGAGCTGGATCCGGTTCCGGCCCGACGGCGGGGTGGCGCGAGGGCAGTACTGGAGCCTGCGGGAGGTCGCTGCCGAGGGCCAGGAGCGTGCCCGCGCCGGCGATCTGCCGGACATCGCCGCCGTCGTCGAGGAGTCGACCCGGCGCCACCTGCTCTCCGACGTGCCCGTGGCGACCTTCCTGTCCGGGGGGCTCGACTCCAGCTACCTGACCGCGCTGGCGGCCCGCGACCGGCCGGGGATCTCCGCCTACACGATCGGATTCCGGGCCGAGGACGCCAAGTTCGAGGCGATGCCGGACGACCTGCGCTACGCCCGGCAGGTGGCCGAGCGGTTCGGCGTCGACCTGCACGAGATCGAGATCGCCCCGGACGTGCTGGACCTGCTGCCGCGGATGACGCACCATCTGGACGAGCCGATCGGCGACCCCGCCGCGATCAACACGTTCCTGATCTGCTCGGCCGCCCGGGAGGCCGGGGTCAAGGTGATGCTCTCGGGGATGGGCGCCGACGAGCTGTTCGCCGGCTACCGCAAGCACCTCGCCAACCTGATCGCGCTGCGCTACCAGCGGGTCCCGGGGCCGCTGCGGCGCGGTGTGTCCGCGGCCGTGGACCGGCTGCCGGTCGCCTCGGCCCGCCGGGGGTACCGCTCGGTGCGGTTCGCCAAGCGGTTCCTGTCCTTCGCGGACCTGCCGGAGGAGACCGCGTTCCGGCGCAGCTACACCATGTACGACCGGGACGAGCTGCTCGCCCTGATCGATCCGGACCTGGCGGGGACGGTCGAGGACGTGCTGACCGAGCACGCGGACGTCTACGAGGACAACGACCTCGACGACTTCGTCAACCGCATGTGCCTGGGCGACGCCCGGATGTTCCTGCCGGGCCTGAACCTCGCCTACACGGACCGGTCGAGCATGGCCGCCTCGACCGAGGTGCGGGTGCCGTACGTGGATGTCGAGGTGGTCAGGGCGGCGTTCGCGGTGCCCGGCGACCGCAAGATCGTCAAACGGCAGAGCAAGGCCGTCCTCAAGGAGGCGGCCACCTCGGTGCTGCCGCGGGAGATCGTGTACCGGCCCAAGGGCCTGTTCAGCGCCCCGCTGCGGGCCTGGATGAGCCGGGACCTCGCCCCGCTGGTGCGCGAGGTGGTGAACGACGGCGAGCTGGTCCGTTCCGGGCTCCTGCGCCGCGACGCGCTGGCGCGCATGGTCGCCGAGGACGCCGCCGGGCAGCGGGACTTCTCCAAGCATCTGTGGCATGTGCTGACGCTCGAGTACTGGTATCGCGGCGCGACCTCAGGGGCCGGCCGGCAGTCTCCCGTGACGGCCTAGAGACAGTAGAGACAAGAGGACTTCGGTGAAACAGGTCGTACAGAACTACAAGAGCGGCGAGCTGGCACTGCTCGACGTGCCGGTGCCGGGGTGCAAGCCGGGCGGTGTGCTGGTCCGGAGCGCCTACTCGCTGATCTCCACCGGGACCGAGCTCATGAAGGTGTCCGAGGCCGGCATGTCGATGGTGGGCAAGGCCCGCTCCCGGCCGGACCAGGTGGCCAAGGTCATGCAGAGCGTGGCCACCAACGGGCTGCCCGCCACGTACCGCAAGGTGATGGGCAAGCTCGACTCCTACACGCCGCTGGGCTACTCGCTGTGCGGGGTGGTCGAGCAGGTCGGCGCCGGGATCGACGACGTGAAGGCCGGCGACCTGGTGGCCTGCGCCGGCAACGAGCACGCGCTGCACGCCGAGTTGAACTGGGTGCCGAAGAACCTCTACGCCCCGGTGCCGGACGGTCTCGCGCCGCGGCACGCGGCCTTCGGCACCGTGGGGTCGATCGCGATGCAGGGCGTCCGCCAGGGCGAGCCGCAGCTCGGGGAGGTGGCGCTGGTCATCGGCCTCGGGCTGATCGGGCAGCTGGTGGTGCAGCTGCTCACCGCCTCGGGGGTCCGCGTGGTCGGAGCCGACCCCGACCCGGCGCGCTGCGAACTCGCCGAGCGCCTGGGCGCCGCGGCCTGCGGCGATCCCTCCTCCGCGGCCGTGGAGAACTCCGTCGCCGAACTCACCGGCGGCCACGGCGTGGACCAGGTGTACCTGGCGGCCGGCGGCGGCAGCAACCAGCCCGTCGAGCTGGCCGCCCGGCTCTGCCGCGACCGCGGGCGGGTCGTCGACATCGGCAAGTGCCGTCTCGACCTGCCGTGGAACGCGTACTACGAGAAGGAGCTCGACGTCCGGTTCTCGCGCAGCTACGGCCCGGGTCGCTACGACCCGTCGTACGAGCTGGAGGGACGCGACTACCCGATCGGTTACGTGCGCTGGACCGAGCGCCGCAACCTGGCCTGCTTCCTCGACCTCGCCGCCCGCGGCCGCGTGGACGTGGAGCCGCTGATCTCCCACATCGCCGGCTTCGACGACGCCGTCGAGACCTACCGGAGCCTGAAGGACGGCGAGTTGAAGGCCGTGGCCGTGCTGTTCCGGTACCCGGAGCAGGCGGCGGAGACGGAGACCCCGGAAACCCCGGTGGAGGCACCGGAGTTGGCCGTGCCCGCCGTGAAGCGGGGCGGCGGCGAGGGACCGGCGCCGGTCCGGGCCGCGAAGACGCCGGTGCGCCTCGCGTTCGTCGGCGCGGGCAACTACGCGACGTCGATGCTGCTGCCGCACCTGGCGCGGCGCGAGGGCGTCGAGCTGTCGACGGTCGTCACCACGACGGCGCTGTCCGCGGCCAACGCGCAGCGGAAGTTCGGCTTCGCCGAGGCGACCACCGATCTCGACGCCGTGCTCGGCGACAAGTCCATCGACGCGGTGTTCGTGGTCACCCGGCACAGCTCGCACGCCGAACTGACCCGGCAGGCCCTGCTCGCCGGCAAGACCGTGTTCGTGGAGAAGCCGCTGGCCCTCACCGAGGACGAACTGGCCGGGGTGCTCGCGGCGGTGGAGGAGTCCGGCAACGACCGGCTGCAGGTGGGCTTCAACCGCCGCTTCTCGCCGCTGCTCCAGGAGGCCAGGAACCGGTTCGGCGCCCGGACCGGTCCGGCGAGCCTGCGCTATCTCGTCAACGCGGGCCGGCTGACGCAGGGGAGCTGGTACCTCCAGCAGGGCACCGAGGGCTCGCGGTTCGCCGGCGAGGGCGGACACTTCATCGACACCGCGAGCTGGCTGCTCGACGCCGATCCGGTCTCGGTGTACGCGGTCGCCTCCTCCGGCAACGAGGACCTCCAGGTCGTCCTGCGCTACGCGGACGAGTCCACCGCGACCATCAGCTACGTCACCACGGGCGCGTCCGGCTTCCCCAAGGAGACGCTGGACCTGATCGCGGACGGCAGGGTGCTGCGGCTCGACGACTTCGTCCGTGCCTCCGTCCACAGCCGCAAGCGGTGGGTCAGTTCGCGGCTGCCGAAGGCCCGGGACAAGGGTCAGTCGGCCGAACTGGCCGCGTTCGTCAAGGCTGTTCGGACCGGCGGTCCGATGCCGGTGCCGCTGGAGTCCCTGGTCGCCACCACGGCGGCCACCCTCGCCGTGCAGAGCGCTCTGGCCGCCGGCGCGCCGGTGACGTTGGCGAGGACCCGATGACCATGAGCGCGGGCTGGTACCTGCGCCGCCTGTCCCGGATGGGGCCGAGGGAGATCGGCGGCCGGGCGGGCGACGCGGTGCGCAGGCGGCGGTGGCGTTCGGCACCGCCGGACTGCCCGGACGTGACCGGCGCCCGGTTCACCGCGGTGCTGCCGGCGGGGACCCTCGCCGCGGTGCCGCCGGACGCCGCGAAGCGTCTGACCGCCGAGGCGGACCGGCTGATGGACGGGCACGCCGAGTTCTTCGGGGTGGCGCGCGAGGACCTGGCCGACCCGGACTGGTCGTACGACCCGAAGACGGGGCGCCGCGCCCCGCAGGTGTACGCCTTCGACGTGCCGTACCGCGACGAGGACGCGGTCGGGGACATCAAGCAGATCTGGGAGCCGTCCCGGCACCAGTACCTCACCGTGCTCGCCGCCGCCTACGCGGTCACCGGGGACGAGCGGTACGCCGAGCGGGTGGCCGCGCATCTGCGGTCCTGGTGGGAGGCCAACCCGCCGCTGCGCGGGGTGCACTGGACCAGCGGCATCGAGCTGGGCATCCGGCTGCTGTCCTGGGTGTGGGTGCGCCGGCTGCTCGACGGCTGGCAGGGCGCGGCCGCCCTCTTCGAGGACAACCCGGTGGCACGGAACCAGATCTGGCACCACCAGCGCTGGCTCGCCGCCTTCCCCAGCCGTGGGTCCTCGGCGAACAACCACGTCATCGCCGAGACCGCCGGGCAGTTCGCCGCGGCCTGCGCGTTCGGGTGGTTCCCCTCCTCGGCGCGCTGGCGGGCCGACGCGCTGCGGTCGCTGGAGCGGGAGCTGCGGAGCAACACGTTCCTCTCCGGCCTCAACCGCGAGCTGGCCACCGAGTACCACGGCCTGGTGCTGGAGCTCGGCCTGGCCGCGGTGGCCGAGGCGGACGCCGCGGGCGTCCCGGTCCCCCCGACGGTCCGGCTCGTGCTGCTGCGGATGACCGACGCGCTCGCGGCCGTCGTGGACAACCGGCTGCGGCCGCCGCGCCAGGGCGACGCGGACGACGGGCACGGTCTGATCGTGGACGGCGCCGGAACCGACCGCTGGGCCTCGCTGCTCTCCACCGGGGAAGCCGTGTTCGGCCGGCTCGACTGGTGGCCGACGGTGACCGGCACCGATGTGCGCACCCCGCTGCTGGCCGCGTTCGTCCAGCCGTACGCGAGGAAGGACACCTCGCCGGCCGTGTCCCGGCCCGCGGAACGGCCCGCCCATTTCGCGGACGCGGGCATGACCATTCTGCGCGGGCCGGAGGAGATCTGGGTCCGCTGCGACGGGGGTCCGCACGGATTCCTGTCCATCGCCGCGCACGCCCACGCCGACGCGCTGTCGGTGGAGGTCCGGCACGACGGGGTCGACGTGCTCGCCGACCCGGGCACGTTCTGCTACCACGGGCAGCCCGAGTGGCGGCGGTACTTCCGCTCCACCCTCGGCCACAACACCCTTGAACTCGACGGCGGCGACCAGTCCGTCTCGGGCGGTCCCTTCCTGTGGACCCGGCACGCCCGCAGCCGCGTCCTGGTCGCGGAGGCCGCCGGCGCCGCCGCCGGGGGGACGGCCCGCTGGTGCGCGGAGCACGACGGCTACCAGGACTCCGTACACCGCCGCCGGGTGGAACTGGCGACCGTGAGCCGGGAGTTGACCGTCGTCGACGAGGTGCGCGGGCCGCGCGGGGACGTACGCCTGGCCTTCCACCTCGGACCGGCGGTCACCGCGGAACTGGAGGGGAACCGGGCACGGCTCACCTGGAGCCGGGACGGCGAGGACCGCTCCGCCGAGCTCGACCTGCCCGCCTCGCTGAACTGGCGGGCGCACCGCGGCGAGAGCGAACCGCCGCTGGGCTGGTACTCCGCCGGCTTCGGGCGCAAGGAGCCCGCCACGACGCTGGTCGGCTCGGGCGTCGCCGACGGCACGACGGAGTTCACCACCGTACTCAGGTTCCAGGGCTAGGGAGGAAGGACGCTTGGGGATCAAGTGGCGGCACTGGGCGCTGCCGGCCGCGCTGCTGGCGCTCGCCCTGCCGGCGGCGACCGGTTGCGACAGCTCGCACGACGCGCGGCTGAAGCCGACCGCCGGCCCCTCCACATCCGTGGCCCGGGTGTGCGCCAAACCCGCGTCGGGGCCGGCGAAGGCGCCGGCCGGCGCGGTCACGGTCGACCCCTCGAAGGCCGGTGACCTGGCCAGGAAGACCAAGAACAGCCCCCCGCACACCACGTTCTGGCTCAAGCCGGGCAAGCACCGCCTCGAGGCGGACCGCTACGCCCAGGTCCTCCCCAAGAAGGGGGACGTCTATCTGGGTGCGCCGGGCGCCGTGCTCGACGGCCGCGGGAAGAACCAGTACGCGTTCGCCGGAACCGCCCCCGACGTCACCATCCGCTATCTGACCGTGCAGGGTTTCGTCGCCCCGCGCGACGAGGGCGTGGTCAACCACGACTCCGCCGACGGCTGGGTGATCGAGCACGCGACGATCCAGCGCAACTCCGGGGCGGGTCTGATGGCCGGGGCCCGTCAGCAGGTCCGCGCCAACTGCCTGCGCGACAACGGTCAGTACGGCGTGAACGCGTACAAGGGCAGCGGCCGTATCACCGGCCTGGTGCTGGAGGGCAACGAGATCACCGGCAACAACACGGACGACTGGGAGCGCAAGCGGCCGGGCTGCGGCTGCACCGGCGGCGTCAAGTTCTGGGCCGTCGACGGCGCGGACGTGCGCGGCAACTGGGTGCACGACAACCGCGGAACCGGGCTGTGGGCGGACACCAACAACAACGACTTCCTCATCGAGGACAACCTGCTGGAGGCCAACGACGGCGCCGCGCTGATCTACGAGACCAGCTACAACGCGGTCGTCCGGGACAACACGATCCGGCGGAACAACTGGGTCGAGGGCCGCAAGTACGCGGACCGCGGGGACAACTTCCCGTTCGCGACCATCTACGTGTCCGAGTCCGGCGGTGAACCACGGGTGCACGCCCGCACGGACCGGATCGAGATCTACCGGAACCGGCTGGAGAACAACTGGTCCGGGATCACCCTGTGGGAGAACGCCGACCGGTTCTGCAACAGCCCGGCCAACACCTCCTCGGGGGACTGCACGTTGCTCGTGAAGGACATGGACCGCTGTGCCCGGCCGGGCATCGCCAGTGAACCGCTCTACGCCGACTGCCGGTGGAGGACCCAGCGGGTGGACATCCACAACAACCGCTTCGTGCTGGACAAGTCCGTCGTCGACTGCACCGTGAAGTGCGACCGCATGGCGGTGCTGGCCAACTACGGCACCTATCCGGACTGGTCGCCCTACCAGGGCGACCGGGTGGCGGAGGCGATCACCGGCAAGCAGCACAACCGCTGGCACGACAACACCTACGTCGGAGCGTGGCGGTTCGTCGCCCACGACCCGAGCCGGGTGCTCGACTCCGGCCAGTGGCAGGGGGCGCCGTACCGGCAGGACACGGGCAGCTCCTTCCGTTCCCAGGACGGTGGTTGAGATGACCGTGGACCGCACACCGAAGATCATCGGGACCGTGTGGGGGCTGCTCGTCCTCAACACGCTCGGGTCCGCCGGGGCGAAGACCATCGTGCCGCTCCCCCGCTCCCTCATCCAGATGGTCACCATGGGCGCGCTGGTCACCGCGTTCGCGCTGGCCCTCGCGGTCAATCTGCGGCTGCGCATCCGGGCGAGCGCCTTCCTGTTCCTGCTCACCCTGCTCCTGGTGATGAGCGTGATCTCCAGCGTCCATCTGGAGTCCGGGTTCGGCGCCCTGTTCCGCTGCTTCCGGCTGGCCCTGTTCGTCGGCACCCTGTGGCTGGTCAGCCGCTGGTGGGACGGCGGCGAGACCTTCGTCCGGCACCACATACGGATGTACCTGGCGGTGCTCGGGACGGTGGCCGCCGGCCTGATCGCCTCACCGGGCGCGGCCCTGCCCGACCTCTACGGCGGGCGGCTGGTCGGCGCGCTGTGGCCGCTCACCCCGCCGCAGATCGGACAGTACGCCGCGGTGATCATCGGGCTGACGGTGCTGCTCCTGCTGGGCCGCAGGACCGACCGGACCAGCGCGGCCGTGGTCATCGTGCCCTCCCTCGTCCTGCTCGCGCTGACCCATACCCGCACGGCCACGCTCGGTCTGCTCATCGGGCTGGCGCTGGCGATCGGCTCGCTCGTCCTCACCAGCGGGGCCGCCCGCCGGTTCTTCACCTGGGCGGTGACGATCGGCACGGTGGCCGCGGTCGGGTTCGCCTCCGCGCTGCAGACCTGGTTCCTGCGCGGGCAGAGCCAGGAGAACTTCTCCAGCCTCACCGGCCGGGCCAAGGTCTGGCACGCTCTGCTGACGGCGCCCCGCACGACCACGGAGTACCTCTTCGGCGCCGGTCTGGGCGACAAGTCCTTCGACGGACTGCCCATCGACAACAGCTGGCTGGCCGTCTACAACGAGCAGGGAGTGATCGGGGTCGGGCTGGTGGCCGCGGTCATCATCGTGCTCGGCGGTGTCGCGCTGCTGCGGCCGCCGTCGCTGTCGAGGGCCTGCGCGATCTTCCTGATCAGCTACTGCGCGATCGCCTCGTACACCGAGGCGGGACTCGGCGACGCCTCGCCGTACCTGCTGCACCTGGCCGTGGCCGCCTCGCTGCTGGCGACGCCCGCCCCGGCGGCTCCCCTGCCGGAACCCCGGCTTCCCCGACGGCACGTCCCACGATGGGCCCAGCGATCGGAGGTGACGTGAGCATGCACGTCCTCGTGGTGCACAACCGCTACGCCTCGGCGCAGCCGAGCGGGGAGAACAAGGTCGTCGACCAGGAGGTGGCGCTGCTGCGCGAGGCCGGCCACCGGGTCGAGACGTTCGAGCGGCGCAGCGACGACATCGCCGCCCGGTCCCTGCCGGGCAAGGCCGCGATACCGCTGCTGGTGCCGTGGAACCCGGCGGTCCGCTCGGAACTCGCCGACAGGCTGCGCGCGCAGAAGCCGGACGTGGTGCACGTGCACAACGTCTTCCCGCTGCTGTCCCCCGCCGTGCTGGCCGCCTGCGCCGACGCGGGCGTGCCCGCGGTGGCCACGCTGCACAACTACACCCAGATCTGCCCGCCCGGCACGCTCCAGCGGGACGGCCGGCCCTGCACCGAATGCGTCGGGTCCACGCCGCTGCCCGCCGTCCGGCACGGCTGCTACCGGGGCTCCCGGCTGGCGACGGTGCCGCTCGCGGTCAGCATGTCGGTCAACCGGCGGCGGTGGTGGACCGGTGTGGAGCGGTTCCTCTGCATCTCGGCGGCGCAGCGCGACGTCCTGGTGAAGGCGGGCATGCCGGCCGAACGGCTCGCGGTGAAGCACAACTTCGTGCCCGAGCCGGGCGAGCTGCGTGAGGGCGCGGGCGAGCACGTGCTCTATCTGGGCCGGCTCGCGGAGGCCAAGGGTGTACGGCTGCTCATGGCCGCCTGGGACGAGATCGCCGCCGGCGGCGGTGTGGGCGTACCGCTCGTGATCGCCGGAACGGGGCCGCTGGAGCCGGAGGTGACCGCCTGGGCCGCGGGCCGGGACGACGTCCGTTACGTCGGCCTGTACGACCAGGAACAGTGCCGGCGGGCCATCTCGCGGTCGGTCGCCGTGGTGGCTCCCTCCACCTGGCTGGAGGCGTTCGGCCTCGTGGTCGTGGAGGCGATGGCGGCGGGGGTCCCGACGGTGGCCGCCGGCCACGGCGCCTTCGTCGAACTCGTCGAGGACGGGGTGACCGGGCTGCTGCACGAGCCGGGTGAGACCGCCTCGCTCGCGTCCTGTCTGCGCCGGATCACGGCGGCGCCGGACGACAACCGGGAGATGGGGAGGGCGGCCCGGCGCCGTTACGAACAGGGCTTCAGCCCGGCCGTCGGGCTGGAGCGCCTGGTGGAGGAGTACCGGACCGCGATCGCGGGACGGTCGGTACATGCTCGCGCCGGGGACACCCGCGCGATCAAGGGGGATGGGGACAGTACATGACACGATGCCGACTCTGCGGCTCGCACGCGACGGCGAGCGTCGTCGATCTGGGGGCGACACCGCCGTGCGAGAGCTTCCTCGCCGCTGACCAACTGGACCAGCCGGAGCCCGCGTACCCGCTGCACCTGCGGGTCTGCACCGACTGCTGGCTCGCGCAGATCCCGCCGCTGATCAAGCCGGAGGAGACGTTCACGGAGTACGCGTACTTCTCCTCCTACTCGACGTCCTGGGTGGAGCACGCGCGCACGTTCGTCGACGGCGCCGTCCAGCGGGTGGGGCTGGGCTCCGACGCCTTCGTGGTCGAGGTCGCCAGCAACGACGGTTACCTGCTCAAGCACGTGGTGGAGCGCGGCATCCGCTGCCTGGGCGTCGAGCCCTCGGTGAACGTCGGCGCCGCGGCCCGCGAGGCGGGTGTGCCCACGCTCACGGCGTTCCTCGACCCGGACACCGGTGCCGCCGTGCGCGCCGAGAACGGCCCGGCGGACCTGGTCGTGGCCAACAACGTGTACGCGCACATACCGGACGTGGTCGGGTTCACCCAGGGGCTGCGCGCCCTGGTCGCCGACGACGGCTGGGTCTCCATCGAGGTGCAGCACCTGCTGACCCTGATCGAGGAGAACCAGTACGACACGATCTACCACGAGCACTTCCAGTACTACACCGTCGCTTCCGCGATCCGAGCCCTTGCGAGCGGCGGGCTCACGCTCGTGGACGTCGAGCTGCTGCCCACGCACGGCGGCTCCATCCGGCTGTGGGCCCGCCCGGCGGAGGTGGCCGGCGAGCCGTCCGACGCCGTGACCGAGGTGCTCGACCGGGAGAAGGCGGCCGGGCTCCAGGAGCTGTCCGGGTACACCGAGTTCTCCGCCCGGGTGGCCAAGGTGCGCCGGGACCTGCTGCGGTTCCTGATCGACGCGGCCGAACGCGGCGAGACGGTCGTCGGCTACGGCGCCCCGGGCAAGGGCAACACCCTGCTCAACCACTGCGGCATCCGGCCCGACCTGCTCGCGTACACGGTCGACCGCAACCCCTACAAGCACGGCCGGTTCACCCCGGGCACCCGCATCCCGATCCTGGCACCCGAGCAGATCGCCGCCGACAAGCCGGACTACGTCCTGGTCCTTCCGTGGAACCTGCGGACCGAGCTGACCGAGCAGTTGTCCTTCGTGCACGACTGGGGCGGCCGCCTCGTGTTTCCCATTCCGGAACTGAGCATTGTCGAGGTCAAGCGATGAAGGTCGTCCTGTTCTGCGGCGGTTACGGGATGCGGATGCGCAACGGAACCTCCGACGACGTGCCCAAGCCGATGGCGATGGTCGGCCCGCGCCCGCTGATCTGGCACGTCATGCGCTACTACGCGCACTTCGGGCACAAGGAGTTCATCCTGTGCCTCGGGTACGGGGCCCACCACATCAAGGACTTCTTCCTCAACTACGAGGAGACGACGTCCAACGACTTCGTGCTGCGCGGCGGGAAGACCGAACTGCTGTCGACCGACATCGCCGACTGGACGATCACCTTCGCGCAGACCGGCATCGAGTCGCCGATCGGGGAGCGGCTGCGCCGGGTACGGCAGCACCTGGACGGCGACGAGATGTTCCTCGCCAACTACGCCGACGTGCTCACCGACGCCCCGCTGCCGCAGATGATCGACAACTTCACCCGGCGCGACGCCGGCGCGTCGATGATGGTGGTCCCGCCGCAGTCCTCCTTCCACTGCGTCGAGTTGGGCGAGGACGGCCTGGTGGGCGGCATCACCGCGGTCAGCGACATGCCGCTGTGGGAGAACGGCGGCTACTTCGTGCTCCGCCAGGAGGTCTTCGACCACATCCCGGAGAACGGGGACCTGGTCGCCGACGGCTGCGCCCAACTGGCCAAGCAGGGACGGCTGGTGGCGCACCAGCACCGCGGCTTCTGGAAGCCGACCGACACCGTGAAGGAGCGGGCCGCGCTCGACGAGGCCTACACCCGGGGCGATCGCCCGTGGGCCGTGTGGGAGCGCGGCGGCACCCCCGCACGGGTGCCCGCGAGCCGGGTCGGCGCCACGGCGGGCACCGCGTGATCCGGCTGGGGGCCGGGCGCCTGAACGGGATCGTCGCGGTGGGCGCGCACTGCGACGACATCGCCATCGGCGCCGGCGGCACGCTGCTGACGCTGTGCCACGCGCATCCCGGCATCCGCGTCGACGCGCTGGTGCTCAGCGGCGGGGGCGGTGAACGGGAACAGGAGGAACGGGCCGCGCTGGCCGCCTTCTGCCCGGGCGCCGACCTCAGGCTGACCGTGCACAAGCTGCCGGACGGCCGGCTGCCCGCGCACTGGGACGAGGCCAAGGGCGCGGTCGAGGAACTGCGCGCGGGCACGGAGCCGGATCTGGTCCTCGCCCCGCGCACCGACGACGCGCACCAGGACCACCGGGGTCTGGCCAAGCTCATGACCACCGCGTTCCGCGACCACCTCGTGCTCGGCTACGAGATCGTCAAGTGGGACGGCGATCTCGGCCGTCCCACGGCGTACCAGCCGCTGTCGCCGGAGACAGCCGAGGAGAAGGTGCGGCTGCTGCAGGAGCACTACCCCTCGCAGCAGCACCGGCCCTGGTACGACCGGGAGGCCTTCCTCGGGCTGGCCCGGATCCGCGGCATCGAAAGCAACGCGCGCTACGCCGAGGCGTTCGCCGTCACCAAACTCACTCTCGACCTGGGGGAATGAACCTTGCGCGTACTGCTGACCGGGCACCAGGGCTACCTGGGCACCGTCATGGCCCCGGTCCTCACGGCCGCCGGACACGAGGTCGTCGGCCTCGACGCCGGCCTGTTCGCCGACTGCGTCCTCGGCCCGGTGCCCGCCGACCCTCCGACGCGGCAGGTGGACCTGCGCGACGTCACGGCCGAACACGTGGCCGACGTCGACGCCGTGATCCACCTGGCCGCGCTGTCCAACGACCCGCTGGGCGCGCTCGCGCCCGACCTCACCTACGACATCAACCACCACGCGTCCGTGAAGCTGGCCCGGCTCGCCCGCGAGGCAGGGGTGCGGCGCTTCCTGTACGCGTCGACGTGCTCGGTCTACGGCGCGGCCGGAGGCGACGAACTGGTCGCCGAGGACGCCCCGCTGCGGCCGGTGACGCCGTACGCGGAGTCCAAGGTGCGGGTCGAGGACGACCTGCACGAGCTCGCCGACGGCGACTTCACCCCGGTGTACATGCGCAACGCCACCGCCTTCGGCTTCTCGCCCCGGCTGCGCGCCGACATCGTGCTGAACAACCTGGTGGGGCACGCCCTGCTGTCCGGCGAGGTCCTGGTGCTCTCCGACGGCACGCCCTGGCGTCCGCTCGTGCACGCCGCCGACATCGCGCGGGCCTTCACGGCCGCGCTGGACGCGCCCCGGGAGGCCGTGCACGACCGGGCGTTCAACATCGGCAGCGAGGTCAACAACGTCACGGTCGCCGAGATCGCCGAGCAGGTCGCCGAGGCGGTGTCCGGCGCCAAGGTGGTGATCACCGGCGAGAACGGCGCCGATCCGCGGTCCTACCGGGTGGACTTCTCCCGGTTCCGCGCCGCGATCCCCGGCTTCGACTGCGAGTGGACGGTCAAGCAGGGCGCGCTCGAACTCGCCGACGCCTACCGCGAGCACGGGCTGACCCGGGAGAGCTTCGAGCAGCGCTTCACCCGGCTCGCCGTGCTGCGCGCGGCGTCCGACGCGGGCACCGTCGACGAAACCCTGCGGTGGCGCCGATGAACACCGCCGGGGAGGAGATGTACGCGCTGGTGGAGCGGTTGTACCCGCTGTGCCGGAGCATCACCGGCGACGGGGTGCGCGCCACCCTGGACATCGTCGGGGAGTACATCCCGCTCCAAGTGCACGAGGTGCCGACCGGGACCCAGGTGCTCGACTGGACGGTGCCGCAGGAGTGGAACATCCGCGACGCCTACATAGCCGACGCCACGGGCAGGCGGGTGGTCGACTTCGCCGCCTCCAGCCTGCACGTGCTCGGCTACAGCGTGCCGGTGTCGGCGACCATGCCGCTGTCCGAGCTGCGCGGACATCTGCACACGCTGCCGGACCAGCCGGCCCTGGTGCCGTACCGCACCAGCTACTACAAGCCCGAGTGGGGGTTCTGCCTGGCCCAGGAGACCCTGGACGCACTGCCCGAGGGCGACTACGAGGTGCGTGTCGACTCCACGCTCGCCGACGGCCACCTCACCTACGCGGAGCACGTGGTCCCCGGGCAGGTCACCGACGAGGTGATCGTCTCCTGCCACGTGTGCCACCCGTCGCTGGCCAACGACAACCTGGCCGGTGTCGCCGTGGCGGTGTACCTGGCGCGGGCGCTGGCGGAGCAGAACCCGTACTACACCTACCGGTTCATCTTCGCGCCCGGCACCGTCGGGGCGATCACCTGGCTGGCCCGCAACGCGGAACGGGTGGACCGGGTCAAGCACGGGCTGGTGCTGGCCTGCGCGGGCGACTCGGGGAACCTGACGTACAAGCGGAGCAGGCGCGGCGACGCGGAGATCGACCGCGTGCTGGAGCATGTGCTCCGCTCCTCCGAACGCCCGCACCTGGTCAAGGAGTTCACGCCGTACGGCTACGACGAGCGGCAGTACTGCTCGCCGGGGTTCGATCTCGGCGTGGGCTCGCTCAGCCGGACCCCGTACGCCGGGTACCCCGAGTACCACACCTCGGCGGACGACCTGGACTTCGTCTCCCCGGAGGCGATGGAGGACACGCTCGCCGTCTGCCGCGAGGCGTTCGCCGTCCTGGACCGCAACCGGCGGTACGTCAACCTCAGTCCCTACGGCGAGCCGCAGCTCGGGCGGCGCGGGCTGTACGACTCGCTCGGCGGCCGCAGCGACGCCAAGCAGGCCCAGATGGCCATGCTCTGGGTGCTCAGCCTCTCCGACGGCGAGCACAGTCTGCTGGACGTCGCGGAGCGGGCCGGTCTGCCGTTCGGCACCGTCGCCGTCGCGGCCGACGCCCTGCGCGACGCCGAACTGATCAAGGTGTGACGCCGATGAACGCCGAGGAGCAGAATCCGCCGGTGACGGCGCCACCGGCCGGGTCCGCCAAGCGGGCCCTGGTGGGCCGGCTGTCCTGGGGGCTGGCCGACCAGGCGGCCTCCAGCGTGAGCAACTTCGCGGTGGGCATCTACGTGGCCCGCTCGCTGGGGGTGACCGCGTTCGGCGTGTTCAGTCTCGCCTGGGTGACGTACGGCGTGGTGCTGAACGTCTCCCGGGGGCTCGCCACCGATCCGCTCACGGTGCGTTTCAGCGGCCCGCCCGGTGCGGCCTGGCGCGGGGCGGTGGGCCGCTCGACGGGTACCGCGCTCGGCGTCGGCGCCGTCCTCGGCGTGGTGTGCCTGCTGGCCGGACTCGGCATGGGCGGCCGGGTCGGGCCGGCATTCGCCGCCCTCGGTGTCCTGCTTCCGGGGCTGCTGCTCCAGGACGCCTGGCGGTACTCGTTCTTCGCCGCGGGCAGCGGACGGAAGGCGTTCCTCAACGACGTCGTGT
The DNA here is from genome assembly GCF_042891215.1 of Streptomyces sp. NPDC001914. Lineage (NCBI taxonomy): Bacteria > Bacillati > Actinomycetota > Actinomycetes > Kitasatosporales > Streptomycetaceae > Streptomyces > Streptomyces sp. NPDC001914. Next base: position 89,631 of record NZ_JBIASW010000006.1, read on the forward strand.
GGGGTGTCGCGCTCGTCCCGGCCATGGTGGTGGCCGCCCGAGTCGGCACCGTGGCCGCCTTCGTGCTCGCCTGGGGAGCGTCCGCCACGGTGGCCGCGGGGTACGGCTACGTCCAGTCCGGCATCCGGCCGCGGCTGACCGAGGCCCGCGGGTGGCTGCGCGAGCAGCGCGATCTCGGCTACCGGTACCTGGTCGAGAACGTCAGCCTCAGCGGCGCGAGCCAGCTGCGGGCGTACGGGCTCGGCGTCATCGTCGGGGTCGGAGCGGTGGGCGCGGTGCGCGGCGCCGAGCTGCTGCTCGGCCCGTTCCTGGCCGTGCTCATGGGGCTGTCCCTGGTCACCGTCCCGGAGGCGGCACGGGTGCTGCGGCAGGCCCCGCATCAACTGGGCAGGTTCTGCCTGCTCCTCGGCGGGGGCCAGGCCGCCGGCGCGCTGCTCTGGGGCGCGGCGCTGCTGCTGGTGCCCGGCCGGCTCGGCGAGCTGGTGCTCGGCGACGTCTGGCACTCCGCCTCCCAGCTCATCGTGCCGATCAGCCTCGGCGTCGCCGGCGCGGGCCTCGGCACCGGCGCGGCGGCCGGGCTGCGCGCGCTCGGCGCGGCCCGGCGCAGCCTGCGCTGCCAGCTGTTCGCCTCCGTCTGCTACGTGGGCGGCGGACTCGGCGGCGCGGCCGCCGCCGGTGCGGTCGGCTCGGCCTGGGGTGTCGCCGCGGCGACCGTCAGCGGCTCGGCGGTGTGGTGGCTGCAACTGCGGTCCGCCCTGCGCGAGCACGCTCAAGAACCGATTCGCGAAGTGAGGACGTCATGACCGCGCAACCCAGGCTGAGCATCGGCCTGCCCGTGTACAACGGCGAGGAGTACCTGGCCGAGTCGCTCGACGCCCTGCTCGGCCAGACCTACGAGGACTTCGAGCTGGTCATCTCCGACAACGCCTCGGCCGACGGGACCGAGGACATCTGCCGCAGGTACGCCGCGAAGGACTCGCGCATCCGGTACATCCGGCTGCCCCGCAACATCGGCGCGACACCGAACCACAACCATGTGCTCGCCGAGTCCGGCGGCGAGCTGTTCAAGTGGGCCTCGCACGACGACCTGTACGGCCGGGACCTGCTGAGGCGCTGTGTGGAGGCACTGGACGAGCGGCCGGAGGTGATCCTGGCGCACACCGACCAGGCGGTCATCGACGGCGACGGCAAGGTGAAGGTCCCCTACGACTACACGCTCGCCACCGACTCGCCGAGCGCTCCGGAGCGCTTCCGCAGCCTGCTGTTCGAGCCGGGCGGCGACGACTTCTACGGGGTCATGCGGACCGACGTGCTGCGCCGGGTGAAGGCGATGGACAGCTACCACCACGCGGACCGCACGTACGTCGCCGAGATCACCCTGCACGGGCCCTTCCACCAGGTGCCGGAACTGCTGTACTTCCGCCGCGACCACCCCAACCGCGCCGAGCGGGCGAACCCGTCCAAGCGTTCCCGGTGCGTCAACCTGGACCCGCGCCGGGCCGGCCCGCTGCACCCGACACCCCGGCTGCTCGCCGAGTACGTGTGGGGCTTCGCCTCGGCGATCCGGCGGGCTCCGCTGTCCCCGGCGGACCGGCGGGCCTGTTACCGCCACATGGCCGCGTGGATGACCAGCCGGGTCCGGCCCGGGGCCGGCGAGCGGGTAGAGGACCGCGCCCCGGTCGACCCGGACCGGCTCACCGTCTCCGTCGACGACCTCGTCGCCGGCCGTGAGGGGAGGCGGGCGTGACGGCGGCGCAAACGCCGGTGCGTGTCGGGGTGTTCGGCCTGCTCGGCTCCGGCAACCTCGGCAACGACGGGTCGCTGGAGGCCGTGCTCGGCTATCTGGGGCGGCGGCACCCGGAGGCGGCCGTGGACGCGCTGTGCGGCGGGCCCGAGGCCGTCACGGCCCGGTTCGGGATCCCCGCGACACGGCTGCACTGGTACCGCGGGGAGTACCGGACCGCGTCACGTGCGGGCGCGGTCGTGGGCAAGGGGCTCGGCAAACTCGTCGACGTCTTCCGCACCGCCGCCTGGGTGCGCCGGCACGACGTGGTGATCGTCCCCGGCATGGGCGTCCTGGAGGCCACGCTGCCGCTGCGGCCGTGGGGCTTCCCGTACGCGCTGTTCCTGCTCTGCGCGAGCGGCCGGCTGCTGCGCACCCGGGTCGCGCTCGTCAGCGTCGGGGCCGCCGAGATCCGCAACCGGCCGACCCGGGCCCTGGTGCGCTGGTCGGGGCGGCTCGCCGCGTACCGGTCCTACCGGGACGAGCAGTCCCGTGACGCGATGCGGGCGATGGGCGTGGACACCGCGCGCGACAAGGTCTACCCGGACCTCGCGTTCTCGCTGCCCGCACCCCGTGCGGGCGAGCCCTCGGGCGCGCCGGGCCCGGTCTGCGTCGGCGTCATGGACTTCCACGGGGGCAACGACGACCGCGCCCGTGCCGACGAGATCCACGGGCGCTACCTCGACGGCACGATCCGGTTCGTGCGCACGCTGGCCGAGGAGGGCAGGCCGGTCCGGCTGCTCACCGGCGACACCTGCGACGCGACGGTGGTCTCCGCGATCCTCGACGCGGTGGACTCGCCGCTCGTCACGGCCGCAGATCCGGCCTCGCTGGCCGACCTGATGAACGAGATGGCCGCCGCCGACACCGTGGTGGCGGTCCGGTACCACAACCTGATCTGCGCGCTGAAGACCGGGACACCGGCGCTCGCGCTCAGCTACGCGGCGAAGAGCGACGCGCTCATGGACCGGATGGGGCTCGGCGCGTACTGCCACCCGGCGCGCGAGGTGGACGCCGACCGGCTGCTCGAACAGTTCCGGGCGCTGGAGAAGGCGTCGGAACAACTGCGCCGCACCCTCGCCGAGCGCAACCAGGACGCCGCCCGGCAACTGGAAGACCAGTTCGACGAGTTGACCTCGACCCTGTTCCCGGCGACCGACCACGCCCACGCCCAGCGGGAGACCCGATGAGAGCGACCGAAGTACCGGCGATCGCCGGCGCCTACCTGTTCGAGCCGACTCCGTTCGCCGACGAACGCGGCTTCTTCTGCCGCACCTTCGACGCCGACGTGGTCCGCTCGGTGGGGCTGGACCCGGACGCCTTCATCCAGGACAGCGTGTCCCGCTCGGTCCGCGGCGTGCTGCGCGGCCTGCACCTGCGCTCCGGCGCGGGCGAGGCCAAGCTCGTCCGGTGCTCGTACGGGAAGATCTTCGACGTCGTCGTGGATCTGCGGCCCGCGTCGCCGACCTACCGCAACGTGGCCACCTTCGAGCTGTCCGGCGAGACGCAGCGGACCGTGTACATCCCCGCCGGGTGCGCGCACGGCTTCCAGGCGCTGACCGAGACGGCCGACACCTCGTACCGGATCGACCGCCCGCACGATCCGGCCGAGGACGTGACCATCGCCTTCGACGACCCGGAGCTCGCCATCGCCTGGCCGCTGCCGGTCACATCGATGTCCCAACGGGACCGGGAGGCGCCATGCCTCGCCAAGGTCCTGCAGCACCAGGAAAGTTGAGGCCGGCGTGCCAACCGAAGACACTCGAGAACTCCTCCTGCCCCGCTCGCGAACGGCGAACGAACGGCTGCACGCCATGATTCCCGGGGGCGCGCACACCTACGCCAAGGGCGACGACCAGTACCCCGACGACCTGGCCCCGGTCATCAGCCACGGCCGCGGCGCCCACGTGTGGGACGTCGACGGGAACCGCTACATCGAGTACGGCTCCGGCCTGCGCTCGGTCAGCCTCGGTCACGCGCACCCGCGGGTGACCGAGGCGGTGCGGCGGGAACTCGACCGGGGCAGCAACTTCGTCCGGCCGTCCATCATGGAGGTCGAGGCGGCGGAACGCTTCCTGGCCACGGTGCCGACCGCCGAGATGGTGAAGTTCGCGAAGAACGGCTCCGACGCGACCACCGCCGCGGTGCGCCTCGCCCGGGCCGCCACCGGGCGAACGCGGGTGGCGATCTGCGCCGACCATCCGTTCTTCTCCGTCGACGACTGGTTCATCGGCACCACGCCGATGTCCGCCGGCATCCCGGCGGAGACCAACCGGCTCACGGTGACGTTCCCCTACGGCGACCTGGCCGCCACGGAGGAACTGCTCACCCGGTACGAGGGCGAGGTCGCCTGCATCGTCCTCGAACCCGCCACCCACACCGAGCCGCCGCCCGGGTACCTCGCCGGTCTGCGCGAGCTGGCCGACCGGCACGGCTGCGTCCTGGTCTTCGACGAGATGATCACCGGCTTCCGCTGGTCCGAGGCAGGCGCCCAGGGCCTGTACGGCGTCGTCCCCGACCTCTCCACGTTCGGCAAGGCGCTGGGCAACGGGTTCGCCGTCTCCGCGCTCGCCGGACGCCGTGAACTGATGGAGCTGGGCGGGCTGCGCCACTCGGGCGACCGGGTGTTCCTGCTGTCCACCACGCACGGCGCGGAGACCCACTCGCTCGCGGCCGCGATGGCGGTGCAGACCACCTATGCCGAGGAGGGCGTCACGGCGCGGCTGCACGCGCTGGGCGAGCGGCTGGCCGCCGGTGTCCGCGAAGCCGCCGCCGGCATGGGGGTCGGCGAGCACATCGTCGTCCGGGGCCGGGCCAGCAACCTGGTGTTCGCCACCCTCGACGAGAACGGGCAGCCCTCGCAGGAGTACCGCACGCTGTTCCTGCGCCGGCTCCTCGCCGGCGGGGTGCTGGCGCCGTCGTTCGTGGTGAGCAGCGCACTGGAGGACGCCGACATCGATCACACCGTCGACGTGGTCGCCCAGGCGTGCGCGGTGTACCGCAAGGCACTTGACGCCGCCGATCCCACCCCCTGGCTCGCCGGACGGCCGGTGAAGCCCGTGTTCCGCCGTCTGGTGTGACCCGAGGTGGGATGACATGACGTCAGCGTCCCTCCCGGTGACCGGCACCGGCCGTCCGACCGGCTGTCCGGTCCGCTGACCGCTCGGCTGTCCGGTCCGCCGTCCGGTAGGCCGTCCGGTCCGCTGACCGCTCGGCTCTCCGGTCCGTCGTGCGCCCGGCCGGCCGGTCCGACGTCCCGTCGGTCCGTCGGTCCGTCGTCCGGCGGGCGGGCCGGGCGGTCAGCCGGTCCGGCATCCGGCCGGCCGTCCTGTCGACCAGCCACGCCGTCGCCGGGACCACCGCCAGGGCGGTGCACCAGCCGCCCAGCGCGTCGGTCGGGTAGTGCGCGCCGAGGGCGACCTGCGCCCAGCCCATGGCCGCGCCGGCGGTCAGCCCCGCGCCCAGCACGAGTGCGGTGCCGGCCGCCCCGCGCAGGCCGGCCCGGCCGGTCGCGGTCAGCGCCACCGCGAGGGCGAGCGCGGTGGCGAAGGCGGTGTGCCCGCTCGGGTACGACAGGTTCCCGTCGCCGTGGATGGTGCGTCCCACCAGGGGTTTGAGGAGCGTCGCCGTCACCACGGCGACGGTGGGGCCGGCGACGACGAGCACGGCCGCGCGGGGCCGCCCGTAGAGCAGACAGCCCGCCACGAGGGTCACGACCAGAGGAGCCGATCCCGCGGGCTCCCCCAGGAAGTCCAGGGCCAGAGCCACGTGCCGCCACGGCGACCCCACGTCGTACGCGGCCGTCCCGATCCGTGTGTCCAGCGGTCCGGGCTCACCGGTACCGGCGTACAGGACCCCGAGCACGAGGACCACCGACGCGGCGAGAACCGCGGCCGGCCACAACCGTAATCGCGGCGCCGACGGCACCACGGCGGCTTCCGCCCGACGCCAACTCCCCACCAGATGACCCCCGTTGAGTGCGAGTCGGCCCGTAAGCGAGCCTTTGTCACCCTAACCAACAACCCCGTCGGGCAACACCGCCGCCGGGTACGGTGCGGGTCAACTCTTGGCGAAGTCTCCACCGGACGGTGCGATGGTGACCTTGACGTGTTTCATCAAGGGCTGGTCGCTCTGGAGGCTGTAGTCGCCGATCGCGCAGAGGACGTTCATCTCCGGCATGTACCCGGCCGCGCAGCCCCGCGGGATGTCGTACGGGATGGCCAGATAGCCGTCGAGACCGCGGTGGCTGCCGTCCTTGGCGGTGCTGACGATGTCGACCGGGGTGAACTCGGAGATGCCCCGTTCACGCATGTCGTCCTCGTTCATGAAGACCAGCGTGCGCAGGTTCTTGACGCCCCGGTAGCGGTCGTTGTCCGAGTAGATCGTGGTGTTCCACTGGTCGTGGGACCGCATGGTGCCGAGCGCCAGCGTGCCGGGCTCGGGGATCACGTCGGGCAGCGGGGCAGCGGAGAACTCGGCGAGGCCCGAGGGGGTGAGGAAGACCAGTTCGCGGGCGGGCTGCTTGATCCGGAAACCGAGCGGCAGACGCACCCGCCGGTTGCAGTCCTCGAACCCGTCGAGGACCCGGGCCATGGTGTCGCGGATGCGGTCGTAGTCCTCGATGTACCACTCCCAGGGGGTGTCGCTGTCCGGGAGCGCGGCACGCGCGATGCCGGCGATGATCGCGGGCTCGGACAGCAGGTCCTTCGAGGCGGGGCGCTTCATGCCGATGGACAGGTGGACCATGCTCATCGAGTCCTCGACCGAGGTGCTCTGGATCCCGGCGCGCTGGTGGTCCTTCTCGGTCCGGCCCAGGCACGGGAGGATGAGCGCCCGGCGGCCGTGCACGAGGTGGCTGCGGTTGAGCTTGGTGCTCACCTGCACCGTGAGGTCGCAGTTGCGCAGGGCCGCGTAGGTGTACGGGGTGTCGGGGGCGGCGAGGGCGAAGTTGCCGCCCATGCCGACGAACACCTTCACGTCGCCGCGGTGCATGGCCCGGATGGTGGCCACGGTGTCCATGCCGTGCTCACGCGGCGGGTCGATCCCGCAGACCTCGCCGAGCCGGTCCAGGAACTCCGCGGACGGCCGGTGGTCGATGCCGCACGTGCGGTTGCCCTGGACGTTGCTGTGCCCGCGCACCGGTGAGGGACCGGCGCCCTCGCGGCCCAGATTGCCGCGCAGCAGAAGGAGGTTGACGATCTCCCGTACGGTGTCGACGCCGTGTTCGTGCTGGGTGACACCGAGGCACCAGCTGATGATGGAGCGGTCGGCGTCGCGGTACACCCGGGCCGCCTTGAGGATGCCGTCCCGGCCGACCCCGGACTGCGACTCGATGGCTTCCCAGGAGGTGGCCTCGCACACCGCGCGGTACTTGTCGAAGTAGGCCGTGTGACGGTCGATGAACTCCTGGTCCAGGGCCTTCGGATCCGTCGCGGACTGCTCCAGGATCGCCTTCGCCATTCCGCGGATCAGCGCCATGTCGCCGCCGATGCGCGGCTGGAGGTTCAGGGTGCTGGTCCGGGTGGTCTTGAAGACGGCCATGTCCGTGAAGTCGTGCGGAACGATGGTCCGGGTGGCGGCCGCCTCGACCAGGGGGTTGATGTGCACGATCTGGGCGCCGCGGTGGTAGGCCTCGGCCAGGGCGGTGAGCATCCTGGGCGCGTTGGACGCGGCGTTGACGCCCATGATGAACAGGGCGTCGGTGGTCTCCCAGTCCTTGAGGTCGGCGGTGCCCTTGCCGGTGCCGAGCGACGCCGTCAGGGCCCGGCCGCTGGCCTCGTGGCACATGTTCGAGCAGTCGGGCAGGTTGTTCGTGCCCAGTTCGCGGGCCAGGAGCTGGTAGAGGAACGTGGCCTCGTTGCCCAGGCGTCCCGAGGTGTAGAAGGAAGCCTGGCCGGGGTCGTCGAGTTCGCGCAGGGCGCGTCCCGCGAGTTCGAACGCGTCGCGCCAGGTGACCGGAACGTAGTGGTCGGAATCCGGGTCGTAGACCATCGGTTCGGTCAGCCGGCCCTGGTCCTCCAGGTCGTAGTCGCTCCACCCGGACAGTTCGGTCACCGAGTGCGCGGCGAAGAACTCGCGGCCGACCCGCTTGTTCGTCATCTCCCACGTGACGTGCTTGATGCCGTTCTCGCAGATGTCCAGGTGCAGGCCCTTGGTGTCGTCGGGCCACGCGCATCCGGGGCAGTCGAAGCCCGTTCTCTCGTGGTTCATGCGCATGATCGCGCGGGGACCGTCCACGAGAGCGCGTTCGCGCACGAGGAACTGGGTCACGCTCTTGGCCGCACCCCAGCCGGCGGCCGGGTGGTGGTAGGGATGGAACTCCGGTTCCCCCCGCGGGTCGGGCCCCACGTGGGGTTCCCGGCCGTCCTGCCCGTTCTGGGATGCGTTCATGGCCCTCACCGAACTAGCACTGGGGTCGCTTTCCGTGGTTCGCGGCGTGCTTGCGGCGGCTCTTCTTCTTCCGGCGTCGCTTCGAGGACATGGGGACCTCCCTCACTCGCTCGCAGGACAGCGCGAAGCGTCCTGAACTCCGGTGACCCACGATTCCACAGATGACATACCACCGCGATCCGACCAAGAAGAGCAAAAAGAGCATGTATATGCTGAAAACACTCCGCTACGACCCGGGAAACGACCCGGAATACGACTCGGACATCCGACCCAGACCGCGCACACCGAGGAGCAGGCATGGCCAGCGAACCGGCACCGATCAGCGAGGCCGCCCGGCAGGCACTGGAGCAGGAACGCGCCGACCTGCGCACCGAACGCGCGAAGGTCGCGGCGACCCTCCAGGACTCGGACGCTCAGGTGGGCGACCACGCCGACGCGGCCGACGAGTTGCAGCGCGCGGACGACCTGCAGCACCTCGACGACCGGATCGCGCAGATCACGACACGGCTCACGCAGGCCGACCTGGCGGGTCCCCCGCCCACGGACGAGGTCGGGGTGGGCAGCACGGTCACCGTCCGGTTCTCGGACGGCTCGACGGACACCGTCCAGATCGGCGAGGGGGCCGCGGTGCTGGACCGGACACTGGTCACGGCCGACAGCCCGCTCGGGCGCGCGCTCCTCGGCCACCGGGCGGGCGACACCGTGGACTTCCAGGCACCCGAAGGACCCCGCAGCGCCGTCGTGGTCTCCCTGGGCGGCTAGCGCCCGAGGCGGACCGGAGGACCCGCGGTCCCGGGTCCTCCGGTCTGTGTGCGTGTCCTCGCCGTGGATTCAGTCCCCGTAGCTGGAGGGCGGATAGGGATCCCGGGTCCGCCGGGTGACATGTCCCGTCGGGATCCGCCCGGAACTCACCTCCAGGTCGATCTCCACGCGTTCCCGCCGGTAGGCGGCCTCGGGATCCTCCATGGGCCCGCCGGACAGCCCGGCCTCCCTCCGCTCGCGGACCGTGCGTGCGTAGAGCTCGTCGTCGTCGCACCGCAGGGGCATTCCCCTGTTGTGGGCATGCTCCGGATCGCCTTCGACAACCCGGTTGGGCTTGTGGTGCGTCATGCGCAGCCTCCTCAAACGACTACCCGGCGTCTCGCGAGCCCGGGTACGTCCTCGGTGTCAGGAGTCCTCCGTCCCGTCCTTCGTCGTACGTCGGTCACTTCGTCGTACGTCGGTCACTTCGCCGTGTCGTCCGCGGGCTCCGCGCTCCCGGCACCCTTGCGCACGGTGCAGCGCACGGAGCCGTCCCGGTCCTCGGCGACGATCGTGTCGCCGGGTTCGGCCTCGCCGCCGAGCAGCAGCTCCGCGATGCCGTTGTCCAGCTCCGTCTGGATCGTGCGCCGGAGCGGGCGGGCGCCGAACTCCGGTTGGTGGCCGTGGGCGATCAGCAGCTTCTTGGCCGCCTCGGTCACCTCCAGTTTCATGCCCTGCGCGTGCACCCGGCGTTCGCTGCGGCCGAGGAGATGCTCGACGATCTGCGCCAGATCGTCCTCCTTCAGACCGTGGAAGATGATGATGTCGTCGATGCGGTTCAGGAACTCGGGCAGGAACCTGGTCCGCAGTTCGTCCATCAACGCGTCCTTGAGGTCGGACACATCGCCCTTGTGGTCCAGGATGCGGTGCGCGCCGATGTTGGACGTCATGATCACGACGCAGTGCCGGAAGTCGACCGTGCGGCCCTGACCGTCCGTCAGGCGCCCGTCGTCGAGGATCTGGAGCAGCGTGTTGAAGACGTCGGGGTGCGCCTTCTCCACCTCGTCGAACAGGACGACGCTGTACGGCTGTCTGCGGACCTTCTCGGTCAACTGCCCCGCCTCGTCGTACCCGACGTATCCGGGGGGCGCCCCGACGAGACGGGCCACCGTGTGCTTCTCCTGGAACTCGCTCATGTCGAAGCGGACCATGCGGGTCTCGTCGCCGAACAGCTGCTCGGCGAGCGTCTTGGCCAGCTCCGTCTTGCCCACGCCGGTGGGGCCGAGGAAGAGGAAGGAGCCCACGGGGCGGTTCGGATCACCCATGCCGGCCCGGTTGCGGCGTACCGCCTGCGAGACGGCGGTGACGGCCTCGTCCTGGCCGACGATCCGGGCGTGCATCTCCTCCTCCAGCTTCAGGAGCTTCTCCTTCTCGCTGGCGGTGAGCTGGGACACCGGGATGCCGGTGCGCCGGGAGACGATGTCCGCGATGTCACGGGCGGTCACGGAGACCACACCGGCGCGCCGCTCCTCGATGCCCGCGAGTTCGCCCTCCGCCTCGGCGATCCGCCCCTTGAGCTGTCCCGCGCGCTCGAAGTCCTCGGCGGCCACGGCCTGATCGCGTTCCCGGCGCAGTTTCGCGATGCGGTCCTCGCGTTCGGAGACCTCGGTCGAGCGGACGGCGCTGCGCAGCCGCACCCGGGCGCCCGCCTGGTCCATCACGTCGATGGCCTTGTCGGGCAGGAACCGGTCGCTGATGTAGCGGTCGGACAGCTCCGCGGCGGCGGCCAGGGCGCCGTCGGCGAAGCGGACCTGGTGGTGCGCCTCGTACGCGTCGCGCAGCCCCTCCAGGATCTGCACGGTCTCCTCGACGGACGGCTCCGGCACCATCACCGGCTGGAAGCGGCGTTCGAGCGCGGCGTCCTTCTCGACGTACTTGCGGTACTCGTCGATGGTCGTCGCGCCCACCACGTGCAGTTCACCGCGGGCCAGAGCGGGTTTGAGCATGTTGCCCGCGTCCATGGAGCCCTCGCCCGTCGCGCCCGCGCCGACGACCGTGTGGAGTTCGTCGATGAAGAGGATGATCTCCCCCTCGGACGCCTGGACGTCCTCGATGACCTTCTTCAGCCGCTCCTCGAACTGTCCGCGGTACTGGGCTCCCGCCACCATGCCGGACAGGTCGAGCGAGACGACGCGCTTGCCCTTGAGGGTGTCCGGGACGTCGCCGGAGACGATGCGCTGCGCGAGCCCCTCGACGATCGCGGTCTTGCCGACGCCCGGCTCGCCGATGAGCACGGGGTTGTTCTTGGAGCGCCGCGACAGGATCTCGATGGTCTGCTCGATCTGCTCGGCGCGTCCGACGACCGGGTCGAGCCTGCCGGCCTTCGCCTCCTCCGTCAGGTCCCGTCCGAACTCGTCCAGGGTGGTGGCGGGCTTGTCGGGCTCGGGCTGGCGGTTTTCGGGGCGGGCCGTCCGTTCCGTGAGGCCCGCCAGCTTCTGCGCGTCCTGTCCGTCCGCGCGCAGCAACTGGGCGGCGCCGGTGTCCGCGTCGCCGAGCAGGGCGGCGAGGATGTGCTCGGGGCCGATGTAGGACACTCCGGCCGCCTGCGAGCGGGCGTACGCGGCGGCGAGCGTGCGTTTGGCCGCCGGGGTCAGACCCGGCTCCGAGGAGGGTTCGCTGCTCTCCCGGGGCAGGACCTCGGCGAGCTGGGCCGCGAGGGCGTCGGGGTCCAGCTCCGCCCGGGCCAGCAGCGAGCGGGCGGGTTCGACCTTCGTCGCGGCCCACAGCAGGTGCTCCGTGTCGAGATCGGAGGTCCCGTCCTGCTGGGCGCGCTGTGCCGCCAGGTTCAGGAGTTCCTGCGAGGACTCCGTCAGCAGCCGTCCGATGGGTACGCGCTGCACCGCCGGCGGGGACGAGGCGGGCGACATCCCGAAGAAGCGGTTGAGCAGTTCACCGAAGGGGTCGGACGAGCCGAAACCGTAGGACGACATCGACATGGACAGCTCCCGGTGCGGCAACGATTCCTTCCACCATTTCGCGGCGCCTATTGCTCCGCAACCGGAGCGGCCATCCGTGCCGCGAGGGTGCCGGCCTGCGGCTTTTCCTCGGCGGGGGCGGAACTCACCGAGGCCGAGGGGGCGTTGGCGAGCGCCGGAAATCCGGAGACGGACCGGCCCGCGAACCCGCGCGGGAGCCCGCCCCGGCCCGGTGTCCCTCGCGCACCCGGCGCCTTCAGACGGCGCCCTCGCCGGTGTCCCCGCCCCCGTCCGTGTCCTCGCCCGGGGCGGCCCACGGATCGAGTGCCACCACGGCCTCGTCGGTGTGGACGAGGAACGTCAGGGTCTGCCGGAAGTACAGGTCGACGCCCTCGGCGTCGTGGGCGGTGTAGCCGATGGCGAGATCCTCGCCGAGGCGCAGTTCGTAGTCGCCGCCCCGGGTGGTGAGCAGGAAGGCCCCCTCCACGGCGGGTGCCCAGATCAGCCGTCCGTCGAGCAGCCTGCCGAGGTGGGCGGCGACGGGGTAGCCGTGGTCGGAGGTCTCGCTGACCGCCGTGTAGGCCTCCGCGCCCAGGAGCAGCGCGTACGGGCCCTGCACGCCGGCCAGCCGGAGGGTGCTCAGGGCGTGGCTGACGGCGTCGGGGAAGTCGCGGGGCTCCGCGGGAAGACGGAGCACGGGGTTGGACGTACGGGCGCGAAGACCGTCGACACGGGCCGCGGCGTACCCGTCGAACACGGTCCGGTCCTCGGCGAACGCCATCGTGCGGGCCGCGTCCTTGACCGGCTGCCAGTCGGAGTCCTTGGCGCCCCGGTCCACGTCGTCGACGGCGTCACGGCCGACCCGGAACGGCACGGTGAGCTCGACCAGGGGCTGAACCTGGCGCAGCCGGGCCGCGACACCGGGTGACGGCCCGTCGATGCGGGACAGATGGCCGGTCCCGACGGCGGCGAGGACGGGCCCGTCGGGGCCCGTGACGTCCACGACGCGCCGGCCCGCGAGGTTGCGCCGGAAGGTGCGGCGCGCCTCGTCCTCGATCTCGTTCCACGCGGCGGGCGTGACGGGTGCGAGTTCGCGGTGCAGGTTGCCGGTTCCGGCGGCGACGGCGGCGGTGGCGTCGGGTGCGGTCGTCATGTGCGGGCTCCTTTGAGGCTGCCGATCCCCAGTGAGCCGTCCGCGGCTCCGCGCTCCCCGTTGGCGGCGGCGGAGCCGGGCGCGGCCTCGCCGGGCGCGGCGGCCGGGTCCGCCGCGTCCTCGTCCGTCTCCCGCTCGCCGGGGGCGGCGGGGAGGTCGTCGAGGAAGCCGGCGGGCGGCACGTGGAAGAGACATCCGGTGATCGCGGTCGAGAAGTCGAGGATGCGGTCGTGCGAGGCCCGGTCGTCGCCGAGGAACATGTTCCGCAGCATCTGCTCGGTCACCTCGGGGGTGCGCGCGTAGCCGATGAAGAAGGTGCCGAACTCGCCCTCGCCCAGGGTGCCGAAGGGCATGTTCTCCCGCACGATCTTGAGTTCCTCGCCGTCCGCGTCGGTGATGGTGTTGCGGGCGACGTGCGAGTCGGCCGGTTTGAGCTCGTCGGGGAATTCGGTGTTGTCCAGCTTCGTGCGCCCGATGACCCTCTCCTGCTCGTCCGACGGCAGCGCGTTCCAGGTCCGCAGGTCGTGCAGGTACTTCTGGACGATCACGTAACTGCCGCCCGCGAAGGCGGGATCCTCGTCGCCGACGACGACGGCGTCGACGGCCGCCGGACCCTCGGGGTTCTCGCTACCGTCGACGAAGCCGAGCAGGTCGCGCTCGTCGAAGTACTTGAACCCATGGACCTCGTCGACCACCGTGACCGCGCCGTCCAGGCGTTCCAGGATCAGCCGGGCCAGTTCGAAGCAGAGGTCCTGGCGGCGGGCCCTGAGGTGGAAGAGGAGGTCTCCCGGGGTGGCCGGGGCCCGGTGGCGTCTGCCCGTCAACTCCACGAACGGGTGCAGCTCCCGGGGGCGGGGCCCGCCGAACAGCCGGTCCCAGACGGCCGATCCGATGCCGACGACACAGCCCAGGTCGTCGTCCGGGGCCCGGAAGGAGACGGAGCGGCGCAGTCCGGAGACGTCCTCCAGCAGGCCGCGGACCGTGTCCTCGTGCCCCGGCGTGACGGTGGCCACGAGGAACACCGTGGCCCTGGCCGGTCGGGAGATCACAGCCTGTGGCTCGGCCAAGGGTCGGCCTCCTCGGGGGACGCGGAGGTGTCCGTCGCGCACGGACCGGACGGTTCTCCTCCCATCCTGCGGCGTCCCGGGGCAAACCGCACCAGAACGGTTCGCTCCCCCCGCGGGTGTCAGCCGCTCACGAGTCCGACGACGACGTTGATGGCCGTGGCGAGAATGCTGGTGCCGAACACGTACGACAGGAGGCAGTGCCTCAGCACGATCGAGCGGAGCCGCGCGCTCGAGACGCTGGTGTCGGACACCTGGTAGGTCATCCCGAGGTTGTAGCTGAAGTAGAAGAAGTCGCGGTACGCAGGCGGGTCGTCCGTGTTGAAGTCGATGCCGCCGTTCGCCTCGTAGTACACGTAGGCGTAGCGGGTGGCGTACATCAGGTGCAGGGCGGCCCAGGCCAGGAACACCCCGCACAGGGCGGTCACGGCCGTCGCGTGGCCGTGGTCGGACCTGTTGCCCCGCAGGAGCAGCAGCACGATGGCGCACAGCCCGCACAGGGCGACCGCGACCACGACGAGTTCGTCGGTCAGCGGGCGGAAGTCCTCGCGGCGCGCGTTGTCGCGGGTCGCGGCGGCCGTCATCGGCCACAGCACCGCCCAGCCCGTCAGGACGAAGAAGAGTTCCGTGGCGGCGATCCCGGCCAGCGGGCCCAGAAACGCGTCGTTCCCGAGTCCGACGGCCAGCCCGACCACGGCACCGAGGATCACCGAGATGATCAGCCGCGGCACGGCGTCCAGGGGCAGTCGCGGCAAGCTGGTCCTCATACGCCGTCACGGTATCCGCGGAACCGCCGGACGGCCCGGCGGGCACGGCGAACGGCGGGCGGCGGTCCGGGCGCCGGTCAGACGGAGAACAGCAGGCAGCTGCTGGTGGTGTGGGCGAGCAGCCGGTCCGAGGCGTCGAAGAGCTCCGCCTGGGCGAGCGCCGTACGGCGGCCGCTGTTGAGGACGGTGCCGACCGCGCGCACCGCCCCGGTGTCCACGGTGACCGGCCGCAGGAACTTCACGTTCAGGTCGAGCGAGGTGTAGCCGCTGCCCCGGGGCAGCACGGACTGCACCGCGCAGCCAGCCGCGGAGTCCAGCAGGGTGGCGTAGACGCCTCCGTGGACGCTTCCGATCGGGTTGTAGTGCTCCTCCCCCGGGACCAGGGAGAACACCACCCGGCCGTGCTCGACCTCGTCGAGGACCATGCCGAGGGTCGCGGCGATCGGCGGCGCGGGGAGCCGTCCGGCCTGTATCTCGCGGAGGAAGTCGAGACCGCTGTACCGGGCGACGGCGTCCGCGGAGACGGCAGGGTCCTCCCAGTCGTACGTACGAGACCTGCCCATGGCTCTTCCACACTCCCCGCTCCGACGGCCTGGCTCTGTTTTCCGAAGCCAGCTGGTACGACAGAAGCTAGCCAGCGCCACACCTGGCTGTCAATCCCACAGTCAGCCTACGATGGGGCGCATGACGTGGCTCGACACCAGTACGGAGAACTGCACGGTCCGGCGGACGCTCGACCTGATCGGCGAGAAGTGGTCGATGCTGGTCCTGCGGGACGCGATGAACGGGGTGCGGCGTTTCGAGGACTTCCGGCGCCATGTCGGGCTCTCCGAGAGCGTGCTGGCGGACCGGCTGCGGAAGCTGGTCGCCGCCGGGATCCTGGACACCGTGCCGTACAGCGAGCCCGGCAGCCGCACCCGGAACGAGTACCGGCTCACCCGCAAGGGCTGGGACCTGTGGCCCGCCATGATCGCCCTGAAGCAGTGGGGCGACCGCTACACGGCGGATCCCGAGGGGCCGCCGCTGGAGGTCGTGCACGCGGACTGCGGCGAGCAGGTGCGCGCGGCGGTCGTGTGCGGGGCAGGACACGGCACGCTGATCCCGCCGGAGGCCCGCACCCGCCCCGGCCCGTCGGCCCACCGGACGGATCCCGGCCCCCGGCCCCCCGGCCCCGTCCGCTGAAGACACCCGGGGCCGGCTCCCGCGGTCCTGGCCGAGGGGAGTCGGAAGGGGCTCGCGCCACGAAACGGGGCGGGACACAGGCCGCCTCGTGGTGCCGGAGCCCGGCTCGTGACAGCGTGACCCCGTGAGGGCCGTCCCGGCACGTCCGTCGGACATGGACCGCCGCCGCGCGGGCATCCGGTTCCGCGTGACCGGCACGGACACGCCCTCCCGGACGGGCGGCCGCGGTGCCGGACGGAGCGACCGGTGGAGGAACGATGAGCACGGAGACGGGGCCACCGGCCCGCGAACGGTGGGCGGCGAGAGCCTCGCTCGCGGCGGCGGCGCTCGCCGTGGCACTGCCGCTCGCCTTCGGAGGCGTACGCGGCTTCCTGCTCCTGCTCGCCGCCCTCGCCGCAATGGCCGTCGCGGCGGCGGCGCTGTGGTGGGCGCTGACCCGGCGCGGCCCGGTGCGCTGGATCGCCGGCCTGCTCGCCGTGGCCCTCCCGCTGGCCGTCGTCGTGGTCCTCGCGATCACCCTGCTGTGGACCCTGCTGCTGTCCCCCGTGCTGTGGATCGTCGCCGTGTGGTCCGGCCGTTACGCCCTGCGCAGCGCCCGCGGCCGGGTCCGGGCCATGAAGGAGCACCGCACTCCGCCGCCGCGACGGCCGTTCGTCATCATGAATCCGCGCTCCGGGGGCGGCAAGGTGGAACGGTTCGGTCTCGTGGAGAAGGCCGAACGGCTCGGCGCCCGGGTCGTGCTCCTCGACCCGGAGCAGCACCAGGACGTCACCGAACTGGCCCGGCGGGCGGTCGCGGAGGGGGCGGATCTGCTGGGTGTCGCGGGCGGCGACGGGACGCAGGCACTCGTCGCGGCGGTGGCCGCCGAGCACGGCCTGCCGTTCCTCGTCGTCTCGGCCGGCACGCGCAACCACTTCGCCATGGACCTCGGTCTCGACCGCGACGACCCCTCCACCTGCCTGGACGCGCTGAAGGACGGGGTCGAACTGCGGGTGGACCTCGGCTTCGCCGGAGAGCACCCGTTCGTCAACAACGCCTCGTTCGGGGCCTACGCGGCGGTCGTCCAGGACCCCGCCTACCGGGACGACAAGATCGGCACGATCCTGGAGCTCCTGCCGGACCTCCTCACCCGTCAGCGCGGACCCGAGCTGACGGCCCACGCGGCCGGCTCGACGCTGGAGGCACCGCAGGCCGTACTGGTGAGCAACAACCCCTACCGCACGAACGACCCGGCGGGTCTGGGCCGGCGCGAACGCCTGGACGCGGGACTGCTCGGAGTTCTCGGCGTCAAGGTGGACAGCGCGGTCGAGGCCGCCGCCCTGCTGCTCGCCCCCGCCCCGCACGGCCTGTCGGTCCTCACCGCGCGCGAGGTGGTCGTGACCGCCGACAGCGACGAGCTGGAGGCCGGCATCGACGGCGAGGCCATGGTCCTGCCCACCCCGGTCCGCTGCCGCGTCGAACCGGGCGCGCTGCGCGTACGCGTCCCGCGGAAGCGCCCGGGCGTCCCCACGGTCCAGCCCACCCTGGACTGGCGCCGGCTGATGGCCATGGCCCTGCTGGTGGGCCGCACGGCCGGGGTGCACCGCCCCGGGCACGGACCGGGACGGGCGGACCGGGAGCGCTGACGGCGTCCGCCCCGCACACCGGAGAGTCCCCCCGCGGTCCACGGACCCTTAGGCGCCTACGATCGTGCCGTGGTCCTCTTCGTCCTGGAACGCGTGTCCCGGCACCCCGTCGCCGAGAGCTGGCGGCGGCTGACCGACTGGCCCCGGCACGCGGACGTCGTCCCGCTGACCCGGGTCACCGTGCGCACTGCGCCGCCGACGCGGGTGGGCACGGTCTTCGTGGCGCGGTCGGGACTCGGGCCGCTCGCGTTCGACGACCCGATGGAGGTCGTCGCGTGGAACCCGCCGCACGACGGGACTCCGGGGACCTGCCGGCTGGTCAAGCGCGGCACGCTCGTCACGGGCTGGGCCGAGTTCGAGGTGCACCCGGCGGACGGCGGCGGTTCACGGGTGATCTGGCGGGAGGACGTGAGGGTGCGCGGCCTGCCCGGCTTCACCGACCGGCCGCTCGGCGGATCGGCACGGTGGATGTTCGGGCGGGCGGTGGACGGGTTGCTGGGGCGGGGGTGAGCCCCGGCCGTACGCCCGAGCGGCGACGACCGGGGCAGGCACCCTCCGCGTCCCGTGAGGTCAGGCTCCCGGCAGCAGCGGCGGTTGCGCCAACCGGACCAGTTCCAGGGCCTGCTGGGGGAACCAGTCGCCCGCCTTCGGGTCGGCCGTGCCGCGTTCGGGGTCCTCGGGGCCCGCGGTTCCGCGCAGGCAGAGGCCGTCCGACTCGCCGGGCGTCTTGATCCACAGGCGGGCGTCCTGGAGCGGGTCGCCGGTGTGCAGCGTGGGGCGGGCGCCGAGGCCGCGGTCGGGCGGGTTGCACCAGTCCTGCGCGTCCGTGTACTTGCCGGCCGGCGGGGTCCAGGTGCCCCGGCCGTTGCGGCTGGAGTCCGTGACGAAGTGCTTCATCCGGGACGGCGGGGTCGTCACGTGCGCGTCGATCCACGTCTGGGCGTCGGCGCGCGGCCACCACTGGTTGGGGCACTCGGCGACGTCACCACCGCCGTCGGCGTAGGCCAGACAGGACGAGATGAGCTTGCCGTACCAGGAGTTGGCGTCGTCGGTGTGATAGTTCGAGGCGTTGGTGTAGAAGCCGGAGGCCCGGGCCACCCCGCCCTGGATCAGTCGCGGGACGATGGAGTTGACGGAGTGCCAGCCCGGATGTCCGGTGTCGAGATACACCTTCGTGCCGCGCAGGGGTTCCAGGGCGTCGACCGCGTAGTTGACCTCGGTGTAGCGCGCGGCCGTCTTCGTGCCCTGCGCGTCGTCCTGGCCGCAGTCCGAGGGCAGCAGGGCGAGGGCGTCGGGTTCGAGGGTGACGATCGCGTCGCCGCGCCCGATCCCCCGGGCCACCGCGTCGATCCACGCCTGGTACTCGGCGGTGTTCGCGGCGCCGCCCGCCGAGTAGTTGGAGCAGTCACGGCCGGGGATGTCGTAGAGGGCGAACGCGGGGATCGCGCCGTCACGGCCCGCGTCGCGCACCACCGCGCGGACCTCCTTCTCCACCTCGGCCGGTGTCTGGTCGCCGAACCACACGGCCTGCGGGGTGTTCACCATCGCCACGATGCCCGCCGCGTCACGCAGCCGGCCGGCCCGGGCGAGGTCGAGTGCCTGCCGGTAGGCCGCCGGGTTGGCGTCGGGGACGTACAGCGACGGTCCTCGGCCCGCGGACTGAGCGGCCTGGGCCGGGGGCGCGGCGAAGAGGGCGGCGAGCCCTACGGACAGAGCGGCGAGCCAGATGGGGGTGCGTCGTCTCATACGGGTTCACTCCGGGGTCGCAACGGTCACGAGGGACTTGCGGGAGCGCTCCCACAGGAGGTTCGCCGAGAGGCGGGCGTGCGTCAATACGAGGCACGCAAGAACGTCGGTACGGGACACGAAGGAGCATCGGATCGAGGCGCGCTGGAGCGTCGACGCGGGGCGCGGAGGAACGGCGGTGCGGGGTGCGCTGGAGCGTCGACGCGGGGCCATCAACGCGGGGCGCGGGGAAACGTCGGCACGAGGCGCGCGGGAGCGTCGGCACGAGGCAACGTCGACGAGGGGCACGGGGAAACGTCTACCCGAGGCGCGCGGCAGCGTCGGTGCGAGGCGCGGGGGAATCAGCCCGAAAGCAGCGGAACGGCCCGGGGGCGGGTGCTCAGGCCACCGACCCGATCCGCCGCACCGGGGCCGCGGGCGCGTCGTGATGGATGGGGGTGTGCGCCCCGGTCAGGGAGACGCCGCTCCCTCCGCGCCGGTCGGCCACGATCTCCGCGGCGATCGACAGGGCCGTCTCCTCGGGGGTCCGCGCGCCGAGGTCGAGGCCGATCGGCGACCTGAGGCGGGCCAGTTCCATCTCGGTGACGCCCACCTCGCGCAGCCGTTCGTTGCGCTCCAGGTGGGTGCGGCGCGAGCCCATGGCGCCGACGTACGCCACGGGAAGCCGCAGCGCGAGCCTCAGCAGCGGGACGTCGAACTTGGCGTCGTGGGTGAGGACGCACAGGACGGTGCGGGAGTCGACCTCCGTGCGCTCCAGGTAGCGGTGGGGCCAGTCCACGACGATCTCGTCCGCCTCGGGGAAGCGGGCCGCCGTCGCGAAGACCGGGCGGGCGTCGCACACCGTCACCCGGTGTCCGAGGAACTTGCCCACCCGGACCAGCGCCGAGGCGAAGTCGATGGCACCGAAGACGATCATGCGCGGGGGCGGGACCGAGGACTCCACCAGGACCGTGAGCGGCGCTCCGCAACGAGAGCCCTGCTCTCCGATCTCGACGGTGGCGGTGCGCCCGGCGTCCAGCAGGGCCGCCGCCTCGCCCGCCACCGTACGGTCGAGCCCTGGGTGGGCGCCGAAGCCGCCCTCGTGGGAGCCGTCGGGACGCACCACGAGGGCGCGGCCCATCAGCTCGGCGGGCCCGCTCACGACACGGGCGAGCGCCGCCGTCCGTCCGCCCGCAGCGGCGGCCAGGGCCGTCGCGAGAACCGTCCGGCGTGCGGTGTCCCGCGAGCGGACCGGGGTGACCAGGATGTCGATGACGCCGCCGCAGGTCAGGCCGACCGCGAAGGCGTCGTCGTCGCTGTAGCCGAAGCGTTCGAGGACGGTCTCGCCGTCCTCCAGCGCCTGAACGCACAGATCGTAGACCGCCCCTTCCACGCAGCCGCCCGAGACCGAGCCGATCGCCGTGCCCTCGGCGTCGACGGCGAGCGCGGCGCCGGGCCGGCGGGGCGCGCTGCCGCCGACCGCCACCACGGTGGCGACGGCGAAGTCGCGGCCCTGCTCGACCCACCGGTGCAGTTCTTCGGCGATGTCCAGCATGTCTCGGTCTCCTTGACGGCGGTTGCGTGGAAGGGGCTCGGCGTCAGCGGACGCCCAGCCAGCCCTCGATCGGGTGGAGCGCGAAGTAGACGAAGAAGACCGCCGTCAGACCCCACATGAAGGCCCCGATGTCCCGGGCCCTGCCCTGGGCGGTCCTGATGGCGACGTAACTGATCACACCGGCCGCCACGCCCGCGGTGATCGAGTAGGTGAACGGCATGATCACGACCGTCAGGAAGACGGGGACGGCAGCGGCGCGGTCGGCCCAGTCGACGTGGCGCGCGTTCGTCATCATCATGGCGCCGATGACGACCAGGGCCGCCGCCGCGATCTCGCCCGGGACGATCGCCGTGAGCGGGGTGAAGAACAGGCAGGCCGCGAAGAGGAGGCCGGTGACGACGGAGGACAGGCCGGTACGGGCGCCCTCGCCGACGCCGGTCGCGGACTCGACGAAGACGGTCTGGCCGGAGGCTCCGGCCACACCGCCGACCGCCCCGCCCGCGCCGTCGATGAACAGCGCCTTCGACAGACCGGGCATCCGGCCCCGGTCGTCGGCGAGCCCGGCCTCGGTGCCGACGCCGATGATGGTGGCCATCGCGTCGAAGAACCCGGCGAGCACCAGCGTGAAGACGATCATGCCGACCGTCATGGCACCGACGTCCCCCCAGCCGCCGAACTCGACCTTGCCGAAGAGCGAGAAGTCGGGCATCGAGACGGCGCTGCCGTGCAGTTCGGGGGCGCCCCCGGCCCACTGCCCGGGGGCGACGGCGCCGGTCACGTCGAGGACGACGGACAGAGCCGTGCCGGAGACGATGCCGATGAGGATCGCGCCGGGAACCCCGCGCGCCTGGAGCGCGAAGATCAGCAGCAGGGTCGCGGCGAAGAGCAGGACCGGCCAGCCGGCGAGTTCACCGGCCGGGCCGAGGGTGAGCGGGGTCGCCTTGCCCTGGTGCACGAAGCCGGCCTTGACCAGCCCGATCAGCGCGATGAACAGGCCGATGCCCATGGTGATGGCGTGCTTGAGCGCCAGCGGGATCGCGTTCATGATCATCTCGCGCAGCCCGGTGACGACCAGGAGCATGATGACCACGCCGTACATCACGCACATGCCCATGGCCTGCGGCCAGGTCATCTGCGGGACGACCTGCGAGGAGAGCACTCCGGACACCGAGAGCCCGGCGGCCAGCGCGAGCGGCACCTTGCCGACGAAGCCCATGAGAAGGGTGGTGAAGGCCGCCGCGAACGCGGTCGCGGTGATCAGGGCCTTCTGCCCGAGCACGTCCCCCGCCACGTCCTTGCCGGACAGGATCAGGGGGTTGAGCAGCAGGATGTACGCCATCGCCATGAAGGTGGTGACGCCGCCGCGCACCTCGCGCGCGATCGAGCTCTCCCGCCGGGAGATGTGGAAGTACCGGTCGAGCCAAGACCGTCCCGCCGGGACGCGGCTGCCCGCGCCCGCGTCCTGCGCGGTGGTCTTCGGCTCCAGTGACTGCTGGGTCATGTGGGCCTGCTCCCAAGGTTCAAAGGGGCACCCGCACAGCCGTCCTGACGGCTGGTCAACCGCATGTGCGGTCGCGGGATTTGGGAAGGTGCTTCGGCCGCACGACCCGGGGGACGGCCCGAGACGAACGTGAGAAACGAGAGGAACTCAACCGATGAGGAACTCGGTTGCCGTACTCGCCTCCGGGCGGCGCGGCGGGCTGTGACGTTCCCGCTGCCGCCCGGAGGGTCCTGCCCGGCGCCTACGCGGTCCCGGTGAGGTGTTCGGGGCGTACCGGCGTCCGGTCGAGCCGCAGACCCGTCGCGTTCCGGATCGCCGCGAGGACGGCCGGGGTGGACGACAGGGTCGGGGCCTCGCCGATGCCACGGAGCCCGTAGGGGGCGTGGTCGTCGGCGAGTTCGAGCACATCGACGGGGATGGTCGGTGTGTCGAGGATGGTGGGGATCAGATAGTCCGTGAAGGAGGGGTTGCGCACCTTCGCGGTCTTCGGGTCGACGATGATCTCCTCCATGACCGCGACGCCCAGGCCCTGGGTGGTGCCACCCTGGATCTGGCCGACGACGGACAGCGGGTTGAGCGCCTTGCCGACGTCCTGGGCGCAGGCCAGCTCGACGACCTTCACCAGCCCGAGTTCGGTGTCCACCTCGACGACGGCGCGGTGCGCGGCGAAGGAGTACTGGACGTGGCCGTCGCCCTGCCCGGTGCGCAGGTCGAAGGGTTCGGTGGGGCGGTGGCGCCACTCGGCCTCGATCTCGACGGCCTCCTGTTCGAGGACGTCCGCGAGATCGGCCAGCACCTCGCCGCCGTCGGTGACGACCTTGCCGCCCTCCAGGAGGAGTTCGGCCGTGGCCCACGCGGGGTGGTACGTACCGAACTTGCGGCGGCCGATCTCCAGGACCTTCTCGCGGACCAGCTCGCAGGAGTTCTTGACCGCGCCGCCGGTGACGTACGTCTGACGGGAGGCCGACGTCGAACCGGCGCTGCCCACGCGGGTGTCGGCCGGCTGGATGGTCACCTGGGCGACACCCAGTTCGGTGCGGGCGATCTGCGCGTGGACGGTGACGCCGCCCTGGCCGACCTCCGCCATCGCGGTGTGCACGGTGGCGACCGGCACGCCGCCGACGACCTCCATGCGGACCCGCGCGGTCGAGTAGTCGTCGAAGCCCTCGGAGAAGCCGACGTTCTTGATGCCGACGGCGTAGCCGATCCCGCGGACGACGCTCTCGCCGTGCGTGGTGTTGGACAGGCCGCCGGGCAGCTGCCGTACGTCCGCGTCCTCGCCCGCGGACAGCCACTGGCGCTCGGGCGGCAGGGGCATCGCCTTGACGCGGCGCAGGAGTTCGGCGACCGGGGCCGGCGAGTCGACCCGCTGCCCGGTCGGCAGGAGCGAGCCCTGCTCCATCGCGTTGAGCTGACGGAACGCGACCCGGTCCATGCCCACCTCGTCGGCGAGCTTGTCCATCTGGGCCTCGTACGCGAAGCACGCCTGAACCGCGCCGAAGCCGCGCATGGCGCCGCAGGGCGGGTTGTTGGTGTAGAGGGCGATGGCCTCGATGTCGACGTCGTCGACCACGTACGGGCCGATGCCGAGCGAGGAGGCGTTGCCGACGACCGCCGGGGAGGCCGAGGCGTACGCGCCGCCGTCGAGGACGATCCGCGCCTTCACGTGGGTCAGCTTGCCGTCCTTGGTCGCCCCGTGCTCGTAGGTGAGCTTGGCGGGGTGGCGGTGGACGTGCCCGAAGAAGGACTCGAAACGGTTGTAGACGATCTTGACGGGCTTGCCGGTGCGCAGGGCCAGCAGACAGGCGTGGATCTGCATCGACAGGTCCTCGCGGCCGCCGAAGGCACCGCCGACGCCGGACAGGGTCATCCGGACCTTGTCCTCGGGCA
Organism: Streptomyces sp. NPDC001914; assembly: GCF_042891215.1. Classification (NCBI taxonomy): domain Bacteria; kingdom Bacillati; phylum Actinomycetota; class Actinomycetes; order Kitasatosporales; family Streptomycetaceae; genus Streptomyces; species Streptomyces sp. NPDC001914. The sequence goes on from NZ_JBIASW010000006.1 coordinate 113,982, forward strand.
GGCCGAGCACCGGGGCGATCTGGCGCAGGTCGGAGTGCAGCCACTGGGTGGCGATGTACAGCTCGACCCCGCCGTCCTCCGACGGCACGGCGAGGCCGGACTCGGGCCCGAGGAAGGCCTGGTCCTGCATGCCGAAGGTGTACTCGCCCCGGACCGTGAAGTCCGCCTTCCGCGCGGCCTGTTCGGCGTCTCCGCGGACGATCGGCTGGCGGTGCACGATGTTCGGGTGCGGGACGTGGCCGATGTGGTGGTCGGTGCGGCCCTCGTGGACGAGGATCGCGCCGGGCGCGGTCGCGGACGCCTCGTCCGTGATCACCGGCAGCTCGCGGTACTCCACCTTGATCTTGGCGGCGGCGCGGCGGGCGGTCTCGGGGTGGTCGGCGGCCACGATGGCGACCGGCTCGCCGTGGTGGCGCACCTTGCCGTGCGCGAGCACCGGGGTGTCCTGGATCTCCAGGCCGTAGTGGCGCACGTCGGTGGGCAGGTCGTCGTACGTCATGACGGCGTACACACCGGGGGTGGCGAGGGCCTCGCCGGTGTCGATGGACACGATCTCGGCGTGGGCGACCGTGGAGCGCAGGATCTGGCCCCACAGCATGTCCTCGTGCCACATGTCGGAGGAGTAGGCGAACTCGCCGGTGACCTTGAGGGTGCCGTCGGGACGGAGGGTGGACTCGCCGATGCCGCCCTTGGTGCGCGAGCCCTGGGTGATGTTCGTGGGTGTGCCGGTGGTTCCCATGGTCAGACCGCCTCGGACTGCCGGGCGGCCGCGAGGCGGACCGCGTCCATGATCTTCTCGTAGCCGGTGCAGCGGCACAGGTTGCCCGAGAGCGCCTCGCGGATGTCCGCGTCGGACGGGTTCGGGGTGCGCTCCAGCATCTCGTCCGCCGCGATCAGCAGACCCGGGGTGCAGAAGCCGCACTGGACGGCTCCGGCGTCGATGAACGCCTGCTGCACGGGCGAGAGTTCGGCGCCTTCGCCGGTCTGCGAGTCGTGGCCCTTGGCGGCCCAGCCCTTGGCCTCGTCGAGCGAGACGCCCGCCGTCCCGGCCGTGCCGCACGCCCCTGCCGCGCAACCGGCGTGCTCGGCGCGCTGCTTGGCGAAGTCGGCCAGCCCCTCGACGGTGACGACCTCGCGGCCCTCGGCCTGGCCGGCCGCGACCAGACAGGAACACACCGGCACGCCGTCGAGGCGGACGGTGCAGGAGCCGCACTCGCCCTGCTCGCAGGCGTTCTTGGAGCCGGGCAGGCCCAGGCGCTCGCGCAGGACGTACAGAAGGCTCTCGCCCTCCCAGACGTCGTCGGCCTCCTGCCGGCGGCCGTTGACCGTGAAGCTGACACGCATTACGCGACTCCCTCCGTAGGGGCGGCGGTGCCGCGGTAGGACTCCCAGGTCCAGGTGAGCGTGCGCCGGGCCATGACGCCGACCGCGTGGCGGCGGTAGCTCGCCGTGCCGCGGACGTCGTCGATCGGGTTGCAGGCGGCGGAGCACAGCGCGGCGAACTGCTTGGCCACCGAGGGGGTGATGATCTTTCCGTTGTCCCAGAAGCCGCCCTCCTCGAGCGCCGCGTTCAGGAACTCCTCGGCGGTCCTCGCGCGGACCGGGGTCGGCGCGGCCGAGCCGATGCCGGTGCGGACCGTACGGGTCTCGGGGTGCAGGGCCAGGCCGAAGGCGCACACCGCGATCACCATGGCGTTGCGGGTGCCGACCTTGGAGTACTGCTGCGGTCCGTCCGCCTTCTTGATGTGAACGGCGCGGATCAGCTCGTCGGGCGCGAGCGCGTTGTGCTTCACGCCGGTGTAGAAGTCGTCGATCGGGATCAGCCGCGAACCGCGCACCGACTCGGCCTCGACCTCGGCACCGGCCGCGAGGAGGGCGGGGTGGGCGTCGCCGGCCGGGGAGGCGGTGCCGAGGTTGCCGCCGACGCCGCCGCGGTTGCGGATCTGCGGGGAGGCCACCGTGTGGGAGGCGAGCGCCAGCCCGGGAAGCTCACGGCGCAGCTGCTCCATGATCCGGGTGTACGGGACGGAGGCGCCGAGGCGCACGGTGTCGCCGCCGGCCTCCCACTCGCTCAGCTCGCCGATGCGGTTCAGGTCGAGCAGGTACTCGGGCCTGCGGTGATCGAAGTTGATCTCGACCATCACATCGGTGCCACCCGCAATCGGCACAGCGGTGGGGTGCTCGGCCTTCGCGGCGAGCGCCTCCTCCCAGCTGGCGGGGCGAAGGAAGTCCATGAGTGGCTCTCTTCATTCGTGTCGTGGGCGTTCTGATCAAGCCAGATCGGGTGCGGCGTCCTCGGCTCGTTCAAGAGGTCTCAACAGCGGAGTGGGGTCAGTACACAGCGGGCTCCACCGCCATGGTCAGTCACCGAAACCATGAAGGAGTTCGCTGGCCAGCGCGTGCATCTTGTAGATTCGTATGAACCGAGGCCATCAGCAACCTCTTCGTTTTCCTCCGGAAACAGAAGGCGGGTCCTCTGGAAACAGGGACCACGTCCCCCGTGGAAACGGGGACGCGGCCCGAGGGAGACCTGGGGCCCCGGGGCCGGTACCGCCGGTGGCCGGAACCCACGGACCGCTCCGCGGAGCCCGGGACGCCGACGGGCCTCACCACTGATCCATCGTAGATTTCGAGACAAAGAACGGCGGCGACGAGAATGCGGCTGCGCGCACTGCTCGACACGGACGCGCTGGGCCTGCGGCTGCTCGGCGGCGAGGACGAGCTCGACCGCACCGTGCGCGGTGTGATGACCACCGACCTCAAGGACCCGAGCCGCTATCTCTCGGGCGGCGAGCTGGTCCTCACCGGGCTGGCCTGGCGGCACGACGCCGAGGACTCCGAGCCGTTCGTCCGCATCCTCGCGGGCACCGGGGTCGCGGCGCTGGCGGCGGGCGAGGCGGAGCTCGGCGACATCCCCGACGACCTCATCGTGGCCTGCGCCCGGCACCGGCTGCCGCTGTTCGCCGTGAACGAGTCGGTCGCCTTCGCCACGATCACCGAGCACGTCGTGCGCCAGGTCTCGGGCGAGCGCGCCGGGGATCTGGCCGCAGTCGTCGAGCGGCACCGGCGGATGATGACCTCGGGCCCGGCGGGCGGTGGCCCCGACGTGGTCCTCGACCTCCTCGGCACCGACCTCGACCTGCGGGCCTGGGTCCTCTCCCCCGCCGGACGGCCCATCGCGGGCTCGAAGCTGGCGGGCGGCGCGCTGCCCGCGGGCACCCGCGCGGAGCTGGCCGCGGCGCATCTCGCGGCGGTCCGCACCGGGCGCCGGGGACCGCACCGGGTGACCGTGGGCCCGGCGATGTACTCGCTCTTCCCGGTCCGCTCCTCCGGGCGGGCCACGGGCGCCTTCCGGGACGTCCGCGAGACGGTGCTCTCCGACTGGCTGCTCGCCGTCGAGGCGGACGCCGGGGACTGGCCCGACGAGCGGCTCGACCTGCTCCAGGGCGTCACCCAGCTCATCGCGGTGGAGCGGGACCGGCGGGACGCGGCGCGCACGGTGCGCCGGCGGCTCGCGCAGGAGGTCCTGGAACTGGTCCAGACGGGGGCCGCGCCCGCCGAGATCGCGGCCCGCCTGCGGGTCGCGGCGCCGGTGCTGCTGCCGGGCCTCGGCGCGGCCCCGCACTGGCAGGTCGTGGTGGCGCGCGTCGAGTGGGACGGCGGCGAGATCGAGGGCGGCCCGGTCGCCCAGGCGCTGCTGGAGGAGATCCTCGTCGACCCGCTGTCGCCGGGACCGGAGCACTCCGACCGGATCGCCGTCGCCCACACGGGGGACGAGGCGGTCGCGCTCGTGCCCCTTGTGGCCGTCACCTCCGACGAGGACGGCTCCGAGCCGGGTCTGCACGCGGACACCCTGCTGACGGCCGTACGGGAGCCGCTGTCGGCCGGTCTGAACGACGACGGGCGCCTCACCATCGGCGTCAGCGCGGCCGTCCACTCCGCCGAGGGGCTGCGCGGCGCCCTGGAGGAGGCACGGCACGCCCGCCGGGTCGCCGCGGCCCGCCCGGGACGGGTCTGCGCCGCCGGCCACCAGGAGCTGGCCTCGCACGTCCTGCTGCTGCCGTTCGTCCCGGACGACGTGCGCCGCGCCTTCACCGCCCGGCTGCTGGACCCGCTGCGCGAGTACGACAGCCGGCACCGCGCGGAGCTGATCCCGACCCTGGAGGCGTTCCTGGACTGCGACGGGTCCTGGACGCGCTGCGCGGCCCGTCTGCACCTCCACGTCAACACGCTGCGCTACCGCGTCGGACGTATCGAGCAGTTGACGAGTCGTGATCTGTCGAGGCTGGAAGACAAGTTGGACTTCTTCCTGGCACTGCGGATGAGCTGACTCCGGGAGCCCCGGGCGGCCCCGCCCGGGACCCACGACTTTGTGAAATCCTTCACCCACCCTCTTGGCCGGGCCCCGTGATCCATGCTGAGATGCCACCACTCAACAGCTCAATGGTGTGCTCGGGGAGGGCAACGTGGCGCATACCGCCATGTCTGGTACCGGAACGACTGCAGGGGACGATCCACTCCAGACCGCGGTATGGCGGCTGCGCTCGCGCGCCTGCTGGGCCGACGCGGCCGCGCTGATCCAGCCGCACGCGGCGGGGCCGGCGCTCCAGAGAGCGTCGCTCCTGGTGGAGCGGTGTCTCTACACCGAGCAGGGCTGGGCCGAGGCGGAGGACGCGCTGCGCACCGCCGAGGCGCTGGCGCAGAGCGACGACGAGCGGGGCGCGGCCGCCTGCGAGCGGGGCCAACTCGCCTACGCGGCAACCCTGCTGGGCGTGCGCGACCGGGCCGACGAGGCGCGCGCCGCGCTCGGCCGGGCCGCGGCACTGCTCGCGCCGGGTGCGCCGGGCCGCGCGCTGCTGGACTTCCGGCGCGGGCTGCTCGCCGAGAACCTCGCGCACGCGCCGCAGGCGGCCCGCGCCGCGTACCGGCGGGCGCACGCGGGCGCGACCGCGCAGGGCGACGCGCTGCTGCTGTCCTTCACCTGGCGGCATCTGGCCGGGATCGCCCTGCGCGAAGGGGAGTTGGCGGAGGCCCGGCACGGGTTCGCCGAATCCCTGCGGATCCGCGAGGAGCTCGGCTATCTCGTCGGTACGGCACCGGCGCTGGCGTCCCTCGCCGACGCCGAGGCGGAACCGGAGGCGTCACGGCTGCGGGCCGAGGCGGGCCGCCTGTTCCGCCTGCTGGGAGGCGTCCCCCTGTGGCTGGCGGACCAACTGACCCCGGCACCACCGGCGGCCACGGCCTGACCGAGTACGCCGGGACGCGCGCGTCGCTGACGAAGAGGCGCGCGTCCCGGGCCAGAAGGCGACACCCTTCGCGGAGGCCCGGGCACACGCGCCGCGTACGAAAGGGCGCGCGTCCAGAGCCGGGAAACGGGGCCGGGCCGGTCAGGTCGCGCCGGTGAAGTGTTCCCGTACCAGCACCTGGACGACCGTCAGGTCCTCCGCGATCAACGCGTCCAGCAGCGCGGTGTGTTCGGCCGCGTCGGCCACCAGGTCGGCACGGCCCCGGGAGACGGGACCGCCGACGAGCGGCCACTGGGCACGGCGGTGCAGATCGTCGGCGATGCGCACCAACTGCGCGTTGCCCGCGAGGGCGAGGACCGCGCGGTGGAAGGACCGGTCGGACTCCGCGTAGGTCGCGCGGCAGCCCGACGAGGCGGCCCGCACGGTGGCCTCGGCGAGCGGGCGCAGCTCGGCCCAGCGGGCGGCGGGCACGGTGCGCGCGAGCCGGAGCATCACCGGGACCTCGATCAGGCCCCGGATCTCGGCGAGTTCGGCCAGTTCCCGGGTGCCGCGCTCGATGACGCGGAAGCCCCGGTTGGGGACGACCTCGACGGCGCCTTCGAGGGCGAGTTGCTGCATCGCCTCCCGGACGGGCGTCGCCGACACCCCGAAGCGCTCGCCGAGCGCGGGCGCCGAGTACACCTCGCCGGGGGCGAGTTCACCCGCGACGAGCGCGGTACGCAGGGCGTCGAGGATCTGCCCGCGCACGGAGGAACGCTGCACGACGGGACGGACGGCTTCGACGCGGGCACCGTCCACGCGAGCGTCAGGGCGGACGGCCTCCCCGCCGACGACGGGGCGGACGGCCTCCGCGCGCACGGCGGGGCGGGCCTCCTCAGCGCGTACGGGGCAGGTGCCGGCCTCCCGCGCGGCCGGACGGGTCTCCCCGGCGTATGCGCGGCGGACGTCCGGCTCGCGCACCGGCGGACGGGCCTCCTCGGTCCGCTCGGTGCGGGCGGCCGGACGGGTCTCCCCAACATGTTCGGGGCGGGCGCGCCGGGTGGCCGCCACCGGGTGGGATTCGTCCGCGGCCGGGGTCCCGGCCCTCTCCGGGCGGCCGGCAGGACGGGTCTCCCCCGCGTGTTCGGGGCGGGTGCGTCGGGTGGGCGCTTCCGGGTGGGATTCGTCCGCGGGCGGGGTGCCGGTCCCGTCGGGGCGGGCGGCCGGACGTGTCTCGTCGTCGCGTACGGGCCCGCCGCCCCCGGTGGTGACCGCCGGGTCCGTGCCGTCCGTACGGGCGCCCTCGGTGCGCGGGTGCGGGATCGGCGCCTCGCTGTGGGTGTGCTCACCGCGGGCCGAGGCCAGGACGACAGGACGATCGCCCCCCGGCCCCGCGGCGGGGCCGGCAGCGGGCCCGGCACCCGGCCCGTCGCCCGCGACTGCCGCGGGCACGCCCCTGACCCGCCCCGCGTCCACGGGCCCCGGCTGCTGCGGCACCCGGAAGGCACCCCCGGAGACGTCCGGGGCCCACGCCCCGGCGGAGCCGTACGCGCCGCGCGGACCGGCCTGCTCCACGGTTCCTCCTCCGGGTCGGCGGTACTGGGGTCATCCCATCGGTTGTCACTAATCCGTCAAGCACGATAGGCGCACACGGGCCTGGTTCAAACACCCGGACGACGGGGTAAGGTAAGGCTTACCTGCCAACGATCGTGAAGCGATGGTTCCGCATGCCCACTCCCACGCTGTCGGCCGACGCCGCCACGACCGCCCCGGCGACCACACCCGCCACGGCCGGTCCCGGTGCGCCCGCCGTCGGCGTGTCGCCCGTCGCCGAGGCCTACGCGCGGCTGACCGAGGTCTTCCCGGACCTGAGCGTCACCGAGCTGGGAGCGGGCGAAACGGCCCCGCGGGGCGCGGGTTGGGCCGCCGCCGCCCGCCTCGCCGAGGGCGGCCCCGGCCTCGACGCGTTCCTCGCATGGGACGAGGCCCAGGTGCTCCGGGACTACGGCACACGGGCCAGGCCCGACGTCGTGGCCGGCTTCGGACTGCACCGGTACGCCTGGCCGGCCTGCCTGCTGATCACCGTGCCGTGGTTCCTTCAGCGCCGGGTGCCCCGCCTGCCTGTGGAGGACGTCACATTCCAGCGCGAGCTCGGCCGGATGGCCGTGCGGATCACCACGTTCGCCTGCCTGCCGGACGACCCGGCGGCCGCATTGCCGGGCGCCCGGGTCGTCCCGGACGAGGAGGCGCTGCGCGCGGAGGTGCGGTCCGCGGTGGCCGAGCACCTGGAACCGCTCCTCGGCGGATTCGGGCCGCGGATGCGGCGGCGCGGCCGGGCCCTGTGGGGCATGGCCACGGACGAGGTGGTCGAGGGCCTCTGGTACGTCGCCGATCTGCTCGGCGAGGAGCGGCGCGCGATGCGCGAACTCGAACTGCTGCTCCCGGGCTCGGCCCGGCCGTACGTCGGCGCGCCGGCCTTCCGCGAGCTGACCGGCCCCGACGGGGAGTCTCTGGCCACCCGCGACCGGGTGAGCTGCTGCCTGTTCTACACCGTGCGCCCCGACGACACCTGCGCCACCTGCCCGCGCACCTGTGACGCGGACCGGATCACCAAGTCGGCCGTCGCACAGGCGAGTTGACACGACCGGGGCGGGAGCGCGACGGTACGCACGCCAGGACCGCAGCCGGTCCGGGCGCCCTCGCGAACCCGTGAAGCACGCCACGCCCGTCCACGGATCACAGGCACTTCACACTTTCCTCACTTGTCACGGGAACTTTCCGCGGAACCATCCGTATGGGTAGTCTTATTCGTACTCAACTCCCGTCCCTCGCGCGGCAGTTCGAGCAGAAAGTCGCCCTGCGCACCTTCTTGCACTTCCTTGGCGGCCTCTTGCCCCGAAACCCCCTGAGGGCCGATGTGATTGGGCCACTATGGCGGGCGTTACGCCCTCTCCCCATGCAAGGGACCCCCGATGAGACTGACCGACATATCGCTGAACTGGCTGCTTCCAGGCGCCGTTCTGCTCCTGGGCCTGCTGGCGGCGGTGGCGGTGCTGGCACGCGGCAAGCGGTCCGGGGACAGCACGAGCAGCGACGACTCGTGGGAGCGCACCGAGGAACGCCGCAGGCGTAAGGAGGCCGTCTACGGCACGGCCTCGTACGTCCTGCTCTTCTGCTGTGCCGCCGTCGCGGCGGCACTCTCCTTCCACGGCCTGGTCGGCTTCGGCCAGCAGAACCTCGGCCTCTCCGACGGCTGGGAGTACCTCGTCCCGTTCGGTCTGGACGGGGCGGCGATGTTCTGTTCCGTCCTCGCGGTGCGCGAGGCCAGCCATGGCGACGCGGCGCTCGGCTCCCGCATACTCGTGTGGACCTTCGCCGGTGCCGCGGCCTGGTTCAACTGGGTGCACGCGCCCAGGGGCGTGGACCACGCGGGCGCCCCGCAGTTCTTCGCGGGCATGTCCCTGTCGGCCGCCGTCCTGTTCGACCGGGCCCTCAAGCAGACCCGCCGGGCCGCCCTGCGCGAGCAGGGCCTGGTGCCGCGCCCGCTGCCGCAGATCCGTATAGTCCGCTGGCTGCGCGCACCCCGCGAGACGTACAGCGCGTGGTCGCTGATGCTCCTGGAGAACGTCCGGTCCCTGGACGAGGCCGTGGACGAGGTGCGCGAGGACCGGCGCCAGAAGGAGCAGAACCGGCTGCGCCGCCGCAACGAGGAGCGGGTGGAGCGGGCGCACCTCAAGGCGCTCAGCCGCGGTCACCGCGGTTTCCCCGGGCGCGGCGCCGCGCGGGAACTGGAGACCACGACCGTGGAGCGGGCTCCCGCCGGAGCCTCCACGGAGCCTGCCATATCCACCGCGGAGCAGCTGCCCGTACGGTCGCGGCCCTCCCTCACCCCCGTCCGCAAGAGCACCGAGCCGATCACGGTCGACCTCACCACGGAGGACGACACGATGGCCCTGCCCCGGCTCGACTCCCTGGAGCGCAAGCTCAAGGACCTGGAGCAGCAGTTCGGCTGAGCAGTCGTACGCAGCCCTGAGGGCCCGTCCGGAGTTCCGGACGGGCCCGGGCACGACAACGGCGGCGCGGTGTTCCTACGCCGCGTCGCCGTTCAGTTCGAACCACACCGCCTTGCCCACCCCGTGCGACCGGACGCCCCACGCGTCGGCCAGGGACTGGACGAGGACGAGACCCCTGCCGTGCGTACCGTCGTCGGCGTTCGGTACGCACAGTCTGGGCCTGCGTCCCACGAAGTCCCGGACCTCCACGCGCAGTGCGCGCGGTCCGATCGTCGCGGTCAGGACGGCGGCGTCGTCCGTATGGATCAACGCGTTGGTGACGAGCTCGCTGGTCAAGAGCTCCGCCGTCTCGGCCCTGCCCGGTTTCCCCCAGTGCCGTAAGTGCTCCCTCAGCGCCTTACGCACCTCGGGCACCGCCCGCAGATCCGCCTTGCCCAGCCGGCGCCTGAGCTGCGCGCCGTCCGGTCCGACCGTCGCCCCCTCGGACGCTTCCTCCACTGCTTCGGTGGAGAAGGTCCCTCTGGTCATGGGACCACCTCCTGGTGCCTGCCGCTTCATGACCCCCGCCTGCGTGCCGATGTCGGGTCCCCTCTGCTCGAACACGTTCACGGGATCCATGCCCTCTTCGGGAACGTGACAGTCATGCCGGATCGTCGGCCGGCCGCCGTACGGTCACGGGTGCGCGACGCCCGCACGGGGAAGTGAACGCTTCGACAGAGCCGTCCGAGCACCGAGGAGCCGCCGTGCACGACGACCGTTCGCTGGTGGAGGCCCGTCTGGAGCGCGCGCTGCGGCAGTTCCTGCGCCCCGCCCAGTACGCGGACCGGGTGCCGCTCACGCTCTCCGCCTGGCACGTGCCGGGCGAGCCGGTGCCCGTCGGGCAGGCGCTCCAGGCCTCCTACGAGCCGTTCACGACCGGCACACTCTGGGGAAAGCCCTGGTCGACGAGCTGGTTCCGCATCGAGGGCCGGGTGCCCGGGGAATGGGCGGGCCGTCGCGTGGAGGTGGTGATCGATCCCGGGTTCACCGGGGACGGGCCCGGATTCCAGGCGGAGGGACTGCTCCACGACGGCGCGGGCGTCCCCCTCAAGGGCATCCACCCGCGCAACCGCCACCTGACGGTCGGGGCACCGGCGGACGGCGGCGAGGCGGTGCGCCTGCTGCTGGAGGCGGCCGCGAACCCCGCCGTCCTGCACGGCTTCGAGCCCACGCGTCTGGGAGACGTGCTGACCGCCGGGGATGGGCCGATCTACCGATTCGCGGCTGCCGATCTCGCCGTACTGGACGAAGAGGTGTGGCATCTGGTCCTCGACACCGAGGTCCTGTCGGAGCTGATGTACGAGCTGGATCCGCAGCGGCCGCGCCGGCACGAGATCCTGCGCGCCCTGGAGAACATGCTCGACGCCCTCGATCTGCACGACGTGTCCGGCACGGCCGCCGCGGCCCGGGCCGAACTGGCGCAGGCGCTGGCGCGGCCCGCGTCGGCCAGCGCGCACCGCGTCTCGGCGACCGGACACGCGCACATCGACTCGGCGTGGCTGTGGCCGCTGCGCGAGACGGTCCGCAAGGCCTCCCGGACCTTCGCCAACGTCACCGCCCTCGCCCACGACTACCCGGAGCTGGTCTTCGCCTGCTCACAGGCCCAGCAGTACGCCTGGGTCCAGGAGCACCAGCCGCACATCTGGGAGCGCATCAAGAAGGCCGTGGAACAGGGCAACTGGGCTCCGGTGGGTTCCATGTGGGTGGAGTCCGACGCCAACATGCCCGGCGGCGAGGCGCTGGCCCGCCAGATCGTGCACGGCAAGAGGTTCTTCCTGGAGGAACTGGGCGTCGAGACCGAGGAGATCTGGCTGCCGGACTCCTTCGGCTACACGGCCGCCTTCCCGCAGCTCGCCAAGCTCGCCGGTGTCCGCTGGTTCCTCACCCAGAAGCTGAGCTGGAACCAGACCAACAAGATGCCCCACCACACCTTCTGGTGGGAGGGCATCGACGGCACCCGGGTCTTCACGCACTTCCCGCCCATCGACACCTACAACTCGCAGTTCCACGGCGGTGAACTCGCCCACGCGGAACGCAACTTCGCCGAGAAGGGGCTGGCCACCCGCTCGCTGGCCCCGTTCGGCTGGGGGGACGGCGGAGGCGGCCCGACCCGCGAGATGCTGGAGAAAGCCCGCCGGCTGCGGTCCCTTGAGGGCTCGCCCACGGTCCGGATCGAGAAGCCGGAGGCGTTCTTCGCCGCCGCCGAGGAGGAGTACGGGGCGCACGCGCCGGTGTGGTCGGGCGAGCTGTACCTGGAACTGCACCGGGCCACCTACACCACCCAGGCCAAGACCAAGCAGGGCAACCGCCGCTCGGAACACGCCCTGCGCGAAGCCGAGTTGTGGTGCGCCACCGCCGCGGTGCGCGATCCGTCGTACAGCTACCCGTACGACGCGCTGGACCGGCTCTGGAAGACCGTGCTGCTCCACCAGTTCCACGACATCCTGCCCGGCTCCTCCATCGCCTGGGTGCACCGGGAGGCGCGTGAGACGTACACACGGGTGCTCGCGGAACTGGAGGAGATCACCGCGGAGGCGGTACGGGCTCTGGGGCCCGGCTCGCCGTCGGTGCTGAACGCCTCGCCGTACGAACGGACCGAGGTGGCCGGGGACGCGGTGGTGACCGTGCCCGGGCTCGGCGCCGCCGTCGTACCGGCCGGTCCGGGACCCGTCGTGCGGGCCGAACGGGACGACGGCGCCCTCGTGCTGGAGAACGACCGGCTGCGGGTACGGATCGACGCCGCCGGACTGCTGACCTCCGTACGGGACCTCGTGCACGACCGGGAGGTGCTGTGCGGACCCGGGAACCTGCTCCAGCTCCACCCCGACCACCCCAACGCCTGGGACGCCTGGGACATCGACCGGCACTACCGGCGCATTGGAACGGACCTGACCGCCGCCGAGTCGGTGGAGCTGGTGGAGAGCGGGCCCCTGCGCGCCACCGTGCGCGTCACCCGGGCCTTCGGCTCCTCCCGCGTCACCCAGGAGATCCGGCTGACGGCCGCGAGCCGCCGGGTGGACATCGTGACCGACGTCGACTGGCGGGAGTCGGAGAAGGTCCTCAAGGCCGCGTTCCCGCTCGACGTCCAGGCCGAACGGTCGTCCGCCGAGATCCAGTTCGGGCATGTCCACCGGCCCACCCACGCCAACACCGGCTGGGATGCGGCCCGTTTCGAGATCTGCGCCCACCGCTGGCTGCGGGTCGCGGAGGAGGCGTACGGCGTCGCGGTGCTCAACGACTCGACGTACGGCCACGACGTGACCCGTACACCGCACGCGGACGGCCTCGGCACCACCGTACGGCTGACCCTGCTGCGCGCCCCGCACAGCCCGGATCCCGAGACCGATCTCGGCACGCACCGGTTCACGTACGCGCTGCTGCCGGGGGCCGGTGTCGGGGACGCGGTGGCGGAGGGACTGGCGCTCAATCTGCCGCTGCGCCGGGCCGCGGTGCCACGGCTCGAACCGCTGGTGAGCGTCGACGACCCGGCCGTCACCGTAGAGTCGGTCAAACTCGCGGAGGACCGCAGCGGCGATGTGGTGGTGCGGCTGTACGAGTCGCGGGGCGGGCGGGCCCGGGCGAAGGTGACCACCGGTTTCCCGGTGGCCCGGGCCGAGGTGACCGACCTGCTCGAACGGCCGCTGCGCGAGGCCCCGTCGGAGATCGGACTGAGGCCGTTCCAGATCCTCACCCTGCGGCTGCGGCCCGCCCGTGAGGACCGCGGCGCGCAAGTGTGACAAGACGGGGTCCGCGAAGGTGGAACCATCCCAGGCCCCCCGGACTCTCTTTCCCGGGAGTGCCTGGGATGCCGTCCTGGCACGAGAAGCGGGGGAAACGATGTCATCCCGGGACGATGTCGAGGAATTCGCGGCGCTGCTGCGGCGCCTGAAGGCGGGCTCCGACCGCAGCTACGCCGCGCTCGCCCGTCACCTGAACATGAACGCCTCGACGCTGCACCGGTATTGCGCCGGGGAAGCGGTGCCGCTCGGGTTCGCCTCCGTGGAGCGGTTCGCCGCGCTGTGCGGAGCGGATCCGGCCGAACGGGTCGAACTCCACCGCCTGTGGATCCTCGCCGTGGCGGCCCGTCAGCGCTCCCGGGCGGCGGGGGCCGCGGCCGGCCCGTCCGGTCCGCCGGCCCCGGAGCCGGACTCGTCGGGCTCGTCGGGCTCGTCGGGCTCGGAACCAGCCTCAGCCGGGACGCCGTCGTCCGCGGAGGCCGCCGGGACGGCCGACGGAGCGGGCGCGGCCCTGACACCGGGTTCCGGGCCGGCTCCGGCGGGAGCCTCGGCGCCGGAGAGCGGGCCGGATGCCGCCGGGGCTCCTGCGCCGACCGGCGAGCCGGAGGCCGACGGAACCCTGCCGCCGGTCACGGACCTCGGATCCGCTCCCGGGGAACGCTCCGCGCGAGCGTCCCTCGCGCGGCCGGGGGCGCCGCGGACCCGCCGCTTCAAGCGCCGCGTCGCGGTCACCGCGGCGGTGGTGACCGCGCTGGTCGCCACCCTGGGCAGCCTGTCCGCCCTGCCCTCCGGGCACTCCTCGAAGGACGCCGGCGACCGGGTGGTCGGCGCGCCGACCTCGAAGGCCGCGCGGAAGGATTCGGCGACACCGTCCACGTCCCCCTCGGCCACACGCGGCCGGCCGTCGGGCTCCCCGTCCCCGAGCCCGTCGGACGGTCGCACCGGCTCACCGAGCGCGTCCGCGAGCCCCTCCCCCGCCGGTGTCTCCGCCGGGCCCCCGCTCACCTGGAGCGTGAACTCCCATCGCTGGGCGGTCGGCTGCGGTCACGTCTACGTCATCGACAAGGGGCCCGAGCAGGTACCGCCGCCCCCGGCGCCGCAGGACGCCTCCCCGTGGGCGCGTACGCAGAACGCGGTGCACGGCGGCGAGACGCTCGTGGACATCACCGTGCAGGGGCGGACGGACGCGGCCGTCGTCCTGGAAGCGCTGCGGGTCAAGGTCGTCGGACGCTCGGCCCCGATGAAGGGGACGGCCTACTCCACGGGCGGGGGCTGCGGCGGCGACGTGGGCCTCGGCGCCTTCAGCGTCGATCTGGACGAGGACCGGCCCGTCGCCCGCCCGGTCCCGGTGGACGACGGAACGGGCACCCGGACCCTGGAGCCGCCCTTCCGGGTGTCGGTGAAGGAACCCCAGTTCCTGATGGTCGACGCCCTGACCGAGGGCTGCGACTGCCGCTGGTACCTGGAGCTCGACTGGTCCTCACGGGGCCGGAGGGGCACGGTGCGGATCGACGACCAGGGTGCCCCGTTCCGGACCAGCGGCATCAAGGGTCTGCCGTTCTACTGGTACCGGGAGAACGGCTGGACCCGGGAGTCCCTCTGAGCGAGAGTCGCGGCACACCCGGCCGGCGCCGGCGCGCTCGGGGCCGGCACGGGCGCGCATCCGGCCGGCGCTACGGGCGGGGCACGTTGCGCAGGTTCGAGCGGGCCATCTGAACCATCCGGCCCACTCCGCCGTCCAGCACGATCTTCGACGCCGAGAGCGCGAAGCCCGTCACCATGTCCGCGCTGATCTTCGGCGGGATGGAGAGCGCGTTCGGATCGGTGACGACGTCGACCAGCGCGGGGCCCTTGTGACGGAAGGCGTCCTTGAGGGCGCCGGCGAGGTGCTTGGGCTTCTCGACCCTGATGCCGAACGCCCCGCAGGCGCGGGCCACCGCCGCGAAGTCGGGGTTCTTGTTGGTGGTGCCGTAGGAGGGCAGCCCGGCGACCAGCATCTCCAACTCGACCATGCTGAGGGCGGAGTTGTTGAAGAGGACCACCTTCACCGGCAGGTCGTACTGCACGAGGGTGAGGAAGTCGCCCATCAGCATGGAGAATCCGCCGTCGCCGGACATCGACACGACCTGGCGTCCGGGATCCGTGAACTGGGCGCCGATCGCCATGGGGAGCGCGTTCGCCATCGACCCGTGCGAGAACGAACCGATCACCCGGCGGCTGCCGTTGGGCGAGATGTAACGGGCCGCCCAGACGTTGCACATTCCGGTGTCGACCGTGAACACCGCGTCCTGATCTGCTAGTTGGTCCAGCACCGAGGCGACGTACTCGGGGTGGATCGGGAGGTGCCGGTCGACCTTGCGGGTGTACGCCTTGACGACCCCTTCGAGCGCGTCCGCGTGTTTCTTCAGCATTTTGTCGAGAAAGCGCCTGTTCCCCTTGGGCCGCACCCGCGGGATCAGACAGCGCAGCGTCTCCCGCACGTCACCCCACACCGCCAGGTCCAGCTTCGACCGGCGCCCCAGGTTCTCCGGCCGCACGTCGACCTGGACGATCTTGACGTCGTCGGGGAGGAAGGCGTTGTACGGGAAGTCGGTGCCCAGCAGGATCAGGAGGTCGCACTCGTGGGTCGCCTCGTAGGCCGCGCCGTAGCCGAGGAGCCCGCTCATGCCGACGTCGAACGGATTGTCGTACTGGATCCATTCCTTGCCGCGCAGCGCGTGCCCGATCGGCGACTTGATCTTCCCGGCGAACTCCATGACCTCGGCGTGCGCGCCCGCCGTTCCGCTGCCGCAGAACAGGGTGACCTTCTCCGCCTCGTCGATCATCGCGACGAGCTTCTCGATCTCGGCGTCGCCCGGCCGGACGGTGGGCCGTGAGGTCACGAGGGCGGTCTCGACGGTCTTGTCCGGCGCGGGCTCGGAGGCGATGTCGCCCGGCAGCGACACCACGCTGACACCGGAGCGGCCCACCGCGTGCTGGATGGCGGTCTGGAGGAGCCTCGGCATCTGCTGCGGACTGGAGATGAGTTCGCTGTAGTGACTGCACTCGCGGAAGAGCTGGTCGGGATGGGTCTCCTGGAAGTAGCCGAGGCCGATCTCGCTGGAGGGGATCTGCGAGGCGAGGGCGAGGACCGGTGCCATGGAGCGGTGCGCGTCGTACAGGCCGTTGATGAGGTGGAGGTTGCCCGGTCCGCAGGAGCCCGCGCAGGCCGCGAGCCTGCCCGTGATCTGGGCCTCGGCGCCCGCGGCGAACGCGGCGGTCTCCTCGTGGCGGACCTGGATCCAGTCGACGGCCGCGTTGCGCCGGATCGCGTCCACGACCGGGTTGAGGCTGTCGCCGACGACTCCGTACAGCCGCTCGACGCCCGCGCGGACGAGGATGTCGACGAACTGCTCGGCGACGTTCTGCTTGGCCATGCCGCACCCACCTCTTCGTGATCCTCGGACCCTCGGGTCTGCCGGGTACCCCTCGATCCCGGACCGTCCCTCGGATCCATGAATTCACACCGGGCGCCGTTACGCCTCCCACACGGCGGCGGCCGTCCGGTCGTCGGCGTACCCCTTGACCCGCACCGACGCGTCCGCGAGGAACGCGGCCAGGCCGGGTGGACCGCCCGCCGCCCACCGTCCCGTCAGGTACTCGGCCAGCTCGGGTTCGCCGCGCAGCGGCTCCGCGAGGCCGCCCGTGCACAGCAGGAGCGTGTCACCCGGGCGGGCTACGGAGGCCCGGAACCGGAAGGCGGCGCCCGGGGGCCTGGGGGCGGGTTCGTACGGGCTCGGCGGCGTCGTGATGCCGAGGTCCATGGTGAGCCGGTCGCCCTCGGGGGTCTCGTGGGGCGGTGATCCGAAACCGACGACCGCCTCCCCGGTCGTGTCGGCGACGCGCGGTTCGATGTCCTGCCACTCGCCGTCCCGCAGCCGGAACAGACCGCCCGCGCCGACGCCGAAGAAGACCCGGGTACGGCACTGGGGATCGGCGGGCAGCAGCAGGCAGCGCAGGCCCGCGGTGTACTCCTCCGGTTCGACGCCCTGCTCCGCCGCGCTGGCCCGCAGCTTGCCGAGGCTGCGGTCGGTGAGCCGGTGCAGCCCCGACTTCAGTTCGCCGCGCCGGGCGGCGACGATGTCGTCGGCGAGCCGTTCGTGGCTGCGCCCGACGGCCTGCCCGATCCACCGGCAGGCCTCCGCCGCGGCGCGGTGCGCCCCCGACGTGGCCCGCGCGCCGGTCGCCATCGCGACCAGGACGAGGGCCCGCTCCCCCGTTCCGAACCGGGCGGTGAGCAGCGCGTCCCGGCGTGGTTCGCCGCGGTAGCGCGCGGAGTCCCCGCGGAGGGAGACGGCCCGCAGGGTGCTCGTCCCGTACCGTGCGCCGTCCAGCACGGTGTCGGCGACCAGGTCACCGAGTTCGTCGGGCTCGACGGCCGGCAGCGCGGTCGGCTCGGGGTCGTAGGTGGGCGGGCCGGAGCCGACGTGTGCGGCGGGCGGCGGGGGCTCGACGACGGAGAGGACCGTCTCCCGGGGCCCGTCCTCCGGCGTGCCCTCGGGGGCCGACTCGGGCGGCGGGGTCCGGAAGCCCCCGGTGGTGCTGGGCAGCGCGTCGGCCGCGGGCCCGGGAGCCGGGGCACTGCGGGGTACGGAGGGAGCGGACCCGGGTTTCGGCGGCACGTCCGACGGCGCTCTCGACGCGGGCACGCGGTCCCGCTCGGCGGGAGGCACCGGGGGCGTGTCGCCCCCGGCGCCGCGAGGGGCGTGCGGGGCATGCGGGGCGTCCGAGGCGGGTTCCTGCGCGGTGAACCCCGCCGGCTTCGGCCCGGGCGGCAGGGCCGAGGGAGCGGCGGGCGCCGGACCGGAAGGAGCGGCTGGCGCCGGGCTCGGAGGGGCGGTCGGTGCCGGACCCGACGGAGCAGTCGGTGCCGGGCTTGGAGGGGCGGCCGGTGCCGGACCTGCGGAACCGGCCGGTGCCGGACCCGACGGAGCGGCCGGTGCCTGGCTTGGAGGCGGGGTCGGTGCCGGACCTGCGGAACCGGTCGGTGCCGGACCCGACGGAGCGGCCGGCGCCTGGCTCGGAAGGGCGGCCGGCGCCGGACCTGCGGGCGGGAGTTCCCAGGACGGGGGTTCCCAGGGGGTCGGCTCCCAGGGGGTGGGTTCCCAGGAGGCGGTTTCCGACCGGGGCGTGCCACGGCCGGGCGGGCCGGTGTCCGCGCCCGGCCCCGGTACCGGGCCCCGCTCCCAGCGTCCCGGCCGGGAGGCCGGCTCGTCGGAGGGCGCCTCCTCGGGCGGCCCGCCGCCCGCCGGGGCCGCGGAGGCCGAGGTTCCGGCTGCCGGGCCCGGCGGCCGGGGCGAGGTCGGCTCGGCCGCGCCCGCGAGTCGCGCCGATCCGGCGGGAGGCTGTTTCGGCAGCGGGGGCGGCCGCTTCCCGGCCCCGGGTGACGGGGGCTCCGGCACGGCGGGGGGCCGTTCGGGGCGCGGCGGACCGTCGAGTCCCCGGGCGCCGGGCCGCCGGACGGACCCGCGGCCCGGGAAGGACCCGGCGTCCGCCGCGGACCTCGGATCGGGGACGGACCTCGCGTCGGCCGATTCCGGTCCCGTGTCGAGTCCGTCCCCGAGGGTTCCCGACGCCGACGCGAACCGGTCGTCGAGGGAATCGGCCACGGTCGCGGGTCCCGTGTCCTCGGTGGAGTCGTCGTACAACTGCCGCCACCAGTCGTCCTCGTGACCGGTGGGCTTCTCCCCCTGCTGGCTCATGCTCCCGATTGTCCACCGAGAGGGCCGGTTGAAAACGGGGCATCCGGAAAAACCGGCCACGGCGCGAACTGCCGTACGGCGGGCCGCGCGAACGATCGAACGGGAGTCCGCACCGTATGGCGCGAACGTCCGACCGCCGGGCGGCCCCACCCCCCACGGGAGAACCGCCCGGCGGCGTCTGGGCGACCGAGGCCCCGCGCACGCCGCGGACCTGCCGGGTCACGGTCCGGACGGCCGACCGGCCGCCGACTCGCCGCCGGCTTCGGCCGGTTCGGCACCGGCTTCGTCCCGGGACCCGTACGGATTCCCCGACCCCCCGCTCTCCGGGGCCGGTTCACTCCGCCCGCGATCCGGAACGGCGTCCGGGCCACGAGCCGGCACGCCACGTCCCGCGGTCCGGACACGACCGGAGGATCACGGACACCGGTCGGCGCCTCGGTGACGTGAGCTTGTCAGAGGGGCGGGGGGTACGGCGATGATGTGCCGGGGCGGGTTTACGCCGTGGCCGATTTCCGCCACGACGCTGCCGGCCGGCCGGAACGCAACCACGGGAGGGACATCGCCGCATGCTGGGAGCGATAGGTCTGGACGAGACCCACGAGACGGCGTACCGCGCGCTGGTGTCCGTGGGCGCCGCCGAGGTGCCCGATCTCGCGCGCAGGCTCACGCTCGGCGAGCACGAGACGGAGCGCGCGCTGCGCCGGCTGGAGCTGCGCGGCCTGGCCGCGCAGTCCTCGGCGCGGCCCGGACGCTGGGTCGCCGCACCGCCGGGAGTCGCCCTCGGCGCGCTGCTCACCCAGCAGCGCCACGAGCTGGAGAAGGCGGAGCTGGCGGCCGCGCTGCTGGCCGAGGAGTACCGGGGCACGGCGGGCGAACCGGCCGTGCACGACCTGGTCGAGGTGGTGATCGGCGCCGCGGCGGTCTCCCAGCGCTTCCTCCAGCTCCAGCTCGGCGCCGCCGAGGAGGTGTGCGCGCTGGTCACCGGCACCCCGATGGTGGTCTCCGGCACGGACAACGACGCCGAGGAGCAGGCCGCGGGCCGGGGTGTCCGCTACCGCGTGGTCGTCGAGCGGTCCGTTCTCGACCAGCCGGCCGGAATCACCGAGCTGTCCGCCGCGCTCGGCCGCGACGAGCAGGTGCGGGTCGTGGACCGGGTGCCGACCAAGCTGGTGATCGCCGACCGGGCGCTCGCGATGGTGCCGCTCACCTCGCACACCGCCGAGCCGGCCGCGCTGGTCGTGCACGCGAGCGGCCTCCTGGAACTGCTGGCGGGGCTGTTCCAGTCGGTGTGGCGGGACGCGCTGCCGCTGCGGCTGGGCAGCCGGGGCGTGCTGGAGCAGGAACCGGACGGCCCCGACACCACCGATCTGGAGATCCTTTCCCTCCTCCTCGCGGGGCTGACCGACGCGAGCGTCGCCAAACAGCTCGATCTGGGCCTCAGGACCGTGCAGCGCCGGGTCAAGCGCCTCATGGAGCTGACCGGCGTGACGACCCGGCTGCAGCTCGGCTGGCACGCGTACGAGCGCGGCTGGGTCGCCCGGGGCTGACCTGCGCTCTCCCGTCCGCTCGGGCAGTCTGGGCAGATGGGAGTGTGGGAACTCCTGATGGTCGGCGTGGTGATTCTGCTCGGCCTGGTCGGAGTACTGGTGCCCGGTCTGCCGGGGTCGTGGCTCGTCTGGGCCGCCGTTCTGTGGTGGGCCCTGAGCTACCCGCAGACCCTGTCCTGGGCCGTCCTGGTGGCCTCGACGGCCGTCCTGCTGCTCTCGCAGGCCGTCCGCTGGATGCTGCCGCCGCGACGGCTGCGCGAGAGCGGCGCCACCACCCGGATGGCGGTGTACGCGGGTGGCGGGTCGTTCCTCGGCTTCTTCCTGGTCCCGGTCGTCGGCGCCGTGGCCGGTTTCATCGGCGGGATCTACCTCAGCGAGCGGCTGCGCCTGGGCGGACACGGCCCGGCGAAGGCCTCGGTGCGGACGGCGATGCGGGCGGGAGGCTGGAGCGTGCTGACGGAACTCCTCGCCTGTCTGCTGATCCTGGGTGCCTGGCTGGGAGCCGTCATCTGGGGCTGAGCCGGGGCGGCCGGTGCCCGTGCGGCCTCGCCGTCAGGGTCCGCAGGTCGATCGCGTCGGCCAGCGCGCGCATGCCGGCGTCGTTGAAGTGCAGGTGGTCCCCGGGGTCGTAGGCCGGGAGGATCCGGTTCGGGCGGGCCGGATCGCGGACGGCGGCGTCGAGGTCCACGACCGCGTCGAAGATCCGGTGGGTGCGGATGGCGGTGTTGACGGCCTGCCGCACGCTTTCCCGGGCCGGGGTGTACGCGCCGTGACCGCCGTACGGGGTGATGGTGGCGCCGACGACCCTGACGCCGCGGGCGTGGGCGCGGCGCACGACGAGCCGGTAGGCGTCCTCCAGGGCCCGCGGGTCCGTCTGCTCCGGGGTTCCCTTGATGTCGTTGACGCCCTCCAGCACGATCACCGTGCGGACACCCGCGCGGGAGAGCACGTCGCTGTCCAGGCGGGCCAGGGCGCTCGGGCCCCGGCCGTCGAGCAGGAGGCGGTTCCCCGAGATCCCCGCGTTGAGGACGCCGGGCCTGCGGTGGGCGGGGAGCCCGCGCAGCCGGGCGGCGAGCCGGTCGGGCCAGCGGCGGTCGGCGCCGAACGAGGAGCCGGTGCCGTCGGTGATCGAGTCGCCGAGCGCGACGACACTGCCCGCGGCGGAGGCGCCGAGCACGTCGACGCCGGTCACGTAGTACCAGCTGCCGACCCTGGTGGTGTAGGCGGCACCGCTCTCCTGGGCGGTGCGGTCGCCCCCGGGCGCGACGAAGTTGGTCCGGAGCGCGGAGCGGTGGTAGGTCGCCGGGCCCGAATCGACGGGGGTGTGCACCGAGACCAGCAGGCCGGCGTCGGCGGGGACGCGCAGGGCGACGGGGTCGCTGACGAGGTCCGTGCCCGCGGGGACGGTGACGGACCGGGCCCCGGCGAAGGTGACCGCGCGCACGGAGCCCGCGACGGCCCGGGGGCTCCCCGGTTCGCCGGGAAGCTGCAGGGCCAGGGTCACGGACCCGAGTCGCAGCGGTCGTGTGCCGAGCCGGTTGGACAGCCGGACGCGCGCGGCACCGCCGCCGACGCTGGTGCGGACGACACTGCGGATCGAGGCGCCGGGCAGCGCGGGCGCGGTACCGGAGGCCGCGGCCTCCCAGGTTCCCGTCCAGGTCCGGGCGGGTCTCGGGGCGCTCCGGCCGGGCGCGGACCGCGCTTCGGCGATCACTCCGGTGGAGGCGAGGACCAGGGCGGTCGCCAGGGGGACGAGACGACGCCGGAGCATGATCGCGCGGGACATGGGCGATCGATTCCCCACCGGGGCGCCATCGCATCACACCGTCACACCGCCGGCCGCGCCCGAACGGGTCCCGTCCTCCGCCTCCGGTCCTAGGACCGCAACCCGATGCGCCGCGGGGCGGGTGCGTGTTTGGCTGCTGTCATGACCGAATTCAGTGAGGCCGAGCGCGCGTATCTGAGGTCGCAGCGGCTGGGACGGCTGGCCACCGTCGACCCGCTCGGGCAGCCCCAGGCCAACCCCGTCGGCTTCTTCCCCCAGGAGGACGGGACGATCCTGATCGGCGGCTACTCGATGGGCACCACGAAGAAGTGGCGCAATCTCCTGAAGAACCCGAAGGTCGCGCTCGTCGTCGACGACATCGTCAGCCTCAAGCCGTGGAAGGTGCGGGGCATCGACATCCGTGGAGAGGCGGAACTCCTCACTGGTACCCATGATTTGGGCCCGCACTTCAGCGAGGAGCTGATCCGGATCCATCCCCGGCGGATCCACAGCTGGGGTCTGGAGGACTGAACTCCCCCTCCGCCGCCCTCAGATGGCGGACGGCGTACGAGCGCCAGGGCCGCCAGGTGTCGGGTGCGTCGGTACCGGGCGGCGCCACGTCCGGGTCGCCGAGGGCCCGGGTGCGGATGACGGCGGCGGTGGCCTCGTCCATGCCGGGCAGCGCGAGCAGCGCCGCCCGTGCCTCTTCGCGGTCGGCGCCCGGGTCGAGCCGCAGGGTGCCGTCGGCGAGGGCCGCGGTGAGCACGCCGAGCGGGCCTTCGGGTTCCGCCTCGGCGAGGACGGCGGCCTCGGGGAAGAGGTGGGTGAGCGTCTCGCACTCGGCGTCCAGCCTCTTGCCGTACCGCAGCACCAGCCGCTCGGCCTCCGCCGCCCCGACCAGCGCCCGTACCGCCAGTTCGTCCGGATCGGCGGCGCCCGGCGACCGCAGGCCCGGCCGCGCGGCGACCAGCGGACCCACCCGCGCGTCCGCTCCGAGCCTCTCGTCGACGGCGTACGGATCGGCGTCGAGGTCGAAGAGCCTGCGCAGCCGCTGCACGGCGGTGGTGAGGTCCCGGAGATCGGTGAGGTGCAGCCGGGCGTCGAGCCAGCCTCCGGGGTGGGCGGTGTCGTCGGGGTGGGTGGTGCCGCCGGGGTGGGCGGTGCCGTGGGGGCCCGGTGTTCCGGCGGCCCGGTCCGTCGTGCCGGCCCGGGGGCGGCGGCCCGCCGCGACGCCGGTTCGCTCCTCGACGGCCACGATTCCGGTGCCGTACGGCAGCCGCAGCGTCCGGCGGTAGGTGCGGCGGCCGCGGGTTCCGCCGACGGCCTCGACACCCGGGACGGCCTCGGCGGCCAGCAGGTCGAAGACGGCCGTGGACTGGTAGGGGCCCCGGTGGGCGAGCCGGAGCGGGACGCCGGCGGCGGGGGTGGCCGCGCCGCGGGCGACGGGAACACCGCGCGGCGCCGCGGCACGCAACTGGCTCGGCGTCGACGCGTAGACCGTGCGGATCGTGTCGTTGAACTGGCGGACACTGGCGAACCCCGCCGCGAACGCGATCTGTGTGACCGGGAGTTCGGTGGTCTGGAGGAGGATCCGCGCGGTGTGCGCCCGCTGCGCCCTGGCCAGCGCGACCGGGCCCGCGCCGACCTCCGCCGTGAGCTGCCGCTGGACCTGGCGGGTGCTGTACCCGAGCCGTGCGGCGAGGCCGCCGACGCCCTCGCGGTCCACCACGCCGTCGCCGATCAGGCGCATGGCACGGCCGACGACATCGGCCCGTACGTTCCAGGCCGCGGAGCCCGGCACCGCGTCCGGGCGGCATCGGCGGCAGGCCCGGAATCCCGAGCCCTGCGCGGCGGCGGCCGTGGCGTAGAACCGCACGTTGCGCCGCTTCGGCGTCACGGCGGGGCAGCTCGGCCGGCAGTAGATCCCGGTGGTCCGCACGGCGAAGAAGAACTCCCCGTCGAACCGGGCGTCCCGGCTCCGCACGGCCTCGTACCTGGTGTCCTCGTACCCGGTGTCCTCGTTCACCCTTCCAGTGTGACCCCGCCGGAACCCCGGGTCTGGCGGAATTCGGACACGGCACCCACGCCGGACGCGGCCCCGGCGGACCGGGACGAGGAACCTTCGAGGCCGGACGGCGGGCCGCCGGCCCGGCGAAGGACCGGGAGACCGACGAGCCCGGGTGGCGGACCGACGAAGACCGGCGGACCGGGGTGAAAGGCCGAAAGACCAGCGCGGAGGACCGGCGAACCGAGGGAAGACCCGGCGGCATGGGCTGAGGACCAGCGGACCGGACGAAAACGGGCCGAGCGGACCGAGCAGGCCGAGCAGGCCGAGCAGGCCGAGGACCAACGAACCGGGGTGGAGCACCGGCGGAGCGAGGCGGGCCCCGCCTGCCGGGGTGTAGGACCGGCGGGACGGGGGTGGGGTCGGTCGATGGTGGCCCCACCCCCGTTTCCGGCTACCAGCGGCCGCGCTTGGCCTCCATGGCGGCGCGGCCCTCCGCCCCCTTGCGCTTCCAGTCGCGGCGGATCTCGGCACGCACCCGCGCGTCCGTCTTGGCGACGATCCGCTGGTTCTCGCGGAGCAGCTTGCGGTAGCTCTCCAGCCGTCGGTCCGGCAGGTCGCCGGAGTCGACGGCCGCGAGCACCGCGCACCCGGGCTCGGCGACATGGGCGCAGTCCTGGAAGCGGCAGTCGGCGGCGAACTCCTCGATCTCGGAGAACACCTGCCCGACCCCGTTCCCGGCGTCCCACAGCCCCACTCCGCGCAGCCCCGGGGTGTCGATGAGGACACCGCCGCCGGGCAGCACGAGGAGGTTGCGGGTCGTCGTGGTGTGCCGGCCCTTGCCGTCCATGTCGCGGGTCGCCTGGACGTCCATGACGTCCTCGCCGACCAGCACGTTGGCCAGGGTGGACTTGCCCGCGCCGGACTGGCCGAGCAGCACGGTCGTACCTCCCGCGAGCACGGCCTCCAGGACGTCGAGACCGGCCCCCGTCGAGGAGCTGACGGCGAGGACCGTGACCCCGGGCGCGGAGGTCTCCACGTCCTGGACGAGGTGGGCGAGGGTCGCCGCCGCCGGGACCAGGTCGGCCTTGGTGAGGACGACCACGGGCTGCGCGCCGGACTCCCAGGCCAGCGCGAGGAAGCGCTCGATACGGCCCAGGTCGAGTTCGACGGCGAGGGAGACGGCCACGACCGCGTAGTCGACGTTGGCCGCGAGGATCTGCCCCTCGGACCGCTTGGAGGAGGTGGAGCGCACGAAGGCCGTACGGCGGGGCAGATACGCCCGTACGTAGCGCGGGTTGCCGGCCGGTTCGACGGCGACCCAGTCACCGGTGCACACGACGCGCAGCGGGTCGTGCGGGGTCACGAAGGCGGTGTCGGCGCGGACGACGCCGTCGGCGGTGGCCACGTCGCACTGGCCGCGGTCGACGCGGATCACCCGTCCGGCGACGAGTCCTTCGGAGTCGTAGGAAGCGAACTCGTCCGCCCAGGCGTCGTCCCAGCCGTACGGAACGAGCGGGGAAAGCCCAAGGGAGGCGGACGGGGTCGGGAAAGCGGAGCTGGAAGTCAAGGGAGACCCTTCACAAGGGCGGCCCCGGCGACGCGCACTGCGGCGCGAAGGAAAGAGGAAGGTCAGCCGGCGGCCACGTAGGTGGACTTGATGAACTTCTGGATGCGGGCAGCGCCCATCGCAAAGACAGCCATCGGTCACACCTCCTGAACTCGCTCGAGACCCACGCCTCGATGCCGACGCGTGAACTGTATCCGGGGCCCCCTCGGGCCCGTCAATCGAATTAAATCCCGCCCCCCCACCGGGCTCCGGCGGAGCCGGCGGCCGGGGACTCGTCGTGCATCTCCGGCTCAGCCGGCCGTCGTGCAGCGGCCGCCGTTGAGGGTGAACGTGTCCGGGGCCGTGTTCCCGCCGTACCAGGTGCCGTTGAAGCCGACCGCGAAGGAACCGCCCGCGGCGACTGACTTGTTGTAGTCCTTGGCGGAGGCGGTCACCCGGGAGCCGTTCTGGGCGGCCGTGCCGTCCCACATCTGCGTGACCCGCTGGCCGTCGTCGAAGGTCCAGCCGATCTGCCAGGAGTCGAGGGGTTCGGCGGACGTGACGGTGACGCTGGCCTGGAAGCCGTCCGGCCACTGGTCGACGATGTCGTACTTCACCCGGCAGGACGCGGGGCCCTTCGTCGCCTCGGAGGGTTTCGCGGAGTCCTTGGATCCCGGTCCCGGGGTACCGGCGGTGCGGGTCGGCGACGACGAGGCGGTGCCCTGGGGCTCGGGGTCGGACTTCGAGCCCGTGCCGGCACTGGCGTCCACCGGCTCGGGCGAGACGAGGGAGCCCTCGCCGCGGCTGGTCGCCGACGGGGACGGCACACCCGGGTCGGCCACCGGCCGACGGTCGCCCGCGTCGCCGCGCGCGACGGCGGCCCCGCCGTTCCCGGCGTCGAAGGGCATCAGGGAGACGGTGAGGGCGAGGCCGGAGACGATGACGGCGGCGACCAGCAGCCCGGTGCGGCCGATCCGGGGCGCGGCCTCCTTCATCTCGGCGAGACCGGTGTCCGCGGCCGCGTCCGTCCGACCGCCGGTCAGCCCCGCCTCGGCGGCGCGGCGCCTGCGTTCCAGGTAGGCGAGGCCGCCCCAGCCGATCACCCCGCCCGCGAGCGCGGCGGGCAGTCCGCCGCCGTGCAGCCGCAGACAGGCGGCGGCCTCCGCGCACTCCACGCACCGGGCGAGGTGCTGCGAAAGGTCATCGGGTGTCTCGGCGCCCGGCGAGCGGGTCACCGCGTCGAGGAGCCGGGCGTAGCTGCGGCAGTCCGCGTCCATCGGGGTGTCGAGGTGGTTGCGGTGACACCGGTCCCTGAACAGCCCCCGCACCTGGCCGAGTTCCTCGGCGGCAGCCACCGGGTCGAGACCGAGCCTCCTGGCCACCGCGGGCAGCGGGAGCGCCTCGACCTCGACCAGCCACAACAGGGCCGCGTCCGGTTCCTGAAGGTCCTTCAGACCGCGCAGTGCGACCGGGCGGTGCAGCGGCGGACCCGTGTAGCGGGCGGCCTTCTCGGAGTTGAGCCACAGCCTGAGGTCGGGGTCGAGCCGGTGTCCCTGGCCGTGCGCCTCCCAGGCGGCGGCCGTGGTCCGAACGGAGTTCAGCAGCAGGGGAATCCGGGGCAGCCCGGCGGTTCTGCGGCCGGTGGTCTTCGTGCGGGCCGCGGCCGAGCGCGCCTCGTGGATGCCGTGGGTGAACGCCTCGGTGGCGAGCTGTGCGGCCGCGGCGGAACCGGACGTGCACAGATCGGCGTACGACAGGACGGCGTCCCAGCATTCCGAGAACAGGGCGGCCTCGGCGGCGTCCTGGGGGGTCGGCAGGTCTGGCATGGGGGGCTCCTGCATCCACGGCTTCCGCGTGCAACGTCACACACAACGCCCAACTCGCCTGATTTGAGCGGGAGTTGGGGGCGACTCAACGACGGGCCAGAGCTTTTCACGGTTCCGACACAACTGACAAGCCGCGCCGTCACATCATGCGGTCGTGCGATCACAGTACGGCCCGTCGGACGCCGGTGGCCTCGGCCGGCAAGTGGACCCCGGCGCCCCGGGCCCGGACTCCGGCCGCCCGAGCGGAGCTCAGGTCGCCCGAGTGTCGTACGGAACACCCGCCCGGCGGGCCCGAACGCTTCAACTTTCACAGAACCCCCCACCGACCCACCGTCCCCTCGCTCCCCGTCCCCTCGCTCCCCTGCTCCTCGTTTCCCGGCCCGACGCACGCCGGCCCGACGCACGCCGGCCCGGACGTCGGGACGACGTCCGGGCCGTGCGGGTGCGCTTCGGGTGCGCTTCGGGTGCGCTTCGGGAACGCGGCCGGTCACGCCTGGGCGGCCGCCGCCTCCTGCGCGGGGAGGCTGTCCATGAAGGAGCTGACGGAGAAGACCGCGCGGCCCGGACCGGGCTCTCCGTAGCCGGGCGGCGACTTGAGTCCGAAGTCGTCCATCGTGGCGCGGTATGCCTCCAGCAGACGGATGTGGTACTCCAGCGGCGCGCCCTGCGGGTTGGCCTTGCCCAGCGGGGTGGTCGGCTCCGGGCACCAGGTGGTGAAGCGGGGCGTGATGCCGTGCGACATGAAGAACCGCAGTCCCTCGGTCGTCGAGGCGATGGCCTCGTCCACGCTGGTGAAGCCGAAGGGTTCGGCCATCTCCACGCCCGCGACGAAGTTCGGGATCACATTGCGGGCGCCGAAGATCTCGGCGGAGTCGAGGATGCGCTTGTGCCACTCGTCGCGGCCGACGTAACGCTCCTTGCCGGGGCAGTACATCTTGAACAGATACTCGTCCCACACCTCGTAGTTGGGGTGGTAGATCTGCACGCCGTAGTCCTTGAACCGCTGCACGTCGTCACGCGGCAGCGCCTGGGCCACCACCTTGCCGATCCAGCGCCCGGGGAACCGCTCCTCGATGGCCTTGGCGTAGTGGCCGTAGAAGTCGGCCTCGTCACGGCCGGAGACCGTCTTGGTGATCGCGCCGCCGGTGAGCGTGTACGCCGTCGACGCCTTCGCGGTGTCGTACCGGTCGATGATCTCCAGGGCCTCCAGGACCTCCTCGACGTCCTTCACCCCGGTGTAGGGGCGGCCCGCCGCCTTGTGCTGGCGCCAGTTGTGGTTGATGTCGCAGTACTGGCACTCCTCCTTGGCGCCGAAGTACTGGCAGACCCGGAAGACGGTGAGGTAGATCAGATAGCCCCACTGGATCGTCGGGGCCACCTCCATCACGGACTTCCCGTTGGAGAGCTTGTGCCGGTAGTACTCGGGCATCGGCGGCACCCCGACGTCGGAGATCCGCTTCCCGTCGAGGTACAGCCCGAGGACGCCCTCGTCGTCGGCGGCGACCCGGTAGGGCGAGGACGGTTTCACGCGCACGGACACCACGGTCCGGCGCAGGTCGTACGGGCCGCCGGTGAGGATGATCTCCTCGGGCGGGCGCCTGAGCGCGGCCTCGCCCAGCTCGGGCAGGGTGCCGTGGTCGAAGGAGAAGATGAAGTACGACTTCGGCTTGACCTCACCGCCCTCGTTGTCGCTGAGCGCGGACGCGTCGAAGGCCACGCCCCCGCGGAGCAGGTCCTCCTTGATGACGGCTTCCCGCGGCACGTGCGGGAACCGCTCCATCAGATCCTCGACCAGCGCGGTGCGGCTGCCCATCCCGTTCTCCTCGCTCCCGACCTGCTTCGTCTGTCGTGTTCGACTCCTCACGGTATGCCCCCGCCCGGACATCGGCCGTGCCGGGTCCCCCCGCGCCGCGGGAGGCCGTGCTCGCGCCGGATCTCGTTTGCTCCGTACGGGCGCCGCTGCGAGAGTCGTCGCCATGCCTGCCTTCACCTCGTACGACGGGACCGAGCTGACCTTCGACGCCTCCGGGGACGGCCCGCCGGTGGTGTGTCTGCCCGGCGGGCCGATGCAGGACTGCGCGTACCTCGGTGACCTGGGCGGACTGTCCGCGCACCGGAGGCTGATCATGGCGGACCCGCGTGGCACGGGCGGGTCCGCGATCCCGGCCGACCCCGCCTCGTACCGCTGCGACCGGCTCGTCGACGACGTCGAGGCCCTGCGCGAGCACCTCGGCCTCGACCGGATGGACCTGCTCGCGCACTCCGCCGGGACGAATCTGGCCGTCCTGTACGCACAGCGTCATCCGGAGCGGGTCGGGCGGCTCGCGCTGATCACGCCGAGCGTCTTCGCCCTCGGGATCGAGATCGCTCCTGAGGTCAGACGGGCGACGGCGCTGCTCCGCGAGGACGAGCCGTGGTTCCCGGAGGCGTTCGCGGCCCTTGAGGCGATCGTCGCGGGGAAGGGCGACGCCGACGCCTTCCGGGCCATCGCCCCCTTCTGGTACGGGCGTTGGGACGAGGCCGCGCGGGCGCACCGGGAGGCGGAGGACGCGCACAGGAACCACGAGGCCGCGGCCCGCTTCTCCGACGGCGCCTTCGCGCCGGACGCCACCCGGGCGGCCCTCGCCGGCCTGGCCTCCCCGGTGCTCGTGCTCGCCGGGGAGCTCGACCTGAACTCCCCGGCCCCCGCGATGGCGGAGGTCGCAGCCCTGTTCCCGCACGCCGAGCTGGTCGTGCAGGACGGCGCCGGACACTTCCCGTGGCTCGACGATCCGAAACGGTTCGCGGCGGCGACGGAGGCCTTCCTGACCCGGCCCGCCCGCTGACGGCCAGGTGGGTCGTCGGCGGCGGCGAGTCAGGCGCTCCGCTCCAGTTCCGTCACCTCGATCCCGAATTCCGGCGCCCTCCCGGACAGCAGGCGTTCGGTCTCCGCCAGCACGGTCAGACCGAGCCGGGCGACCTCGTTGCCCTGCGAACCGGCGAGGTGCGGGGTGACGAAGGCGTTCGGGAGGTCGTACAGCGGGGAGTCGGCGGGCAGCGGCTCGGGGTCGGTGACGTCGAGGATCGCGCGGACGTGCCGGGCGCGCAGCGCCTCGATCAGGGCGTCGTGGTCGACCAGGGAGCCGCGCGCGGTGTTGACGAGCACCGATCCGGCGGGCATCAGGGCGAGTTCGCGGCGGCCGATCAGGTGCCGGGTCTCGGGTGTCTGGGGTGCGTGGACGGTGACGATGTCGCTGCTCGCGAGCAGTTCGTCGAGCGGCAGCAGGGGAACGCCGAGGGCGGCCGCCCCGGCCCCGTCGACGTAGGGATCGGCGAGGCTCACCGACAGGTCGAAGGGGCGGAGCAGTTCGATGAGGCGTCTGCCGATGCGGGAGGCGCCGACGACGCCGACACGGCGGCCGAAGTTGCCGATGCCCGGCAGGATCTCGCCGTGGAGGAAGGCCGCCCGTTCGGCGCGCAGGCGTTCCCGGTGGGCGAAGACGTCCTTGCCCGCGAGCAGGATCATGGCGAGCGTGTACTCGGCGACGGGCAGCGCGTTCGCGGCGGCGGCCGAGGAGACGACGATGCCGCGCTCCCACACCTCCGGTGTCGCGAAGCCCTTGACGGAGCCGGCGGCGTGCAGGACGGCCCTGAGCTTCGGGGCCGCGTCGAGCGCGTCCGCGTCGAGCACGGGGGCTCCCCAGCCGGTGATCAGGATCTCGGTCTCCGCGAGCCGGTCCCGTACCCGTGGATCGCCGAAGTCGCCCGCCACGAGCGACGGATCGACGTCCACCCGCTCACGCAGCCGGGCGAGGATGTCCGCAGGGAAGATCCGCGGCACGTTCTCGGGGGTCATGGCGAACATCGCCACGGGACGCCCGGAGGGCATCTCCACTGGACGCACGGGCAAGGTGGTGGCCTTCCGCTTCGGTGACACCGACGACAGCAAGCGCTCTCTACGGTAGATCGCGCCACGCGAGAGGGTCAACGGACCGCTCTGCCACCGCGGCGGAGCGAGGAGGTAGGTTCCCTCCGGGGTGGTTCATGCATGGGCCACGCACCACGACCTCCGGGAGGGACGACAGGGATGACTCGGACCCTGACCAACTGGGCCGGCAACATCACGTACACGGCCGAGGAACTGCACCGGCCCTCCTCGCTCGACGCGCTGCGCGCCCTCGTCGCGGACAGCTCCCGTGTCCGGGTGCTGGGCAGCGGGCACTCGTTCAACGAGATCGCCGAGCCCGGCGCGGACGGCGTCCTGCTGTCCCTGGCCGCCCTGCCGCCCGCGGTGGACGTCGACACGAGGGCCCGTACGGTACGGGTCTCGGGCGGCGTCCGGTACGCCGAACTCGCCCGCCGGGTCCACGGGCAGGGACTCGCGCTGCACAACATGGCCTCCCTCCCGCACATCTCGGTGGCGGGCTCGGTCGCCACCGGCACCCATGGGTCCGGGGTCGCGAACGGGTCGCTCGCCGCCGCCGTGCGCGAGGTCGAGCTGATCACGGCGGACGGCTCCTCCCTGGTGATCGGCCGGGGCGAGGAGCGGTTCGGCGGCGCCGTGACCTCGCTGGGAGCGCTCGGCGTGGTCACCGCGCTCACCCTCGACCTGGAACCGGACTTCGAGGTGAGCCAGCACGTGTTCACCGAACTCCCCCTGGAGGGACTGGACTTCGAGGCCGTCGCAGGATCCGCCTACAGCGTCAGCCTGTTCACCGACTTCAGGCGTCCCGGCTTCCGGCAGGTCTGGCTCAAACGGCGTACGGACCGGCCCTCGCCGGACTTCCCGTGGGCGGCGCCCGCGACCGAGGCCCTGCACCCGGTGCCGGGCATGCCCGCCCGCAACTGCACCGAGCAGCTCGGGGTCCCCGGCCCCTGGCACGAGCGACTGCCGCATTTCCGGGCCGAGTTCACGCCGAGCAGCGGGGCCGAGCTCCAGTCGGAGTACCTGCTGGCGCGCTCGGACGCCCTGGCGGCGCTGCACGCGCTGGACGCGATCCGCGGGACGATCGCGCCGGTGCTGCAGATCAGCGAGGTGCGGACCGTGGCCGCCGACGAGCAGTGGCTGAGTCCCGCGTACGGCCGGGACACCGTGGCCCTGCACTTCACCTGGGTCGAGGACACCGAGGCCGTGCTGCCGGTGGTCCGTCTGGTCGAGCGGGCGCTGGAGCCGTTCGGGCCGCGGCCGCACTGGGGCAAGGTGTTCACCGTGCCGTCCGCGGTGCTGCGCGAACGGTCCCCGCGGCTGGACGGGTTCAGGGAACTGGCCGGCGAGCTCGACCCGTCGGGGACCTTCGCCAACGCCTTCGTACGGGACTTTCTCGGCCCCCGCTCCTGACCTTCCTCCACCCCATTTCCTAACCCCTTGTCGAATGTCCCCGGCGGGCCATAGCCTGGCGCGGCGCGCAGGGGCCGACGCGCCCGCCGACCGGTGCGCGGGAGCGAGGGGAGCCCCATGAAGCGCGGCACGTCACGCGACATCCGCACCGCGAACCGCTACGAGGTGCTGCGCCAGATCATCGCCGAATCCCCCACCTCGCGGCAGGAGCTGGCGGCGGCGACCGGGCTCAGCCTGGCGACGGTCGCCACCCTCGTCGGTGAACTGCTCGACCTCCGGATGCTGACGGAGGTCGGGTTCGAGGACTCCGCGGGCGGGCGGCCGCGCGGGCTGGTGGCGGTGAACGCGGCCGGGGGCGCGCTCATCGGCGTCGACATCGCGGAGACGTACGTCCGTGTCGAGCTGTTCGACCTGGCCCTGAACGTGCTCGCCCGCGCCGACGAGGACATGCGCCCCGGCGAGAGCCGCCCGGAGCAGGTGGTCGGCCATGTCGCGGCCGCCGTCGGCTCGGTGGTCGCGCAGGCCGGGGTGGAAGGCGCACGGGTCCTGGGCGTGGGCGTCAGCGTCCCCGGGCAGGTCGACCGCGACACCGGGATCGCGGAGTACGCGCCCAACTGGGACTGGCACGAGGTGCCGCTGCTCGATCTGCTCGCCGAGCACATCGCCTACCCGCTGTACCTGGACAACCCGCTGCGCGCCTGCGCGGTCGCCGAGTTGTGGTTCGGCGCGGCCAGGGGGCGCGGTGACGCGGTCGTGGTCAATCTGGGCACGGGCGTGGGAGCCGGTCTCGCGCTCGGCGGCGGACTGCACCGCGGTGTCAGCAACAGCGCGGGCGAGTGGGGCCACACCACGCTCGTGCTGGACGGCCGGCCGTGCCACTGCGGGAACCACGGCTGTGTGGAGACGTACGTCGGGGCGCCCGGGATCATGCTGAACCTGCGGGAGCTGAGCCCCGGGAGCGCGCTGCTGCACCCGGAGGACCAGACCGCCACCATCGACGCCCTCGCGGCGGGTGTCGCCGCCGGGGACCCGGTGGCCCTGGAGGTCGTGCGCGGCACGGCCCGTTATCTCGGCGCCGGGATCTCCGACCTGGTCAACCTGCTCAACCCCGAAGTGGTCGTGCTGAGCAGCTGGGTCGCGGCGGCGCTCGGGGAACCGCTGCTGCGCGAGGTGCGCGAGGCCGTCGCCCGGCACGCGCTGCGGCGTCCGCTCGCGGCCACGGAGATCGTCCTGTCCCCCATTCCGACGGACCCGGTCTGTCTGGGCGCCGCCACGTTCGCCCTCGAAGGCGCGCTCCAGTCGGTCGGACAGCGGCAGAGCAGGCGCACCGCCTCCGCAGGAAGCCGTACCGCGCCTCCGGCGTGAGCGCCGATACGTCCGCGAAGGCGGACCCCGCGTCAAGTACCACCATTTGCAGCTGAGTTGCCCGACCGTGCGCCGCCACCGCGATGGAACGGGAGCCGCGGCGTCCGGTATCCCGAACTCCGGGCAACGCTTCGCGCCGACTTCGTCCAACCCCTTGCCGAAGCCTTAGCGGAAGGTTAACGTCCCGCACCGCACGGCGCATTCGAGCCACGACCGCACCCGACCACCGGCACAGCGCACTCAAACCGCCCACAAGACAAGGACGTCACCATGTCGGCATTGAGCAGCAACTGGGACCGTCGATCCGTACTGCGAGCCGCCGCCGGCCTGGCCGCCCTCGGGCCGCTGGCGGCCTGCGGCAGCAACAACGGGCGCTCCGGGGGCGGGAGTTCGGGCAAGGAGCTGGTCCAGTACTTCCACGCCTACGGGGAGGCGGGCACCGAGCAGGCCGTCAAGCGGTACGCGAAGGCCTACGACAAGGCGCAGGTGACCACGCAGTGGATCACCGGCAGCGACTTCGAGAGCAAGCTGTTCGCGAGCCTGCTCACCAAGAACGCGCCCGACGTCTTCGAGTTCCACCCGCAGATCCAGCTCGTCAGGAGCGGCCAGGTGGCGGACCTCAGCGACATCGTCGCTCCGGTCAAGGACGACTTCAACCCGGCCGACATCGCCTCGCACACCGTCGACGGGAAGATCTACGGCGTCCGCATGATCGACGATCCGCAGTTCTTCTTCTACCGGCCCTCCCTGCTGGAGAAGGCGGGACTCAAGGTGCCGACCACCCTGGACGAACTCGTCGAGGCCGCCGCGAAGTTGACCACGGACAAGGTCAAGGGGCTGTTCATCGGCAACGACCTGCACGCCGTCATCAACCCGATGATCTGGTCCGCCGGCGCCGACACCCTCGACGACAAGAACCAGATCGCCTACCACACCGAGGGGGTCACGGAGGGGCTGAGGAAGATGCGGGGCCTGTTCACCAGCGGCCATCTGCTCCTCGACGCCCCGGCCGACTACTGGGACCCGTCGGCGATCAACCAGGGCCTGTGCGCGATCCAGTTCTGCGGGATGTGGGCGATGCCGCAGATGCAGAAGGTCCTCGGCGACGACATCGGGATCTTCCCCTTCCCGAAGGTCACCGACGCGGGCAAGGCGTCCGTCTACAACGGCGGCTGGTCGATGTTCGTCAACGCCAAGGGGAGGAACGTCGACCTGGCCAAGGAGTACGTGAAGTGGCTCTGGATCGACCAGAAGAAGTACCAGGAGGACTGGTCGCTCTCGTACGGCTTCCACATCCCGCCGCGCTCCTCGCTCGCCGCGTCCGCCACCAAGCTGAAGTCGGGACTTCCGGCGGAGGGCGTCGAACTCTTCGGCCGTTACGGCCACTTCGACAACATCGGCTGGACCCAGTCCATGATCACCGCACTCGAGGACGTCTTCGCCAACTGCGTCCGCAAGAACGGCGACCCGGAGGCCGCGCTCGACAAGGCGGACGTGACCGTGAACCGCGAGCTCAAGAAGCTCTTCGGATAGACCGGCGGACGGACCCCCGACATGTCGACCACCACGTCGCACGGTGTCTCGCGCTCCGCCCCGGCCAGGGCCGCGACGGCCCGGCCGCGGCGGTTCCGGCCGGGCCGGAGCACGCTCGCCTTCTGGCTCTTCACCGGCCCCTTCCTCATCGGCCTGACCGTCTTCGTCTACGTGCCGATCGGCTGGAGCCTGTGGCTGAGCTTCTTCGAGGCACGCTTCACCGTCACCCCCGACACGTTCGTCGGCCTCGACAACTACCGGCAGATGCTGGAGAACGGCAACTTCACCGGCTCGCTGCTCACGTTCACCGTCTTCGCCGCCTTCATCGTGCCGCTGACCTGGGCACTCTCCCTGGGCCTCGCGCTGCTGGTGAACCGGCTGCGGTTCATGCGGGCGTTCTTCCGGTCGGTGTTCTTCCTGCCGACGGCGTGCAGTTACGTCGCCGCCTCGCTGATCTGGAAGATGTCCATCTTCAGCGGGGTGCGCTTCGGACTGATGAACACCGTCCTCGGCTGGTTCGGGGTCGAGAACATCGCCTGGCTGGCCGACCCCGATCCGCCCTGGTACTGGCTGGTCATCGTGACCGCGCGGCTCTGGCTCCAGGCCGGCTTCTACATGATCCTCTTCCTGGCCGCCCTGCAGAACATCCCTCCGGAGCTCTACGAGGCGGCGGCGATCGACGGTGCCGGTCCCGGCTGGCAGTCCTTCCGGCACATCACCCTGCCGCAACTGCGGGCCACGTCCACGGCGGTGATCCTGCTGCTCCTGGTGGCCGCCTACCAGGCCTTCGACGAGTTCTTCAACCTGCTCTCGAAGACCACCTGGGGCCGCCCGCCGCTGGTCGAGCTGTACTACACGGCGCTCGGCCAGGCGCAGGACTACGGCGCGGGCAGCGCGGGCGCGGTCATCCTCACGCTGCTCATCTGCATGGTGACCCTGCTCCAGGGCAGGTTCATGGGATTCGGACGCGGGGAGGAGGCCGGATGACCACCGTCCCGCAGGGCCGCAAGGCGCACGCCACGGCGCCGAGGAGGCGCAGGCGGAGCCGCCCGGGAGGTGTCCTCGGCAGCACCGGCCTGTACGTCGCCACCGGGGTCGCCGGTCTGCTGTTCCTCGTCCCCTTCTATCTGCTCGTGCGCAACGCGCTGTCCACGGACGCCGCGATCACCGGCGAGAACTGGCAGTTCTTCCCCACCGACCTGAAGTGGGGCAACATCCGCGAGCTGTTCGACGACTCCACCGTCCCCTTCGCCCGCTCCCTGTGGAACTCCGCCGTCGTCGGCGTGCTGCACACCCTCGGCACCCTGCTGGTGTGCTCGCTCGCCGGCTACGGCCTCGCGCGGATCCCCTACCGCCACGCCGACAAGGTCTTCTACGCGGTGCTGGTCACCCTGATGGTGCCCTCCGCCGTGACCTTCGTGCCGAGCTTCGTGCTCGTGTCCTCGCTCGGCTGGGTGGACAGTCTTCGCGGCCTCATCATCCCGGGGCTCTTCAGCGGTTTCACGTGCTTCCTCTTCCGGCAGTACTTCTTGGGGTTCCCGAAGGAACTGGAGGAGGCGGCGCGTATGGACGGGCTCGGCCACTGGGGCGCCTACTGGCGCATCGTGGTGCCCAACTCCCTCAACTTCTTCGCCGCGATCGCGACCATCACCTTCATCAGCGGCTGGAACGCCTTCCTCTGGCCGCTGGTCATCGGCCAGGATCCCGACGCCTGGACCGTCCAGGTCGCACTGTCCTCGTACATGACGAACCAGACCGTCAACTTCCATCTGATCTTCATGGCCACGGCCATTTCCATCCTGCCCCTGGTGTTCGTGTTCCTCTTCCTCCAGCGCTGGCTGGTCCAGGGAATCGCGCAGACCGGCATCAAGGGCTGAACGAGGAGACGCATGTCCTTCCGCACCTCTCCCCGACCACCGGCCACTCCCCCGTCCGGCACCGACTACACCGAGGACGTCTCCCCCGGCAGCGGAGCCCTCCCGCCCCGCGCCTGGTACGCGGCCTCGGACGCCCGGTCCCTGTCCCTGAACGGCCGCTGGGACTTCCGGCTCTCACCCACCGCCGACACCGAGGACGACTCCTTCGCGGCCAGGGGATACGAGCCCGGCGGCTGGTCAGGGGTGGAGGTACCCGGCCACTGGGTGCTGCAGGGTCATGGATCGCCGATCTACACCAACCACCTCTACCCGTTCCCCGTCGACCCGCCGCGGGTACCGACCGAGAACCCGACCGGCGACCATCTGCGCCGCTTCGACCTGCCGCCGGACTGGCCCGCGGACGGCGGTACGGTCCTGCGCTTCGACGGGGTCGAGTCCTGTGCCCGGGTCTGGCTGAACGGCACGGACCTCGGCACGTTCCAGGGCTCGCGGCTGCCCCACGAGTTCGCCGTCGGCCATCTGCTGGAGCCGGGCTCCAACGTGCTCGCGGTCCGGGTGCACCAGTGGTCGGCGGGCTCCTACCTGGAGGACCAGGACCAGTGGTGGCTGCCGGGCATCTTCCGCGACGTCACCCTGCTGCACCGGCCGCCGGGCAGCGCGCTCGACTTCTTCGTGCACGCCTCCTACGACCACCACGAGGGCCTGGGAACCCTGCGCGTCGACTCCGACGTCGACGGACGGGTCCTCGTGCCCGGCCTCGACATCGATGTCGAGGCCGGGACCCCGGTCACCGTCCCCGTGCTGCCCTGGACGGCCGAGACCCCCCGGCTGTACGACGGCGAACTGGTCACCGAGGGCGAACGCGTCCCCCTGCGCATCGGCTTCCGCACGGTCGAACTCGCGGACGGCCTGATCAAGGTGAACGGCACCGCCGTCCTCTTCAAGGGCGTCAACCGGCACGAATGGCATCCGGAGAAGGGCCGCGCGCTCGACCCGGAGACCATGCTCACGGACGTGCTGCTGATGAAACGGCACAACATCAACGCGGTGCGCACCTCGCACTACCCGCCGCACCCCGCCTTCCTCGACCTGTGCGACACCTACGGCCTGTGGGTCGTCGACGAATGCGACCTGGAGACCCACGGCTTCACCGAACAGGGCTGGCACGACAACCCCGTCGACGACCCGCGCTGGACACCGGCGCTGCTGGACCGGGCCGCGCGCATGGTCGAACGCGACAAGAACCACCCCTCGGTCGTCCTCTGGTCGCTCGGCAACGAGGCCGGCACCGGGCGCGGTCTCACCGCGATGGCCGAGTGGATCCGCGGCCGCGACGGCTCCCGGCTCCTCCACTACGAGGGCGACCACGACTGCCGTGACACGGACGTCTATTCACGCATGTACGCCGATCACGCCGAGGTCGAAAGGATCGCCCGGCACCAGGACGACGGCGGACCGGGACGGCGCCGACTGCCCTTCATTCTGTGCGAGTACGGGCACGCCATGGGCAACGGCCCCGGCGGCATCGCCGACTACCAGCGGCTGTTCACCTCGTACGACCGTCTCCAGGGCGGCTTCGTCTGGGAGTGGATCGACCACGGCATCCGGGACGAGCGCCACGGGTTCGCGTACGGAGGGGACTTCGGCGAGGAACTGCACGACGGGAACTTCGTGTGCGACGGGCTGCTCTTCCCGGACCGGACACCGTCCCCCGGGCTCGTCGAGTACAAGAAGGTGATCGAGCCCGTCCGCATCGAGGGCGGGGACTTCCCCTCCCCGTCGGGCTCGGACCGGGAGACCGGCGCGGGCCGGGGCGGCACGGTAC
Organism: Streptomyces sp. NPDC001914; assembly: GCF_042891215.1. Lineage (NCBI taxonomy): Bacteria > Bacillati > Actinomycetota > Actinomycetes > Kitasatosporales > Streptomycetaceae > Streptomyces > Streptomyces sp. NPDC001914. Next base: position 153,346 of record NZ_JBIASW010000006.1, read on the forward strand.
GCGTCGCCAACGGGTACGACTTCGCGGACCTCTCCGGTCTCGCCTTCGAGTGGTCCTACCAAGTGGACGGCGAGAGCGTCGCGTCGGGCCCGCTCGCGGTGCCCGCACTGGCGCCGGGGCAGTCGGCCGACGTCGAACTCCCGCCACCGCCCCCCGAACCGCGAGGTGGCGCAGCGCAGTGGACGGTCCGTGCGACGCTGGCCGGGGAGACGGCGTGGGGACCGCGCGGCCATGTCGTCGCCTGGGCCCAGATCGCGGTGACCGAACCCGCGTCGCCCGCCTTCACGCCCGCCGCCCGTCCGGCCCCCGGCGACGGAGTGATCACCCTCGGGCCGGGCGCCTTCGACGCCCGCACCGGCGCCCTGCTGGCCCTCGGCGGGATCGAGGTCACCGGCCCCCGCCTCGACGTGTGGCGCGCCCCGACCGACAACGACAACGGCGCGCACTGGCAGACCGACGCCCGCCACGGCCCGCTCTGGCGGGCGCTGGGGCTGCACCGGATGCGCCACCGCGTGGACGCGGTGGAGGTGCACGACGACTCCCTGACCGTACGCACCCGGGTGGCCCCCGCGGCCCGGGACGTGGGCCTGCGCACGGTGTACCGCTGGACCTCCGACGGCACCCGGCTGCGGCTGACCGTGTCCGTCGCACCGGAGGGCCGGTGGACACTGCCGTTGCCGCGCCTGGGCGTCCGGCTCGGACTTCCGGGCTCCGCGGACCGGGTGACCTGGCTCGGCGGCGGCCCCGGGGAGGGCTACCCGGACACCAGGACCGCCTGCATGGACGGGCGTTGGGAGTCGACGGTCGACGCGATGCAGACGCCGTACGTGCGCCCGCAGGAGAACGGCGCGCGGCCCGGCGTCCGATGGGCCGAGATCGGCGGACTGCGCGTCGAGGGCGACCCGGCGTTCTGGTTCACCGCGCGCCGCTGGACGACCGAGCAGCTGGACGCGGCGGACCATGTGACGGATCTGCGCCCCGGCGGCACGGTCTGGGTCAACCTCGACCACGGCCAGCAGGGCATCGGCTCGCAGTCGTGCGGCCCCGGCGCCCTTCCGCAGTACCAACTGTGGGCCGCACCGGCGGAGTTCTCGTTTCTGTTCTCCGGGCTCCGGGACTGAGGCCCGCTTCCCGAGCGCGGCCGGACGGCTCTCCCCGGCCGTCCGGCCGCCCCGTCAGTGGTCGGCGCAGCAGGGTGTCGGGTCCGGCACCTCGAAGGGCACCAGGGTGCCGCCCGCGGCCGGCATAGCCGCGAGGACGAGACGGCCGTCGCGCCACTCCGGGCGCACATGGTCGCGGGTGAGCAGCTCTGCCTCCATGGCGGGCCCCTCGGGGGAGCCGAGCACGGTGACCCGCTCCACCGCGGAGGCCTCCAGGAGCCGTGCGACGGTCAGGACTCCGGTGACCGCGTCGCTCCCCGGGTACAGGACGGCACGGCCGCCCGCGCGCGCCCTGTGTTCGGCGGCCGCGTGGGCGGCTCCGGCCGCGAGCTCGCCGGGCCCGTGCCGGTGGTCGCCGAAGGCGACACCGACGAGGGAGCCGGGCTCTTCGGACGGGTTCTCCGTGAGCCGGCGCCAGGCCGCCTGGGCGTCCTTCCGCGACGCCACGGCGAAGGACAGCGCCGTGTGCGGCCGCCGCCCGTCACGTACGTGGTGCGTGCAGCCCAGCACGTCCGCGGGCAGGCCGAGTTCCGCGGCGAGCGAGCGCAGCAGATGGTCGGCCTCCCGCAGGGCGCCCGTGTGACCGGTGTCGACCCCGACGACGTACGGCTCGCTCACGAGGGGAGGACCCACACCGGGTTGGAGTAGAACCACAGGTCCTTCCACGGATCGGCGTCGCCGAGGACGTCCACGGCCGGACCCGCCGGGTCGACCGACGCGCCCCCGAGGCCCACGGCGGAGCGGTTGCCGTCGGTGCCGCGCAGCCGGACGTACACCGGGCGGTCGACGGCCCCGAGGTCGTAGGTGAGGCGGACCGTGCCGGACGACTTGTTCACCTCGTAGGACTTGGCGACCCGCGCGGTCGGGGCGGTGAAGGTGTCCCGTTCGGCGGCCGCGCCCGTCACATCGCCCTGGATGACGTCGACGCGCGCCAGCTCGGGCACGAAGCCGGCCCAGTTGGGGCCGCCGGCCAGTCCGAGGTCCATGGTGAGCGTGACCCGGGTGCCCTTGCGCACGTGCAGCGCGCCGCCGAGGGTGGCCCAGCGGCCGCCGCCGGCGACCCGTGCGTCGAGACCGCTGATGAGCTGCCCGTGGTCGACCCAGATCCGGCCGGCGCGGATGCCGTCCATCACGGCCGCGTAGGAGAACCCGTCGGAGCCGACGTGCGTACGGCTGTACTGGCCGGGCCAGTAGTCGCCCTGGGTGGTGTCGATCCTGCCCCCGTAGACGGGGTCGGTGTGCCGGCCGTTCGCGGTGAAGTCGCTGTCCGGTCCGCCGCGCACGGCGGTGTCCGTGTAGACCTGGTGGGAGTCGGAGTTGGCGGTGATCCACCAGGGCTTGCCCTCGGCGAGGAGGCTGTCCCACAGGCCGCCGACGGTGGCGGTCATCCAGTCGAAGCCGCCCCAGGTGCGGTAGCTCTCCAGCGGGTAGCCGGCGAAGGAGTTGGCGCTCGGACTGCTGTCGTACAGACCGCGCGCGAAACCCATGCCGTACGCCTTCGGGATGCCGCCGGCCTGGTGTCCGGGGGCGCCCTCGAAACCGACGGCGATCCGGTGGGACGCCGGTGTCGCGTCGCGCCAGGCACGGATCTCGTGCGGGGAGTCGAGGCCCTTGCGGGCGGGGTGGTTGGCCAGCATCAAGGCGTCCTGGACGCGGCGGCGCCGGACCTGCTCCGAGAGGAAGCCGAGGCCCGCGACGGCCAGCGCCTCGTTGGCGGGCGTCGAGTCGGTGGCGCCCTTCACCCCGCCGTCGTAGTCCGTCTCGAACTGCTTGAGGACCGCGACCTCGTTGCGGCCGGGGTGGACGAAGACGGTGCCGTGCTCGGCGGCCGGGATGTTCCATTCGAGGCCCTGGAAGACGAGGGTGTCCCCGTGGATGTCCCGGGCCTCCCGGATGTCGGGGTTGACCTTGTCCACACCGATCCTGGCGTGCGTCTCGCTGCCGTGGTCGGTGATCACCATCCAGTCCAGGCCGTGCGCGGCGCCCTGGCGGACCTGGTCACGGACGCGGTACTTGCCGTCGCTGCTGTACTGGGTGTGGATGTGGTGGTCTCCGGCGAGCCACAGGAAGCCCTTCTTTCCGCGGCCGCCCGTCGAGGCGTACGCGGGGGCGGCGGCGCCCTCCGCGAGGACACCTCCGGCGGCGAGGCCGGCGCCCAGCAGTCCCGCGCGGCGCAGGAGCGAGCGGCGCGACTGCTGCTCGGGGCTGAGGGCCTCGTCGGGGACGGTGGTGTCGAAGGCGGCCGGCAGCGTGGCGCCCGTGCCGTCGCTCTCGTGCGGGTGGTGATGGTGATGCCCGTGCTCGTGTCCGTGCGTGTGCCCCATGACCGCCTCCTGAGTCCCGCCGCGCCCCTGCGGGCGCGTCATGAGGAGATTCGGGGCGGAGCATGAACGGCGGACGGCCCCCTCGTGTTCGCCGGGCGACCTGAATCGGTCAACTGGCCTTACTCATAAGCCTGTTGTTCCTCAGCGTGTCCGTTGCGTCATGAATTCCACGGAGTCGGCGATCATGTCGGACTAGGCTTCCGCCCGGGTTCCGAGGAAGTGTTCTGTGGCGAAAAGGTGGTCCTCATGCCTCGTGCCGGGCTCACGACCGAGCGGGTCGTGCTGGCGGCGGCCGATCTCGCGGACGAGATCGGCTTCGAGAACGTCAGCGTGGCCGCGCTGGCCCGGCGGTTCGGGGTGAAGGACGCCAGCATGTACGCGCACGTGCGCAACGTCCGGGAGCTGCGCGAGCGGGTCGCGCTGCTCGCGTCCGGCGAGATGATCGACAGGATCGCCACCGCCGTGGCGGGACGGGCCGGCAAGGACGCGCTGGTCGCCTTCGCCGACGCCTACCGGGCCTACGCGCTGGAGCGGCCCGGCCGCTACCGGGCCACGCACACGCAGCTCGACCCGGACCTGGTCGCGGAGCGGGCGGAGTACCGGCGCACGGCCGAGGTCACCGCCGAGGTCACCTTCGGCATGCTCCGGGCCTACGGGCTGTCCGAGCCCGATCTGACCGACGCCGTACGCCTGTTGCGCAGTACGTTCCACGGCTACTGCGCCCTTGAGGCCATCGGCGGATTCGGCGCCCCGCGTCCCGTGGAGACGTCCTGGAGACACGCGCTGGACGCGCTGCACGTGACCCTGGAGAACTGGCCGCGCGCCGAGGAGGCGCCGCCCGGACGGCCCTGACCCGCTCCGGCGGTCCCGGCTAGAGCAGCCCCAGATCGCCCAGTTCCTTGTGCAGGTCCGCGCGGGGGTTGGCGGGGTTCTGGGGCAGGGCGGGGGTTCCCGTTCCGGTGCCGGTGCCGCTGCCGGAGCGGGCGGCCGGGCGGGGGCGGCGGTCGCGGAAGATCCAGGCGCCGGCCAGACCGCCGATCAGCCCGCCGAGGTGGCCGAGCCAGCTCACCCCCGGTGTCCCGGGCACGGCCACGGTGAGCATGTAGGCGAAGGACGCCGCCATGACGACACCGATCAGCGTGTCGATCAGGTGCCGGTCGAAGATCCCGCGGACCACGACATAGCCGAAGTACCCGAAGATCAGCCCGCTCGCGCCGACCGTGTCCGCGTCGCCCCGTTCGAAGAACCAGACCACGAGCCCGCTGGTCAGCGCCACCAGCAGGCTCAGGCCGAGGAAGCGGACCACACCGCGGTAGGCGGCGAGGAACCCGAAGACGAACAGCGGGCCGGAGTTGCTCTCGATGTGCGCCCAGCTCCAGTGCAGGAAGGGTGCGCTGAGGATGCCGGGCAGCGAGGTCACGTCCCCGGCCACGACACCGTAGTCCCGCGAGAACGCGTAGTCGTCGGCGTAGTTGGCCAGTTGCAGCAGCCAGAGAACCGCCAGGAAGGCGAACATCACGAAGAACGCCTTCCGCGCCTCCGCGATCATCTGCTCCGCGTCCACCGGACCGCGGGACCAGCCGCCCCGGTCCATGTCCGAACCACTCATGACACACCCCCCTGCCCCGGCGGATCCGTTTCCGCCCACTGTCGAACTCTAGGGACCCCCGGGGAGGTCGCCTCCGCCCAGGGGGACGATTCCGTCGGCGCCCTCCAACCGGAAGGCCGCCGTTCCCCCCGCGGCCCAGGTCACCGTCAGGTCGTACGCCCCGGGCTCCGTGCCCGCGGGCGCCGTCACCCGTACGGACACCAGGTCCGCGAGCGGGAGGGGGTCCGGGTCCCCGGTGAGGCGGACCAGGGCCACGAACAGGGACGGAACGTCCCCGGTCACGCCCTCCCCCGTGGCCGACAGACCGTGCACGGGCCGGAGTTCGGAGCGGGTGCCGTCCTGCGCGGCCCAGCCCGTGACCCGTACCGGCGTCCCGGGCCGCGCGCCCGACACCAGGTGCGCCCGCACCTCCACGGCGCCCCGGGCGACGACCAGGCAGAGCGCTCCGACGCCGTCGGCGACCGTGTGCCGGGACGCCGCCCAGTCGTCCCCGGCTCCCAGCGGCACGATGCCCGTACGGCTCGCCTCGCCGCCGACGATCACGCTGTTGTCGTACGAGGGCGAGGGCCTCGTCACCGTCGAGTAGGCGAGCCGCGTGTAGTAGGGGTCGTAGCGGACGTCCTCGCTGCCGTGGTTGTGGAGGCGGACCAGACCGTCCGAACGCGTCGACTGGAGCAGCCAGTTGGGCGGTCCGATCCGGGTGACGGCGTCCGCGCGCTCCGCCGGGCCCGGTTCCTCCGTGGCCGTCCAGACCTCGTGCTCCGGGGGCAGCAGCAGCGCGACGAAGGCCTTGCTCGCCCAGTACGGCGAGGCGGGGCCGGAGTAGTGCTGCACGAACGCCTCGTCGGGGCCGTGCCAGCCGAGGGTGAGCAGGCCCTCGCCGTCCATCGCGCCCCGGTCGAGGAAGTACCGCAGGGCGCCGGAGGCGAGGCGCCGGGTCTCGCCCGGGGACAAGGGGGTCCGGCCGGTGAGCGCGCCGAGCCACAGCGGAGCGGTGGCCGCGAAGCGGTAGGTGAGCGAGCGGCCCTGGAGCATCGGGGCCCCGTCTCCGCCGAACAGCCGTGCGTAGTCGGCGAGATGGGCCTCCAGGCGGCCGGCGTACAGGTCGAGGAGCCGGGCGTCGTCCGCGAGCCAGGCGTGCAGCACCGGATAGAGGTGCATCGCCCAGCCGTTGTAGTAGTCGAACTTGCGCCCGTGCCCGTCGGTGTACCAGCCGTCGCCGAGGTACCACTGCTCGATGCGCCCCAGGCCGCGGTCGATCGCGGCACGCGACGCCTCGGGCTCGTATCCCACCTCCTGGAGGAAGCCGCCGACCGTCACCGGGAACAACTCCCAGTTGCAGGGCCAGGGTTCGGCCTTCAGCGCGTCGCCGAGCCATGCGGCCGCCCGCTGCCGCACGCCGTCGTCCAGGCGGTCCCACAGCAGCGGTCGGGTCAGCCGCAGCGCGAGCGCGATCGATGCGGTTTCGACGAGCGGCTGACCGCGGTCCTCGACCCGGGGCCAGACGCCCGCCGTTCCGGCGTCCAGCCCCCGCGCGTACCGCTCCAGGACCTTCTCGTCGCGGCGGAAGCCCGCCAGCAGCAGCGTACGGGCGTAGCCCTCCAGGCCGTCGGAGAGCCGGCCGGCGCTGCCCGTGTGCCTTCCGGGCAGGTGGTAGAGGGCCTGGTCGCCGGTGGCGTACGGGGCGACCGCGGCGAGCAGGGAATCGGCGGCCGCCTCCCAATGGGCGCGCGTGCGGCCGGTGTACGGGCTCAGGGACCTGTCCTCGGCGGGCTCCGCGGGCATCACTGGCCTTCCTGTTCCGTGCCGGGCCCGGTGTCCCGGACACCGGGTGTCCTGAGCGGCCGGGCTGGATACCTGGGGCGCTCCGGTTCCGGTCGGAACGCCCCAGGGGCTCTTCCCGCCCCCGACCCGGCGGCAGGACGATACCGCTGATCGGCAAGCGCTTTCTAGGGGGCGGTCGCTTATGGGTGTCCACCGCGCGACCAGCACCGCGCCTTCCCGGGCGCGGCCCGCTCCGCGGCTCGGGCCGGCACCCAGCACATCCGGTCGAGCGAGGGATCACATTTCCCCCAGACCGCCCGAAGAACGACTCCGGGGTGCCACACTGGCCTCTCCCGGGTGGGGGCCCGGGTGACCCACGGGGAGGGAACCTTGAGCGATTCACGGTACGAAGCGGCGTTGGCGTTCGCCGACGAGGCGGACCCCGAGGGCGCGGCGGAGGCCGTGTCCCTCCTGGCCGAGGAGCTGTCCCTGCTGGACGCGGTCTCCGTGCGGCACGCGACGGGCGGTCCGGCTCCCGACGGCACACGGGCCGGAGACACGGTGGTCTGGACGACGCTCCTCGTCGGCGCGACGAGCGCGGCGACGCTGAGGGCGCTCATCGCGCTGGCCCGGGACTGGCTCGCACGCCGCAACTCGGGCTCGATCGACATCACGATCGGCGGTGACGAACTCCGTCTGACCTCCGTCTCCCGCGCGGACCAGCGGCGGGCCGTCGAACTGTTCGTGGCCAAGCACGCTCCGGAAGAGACCGGCACGCCCGATGCGTAAGGCCGCGCTCCTCGTCGTCAACCAGCACTACGCGGACGGACGCTTCGGCGAGTTACCGGGGGCCGCCGCCGACGCCGAACACCTTGCCGCCGTGCTCGGCGACCCGGCCATCGGCGAGTTCGACGTCGGCGTCGTCGAGAACGGCACGGCGCTGGAGATCCGCAAGGCGATCCAGTCCTTCTTCGCCCGAGCCCAGAGCCAGGATCTCCTCCTGCTCCACCTCTCGTGCCACGGCCGCAAGGACGCGCGGGGCCGGTTGCACTTCATCGCCTCGGACACGGAATGGGACTTCCTGGACGCGACCGCGGTCTCCTCCGAGTTCGTCGCGGACCAGCTGGAGCAGAGTCCCTGCCGCCGGGCCGTCGTCCTCCTGGACTGCTGCTACAGCGGGGCGTTCGCCAAGGGGATGCGGACCCGCGCGGCCGCGCCCGCGGTCGACGTGAAGGAGCCGTTCTCCGGGCGGGGCCGGGTCGTGATCACCTCCTCGACCGCGCTGCAGTACAGCCACGAGAGCGAGATGAGCAGCAGGGAGCGGGCCGAGCCGTCCATCTTCACCGCCGCCGTGGTGGAGGGGCTGCGGGACGGCACCGCCGACCTCGACGGGGACGGCTACGTGTCGGTCGAGGAGCTGTACGCCTTCGTCCATGACCGCGTACGCAGCCGGCTGCCCAGCCAGACGCCGACCCGCAGCGTCAACAACTCCGAGGGCACGCTCTATCTGACACGCAATCCCGGCGTCCTGTACGTGACCGCGCCCGAGGGCCCGGCGCTCCCCGACTCCCTCCGCGCCGCGATCCTCACCGGGGCCCCCTGGCAGCGGCTGGGCGCCCTGCACGAGGTGGAGCGGCTGCTCGGGAGCTGGCGCGGCCCGGTCCGCGAGGCCGCGCTGGAAGCCCTGACCCTGCTGGTGCACGACCGTGACCCGCAGGTCGGCGCCGGGGCCGAGAGGCTCTGGCACAGCCGTGGCCTCGGTGACCTGCCCGTGGGGACACCGGACACCGCCTCGCGGGTCAACCGGCCGGTCGCGGAGGGGTCGAGGATCGTCGGCATCGATTTCGGGACGACCAATTCCGCGGTGGCCGTCTTCCTGGACGGTGAGGTGCAGGTCGTTCCGAACCGCCACGGGGACGTCACGACTCCGAGCGTCGTGGCGTTCGCCGAGGACGGGACCCTGCTGGTCGGGAAGGCCGCCAAGGAACAGGCTTCCCGTGTCCCGGGCGGCGGCATCCACCGGGTCAAACTGGAACTCGGCACCGGGTGGACCTACCGGCACGGGGTCCGCCGCTTCTCCGCCGAGGAGGTCGCCTCCTGGATCCTGGCCGACCTGCGGTACAGCGCGGAGGCGCATCTGGGCGAGACGGTGACCCGGGCGATCCTCACCGTGCCCGCGTACTTCAACCACGTCCAGCGCGCGGCCCTGGCGGACGCGGCGGCTCTCGCGGGCATCGAAGCGGTCAGGATGCTGAACGAGCCTACGGCGGCGGCGCTTTCGTACGGCTTCGGCCGGGACGAAGAGGACATCATGGTGTTCGATCTGGGCGGGGGCACCCTGGACGTGTCCCTGCTCGGCATCAGCGACGGGGTCGTCGAGACGCTGGCCACCGGCGGTGACAGCAGTCTGGGAGGCAGCGACTGGGACCGTCGCATCGTCGATCATCTCGTGCGTGACCTCGCCCTCCGTCAGGGTGTCCGGCTGACCGACCGGGCGGCACTCCAGCGGGTGGCCGAGGCAGCCGAAGCCGCGAAGATCGAGCTGTCCCAGGCCACGGCCACCACCGTCAGCCTGCCGTACATCGCGACCTCCCCGTCCGGGCCGGTGCACATGGACGTCACGCTGACGCGCGCCGAGCTGGAGGGGCTGACGAAGGATCTGCTCGAGCGCTGCGCGCAACCGGTGCAGCGGGCCTTGAAGTCGGCCTGGAACATCGAGGGGATCGAGGACGTCGACCACTTCATCCTGGTCGGCGGCGCCACCCGCATGCCGGCGATCGCCAAGCTCGTCAAGGAGCTGGCGGGTGGCCGGGAACCGATCCGGGCCATCATCCCCGAGGGGGTGGTCATCGGTGCCACGCTGCTGAGCGCCGTACTGACCGGCCAATTGCGCGACGAACTGCTCCTGGACGTGACCTCGTTGGCCCTGGGAGTCGAGACGAAGGACGGCGTCATGACCAAGCTCGTCGAAGGGGACACGACGATCCCGACGAAGCGCAGCGACATCTTCACCACCGTCGCCGACGGTCAGTCCCACGCCCAGATCGGCGTCTACCAGGGCGAACGTGAGATCGCCGCCTTCAACACGAAGATCGGTGTGCTCGAACTGCCCCTGCGACCGGCGCCGCGCGGCGTCCCGCAGATCGAGGTGACCTTCGACATCGACGCCAACCACGTGGTGCACGTCATGGCCAAGGACCTCGGCACCGGCAACGAGACGTCCGTCCTGCTGGACCGGCACAGCGCCGCCCACGCCCAGGCTCAGGAATCCGACCCCCGGAAGGCACTGGCCCAAGTGCCCTACGCCGAGCCGAAGGCCGGTTCCTGACCTCGAAACGATCGCCAGATCAAGTCCCCCTTGTCCACTGCTGGTTGGTGCCACCGTTGCAGGTGTACGTGATGAGCGGGGCGGAGTTGGCGGTGGAGGCGCCGGACACGTCCAGGCACTCGCCGGACGCGCTGGACCTGAGGAGCACATAGCCGCCGGAGGCCGTCACGGACCACTGCTGGGTGGCGGCGCCGGTGCAGTCCTCCTGGCTGACGCCGGCGGCGTTCTCCGTCAGACACAGGGAACTCCCCCGGCCCATCAGCTCGTAGGAGCCGCCGCCGAGGGGCTTGAACCAGAACTTCTGGTTCGCTCCCCCGTTGCAGGTGTACTGGGTGAGCGCGATCCCCTGCCACAGCGACTGGTCCGGAACGTCCGCGCACTTGCCGGAGTGACGGGCCGTCAGGGTCTCGTAGGCGGCACTCGTCGTGCCGACGGTCCCGGCGGCCGCGTCGAGACCGATCTCCGGGTACCAGGACAGGGACATCGTGGTGGCCGTCGGGAAGGCGACCGGCAGCCAGACGTACCGCGAGTCGTCGACCGTGCCGCCGAAGGCGTTGCCCCAGCGGTCGCCCATGTAGAGGTAGGAGGTGCCCGAAGTACCCTGCACGGGAAGGACGTACGCGGTCTGCGAGCCGTACGCCGTGGAGTCGCCGACGTTCGTCATCGCGGTCCAGGGCCCGGCGAGCGAGGTGGCGGTGGCGTACTGCTGCTGGTTGGGACTCCAGCCGGTGGCGCCCGAGGTGAGCATGAAGTAGACGCCACCCCGCTTGAACAGCGCGGGGGCCTCACGGTGTCCGCCGTGCCAGGGGTCGGCGACCAGGGCCGCGATGCCGGTGTAGTCGGCGGTGAGCCGGTAGATCTGGAGGTCGTAGTTCTCGCGGGCGGCGGAGACCATGTAGCCGGTTCCGTCGGTGTCGACGAACGTCGTGATGTCGCGGGACATGTACTGGCCGAGCGGCTGGAAGCTGCCCCGATAGGTGTAGGCGCCGTCCACGGTGTCCGAGACGGCGACGGCGGCTCGCGCCTCGCTGTAGTCGACACCGTTCTCCTTGTGCATCCACATGACGAACGTGCCGGTGGAGGCGTTGTACATGACCTTGGGCCGCTCGATGTAGGCCGTGCCCAGTTCGGCGGCGCTCGACCGGGTCAGGACGTGGTTGCGGAACTCCCAGTTCTTCAGGTCGGTGGAGCGGTAGGCGTCGACGTATCTGAACGTGTTGTCGGCGTCGCGGTTCTCGCCGAACCAGTAGTAGTAGCTCCCGACTTTGAGCACCCCGCCGCCGTGCGCGTGCACCGCGGCACCCGAAGTGTCCTTGAACTGGGTGCCGTTGGTGATGGTCTGGGTCGCCGCACGGGCGGGCGCGGCGGAGAAGAATCCCCCGGCGAGGGCCAGACAGAGGACGAGGAGGAGGGCGTACACGCGTCTCGGCGGATGCCGTTCGGCGGGGAAGGCTCGCGTGGCGGGGATGGGGCGACTCGTGCGACTCGTGCGGCTCATGCAGCTCATGCGGCTCATGCGGCTCATGCGGTGACCGTCCGTCCGGTATGTCGAACATCATCTGCGATGACGAACATCTCCGCCGAAAAGTAAGCGCGTACTACGACGGGGTCAACGGGGTGGACGGAGCCGGTCCGCCGCGCTCACCGCGCTCACCGCCGCGGCGCCGATGCGCCGCGGCTTCGGACGCCGGGCGCTGGACGCCGGGCCGGGTGCCGGACGGTCGTTCAGTTGTGCAGCCCCCAGTGCCCGCGGTGCACGACCTCGTCCAGCCCGCGTCGTCGTTCCGCGATACGGGCGCTCTGCGGGGGAACCTCGTCCGAGCGGTAGCCCACCGTGATGCCGCCGATCGGCGCATAGTCACCGGGCACCCCGAACTCGGCCCGGAAGGGATCGAGTTGCTCGGGCATGATGCCGAAGAAGCAGGCGTCGAGCCCTTCGTCGACCGCGCCGAGCAGCATCATGAGGGCCGCCATCCCGGTGTCGATGTACCAGTACGGGGCCGGCCAGCGGGCCTCGGCGCGGTCCTCCCAGCCCTTGTCCGGTTCGGCGTAGCGCTCCAGATAGGCCGCCTTGTGAGCGAGGGGCACCACGACCAGCGGGGCGTCCTGCATGGTCGGCGTCTGCTCGGTGCGGGTGGGGACGAACGGCCAGAACCGGGCGCGGTCGGCGGCGTCGGTGAGTGCCAGGAACGCCCAGCCCTGGGAGAACCCCGCCGACGGGGCCCGTAGCGCGGTGGCGAGGATTCTCTCCACCGCCTCGGGGGCCAGCGGCTTGTCGGAGTAGTGGCGGATCATGCGACGGCGGCGGACCACTTCGGAGAACTCCATGTCACCCGATCCTGCCAGGAGCCGGGCCGGCGGTGCGGGGCGGTCCGTCGGGATCGAGCCTCGCACCGGAGCTCCCGTTTCCCAGTCGGTGAGACGGCCGCCCGGTGGGCGGACCACCCCGGAGGCGGCGGGCCGGACACGCACTAGCGTCGTGGCATGACCGCCGACAACACCCGCACCCTCGCCGCCGCGCTGTCCTCCGGCGCGGTCGTGCTCGACGGAGGCATGTCCAATCAGCTCGAAGCGGCCGGCCACGACCTGAGTGACGCACTGTGGTCGGCTCGGCTGCTCGCGGACCGGCCCGAAGCGGTCGTCGAGGCGCATCTCGCCTACTACGAGGCGGGCGCGGACGTGGCGATCACCTCCAGCTACCAGGCGACCTTCGAGGGATTCGCCCGCCGCGGCATCCCGCGCGAACGGGTCACCGGACTGCTCGGGCTGAGCGTCGGGCTGGCACGCGAGGCCGCTCGGCGCGCGCACGCCAAGGGCACCGCCCGGCCCCTGTGGGTCGCCGCCTCGGTGGGGCCGTACGGGGCGATGCTCGCGGACGGTTCGGAGTACCGGGGGCGGTACGGGCTGAGCGTCGCGGAGCTGGAGCGGTTCCATCGGCCGCGCCTTGAGGTTCTGGCCGCCGCCGGACCCGACGTGCTGGCCCTGGAGACGGTCCCGGACACGGACGAGGCGGTGGCGCTGCTCAGGGGGGTGCGCGGCCTGGGCGTACCGGCGTGGCTGTCGTACAGCGTGGCCGGTGACCGGACGCGGGCCGGACAGCCGCTGGAGGAGGCCTTCGCCCTGGCGGCCGGGGCGGACGAGGTCGTCGCGGTCGGGGTCAACTGCTGCGCTCCCGGAGATGTCGACGCGGCCGTCGCCACGGCCTCGCGCGTGACCGGAAAGCCGGTCGTGGTCTACCCGAACAGCGGCGAGACCTGGGACGCGACGGCCCGCGCCTGGACCGGCCGCTCCACGCTCACGCCGGCCCGGGTCACCGCGTGGGAGCGGGCCGGGGCCCGGCTGATCGGCGGCTGCTGCCGGGTGGGCCCGGAGACGATCGCGGGGATCGCGGCGGCGCTGCACGGGGCGTGATCCGGGCCCCCGGGCTCTCGGCAGGACGCTCCGGTTCCGGCGCCCCGCCCCGCTTCGGGCGCGGGCTCCGCCTGCGGTGCCGCTACAGGCCTCGCTCCCCGCACACGGTGCGGCGTCCGGTCACGCCAGCCACGGCACCGGAGGCGGGCCCGCGTCCACCGCCGACGGGCGCGTCGCCGCGGGCCAGGGCCTCGCGGCCGCGGCACAGCTCACCGGCCCGCGGTCGGGGCCGGGTTCACGGACGGTCCGCGCCGCCCGAGCGGCGGAAGCGGCGTACCGCCGACAGCGGTGTCGCGATGCGCGCGAACACGTCGACCGGAGCGACCGGCCGGGGCGGGCCCTCCACCAGGTCCGGCGAGTCGTCCGCACCCTCGGGCGAGTTGCCCGCACCCTCGGGCAGGTTGTCCGCGGACTGATCCCGGGACGGATGCGCGGTCCGGGTCGGAGGCCGCCCGCTGGACCGGTCGGCGGGCGTGTCCACCGGCTGGTCCGGGTGTTCGTCCACTCGCCCGGTGGCGGGGTCGTCGGTGGTCCTGGTCGTGGATCTGGCGGCGGCGACGATCGTGGAGCGGCCGACCGTCCAGACCGTGGCCCGCTCCGGGCGCCCGCCCGTGGAACCGGTGTCGGGCTTGACCGGCGGCTTGGCCGCGGCCCTGGCCGACTCGGCTTCCCACAGGGCGAGTTCACGGTCGCGCGGCCCCAGCGCGGTGTGCGGGTCACCGGCGCCGAAGACCCGGACCGGGTGCGAGGCGTCCCAGGCGGCCCACCCCGGGTCGCCGTCGACCGCGAACCGCACCCACGCGCCGTGCATGGCGTCCGCGAGTTCCTGCGGGGCGCCCTCGCCCGCGAGCTTCGCCGACTCCGGGACGCCGGCCGTGTCGAAGACGAAGCCCAGTTCCAGGGCGTGGCAGGCACCGAGGCCGGGCACGTTGGACGGCCAGGCGAACTCGTAGACGTGGGCCGGTGCTCTGCCTCCGGCGGGGACGTCCGCGTCGAGGGAGGCGGTGGGCGTGCCGCTCCGCGCGTCCGCGAGGCGGTGCAGCGGCACTCGCAGGAGATGGTCGGTGATCATCTGGCCGACGAGATCGGCGGTGCCCGCTTCCGGGTGCAGGGCACGGTAGCCGCGGGGCACCTCGTGACCGCAGTGGCAACGGGCCATCGCCCCGGCCAGGGCGACCGCGCCGAGCCGGTCGACCCGCTCCACGAGCCCGCCCGGCACGAGCCACAGCCGGTACTCGTCCCGGGTCCAGCCGAGCAGCAGTCCGACGTCCGCCGCGGCGCCCTCGACCAGGGCCTCCATCGGGTCGCGCGGCACGAGGTCGCCGTCCACGACGATCCCGAAGGCGGGACCGCCGAGCACCGGGCTGCTGAGCCTGCCCACGTCGGCCTGGGTGCGCAGGAGCAGGTCGCGGTCGACGGCGGCGAACGCCTCCGCCGTCGCGGGGATCTTCAGCCGGGTGGCCATCCTGCGCACCATGCGGCGCACCTTGTCGCGGTCGCTCGCCTCGGGCGGCCCGCTCTGCAGGACCGCCCGGTGGAACAGGCCCCGGGCGCGCGGGCTCGCGAGCAGCGCGCCGATGCTGATGGCGCCGGCGGACTCGCCGAAGACGGTCACCCGGCCGGGATCGCCGCCGAACCGGGCGACGGACTCCTGCACCCACTCCAGTGCGGCGAGCTGGTCACGCAGCCCGGGGTTGGCGGGCGCGTCCGGGAAGAGGCCGTAACCTTCCACGCCCAGGCGGTAGTTGATGGACACGAGGACGACGCCGTCGCGGGCGAAGGCGTGCCCGTCGTACACGGGAACGGCCGAGGAGCCGCGGGTCAGTGCTCCGCCGTGGATCCACACCATGACGGGGAGGCGTGCGGCGGGGTCCGGCGCCGGGGTCCACACGTTGAGACCGAGGCAGTCGTCGCCGGGCACGACGGGGTCGGCGAGGAGGCGGGCGAAGGCCTCGGAGTACGGCGGCTTCGGCGGCGTCGGCCCGAACGCGCCGGCGTCCCGGATCCCGTCCCAGGGCTCGGGCGGCACGGGCGGGCGGAAGCGGAGGGCGCCGAAGGGCGGGGCGGCGTAGGGGACGCCCCGGAAGACCGCGATCCCGCTCTCGTACCGGCCGCGCACCGCTCCGTAAGGGGTGGAGACCACCGGGTCCCCCGTCCCCGCCACCGGATCCACCGTGTCCACCGCCATGCCGGACCAGCTCCTCACCGTCGCGCGCTGCAGACGCCGGAGCATCACCGCGCTGGTAGAGATCAGAGCACCACAGGGCGCCCCGGTATTCCTGCGGAGGCCCCCCGTCCGGCCGACACCGCACTCCGCTAGGACCCGGCCGACCGGGTCCTAGCGGGGCCCTGCCGGGCCGGAGCCGCCCTCTTCCCGGGCCGAAGTCAGACCCTGTCCGGGCCGGAGCCGGGCCGGGGCTGCCGATTCCGGCGCCGAGCCGGGCTGGAGGCGGATCGGGCCCTGCCGGTTCCCGGACCGAGCCGGGCTGGAGCCGGGCCGTAGGCCCCAGGCTGAACCCAGCTCAGGCCCTGCCGGGGCCGAGACAGGCAGGGCCCGGTTCCGGCACCGGATCAGGGGCTGCTGCTTCCGGCGCCGGGCCGGGCTCTGCCGGTTCCCGCATCTGGTCGGGGGCTGCCGGTTTACCCCGGATCAGGGGCTGCCGGTTCCGGGGTCGGTCAGGCTCGCTGGGTCCGGGTCGCCGCGGAGCGGGACCGGGTCGTCCACAGGATGCCGCCGAGCAGGTGGCCGAGGAAGTCCGGGTCCTCGTACGCCTCCGCGGTGTGGCCGAGGGCCGTGTAGAAGACCCGGCCCGCGCCCTGTTCCCGGCACCACACCAGCGGGTGGTCGGCGCCCATTCCGCCGCCCTCGTAGGAGGTTTCGTCGGCGGAGGCGAGCACTCGCACACCTTCCGCCTCGCGCGGGTTCGTCCGGAAGTCGTACCATTCGTCCGTGAACGCCCAGACCGGCGGCAGCAGCCGGGTCGCGGGATGCACGCGGTCCGTGACGAGGACCCTGCCCGGCTGGAGGGCCGGGTGCCGGGCGAAGCGCGCGCCGAGCAGCTCGCCGTAGTGGGGCCAGTCGTACTCGGTGCAGGCGGCGGCGTGCACCCCGACGAAGCCGGCGCCGCCCTGGATGTGGGCCGCCAGCCGGTCGCGGCCCGGCGGTGTCAGCACCTCGCCGCTGGTCGACAGGAAGAGAACGGCCGCGTACGGGTCCAGGGGGGCCTCGAAGGCCCCTGGGTCCTCGGTGGCGTCGGCCTCGAAACCGTGCGTGCGGCCGAGCGAGCGCACGGCGTCGACGGCGGCCGGGATCGAGTCGTGCCGGTAGCCGGTCGTACGGGTGTACACGAGAACGCGGAAGACCATGTCCGGAGCCTAGGCGGACGCTCCCCGGAGGGTGTCCGTTTCGTTCAAGACCGGCGGCAGGGGGCCCGCCTACGGTGGCGGTATGACTCCACGATTCGATGTGATCGGGCTGGCGGTCTCCGACATGGCCGCCTCCATCGCCTTCTACAGCCGTCTCGGGCTCGTCTTCCCCGACGGCGCGGAGAACGAGCCGCATGTCGAGGCCGAACTGCCCGGCGGGCTGCGCCTCGCGCTGGACACGGAGGACACCATCCGGTCGTTCCACACCGGGTGGCGGCCCCCGAGCGGCGGCGGCAGGGCGTCGCTCGCCTTCCGCTGCGACAGCCCCGCCGAGGTCGACTCCGTCTACGAGGGGCTCGTCGGCGCGGGCCACCACGGCGAGCTCAAACCGTGGGACGCCTTCTGGGGCATGAGGTACGCCGTCGTGCACGACCCGGACGGCAACGGCGTCGACCTGTTCGCCCCGCTGCCGGGAGGGCCGGCGCCCGCGCAGTAGCCGGGCCCGTCAACGCCGGCCGACCAGCTCGCCGAGCGTCGCCCCCGTCAACTCCCGCACGTCTCGCGCCAGATGGGCCTGGTCGGCGAACCCGGCACGCAGCGCGGTCTGTGCGAAGGGAACGCCGCCACGGGCGAGGGCGAGGGCCCGCTGGAGGCGCAGGATCCGGGCCAGCGTCTTGGGTCCGTACCCGAAGGCGGCGAGCGAGCGGCGGTGCAACTGCCGTGCTCCGAGGCCCAGTCGGTCGGCCGTCTCGGCGACCGGGCGCCCCGCGTCCAGGGCGGCCACCACGTCCCCGAGGAGCGGATCGGGGGGCTCGGCCTCGGCCGCCCGGAGCAGCGCGACTTCTTCGAGCGCGTCCACCGGGTCGGCCGCCGCGTCGATCCGCGCGGTGAGGCGGCGCACCTCGGCGGCGGGCCACAGGTCGGCCAAATCAACGCGCCGGTCGCGCAGTTCACTGGCGGGTACGCCCAGGTAGGCGGGTGCCGTGCCGGGGTGGAAGCGGACGCCCGCCCAGCCGCCGGGCACCCCGTCCGGCACATGGGGCCGCGTGTCGGGGCCGGCGACGAGCAACCGCCCCTCGGTCCACAGCAGGTCCATGCAGCCGTCGGGCAGCACGGCGTCCCGGGCGGTCCCGAAATCGCCGCGGACCGGGCCCTCGTCCCCGGTCCCGCGTACGGAGGCGGCCGCGGCCTCCGTGTCCGGCGTCGGACGCGCGGCCCCCGTCGCGTCCCCCGCCTCGGTCCCGCCGCCGGGCGCGGGGCCGGGCGCCGGGCCGGTCAGGACGCGGCTCCAGAGGACCGCGCCCGGCAGCCGGGACGCCCGTTCCGCGTACATGCCCGCCACGCTACGCCGGGCGGGCCCGGTGCTCCTGCGGACTGACGCCGTAGACCCGCTTGAAGGCGCTGGAGAGCGCGAAGGCGCTGCCGTAGCCGACGTGGCGGGCGATCGTCTCCAGAGTGTCGTCGCTCTCGCGGAGCCGGTCGGCGGCCGAGGCGAGACGCCAGCCGGTCAGGTACGTCATCGGGGGTTCCCCCACGAGTTCCCCGAAGCGCCGGGCCAGCGCCGCCCGCGAGACGCCGGTCTCGGCGGCGAGGGCGGCGACCGTCCAGGGGCGGGCGGGGTCGTCCTGGAGGAGCCGCAGCGCGCGGCCCACGACCGGGTCCGCGAGAGCCTGGTACCAGGCGGGCGCGGCGGCCTCGGGGCGGGAGAACCAGGCCCGCAGGGCGGTGATCGTCAGCAGGTCGAGGAGCCGGTCCAGGACGACCTCCTGGCCGGGCTCGTCGCGCACCATCTCCGCGGCGAGGATCGGGGTCAGCGGGCACTCCCACACGTCGGAGGGGAGCGCGAGCAGCGGCGGCAGGGCGTCGAGCAGCCGGCGGTTGACCTCGCCCCGCATCATGTACGTCCCGATCAGCAGCACCGTGGAGCCGTCGAGCCGGTCGCCCCAGCTGCGGACGCCGAGGTCCCAGTGGCCCTGCAGCGAGCGCCCGTCCGGGTAGGAGCACGCGCCGCCCGGAAGGATCACGGCCTGGGGCGGGGTGCCGGGGTCGTCGGCGCAGCGGTACGGGTCGGGGCCGCGGGCGATGGCGAGGTCACCGGCCCGCAGCCGCAGCCGTTCGCCCGTGTCCGGAACGACCCAGGCGTCGCCCCGGACGACCAGCATGACCGACAGGGGTGCGCCGTCCTCGACGCGTACGCACCAGGGCGGGTCGAAGCACGCGCGGATCATGAAGGCGCCCCGCGCGCGCGGACCCTCCAGCAGGCTTGCGAGCGGGTCTCCCAGCATGAGCGTGTCCGAGCGTGGCGGAGCGTCCATGCCGTCAGCGTAGACGGCGGCCCCGACGGCCGTGGGCGCCTGTGGACGACCGCTTATGGGAATGAGCCGATCGCCGATGGTTCCGCGCCGGGGGCGGCAGTTGACTGGGACGCATGGCAGAGAACACGCGGGACATGACAGTGCTGGTGACAGGGGCCACGGGCCGGACCGGGAGCCGGGTCGCGCAGGCCGCGCGGGCGGCGGGCCTGACGGTCCGGGCCGCCTCGCGCGCCACGGGCTTCGACTGGGAGGACGCCTCGACGTGGGCCGGGGCGCTGCGCGGCGCCGACGCGGCCTATCTGGCGCATCCCACGGACGTCGGCTCGCCGGCCGCCACGAAGTCGGTCGGGGCGCTGGCCCGGGAGGCGGTGGAGCTCGGCGCGCGGCGGCTGGTGCTCCTGTCGTCGCGGGGCGAGGACGCGGCCGGGCCGACCGAGGAGGCGCTGCGGTCGTCCGGTGCGGACTGGACGATCGTACGAGCGTCGTGGTTCTCGCAGAACTTCAGCGAGGGCCCGCTGGTCGAGGGGCTGCGTCAGGGGGAGCTGGTCTTCCCGGCGGGTGAGGTGCGCGAGCCGTTCATCGACGTCCGGGACATCGCGGACGTCGTGGTGGCCGTGCTGACCGGGGGCGAGCGGTACTCCGGCCGAGAGCTCGCGATCACCGGGCCCCGGCTGCTGACCTTCCGGGAGGCGGTCGCGGAGATCTCGCGGGCCACCGGGGAGGCGCTGGCGTACACGCCGGTGACGGCTCGGGAGTACGGCGACACGCTGACCGGGTTCGGCGTGCCGGCCGAGGAGGCGGACTTCCTCGTCGACCTCTTCGACAGCCTTCTCGACGGCCGCAACGCCCATCTCTCGGACGGCGTCCGGAGCATCCTCGGCCGTGCGCCGCGGGACTTCAGGGACTTCGCGCGTGAGGCCGCGGCGGCGGGGGCGTGGAAGGGCTGACCAGGGGCCGCCGGGCCCGCCCGGGAAAACGTTCGGGCCCACCCGGACATCCTGCGGACCCTCCGGACGCCGTCCGGACCCACCCGGACACAGTTCGGACCCACCCGGACACAGTTCGGACCCGCCCGGACACAGTTCGGACCCGCTCGGACACGGTTCGGACCTGCCCGGATGGCGTCCGGACCCGTCCCGCACGCGGTCGGAAGCGGCCGCGGGCTCACTCCCCCGCCGAGTGCTCCTCGCCGTTCTTCGGCGCGTGGTGGGTGTGGTGGGTGTTCTTGGCGTGGGTGCGCAGGCGGGACGTCACGTCCTCCGGAGGCAGGAAGCGCGACCAGCGTTCCGGGAACTCGGAGGGCATGTCGGGGTCGTCGGGATCGGCGTCGTACGAGCGGTGCGCCGCGACGCGCGCGACGTACTCGGCGGCCTGGGCCTCGCGCAGCCGCTCGTTGGCGGCGCGGGCCGCGGCGGTGGCCGCGGCCGGCCAGACCCGGTCGATGGCGGCGTTGACGGCCGCGCCGACGAGGACGGCGAACGCGGCGACGCCGATCCACAGCAGGACGGCCACCGGGGCGGCCAGCGAGCCGTAGATGGTGGGACCCTCGATGGTGTTGGTCAGGTAGATGCGCAGCAGGAAGCTGCCGAGGACCCACATCGCGAGGGCGACCAGGGCGCCCGGCACGTCCTCGACCCAGGGCGAGCGGACCGGGACGGACACGTGGTAGAGGGTCGTCAGGAAGGCGACCGACAGGACGATGACGACCGGCCAGTACAGGATCTGGACGACGGTCGTCGACCACGGCACGACGTTCACCACGGCGTCCGGGCCCGCCACCATCAGCGGGAGCGCCACGGAGCCGATCAGCAGGGCCACGATGAACAGCAGGAAGGACATCATCCGGGTCTTCACGATGCCCCGGGTGCCGTCGAGTCCGTACATCACCGTGATGGTGTCGACGAAGACGTTCACCGCGCGCGAGCCCGACCACAGGGCGAACAGGAATCCGAGGGAGATGATGTCGGGCCGGCCGCCCTTCATCACGTCGTGCAGGATCGGCTCGGCGATCTGGTGCACGCCCTTCTGGGTCAGCACCGTGCGGGAGGCGTCCAGGATGTTGGACTCCAGGCTGGCGATGGTGTCGGCGCCGGTCCACGCGTCCACGTATCCGAGCAGCCCGATCATGCTGAGCAGCAGCGGGGGCACGGACAGCAGCGTGAAGAAGGCGGCCTCGGCCGCCAGTCCGAGGATCCGGTACTCCATGCACGAGTTGACGGTGTCCTTGAGCAGCAGCCAGGCGGTCCTGCGCTTGGAGACGTTCCGGTAGAGCGCGCGAGCGCGGTGGAAGCGGCCCGGGCGAGGCCGTTCAGGTGTTTCTTTTGCCTGGTGCACGTCCTTACGGTAGCGGTATGGCAGCCAGCACCCACACCGTGACCAACCAGGCTCCGCCCCTGGTGGGATATGACGTATTCGCCGCCGACCGGGCCCTCGGCGAGGCGGTCGTCCGGCACCTCGATCCGGAGCTCCTCCCGGAGGCGCGCGAGGAGCTGTCGGCGCTCGGCCGGACGACGGGTTCCGCCCAGGTCCAGGAGTGGGGCGCGCTGGCCAACGAGAACCCGCCGAAGCTGCGCAGCCACGACCGGTACGGCAACCGGATCGACGAGGTCGACTTCCACCCGTCCTGGCACCGCCTCCTGGGCAAGGGAGTGTCGGCGGGACTGACGTCGGCCTGGACCCGTCCCGGCGGGCACGTCAGGCGGGCGGCGGGCTTCGTGGTCTGGACGCAGGCCGAGGCGGGCAACGGCTGTCCGCTGTCGATGACCCACGCGGCGGTGCCGGCGCTGCGCACCGACCCGGCGCTCGCCGCGGAGTGGGTGCCGCGGCTGACGTCCGCGGTGTACGACCAGGAACTGCGCCCGGCGTCGCGGAAGGCCGGCGTGCTCTTCGGTATGGGCATGACGGAGAAGCAGGGCGGCAGCGACGTCCGCGCCAACACCACCGGGGCACGGCCGCTGGCCGAGGACGGGACGTACGCGCTGACCGGGCACAAGTGGTTCTGTTCGGCGCCGATGTCGGACGGCTTCCTCGTACTGGCACAGGCGCCCGGCGGGCTGACCTGCTTCCTGGTGCCGCGCGTCCTGGAGGACGGCACCCGCAACGTCTTCCGTATCCAGCGGCTCAAGGACAAGCTCGGCAACCGGTCCAACGCGTCCGGCGAGGTCGAGTTCGACGGGACGTGGGCGCGCCGGGTGGGCGAGGAGGGGCGCGGGGTGCGCACCATCATCGAGATGGTCGCGGCGACCCGGCTGGACTGTGTGCTCGGCTCGGCCGCGCTGATGCGGCAGGCGGTCGCGCAGGCGATCCACCACTGCGCCCACCGCGAGGCGTTCGGCGGCCGGCTCGTCGACAAGCCGCTCATGCGCAACGTGCTCGCCGATCTGGCGCTGGAGTCGGAGGCGGCGACGACCCTGGGGATGCGGCTGGCGGCGGCGTACGACGACGGGAGCGAGCAGGAGCGGGCGTTCCTGCGGCTCGCGGTGCCCGCCGCCAAGTACTGGGTGACCAAGCGGTGTACGCCGGTCGCGGTGGAGGCACTGGAGTGTCTGGGCGGCAACGGCTACGTCGAGGAGTCGGGCATGCCACGCCTGTTGCGGGAGTCCCCTCTCAACTCCATCTGGGAGGGCGCCGGCAATGTGCAGGCACTGGACGTCCTGCGCGCTCTCCAGCGGGAGCCGGGTGCCTTCGACGCGTATCTGCGGGAGGTGGGCCGGGCCCGCGGCGCCGATCACCGGCTGGACGGGGCCATCAAGGACCTGCTGACGGAGCTCGCCGACCTCGACGGCATCGAGGCCCGGGCCCGACGGCTGGTCGAGCGGGTCGCGCTGGTGCTCCAGGGTTCGCTGCTCGTCCGGTACGCGCCCCCGGAGGTCGCCGACGCGTTCTGCGCCTCGCGGCTGGGCGGTGACTGGGGCGCGGGGTTCGGGACGCTGCCGCACAGTCTGGATCTGGCCACGGTGGTGGAGCGGGCCCGGCCGGTGGTCTGAAGGAGGCGCTGACGCGGGGGTGGTGCTGCGCCGACACGGCACCACCCCCGCCGCTCGCCCCGTTCAGGAGCTCGGACACCGCACGGGCGGCGTCGCTGTCAGTTTCGAGGAACCCCGTGACCGTTGGCGAGAGTTGCAGACCGTTGCATTCCTTCGTGCACCTTGTGCGAAGGTCCGGCGAACCCGGCCGAGAGCAGGCACGATGTGGGGTGACGGCGGTGTCACGGCCCGTACGAGGTCCTGGTTTCGGGAGTGTTCTGTGAAGACCACATCGTTCAACCCAGCCCGTTTCGCACCGTCCGACGCGGCCGAGTCGGCGGGGCAGCTCCAGGATGCCTGGGCGGCGTCGGTCAAGGGCGAGCGCGGCACGTTCGCACCGCGTCCGGTGATCGGGCGGTCCTGGCAAAGAGCGAAACGTTTCGGCGTCAATCCCGAACAGGGAACGGACAGTGTGCTGCTCCATCCCGAAGAACTCGAACACCGACGGACATCCACCGCGCTCGCCGATGTGATGCCGACCCTGCGCGGCGGCCTCGGGGCGGTCGCCGACGCCTCCCTCCAGATCATGGTGGTCACCGATCCCGAGGGCCGGGTGCTGTGGCGCGAGGGGAACACGAGCGTGCTGCGCCGGGCCGACACCATCTGCCTGGAGGAAGGCGCCGCCTGGAGCGAGGACACCACCGGCACCAACGCCATCGGCACCGCCCTGTCGGCCGACTCCCCGGTCCAGGTGCACTCCGCCGAGCACTTCGTGCGCACGCTGCACGACTGGACGTGCGCCGCCGCGCCCGTCCACGACCCGCGTGACGGACGGCTGCTCGGCATCATCGACGTGAGCGGCCCGGACAGCACCTTCCACCCCGCCACCCTCGCGCTGGTCGACACGGTGTCCCGACTGGCCGAAAGCGAACTGCGCACCGCGCATCTGAGGGCGATCGAGCGGCTGCGCGCGGTGGCCGCGCCCCTGCTGTGCCGACTGGACGGCCCCGCCCTCGTGGTGGACTCCCACGGCTGGCTCGCCGCCGTCACCGGCATGCCGCCGGTGGACCGGGTCCCGCTGCCCGACTCCTTCGGCGCCGGACCCGTCTGGCTGCCCTCCCTCGGCACCTGCGCCGCCGAGCCCATGCCCGGCGGCTGGCTGCTGCGCGTCACC
Source organism: Streptomyces sp. NPDC001914 (assembly GCF_042891215.1). NCBI lineage: Bacteria > Bacillati > Actinomycetota > Actinomycetes > Kitasatosporales > Streptomycetaceae > Streptomyces > Streptomyces sp. NPDC001914. The sequence continues at coordinate 177,762 of NZ_JBIASW010000006.1, forward strand.
GGCGCGGGCGACCTCGGGAGCGCCGGGCGGGTGGTCCTCGACCTCGGCGAACCCCGGCGCCCGCACATCACCGTCTCGGGCACGGCGGGCAGTTGGGCCCAGGACCTCAGCCCGCGCCACGCGGAACTCCTCTACGTCCTCGCCGTGCGCCGGCAGGGACGCAGCGCCGCCCAGCTCGCGGTCGACCTCTTCGGCGATCCCACCCGCACGGTCACGGTCCGCGCCGAACTGTCCCGCGTACGCCGCCGGCTCATCGGGCTCCTCGACCACCGGCCCTACCGCTTCCGCGAGGAGGTGGAGGTCGAGGTCCTGCTGCCGGACGACCCCCGGGACCTGCTGCCGCACTCGACCGCGCCCGCGGTGCTCGGAGCACGCGCGACGGCCGGTCCGGCGCCCTCATGAGGGCGGGAAAGGGTGAAGCGGGCGTATTTCGTGGGCGTCTTCGGCGGTCTTTGTCCTGGCCGGGGGGTCACTGCCGTAGCATCCACTCCACGGGCCACCCCACGCGTCTCTCCGTCAACGCCCTCGGCGGGGGAGGCAGTTGGCCTATCCGGGAGGACGCATGAAGCAGCGCGGCAGGCACCGTCGTCGAAGAAGAGGACAGGCGCTGCGCGCCACCCTTGCCGGAACCGCGCTCGCGCTCACCGCGGCCGCCACCCTGATCAGCACCTCACAGGCCACCGGAGCCAACAGCCCGGGCGGCCTCACGGCACTACGCACCGGCTCCGCCACCCAGCTCCGCCTCCACGAGAACCTCACCTCCCGGGAATCACTCGACACGCTCAGCGGGAACATGGGCGGCAACGTCGGCGTCGACGGAGTCCTGCGCGACGCCGACCACGCGATGCGCAACACCGCCGACTGCACGGCCGGCGAGCGGGCCGCGCTCCCCGTGGAGCCGACGGCCACCCGCGCGTACTGCTGGGACGACGCCGACGCACGGACCTCGCAGTGGCGGCCGCGTTCCGTGACCACCTCCGGTGACGCCGACGACGACGGCGCGTGGGGCACCCGCCAGGTGATCCTGGCCGGCTGGACCCACCGCGACGGAAGGGCGGCCGCGCCGGACAGGGACGAGGGGCTGGCCCGGATCGCCGTCGTCGACGCGACGGACCCGGACGCCCTGCGCTACCGCTGGGTCCTGCTCGTCGCCCCGCGGGCCGGCGGTAAGGACTTCACGGCGCTGCGCACCGGCCTCGGTGGGATGGTCTGGTACCAGGACAAGCTGATCGTCACCGCGGACCACGGCGACGGCCTGCTCGTCTTCGACCTGCACCGACTGCTGCGCGCCGACGTGGACAGCGGCGCGGTGGGCCGGGTGGGCCACGGCTACTCCGCCGCCGGCTACCGCTACGTTCTTCCCGCCATCGGCTCGTACGACCTGGAGGGCGGCTCGTGCACGCGCGGCCGTGACCACGCCGTCCCCTGTATCGGCTCGCTCTCCCTGGACCGTACGACCGCTCCCGACAGCCTCGTCGCGACGGAGGCCCCAGGCGACCACCCGGAGCGCACCCGTCTGTGGCGGTACGCGTTCAGCACCGCCGCCTACCGCACCGGACTGCTCGCGGACACCCAGGGCCACGTGAAGGCGGCCGAGGCCTGGACGACCAAGGGCTCCGGGATCTCCGGCGCCCTCTCGCACCGAGCCCGTGGCGCCCACGAGACCGAGTGGTACGTCGGACGGCCCTCCGACGGCCGCGCCGGGCACGCGTCCCTGTGGCGCCAGAGCGGACGGGGCGCAGAGGCGGCCACGTGCACCGCGGACCAGTCGCACGCCTGCTGGGGCCTCGGCACCGGGTCGCTCTCCTACTGGCAGCGCACCGGCGAACTGTGGAGCCTGTCCGACACGGTGGACCGACGGGTGCTCTACGCGATGCCGCTGTCGTCGGTGGACGGCTCGCTCGACTAGTGGACGGCTCGCCCGACCGGCGGGCCGGTTCGTGGACGCCTTTGGAGAGGCGGCGGCCTCCGTGATTCCCTGGCGGTCATGAGCGACATCAGTGTGACCACCTGGTCCCTGGAGCAGACGGCCCCGGCCGACCTGCTCCCCGCGAGCGCGCCGGACGGGGATCTGCGGATCGTCCGCGCCGAGGTCCCCTCGCCCGAGTTCAGCCGCTTCCTGTACGCCTCGGTGGGCGGGGACATCCTGTGGACGGACCGTCTCGCGTGGACGTACGCGCGGTGGCGGGAGGTCCTCGACCGGCCGGGCACCGAGACCTGGGTCGCCTACGACCGGGGGACCCCCGCGGGCTACGTCGAGCTGGAGGCCCAGGACGACGGTGTCGTGGAGATCGTCTACTTCGGGCTCGTCCCCGCGTTCCGCGGCCGCCGGATCGGGGGCCATCTCCTCTCGTACGGGACCGCGCGCGCCTGGGACCTGGCCGGCCGCTGGCCGGGGCGGGCCGAGACGAAGCGCGTCTGGCTGCACACGTGCAGCAAGGACGGCGAGCACGCGATGGACAACTATCTGCGCCGCGGCTTCCGGCTCTTCGACACCAAGGTCGAGCAGGAGGCTGAGGCCCTCACCCCGGGTCCGTGGCCGGGCGCGTACACCGTCTGACCCGCTTTGTGCCGTGGTGACCACGGCTCCGGCCCCTCCACGCGGCACCCCGGGAGCGCCGCTCATGTGATCGACACCACCCTTGTCTCAATCTTCGGGACAAGGGTGTCCACATAATGGATGACGGTGGACTGCCCCGAGATCCCCGTGACACGCTTCCGTCATGTCTGGAACTGGAATTGCCTTGGTGAGTCGGCGGCACGTCGACCTCGGCCGCATGTCCAGCGCCATCTGTCCGGCGAGCTGATCAGCCCAGCAGCGCCGAGTCCCCCTCTTTTTGCGACCCTCGCGCAGTGCTGCGCCCATTCTTCCGTATGCACCCGTATGCGCAGGTCACAGCCGCAGTCAGCCCTGCCCCGCAGTCTCGAAGGACGTAACAGCCATGGCCGCCACCCCGCAGGATCCCGCCGTCGCGCCCCGCCGCAAGGTGAGCCGTCACCGCGGTGAGGGCCAGTGGGCCGTAGGCCACTTCACCCCGCTCAACGGCAACGAGCAGTTCAAGAAGGACGACGACGGTCTCAATGTGCGGACACGCATTGAGACGATCTACTCGAAGCGCGGCTTCGACTCCATCGACCCCAACGACCTGCGCGGCCGGATGCGCTGGTGGGGTCTCTACACCCAGCGCAAGCCCGGGATCGACGGCGGCAAGACCGCGATCCTGGAGCCGGAGGAGCTGGACGACGAGTTCTTCATGCTGCGGGTGCGGATCGACGGTGGCCGGCTGACCACCGACCAGCTCCGTGTGATCGGCGAGATCTCGCAGGAGTTCGCGCGCGGCACCGCCGACCTCACCGACCGTCAGAACGTCCAGTACCACTGGATCCGCATCGAGGACGTTCCGGAGATCTGGAACCGTCTGGAGGCCGTCGGCCTGTCCACGACCGAGGCCTGCGGTGACACCCCCCGCGTCATCCTCGGCTCGCCCGTCGCCGGGATCGCCGAGGACGAGATCATCGACGGCACCCCGGCCATCGAGGAGATCCACCGCCGGATCATCGGCAACAAGGACTTCTCGAACCTGCCCCGCAAGTTCAAGTCGGCGATCTCCGGCTCGCCGCTGCTGGACGTGGCGCACGAGATCAACGACATCGCCTTCGTCGGCGTGAACCACCCCGAGCACGGGCCCGGCTTCGACCTCTGGGTCGGCGGCGGTCTGTCCACCAACCCGAAGATCGGCCAGCGCCTCGACGCCTGGGTCCCGCTCGACGAGGTCGCGGACGTCTACGAGGGTGTCATCTCGATCTTCCGTGACTACGGCTACCGGCGGCTGCGCAACCGCGCCCGCCTGAAGTTCCTGGTCGCCGACTGGGGCGTGGAGAAGTTCCGCCAGGTCCTTGAGGACGAGTACCTGAAGCGCAAGCTGGTCGACGGCCCGGCCCCCGACCAGCCCGTCGCCCGCTGGCGCGACCACGTCGGCGTGCACCGGCAGCAGGACGGCCTCTACTACGTCGGCTTCGCCCCGCGCGTCGGCCGCATCGACGGCGCCACCCTGACGAAGATCGCCGAACTCGCCGAGGCGCACGGCTCGGGCCGGCTGCGCACCACCGTCGAGCAGAAGATGATCGTGCTCGACGTGGACGAGACGCGCATCGACTCGCTCGTCGAGGGCCTGGAGGCGCTCGACCTGACGGTGAAGCCCTCGCCGTTCCGGCGCGGCACGATGGCCTGCACCGGCATCGAGTTCTGCAAGCTCGCGATCGTCGAGACCAAGGCGCGCGGCGCCTCCCTGATCGACGAACTCGAGCGCCGCATCCCCGAGTTCGAGGAACCCATCACCATCAACATCAACGGCTGCCCCAACGCCTGCGCCCGCATCCAGGTCGCGGACATCGGTCTCAAGGGCCAGCTGGTCCTGGACGGGAACGGTGAGCAGGTCGAGGGGTACCAGGTGCACCTGGGCGGCGCGCTCGGCCTGGAGGCCGGGTTCGGCCGCAAGGTCCGCGGCCTGAAGGTCACCTCGGACGAACTGCCCGACTACATCGAGCGTGTCCTCAAGCGTTTCCAGGCGGAGCGCGAGGACGGCGAGCGCTTCGCCACCTGGGCCGCGCGTGCCTCCGAGGAGGCGCTGTCATGAGCGAGCGTGCCGCGCCGTTCTACTGCCCCTACTGCGGAGACGAAGACCTGCGACCCAGCGAAGAGGGCCACGGCGCGTGGGAGTGCGCGGCGTGCAACCGAGCCTTCCAGCTGAAGTTCCTGGGACTGCTGTCCCGGGGCGTCCAGCGGGAAGAGCGTGGAGGGGCGGAGATATGACGGCCGTTCAGGAAGAGCGCACGGACGAGGACTTGAGGAAGCTGGCCGAGCGGGCGGGCCACGACCTGGAGGACGCGTCCGCCCTGGAGATCCTGCGCTGGGCCGTGGACACCTTCGGTGCGCGGTTCTGCGTGACGTCCTCGATGGAGGACGCGGTGGTCGCTCATCTGGCGTCGCGGGTCCGGCCGGGTGTGGACGTGGTGTTCCTCGACACCGGCTATCACTTCCCGGAGACGATCGGCACGCGGGACGCGGTCGAGGCGGTGATGGACGTGCGTGTCCTCACGCTGACCCCGCGTCAGAGCGTCGCCGAGCAGGACGCCGAGTACGGACCGAGGCTGCACGACCGGGACCCGGATCTGTGCTGCGCGCTGCGCAAGGTCCGGCCGCTGGAGGAGGGTCTGGCCGGGTACGACGCCTGGGCGACCGGGCTGCGCCGCGACGAGTCCCCGACCAGGGCGAACACCCCGGTCGTGGGCTGGGACGAGAAGCGCCGCAAGGTGAAGGTCTCGCCGATCGCCCGCTGGACGCAGGACGACGTGGACGCGTACGTCGCCGAACACGGCGTGCTGACCAACCCGTTGCTGATGGACGGCTACCCCTCCGTCGGCTGCGCCCCCTGCACCCGCCGGGTGCTGGAGGGCGAGGACGCGCGCGCCGGCCGCTGGGCGGGCAGCGCGAAGACCGAGTGCGGACTGCACTGATGACGACCACGACGAACACCGCGCCCGACGCGGGTCCCACGATTTCTCAGGAGCGGGAAGTGACGAGCGGAGCCACCGTCTGGCTCACGGGTCTGCCGAGTGCCGGCAAGACCACCATCGCCTACGAGCTGGCCGGCCGGCTGCGCGAGGAGGGCCGCCGCGTCGAGGTGCTCGACGGCGACGAGATCCGCGAGTTCATCTCGGCGGGCCTCGGCTTCAGCCGCGAGGACCGGCACACCAACGTGCAGCGGATCGGCTTCCTGGCCGAACTGCTCGCCCGCAACGGCGTCACGGCGCTCGTCCCGGTCATCGCGCCCTACGCCGACAGCCGTGACGCGGTGCGGGGACGTCACCAGGAGAACGGGACGACGTACCTGGAGGTGCACGTGGCGACCCCGGTCGAGGTGTGCTCCGTACGCGACGTGAAGGGTCTGTACGCCAAGCAGGCCGCGGGGGAGCTGACGGGGCTCACCGGGGTCGACGACCCGTACGAGGCGCCCGAGTCGCCCGACCTGCGCATCGAGTCGCACACCCAGACCGTGCAGGAGTCCGCCGCCGCGCTGCATGCGCTGCTCACCGAGAAGGGTCTCGCATGACGACCGTCGCCAGTGTCTCCGAGGAGACCGGGAGCAGCCCGTACGCGCTGTCGCACCTGGACGCGCTGGAGTCGGAGGCCGTCCACATCTTCCGTGAGGTGGCGGGCGAGTTCGAGCGGCCGGTGATCCTCTTCTCCGGCGGCAAGGACTCCATCGTCATGCTGCACCTGGCGCTGAAGGCGTTCGCCCCCGCGGCGATCCCCTTCTCACTGCTGCACGTCGACACCGGCCACAACTTCCCCGAGGTCCTCGACTACCGCGACCGCACGGTCGCCGAGCACGGCCTGCGGCTGCACGTGGCCTCGGTGCAGGACTACATCGACCGCGGTGTGCTGCGCGAGCGCCCCGACGGCGTCCGCAACCCGCTGCAGACCCTGCCGCTGACCGAGAAGATCCAGTCCGAGCGCTTCGACGCCGTCTTCGGCGGCGGGCGGCGCGACGAGGAGAAGGCCCGCGCCAAGGAGCGGGTGTTCTCGCTGCGCGACGAGTTCTCCCAGTGGGACCCGCGCCGCCAGCGCCCCGAGCTGTGGAACCTGTACAACGGCCGTCACGCGCCCGGCGAGCACGTCCGCGTCTTCCCGCTCTCCAACTGGACCGAGCTGGACGTCTGGCAGTACATCGCCCGCGAGGGCATCGACCTGCCCGAGATCTACTTCGCCCACGAACGCGAGGTCTTCCAGCGGTCCAACATGTGGCTGACCGCGGGCGAGTGGGGCGGCCCGAAGGACGGCGAGACGGTGGAGAAGCGGCTCGTCCGCTACCGGACCGTGGGTGACATGTCCTGCACCGGCGCCGTCGACTCCGACGCGACCACCCTGGGCGCCGTCATCAACGAGATCGCCGCCTCCCGGCTCACCGAGCGGGGCGCGACCCGCGCCGACGACAAGCTGTCCGAGGCCGCGATGGAAGACCGCAAGCGCGAGGGGTACTTCTAGACATGACCAGCACCACCGAACCCACCGAGCCCCTGTCGGTCGGACAGCTCTCGGCGACCACCCTGCTGCGCTTCGCGACCGCGGGCTCCGTCGACGACGGCAAGTCCACCCTCGTCGGACGGCTGCTGCACGACTCGAAGTCGATCCTGACCGACCAGCTGGAGGCCGTCGAGCACGCCTCCCGCAACCGCGGCCAGGACACCCCCGACCTCGCGCTGCTCACCGACGGCCTGCGCGCCGAACGCGAGCAGGGCATCACCATCGACGTCGCCTACCGCTACTTCGCCACCGCCCGGCGCCGGTTCATCCTCGCCGACACCCCCGGCCACGTGCAGTACACCCGCAACATGGTCACCGGCGCCTCCACCGCCGACCTCGCCGTCGTGCTCGTCGACGCCCGCAACGGCGTCATCGAGCAGACCCGCCGGCACGCCGCCGTCGCGGCCCTGCTGCGCGTGCCGCACGTGGTGCTCGCCGTGAACAAGATGGACCTCGTCGGCTACGAGGAGGCCGTCTTCGCGGCCATCGCCGAGGAGTTCACGGCGTACGCGACGGAGCTGGGCGTCCCCGAGATCACCGCGATCCCGATCTCCGCGCTGGCCGGCGACAACGTCGTCGAGCCCTCCGCGCACATGGACTGGTACGGCGGCCCCACCGTCCTCGAACACCTGGAGACGGTCCCGGTCAGCCACGACCTGGCGCACTGCCACGCGCGGCTGCCCGTGCAGTACGTGATCCGGCCGCAGACCGCCGAGCACCCCGACTACCGGGGCTACGCGGGCCAGATCGCCGCCGGAACCTTCCGCGTCGGCGAGAGCGTCACCGTCCTGCCGTCCGGACGGACGACGACGATCTCCGGCATCGACCTGCTCGGCAAGCCGGTCGACGCGGCATGGACGACCCAGTCGGTGACCGTCCTGCTGGCCGACGACATCGACGTCTCCCGCGGAGACCTGCTCGTGCCGAGCAAGGACGCGCCCCCGACCACCCAGGACGTCGAGGCGACCGTCTGCCACGTCGCCGACGAACCGCTCACCGTCGGCCACCGGGTCCTGCTCAAGCACACCACCCGCACGGTCAAGGCGATCGTCAAGGACATCCCCTCCCGTCTCACCCTGGACGACCTCTCGCTGCACCCGCATCCCGGGCAGCTGGTCGCCAACGACATCGGCCGCGTGAAGATCCGCACCGCCGAACCGCTCCCGGTCGACTCCTACGCCGACTCCCGCCGCACCGGCGCCTTCATCCTGATCGACCCCGCCGACGGGACCACCCTGACCGCGGGCATGGTCGGCGAGTCCTTCGCCGCGCCGCAGCCGGTCAAGGACGAGTCCGACGACGACGGCTGGGACTTCTGACATGAACCCCATCGACATCTACTCCACGTTCGCGAAGGAGGGCGGCCGCGTCGGCAGCGGCGCCCTCGGCAGCGGGCAGGGCGGGGTGGCGCGATGTGCGCGATGACGTACGCGCACTGCCTGCGCGCCCCGTCCCCCCACCGGACGTCCCGGTTACGACGAAGACCTGCCGACCTCCCGGCCACGACCTGAGAAGGCGTGACCGCCGGGCCACCGAGAGGAACACCTCCCGTGTCTGCCATCCGCTCCACGCGCACCAAGCTGCTCGGCCGCGGTATAGCCCTCGTCACCGCTCTGCCCCTCCTCGCCCTCGCCGCGTGCAGCTACGGCTCCGACGCGAAGGACGACAACGCCGCGGCCAAGGTCGCCGCCGGCTCGAAGAAGATCGACGGACTCGACTCCGTGAAGATCGGCTACTTCGGCAACCTGACGCACGCCACCGCGCTGGTCGGCAACCAGAAGGGCATCTTCCAGAAGGAGCTCGGCGCCACCCAGGCGAAGTACCAGATCTTCAACGCCGGCCCCTCCGAGATCGAGGCGCTCAACTCGGGCTCCATCGACATCGGCTGGATCGGCCCGTCGCCGTCCATCAACGGCTTCACCAAGTCCGAGGGCAAGAGCCTCAGGATCATCGGCGGTTCGGCCTCGGGCGGCGTCAAGCTCGTGGTGAACCCCAAGAAGATCAAGTCCCTGAAGGACGTCAAGGGCAAGAAGATCGCGACGCCTCAGCTCGGCAACACGCAGGACGTCGCGTTCCTCAACTGGGCCGCGGAGCAGGGCTGGAAGGTCGACGCCCAGAGCGGCAAGGGTGACGTGTCGGTCGTCCGCACCGACAACAAGATCACCCCGGACGCCTACAAGTCCGGTTCCATCGACGGCGCCTGGGTGCCGGAGCCGACCGCGTCAAAGCTGGTCGCCGAGGGCGGCAAGGTGCTGCTCGACGAGTCGGACCTGTGGCCGGACAAGAAGTTCGTGATCACGAACATCATCGTGTCGCAGAAGTTCCTCAAGGAGCACCCGAAGGTCGTCGAGGCGGTCCTGAAGGGCTCCGTCGAGACCAACAAGTGGATCAACGCCAACCCGGACGACGCCAAGGCCGCCGCGAACAAGCAGCTCGAGGCCGACTCGGGCAAGGCGCTGCCGGCCGACGTCCTCGACCCGGCCTGGAAGTCCATCCAGATCACCAACGACCCGCTGGCCTCCACGCTGAACACCGAGGCGGACCACGCGGTCAAGGCAGGTCTCCTGGAGAAGCCGAACCTGTCCGGCATCTATGACCTGACGCTCCTGAACAAGGTCCTCGCCGCGGCGGGCGAGAGCAAGGTCGACGACGCCGGTCTCGGCGTCAAGTAAGTCCGGATCCCGATGAGTTCCCAGGAGGTGACGACCATGGCAACGACGCTCGCCAAGGCCGCCGACGGCGCCGACACGACGGAGTACGCCGCCCGCATCGAGCACGTCTCGAAGTCCTTCGCCGGACCCGCGGGTCCCCAGCTCGTCCTCGACGACATCACCCTCGATGTCGCGCCGGGCGAGTTCGTCACCCTCCTGGGGGCCTCGGGGTGCGGCAAGTCCACGCTGCTGAACCTGGTCGCGGGGCTGGACAAGCCCTCGGCCGGCACGATCACGACCCACGGGCGTCCCGCTCTGATGTTCCAGGAGCACGCCCTCTTCCCGTGGCTGACCGCGGGCAAGAACATCGAACTCGCCCTGCGGCTCAGGGGAGTTCCGAAGGCCGATCGGCGCGAGCGGGCCGAGGAACTGCTCGGACTCGTCCGGCTGAAGGGCGCGTACGGCAAGCGGGTGCACGAACTGTCCGGCGGCATGCGCCAGCGCGTGGCGCTGGCCCGGGCGCTCGCGCAGGACAGCCAGATCCTGCTGATGGACGAGCCGTTCGCGGCGCTCGACGCCATCACGCGGGACGTGCTGCACGACGAACTCACCCGGATCTGGCGGGAGACGGGACTGTCCGTCCTCTTCGTCACGCACAACGTCCGTGAGGCGGTGCGGCTCGCCCAGCGCGTGGTCCTGCTGTCCTCCCGTCCGGGCCGCGTCGCCCGCGAATGGACCGTGGACATCCCGCAGCCGCGCCGCATCGAGGACGCGCCCGTGGCGGAACTGTCCATCGAGATCACCGAAGAACTGCGTGGGGAGATCCGCCGTCATGGCCAGCACTGAGACGAAGTCCGACGCGGCCGTCAGGGACAACGACGGCCTGGGCGGGCTGGAGGCGGGCCTCGACGCGCTGGAGTCCTCCGTGGCCGGCCACCGTTCCTTCGGCACCACGTTCCGGCAGAAGGTGCTGCCGCCGCTGATCGCGGCCGTGATCGTTCTGGCGGCCTGGCAGGCGCTGATCACCTTCAAGATCGTCGACGACCCGACCAAGCTGCCCTCGCCGTCCGACGTCTGGGGCGAGGTCGAGAACGCCTGGCTCCAGGGCACGCTGCTCGACTACATCTGGACCAGCGTCTCGCGCGGTCTGCTCGGGTTCCTGCTCGCCCTGGTGATCGGGACCCCGCTGGGGCTGCTGGTGGCCCGGGTGAGGTTCGTGCGCGCCGCGATCGGCCCGATCCTGTCGGGCCTGCAGTCCCTGCCCTCGGTGGCCTGGGTGCCGCCGGCCGTGATCTGGCTGGGCCTGAACAACTCGATGATGTACGCGGTGATCCTGCTCGGCGCGGTCCCCTCGATCGCCAACGGACTGGTGTCCGGCGTGGACCAGGTGCCGCCGCTGTTCCTGCGGGCGGGCCGCACGATGGGCGCGACGGGCCTGCGCGGGACCTGGCACATCGTGATGCCGGCCGCGCTGCCCGGCTACCTGGCCGGACTAAAGCAGGGCTGGGCGTTCTCCTGGCGCTCCCTGATGGCCGCGGAGATCATCGCCTCCTCCCCGGACCTCGGCGTGGGCCTCGGCCAGCTGCTGGAGAACGGCCGCAACGCCAGCTCCATGCCGATGGTCTTCCTCGCCATCTTCCTCATCCTGTTCGTCGGCATCGCCATCGACCTCATCGTCTTCAGCCCGGTGGAGCGGTGGGTGCTGCGCAGCCGCGGACTCCTGGTGAAGGGCTGACCCCGTCATGAGCAGGCCCGAGCGTCCCGTCCTCGTCGTCATCGCCCACGGCAGCCGCGATCCGCGGCACGCCGCGACGGTGCACGCCCTGGTGCGAAGGGTGCGCGCACAGCGCCCGGGCCTGCGGGTGGAGACCGGGTTCCTCGACTTCAACGTCCCCTCCGTGCAGGGGGTGCTGAACTCCCTGGCGGCCGAGGGCGTACGCGACGTGGTGGCCCTGCCGCTGCTGCTGACCCGCGCCTTCCACGCCAAGTCCGACATCCCGGCGGTGCTGCGGCAGGCACCCTCGCGGCTGCGGATCCGGCAGGCGGAGGTGCTGGGCCCGTCCCCGCTGCTGACGGCCGCGCTCGAACGACGGCTGTACGAGGCCGGGCTGACGCCCGCCGACAAGTCCCGGACCGCGGTCGTCCTGGCCTCGGCGGGATCCACCGACCCGGAGGCGATCGCGGTGATCGCAGACATCGCGCGGGAGTGGCGGCACACCGGTTGGTGCGCCGTGCGGCCCGCGTTCGCCTCCGCATCCCTTCCCCGCACCGAGGACGCCGTCCGTGAGCTGCGCGCCCTCGGCTGCGAACGCGTCGCCGTCGCGCCGTACGTCCTGGCGCCCGGCTTCCTGCCGGACCGCATCGCCCGGGGCGCCGAAGGGGCGGACGTTCTCGCCGACGTGCTCGGTCCCGCGCCCGAGGTCGCGCGGGTCCTGCTGGAGCGCTACGACGAGGCGCGCACGCCGTCGCTGGCGGCGGTCGGCGCCTGAGGCGCTCCGGGCCTGGCCCGGCCCGGACTCCGGGGTGCCGGTCAGTCGAAGGAGAGCCCGCCGGTCCGGGTCCGCTTGAGCTCGAAGAAGTCCGGGTGGGCGGCGAGGACGCGGAAGCTGTCGAAGAGTTCGGCGGCCTTCTCCCCGCGCGGGACGGCCCGCAGGACGGGACCGAACCACACCGTTCCGTCGACATGGAGGGTGGGGGTTCCCACATAGGCGCCGGTGTCCGTCTCGGTTCCGGCGTCGTGGCTGCGGCGCACCGCCTCGTCGTACGAGGGGTCGTGGGCCGCGTCGGCGAGCGTGGCCGGGAGTCCGAGCTCGGCGAGCGCCTCGGCGGTCACCGCGTCGAAGTCCTTCATGCCGCGCTGGTGGATGCGGGTGCCGAGGGCGGTGTAGAGATCGCGGAGCACCTTCTCGCCGTGCAGCTCGGCCGCGGCCACCGCCACCCGTACCGGACCGATGGACCTGTCCACCAGATCCCGGTACCAGTCGGGCAGTTCGTTGCCGATGTTGTGCAGGTAGAGGCTCATGGCGTGGAAGCGGAGGTCGAGCGGGCGGCTCCGTTCGACCTCCAGGATCCAGCGCGAGGTGATCCAGGCGAAGGGGCAGGCGGGGTCGAACCAGAAGTCGACCCGGGTGGGCGATGTGGTCGTCATACCGTCGAGGCTAGTCACCCGGTGGCATGGAATCCCGGCCCAATCCCGTACGGAAATCTTGGGCCAATTCTCTGACTCAGCCCGTTTCCCGGGCGAACGCGCCGGCCTCGCCGGGGCCGTACGGAGTGCCCTGGTGGAAGTAGAGGAGCCAGTCGTTCCCGAACAGTCGCCACAGCGAACTCCGGTGGGCCCGGCGGCCGTTGTCGTCGGTGTCGAAGGTCAGGTGGACCAGGTCGGAGGCGAGCTGCACCCCCTTGACCCGTGAGGTCGTGGTGCGGCCGCCGTCCTGCGTCCCGGCGGCCAGCAGCGCGACGATCGAGGCACGGTCCCAGATGCGGCCGGACGCGCCGAACTCGTAGAAGTCGGGGTGCAGCAGCGCGGCGACGAGGTCGGCCGAGCGGCGGACCGCCGGGTCGAGCAGGCGCAGTTCGCCCTCGATGGCGGCCTCGACGGCGGGATTGCGCTCAAGCACCGGTCAGCTCCTCCAGTTTGACGACCGTGTTCCAGTTCCGCGTGGTGGCGAGAACGCCCTTGAGCAGTCGGGGCTTCGCCAGGGCCTCCGCCAGCTTGGAGCGGCCGAGGCCGTCGGGTGCGTAGAGGTAGAGGACGCGGTCGCCGAGACGGAACTCCTCGGGGAGGAAGGCCGCGGGCTCGACGGAGGCGAAGCGCTCGGCGTCGACGGAGTGCGAGAAATAAGTGACGTGGAGCTGCTTGGCCTCCAGTTCGGCGGCCGGGAACGGGCAGGCCTCCCTGACGGCCCGCAGATAGGCGTGCTCGCGGACGAGGACGCCGACGCCGAAACCGAAGTGCTTCTCGATGGCCCCGGAGAGTTCCCCGGCGAGGGAGTCCTCGTCCCCGCCGTCGCTGCTGAACACGGCGTTCCCGCTCTGGAGATAGGTGCGGACGTCGCCGTACCCGAGTCCCTCCATCAGGGTGCGCAGCTCGGCCATCGGCACCTTCTTCGCGCCGCCCACGTTGATGCCGCGCAACAGCGCCGCGTACGTCGTCGTCATCCGCACACCATAGGCCGGGCAGCGGGGCCGATCCCTGAGCGGCACCCCCGAGAAGTGCCGTTAGGTGTAGGGGGCTTCCGTCCTCCCCAGTGCGGAGGGACCGGGGTCCGCGGGGAGGAGCGGGAGGTCCGGCGGTTCACCGGTGAGCACGAGGAGAGACGCTTATCGGGCCCATACCTTCGATACGGAAGGTGGCGGCAGGGGGCTGTCACCGTGCACAAGGGGGCAGGCCCGTCATGGGTAACGCAGACACACGGGTGCGCGGCATCGCCGCGCGAGCAGGCGGCTGGAGCGCCCGCCATCGATGGGCGGCCGTCGGAATCTGGGTGCTGTTCGTCGTCCTGGCGATGGGCCTCGGCTCCGCGGCGGGCCGCGTCGACGTCAAGGAGAGCGACCAGCTCAAGGGCGAGACGCACACCGCCGCGAAGATCGTCGAGGACGCCGGGATCGAGGAGCCCGCGAGCGAGACGGTCCTCGTCCAGTCGAGGGACGGCGGTCTCAAGGCCACGGACGGCGAGTTCAAGGCGGCCGTCACCGCGGTCGTCGAAGCCGTCGAGGGGACCGGCAAGGTCACGGACGTGACGTCCCCGTACGACACGAAGACGATCTCGAAGGACGGTCGCAGCGCGCTGGTGCAGTTCGACATGCGCGGCGATTCCGACACCGCGGGCGAGCGGGTGGAGCCCGTCCTGAAGGCCGTCGAGGGGGTGCAGAAGGATCACGGCTCGCTGCGGATCGAGGAGATCGGCGGCGCCAGCATGATGAAGACGTTCGACGACGCCTTCGGGGACGACTTCCAGAAGGCCGAGCTCTCCGCGGTGCCGGTGGCCCTCGGCATTCTGCTGATCGCCTTCGGTGCGCTGGTGGCCGCGCTGCTGCCGGTGGCGCTGGCGGTCACCGCGATCATGGCGACGATGGGCCTGATGGGCGTCGTCAGCCATGTGATGCCGATGAGCGACACCGCCAACTCCGTGATGTTGCTGGTGGGTCTGGCCGTCGGCGTCGACTACTGCCTGTTCTATCTGCGCCGTGAGCGCGAGGAGCGCGCGGCCGGACGGGACGCGCAGACGGCCCTGCGGATCGCCGCCGCCACCAGCGGCCGCGCGATCATCGTCTCCGGCGTCACGGTGTGCGTGGCGATGGCGGGCATGCTCTTCACCGGGCTCGCCGAGTTCGAGGCGATGGGCCTCGCCTCGCTGATGGTCGTGGCGGTCGCCATGGTCGGGTCCGTGACGGTGCTTCCCGCGCTGCTCTCGCTGCTGGGCGAGCGGGTCGAGAAGGGCCGCATCCCGTTCCTGCGCAAGGCCATGGAGCGCCGTGCCGCCCGCACGGGCGGGGAGAGCCGGTTCTGGACCGCCGTCCTGCGCGGAGTGCTCGCCAAGCCCCTCATCTCGGTACTCGTGGCGGCCGGCGTGCTGCTCGCCGTCGCGGCTCCCGCGGTCGGCATGAAGACCCAGAACCTCACGCTGGACCAGGAGTTCGGGAACTCGCTGCCCATCGTGCAGACGTACAACCGCGTCAACGACGCCTTCCCGGGCGGTTCCGAGCCGGCCGAGGTGGTCGTCAGGGCGAAGGACATCAACGCCCCCGAGGTGAGGTCCGCGCTCGCCGACTTCAAGGAGCGGGCGATCAGTTCGGGCGCCTCACGCGGCCCGATCGAGATCAAGCTCCACGACGCGCAGAACATCGCCTACGTATACGTCCCGTTGGTCGGCGGCTCCGACCTGGACAAGGCGGGCGCGAGCCTGGAGAAGCTGCGCGACGAGGTACGGCCGGCCACGCTCGGCAAGATCGACGGCGTCCAGGCACCGATCACCGGACAGGTCGCCGGCTCGCACGACTTCAACGACCAGCTCGGCGGCGCGGTGATCCCGGTCTTCGCCTTCGTCGTGGTCTTCGCCTTCCTGCTGATGCTGCTGTCGTTCCGCTCCCTGACAGTCGCGATCACCTCGATCGTGCTGAACCTCCTGTCGGTAGGCGCGGCCTACGGCATCCTCGTCGCCGTCTTCCAGCACGGCTGGGGCGCGTCCCTGGTGGGCGCGGAGGGTGTGGGCGCCATCATCACCTGGCTGCCGCTGTTCCTCTTCGTCATCCTGTTCGGCCTGTCGATGGACTACCACGTGTTCGTGGTCTCGCGCATCCGCGAGGCGCGCCTGCGGGGCCGTACGACGAAGGACGCGATCCAGCACGGAGTGGTCACCACGGCCGGTGTCGTCACCAGCGCCGCCGTCATCATGGTCGCCGTCTTCGCGATCTTCGGAACGCTGTCCATGCAGTCCATGAAGCAGATGGGTGTGGGCCTGGCGGCCGCGGTGCTCATCGACGCGACGATCATCCGGGGTGTCCTGCTCCCCGCGGTGATGGCGCTGCTCGGCGAGCGCAACTGGTACCTGCCGAAGTGGCTCGACCGGATGCCCGACCTGACCCACGACGAGGCCCCCGAGGCCGTCGCGGCACCGGTGGTGCCCGAGGGCGAGCGGGCCGGGGTCTAGCCTCCCGGCGCCCGGCCGCGGGCCGGTGCCGGAAACGGACTCGCGCGGCGAAGGGCCCGTCGGTCTCCTCCTCCCGGAGGGACCGACGGGCCCTTCGCCGTTCCGGCCTGCGGCAATGGGAGACTGACCGACGGACGGCACGCACCGGGCGCCGTCGCGGGCGAGGGCACGGAGGCGAGCGATGGACGAGGCACGGGCGCGGGACGTACTGGCCGCGGCGAAGGTGCTGCCGGGGCCCACTTCGGACGCCTCGCTCCTCGCCCTCGGCGAGAACGCGGTGTTCGGCGCCGGTGACCTGGTCGTCAAGGTGGGGCGCGACGCCGAACTCCACGAGCGGGCGCGCCGGGAACTGGCGGTCGCCGCGTGGCTCGCCGACTCGGGGGTCCCCGCGGTCCGGGCCGCCGAGCCGGAGGCGCTGCTGGTCGACGGGCACCCCGTGACGGTGTGGCACCGGCTGCCCGACGCCGTCCGCCCCGCCGAGCCGCGCGATCTGGCTCAGCTGCTGCGGGTGGTCCACGCCCTGCCCTCCCCCTCCTTCGCGCTGCCGCCCCGCGAACTCCTCGGCGGGGTGGAGCGCTGGCTGCGGCTGGCCGGCGAGGCGATCGACCCCGCGGACGCGGCGTATCTGCGGGAGCGGCGGGACGGCTTCGCCGCGGCCGCCGCCGCGCTCGTCCCGCACCTTTCGCCGGGCCCGATCCACGGCGACGCGCTGCCCCGCAACGTCCACGTCGGCCCGGACGGCCCGGTCCTCGTCGACCTGGAGACGTTCTCCGCGGATCTGCGGGAGCACGATCTGGTGGTGATGGCCCTGTCCCGCGACCGCTACGGGCTGCCCGCCGATGCCTACGACTCCTTCACCGAGGCGTACGGCTGGGACGTCCGGGCGTGGGAGGGCTGTTCGGTGCTCCGGGGTGCCCGCGAGACCGCGAGCTGCGCCTGGGTCGCCCAGCACGCGCCGGTGAACCCCAAGGCGCTGGCCGAGTTCGAACGCCGGGTGGCGTCCCTGCGGGACGGCGACGAGACGGTGCGCTGGTACCCGTTCTGATCCGGCCTTCCGGGCGGGTCAGACGCGTTCGTCGGCCAGGTCCCGCAGGGGCCAGGTGCCGTCCACCACCGCGTCCGTCTCGCCCTTGCGGCGCAGGAAGGACTGGAAGTCGGCCGCCCAGTTTGCGTACCACTCGATCTGGCGGCGGTGCAGCTCGACCGGGCCGAGGGCCGCGACCTTGGGGTGCCGGCCGGCTATCGCGCAGGCGAGCCGCCCGGCGGCGAGGGCGTCGGCCGAGGCGTCGTGGGCGGAGTCCAGGACCACGCCGTACTCGGTGCAGACCGCTTCCAGGTTGCGCTTGCCCCGGCGGTAGCGGTCCACGGAGCGGTCGATCGTGTACGGGTCGATCACCGGGGCGGGGTCGATGCCGCCGAGCCGCTCGCGCAGCGACGGCAGTCCGTGGCGCCGCAGCTCGGCGGAGAGCAGCGTGAGGTCGAAGGCCGCGTTGTACGCGACGACCGGGACGCCGGTACGCCAGTACCCGACGAGGACGTCCGCGATGGCGTCGGCGACCTCGTCCGCCGGGCGGCCCTCGGCGGTCGCGCGTTCGTTGGTGATCCCGTGGACCGCCACCGCGTCGACCGGGATCTCCACGCCCGGGTCGGCCAGCCATTCGCGGCGGCCCAGCGGCTCACCGTCCTTGACCTCTATCACGGCGCCCGTGACGATGCGCGACGTGCGTGGATCGGTCCCGGTGGTCTCCAGGTCGAAGCCGATCAGCAGCTCCCGGTGCCAGCCCATGGGCGGCCCCCCTTCTTCGTGGTGCTTTCCCCCAGTGGTCCCCACGATCGCATGAGCCACTGACAATCCGGGGACCGCCTTCCACCCGGCCGAAAGGGACGACCGGAAGGAACGGCTGGAAGGAACGGCTGGAAGGAACGGCTGGAAGGAACAGCCGGGAGGAACGGCCTTTCAGGACACGGGCCGCGAATCCACCCAGGCCGCCTCGAACTCCTCACGATAGGTGGGGAAAAGTCCCTCTTCGCCGATCTGGTCCGGTTTGAGCAGCCGGCTTCCGCCGCGCAGCACCAGGACCGGCGCCTCCATGCCCCGGGTCCGGCGCAGATAGGACTGCACCACCGCGATGCCGTCCGAGCCGTCCCCGTCGACGAGGTACGCGGTGAAGCGGGGCGTCTCGTCGTAGACCTGGATCTCGAAGGCGTCCGGGTCGCGCAGCCTGGAGCGCACCCGCCGCATGTGCAGGATGTTCATCTCGACCGACCGGCTCAGCTCGCCGCGCTTGATGCCGAGTTCCCGCTCGCGCCGCTTGACCGCGCTGGACGCGGGGTTCAGGAACAGCAGCCGCGTCCGGCAGCCGGACTCCGCGAGCCGGACCAGCCGGCGCCCGGAGAAGTTCTGCACGAGCAGGTTCAGTCCGATGCCGACCGCGTCGAGCCGGCGGGCCCCGCCGAACAGGTCCTCGGCGGGGAACTGGCGCAGCAGGCGCACCCGGTCGGAGTGCACCCCGACCACGTCCGCGTACCGGTCGCCCACGAGGTCCTCGACGGCGTCCACGGGCAGCCGGCGCGCCGAGGGCACGTCGCTCCCGGCGCCGAGGATCTCCAGGAGTCTCGCCGCGGCCCGCTCGGCCTGGTTCAGGACGGCCTCGGACAGGGCGCGGTTGCGTGAGACGACGTTCCGGGTCACTTCCAGCTCGTCCAGGGCGAGTTCGACGTCCCGGCGTTCGTCGAAGTAGGGCTCGAAGCACGGCCAGTGCTGCACCATCAGCTCACGCAGCTGGGGCAGCGTGAGGAAGCTGAGCACGTTGTCGTCGGCCGGGTCGAGCAAGTACCCCTTGCGGCGGCTGACTTCGCGCACGGCGACGGCGCGCTGCACCCACTCCTGGCCGGCCGGTCCCGCCGCGGCGACGACCCAGTCGTCACCGTGGACGGGCTCGTAGATGGGCCGGAGAACAGCGGCCACGACCGCGCGCAGCCGCTGTTCGACCAGGTTCAGCCAGATGTAGGCGCGCCCGGCCCGTTGGGCGCGCGTACGCACCTCGCGCCAGGCGTCGGCGCCCCAGTCCAGTTCCGGTCCGATGGATCCCATCTCCATCGGCCGTGCCAGGGACACCGCGCCGGGTGGGACATCTGTGGAGTTTCCCTCGTGACCCTCGTCACCAGGAGGCAGCTCCAGCCCTCCCGAGCCCACCCACGCACCGCCTTCCGCTCCCCCGAGCACTCCCCAGGGCCAGGCCCCAATCAACGATCAAGGAAGGGTACTCCGGGAGCGGCGAGCGGTGCAGCCCGATGCACAGGTCGTTGCCCAACTACCTAGGTTCGACATGCCCGTTCTGGTCGGCGAGCTCCGCCGGAGTGAGCGGATTCATAGCGGTGACGTCTCGCGGGGCGATGGAGAATCCCTGCCAGTGGACCGGCATCGGCTGCTGGTCCTCGTCGCGGGCGATGTGGTGGAAGCCCACGTTGACCCAGACCACGGGGTGGGTGAGCGTCTGCCCGTCGATCCACTTGTCGACGGATTTGCCGTGCCCGGCACCGCAGTTGCGCAGGTTGTCGCTCGCGAACTGCTCGCACTTGTTGTACTCGGTGAAGTAGACGTCGTGCTTGGTGAAGGCACGGCCGAGGTACTTGGTGGTCGCGCCCGGGACGAGCTCGTAGGAGCGGGCGTGATTGTCCTTGTTCTTGCCGGAGTTGCTGACGAGGCGCCACCAGCGCATGTTCTTGGCGTCGCCGGCGAGTTCCTTGCCGACCTTGGTGACGGTCGTCTTGTTGCTGGGGGCCTCCTGGCCGGCGGCCGGCGGGCTGACCACCGAGTCGTACTGCTCGACCTTCGCCTTGGACGAGCCGTCCAGGCTGAAGTTGAGCCGCCAGAAGATGTTGTGGCTGTGGCTCGTCGCGTAGTCCTTGGCGCCCTTGCCGAGCGGCCAGCCCCGGCCGTCGCCCGCGTCGTAGTCACCGGGCGAGAGGCTGCCGGTGGCGCCGACGTTCATGTTGAGGGTGCCGTCGTCCTGGAAGCGCCACTCGGTGATGTACTCGTACCAGCCGACCTTGTTGACCGTGTAGATCAGCAGGTCCTTGCCCTGCTTCTGGAAGACCTTGTTCCCGGTGTCGGCCTCCATGCGGTAGGCGTGGCCGCGCGAACGGGTCGTGGTGCACAGGCCCTTGACGTTGGCGTGCGCAGGGTCCCAGGCCTCGGGGACCTTGACCGTCTTGATGGCGCCGCCGGGGCACTCGGCGGGGTCCATGTCGACCAGGCCCTGGCCGAAGCCGGCGCCGGTGAGGTCGCTGTACTCGACCGAGCCGTCGTCGTAGGGGACGTCGATCTGGGCGAGCTTGGCGGTGTCCAGGACCTTGATCGGCGCGGCCTCGCCGGGCGGCTGGTAGGAGATGTCCTCCAGGACGAGGCCGGCCTCGCTCTCGTAGTGCCAGCACATCCGCCAGGTGGTGCCGGTGGCGAGCTTCTGTTCGATCCGGAACGCGGCGCTGCAGTCGGGCGCCGGCGCGGGCGCGGACCTGGGCTGGGCGACGGCCGGTCCCGCGGCCGTCGTCGCGCCGGCGGCCAGGGCGAGCACCGAGAGACCCACGGCCGCCCGGCTGCGGGCACGGCTGTTTCTGTTGACGCGCATGAAGAGATGACTCCTTGCGGAAGACTGTGAAGGTGGGAAGGACAGACGGGCGGCGCTCAGCCGAGCTTGCCGACCTTGCGGGTGCTCAGGTCGATCACCAGATCACGGCTGTCGATCCAGGGCCCGTTCTTGACCTTCGGGAAGAGCCGGACGCACCGGTGCTCGCCGCAGGCGCCGAGGGCGGCCGGCCGGACACCGGGGGTCGCGCGGTAGACCATGCTGTTGAGCATGAGCTGGTCGGGCGAGGTGAGTTCCTTGCCCGTCGCGTCCTTGAAGTCGGCCTTCAGGCCGGCGCCGAGCGGATCGGCGATCAGCAGCCCGGCGGCCTCGGTCATCTCGTCACGGCTGATCGGCGGCTGCACACCGTGCTGGACGCCCGTCTCCACGACCTTCCCGGTGTCGAGGTCGACGGTCTTGGTGACGAGCGTGTCGTCCTTGTAGTCGTAGAACGTGAGGTCGGCCCGGCGCGGCGCGTCCGGGTTGTCGAGATCGGCGGTCTCCGGCGCGGCGAGGTCCACCCCGATGCGCTGCGGTCCGCGTTCTCCCTCGACGTTCTCGCTGGAGTTGAAGAGCTGCCGGTTCACCGCGATCCGCTCGGCGCGCCGCATCTCGTCGTCGGTGAGCGGGTCGCGGCCCTTGCCCTTCTCGCCCTCGTCCGGCGCCCGCTCGACGACACCGGGCCGCACGGCGCCGCTCTGTCCGCCCTGTCCGTCCTGTGCCGCCTGCTGCGCGGACCCGCCGGCCTGAAGGCCGCCGCCGGATTCCTCGGCCCCCGCCGACCCCGGAAGGGTGACACCGATCATCACGGCCGTCCCGGCCACCGCGATGGCCGCACCCGCCACCACCTTGCCCAGATGGCGGTGCACTATCTTGCGCACATTTCCCCCTACTCCCCCTACATCCCCAGGAGTCGTTTGAGTCCCACTGGTTCGGCATACGAGATATGCCTGGTCGCGGGGTAAGAGGGATGTAAGGCATGTGAGGTTCCATCACTTTCGGGAAGACTCGGATCGGACTCGCCCCCAGGGGCACGGAACTACTGGAAGAGTCGTATCCATGCAGGTCTGGCCTGGCGAGGCGTATCCCCTCGGTGCCACGTACGACGGCGCCGGTACCAATTTCGCGGTCTTCTCGGAGGCCGCCGACCGTATTGAGCTGTGTCTTCTGCACGACGACG
Source organism: Streptomyces sp. NPDC001914 (assembly GCF_042891215.1). Taxonomy (NCBI): domain Bacteria; kingdom Bacillati; phylum Actinomycetota; class Actinomycetes; order Kitasatosporales; family Streptomycetaceae; genus Streptomyces; species Streptomyces sp. NPDC001914. The sequence continues at coordinate 199,961 of NZ_JBIASW010000006.1, forward strand.
GCTCGGAGACGGCCGTCGAACTGCGGGAGACCGACGCGTTCGTGCGCCACGCGTACCTGCCCGGGGTCATGCCCGGGCAGCGGTACGGCTTCCGGGTGCACGGGCGGTACGCGCCCGAGCGCGGGCAGCGCGCCAACTCCGCGAAACTGCTGCTCGACCCGTACGCGCGTGCGATCGCGGGCGCCGTGGACTGGGGCGAGGAGGTGTACGGCTATCCCTTCGGGTCACCCGACAAGCGCAACGACCTCGACTCGGCGCCGCACACGATGTCGTCGGTCGTGGTCAACCCGTACTTCGACTGGGGCGACGACCGGCGCCCCCGGACGGAGTACCACCACACGGTGATCTACGAGGCCCATGTGAAGGGCCTCACGATGCTGCATCCGGCGCTCCCGGACGAGCTGCGCGGCACGTACGCGGCCCTCGCCCATCCGGCGATCATCGAACACCTGACGGAACTGGGCGTCACGGCGCTGGAACTGATGCCCGTGCACCAGTTCGTCAACGACCACCGGCTGGCCGACATGGGCCTTGGCAACTACTGGGGCTACAACACGATCGGCTTCTTCGCCCCGCACAACGCGTACGCCTCCTGGGGCGACCGGGGCCAGCAGGTGCTGGAGTTCAAGTCGGCCGTCCGGGCGCTGCACGAGGCCGGCATCGAGGTCATCCTGGACGTGGTCTACAACCACACGGCCGAGGGCAACCACCTGGGCCCGACGCTCTCCTTCAGGGGCCTCGACAACGCCTCGTACTACCGTCTGGCGGACGATCCCCGCTACTACATGGACACCACCGGCACGGGCAACTCCCTGCTCATGCGCTCGCCCCACGTGCTGCAACTGATCATGGACTCGCTGCGCTACTGGGTCACCGACATGCACGTGGACGGCTTCCGCTTCGACCTCGCGGCCACACTGGCCCGCCAGTTCCACGAGGTGGACCGGCTGTCGTCGTTCTTCGACCTCGTCCAGCAGGACCCGGTGGTCTCCCAGGTGAAGCTGATCGCCGAGCCCTGGGACGTCGGCGAGGGCGGCTATCAGGTGGGCAACTTCCCGCCCCTGTGGACGGAGTGGAACGGCAAGTACCGCGACACCGTACGGGACCTGTGGCGCGGTGAGCCGCGCACGCTGGCCGAGTTCGCGTCCCGGCTGACCGGCTCGTCCGACCTGTACCAGGACGACGGGCGCCGTCCGCTGGCCTCCATCAACTTCGTGACCTGCCACGACGGCTTCACCCTGAACGACCTCGTGTCGTACAACAACAAGCACAACCAGGCCAACGGCGAGGACAACCGGGACGGCGAGAGCCACAACCGCTCCTGGAACTGCGGCGTCGAGGGCGAGACGGACGACCCGGACGTGCTGGCGCTGCGGGCCCGGCAGCGGCGCAACTTCATCGCCACCCTGATGCTCTCCCAGGGCGTGCCGATGCTCAGCCACGGCGACGAGTTCGCGCGCTCCCAGGGCGGCAACAACAACGCGTACTGCCAGGACAGCGAGCTGGCCTGGGTGCCGTGGCCGGAGGAGGACTGCGAGCTGCTGGCCTTCACGCGCGCGATGGTGTGGCTGCGCCGGGACCATCCCGTCTTCCGGCGGCGGCGCTTCTTCCACGGCCGGCCCGTCCAGGGCACCCACGACGAGCTCTCCGACATCGCGTGGTTCACCCCGGAGGGCCAGGAGATGACCCAGCGCGACTGGGGTTCCGCGCAGGCCCGGGCCCTGTCCGTGTTCCTCAACGGCAACGCGATCTCCGAGCCGGGCTCGCGCGGGCAGCGCATCGCCGACGACTCCTTCCTGTTGATGTTCAACGCCTCCCCCAAGCCGCTGGAATTCACCGTCCCCGCCGACCACGGACGCCAGTGGCAGGTCGTCGTCGACACCTCCCTGCCGGAGGGAGTGGCCCCGGGCACGGGCGCGAAGGTCACGGCCGGAGACCGGCTGACCCTGGTCGACCGGAGCATGACGGTGCTTCAGCGGCCCGCCTAGGGACGCCCCCTTCCGCGGGAGCACGCGCGCGTGGACCGGCTTCCGGGAACACGCGCGCGTGGCCGTCGGCTGGGGTCCGTGCGTGCCCTTCTGCGGGCGCCGGTGACAGAAGTGCGGCCGGACGGGTACGTAGATTCGCATGACACCTGAGCGCCCCGAACCGGCGATCGCGCACTCGGTCGTCCCCCGTCCCGTCCTCCCCGTCGTGCCGACCGCCACCTACCGGCTCCAGCTCCAGCCGGAGTTCCCCTTCCGCCGCGCCGAGGCGGCCGTCCCCCATCTGGCCTCGCTCGGCGTCTCCCACCTGCACCTGTCCCCCGTCCTGGAGGCCGTCCCCGGCTCGACGCACGGCTACGACGTGGTGGACCACGCGCGCGTACGGGCCGAACTCGGCGGTGAGGAGGGGCTGCGCTCGCTGGCGCGTACCGCGCGGGAGCACGGCCTCGGGCTGGTCGTGGACATCGTGCCGAACCACATGGCGATGGCCCCGCGCCACAACCACGCCCTGTGGGAGGTCCTGCGCGAGGGCCCCGCGTCGCCCTACGCCCGCTGGTTCGACATCGACTGGGACGCCCAGGACGGCCGGCTGCTGCTGCCCGTGCTCGGGGACCGCCTCGGCGCCGAGATCGGCCAGCTCAAGGTCGACGGCGACATACTGCGCTACTACGACCACGTGTTCCCGCTGCGCGAGGGCACCGCGGGACTGCCGATGCCCCGGCTCCTGGATGCCCAGTGGTACCGGCCCGCGTGGTGGCGGCTGGCCCGCACCGAGCTCAACTACCGGCGCTTCTTCAGCATCTCGGAGCTCATCGGGGTGCGCGTCGAGGACCCCGAGGTGTTCGCGGCGACCCACGCGAAGATCCTGGAGCTCGTCGCCGACGGGGTGATCGACGGTCTGCGCGTCGACCACCCGGACGGGCTGGCGGACCCGGACGCCTATCTGCGCCGCCTGCACGAGGCGACCGGCGGCCGCTGGACGGTGGTCGAGAAGATCCTCGCGGACGGCGAGACGCTTCCGCCCGCGTGGCCCGTGGCCGGCACCACCGGCTACGACGCGCTGCGGCACGTCGACGGGCTGTTCACGGACGAGGCGGGCGCGAGCCGGCTCCTCGGCCGCTACCGGCGCTTCGCGGGCCCGCAGGCCGACCGGGGCGGCCACTGGGAGAGCACCGTGCGCCGGGCGGCGTACAAGGTGATCACGCACGAACTGGCCGCGGAGGTCGAGCGCCTCACCCGGGAGGTGAGCGCGCTGTGCGCCGCCTCCCCCGACCCCGCCGCCCGCGACCACGCGCCCTGGGCCCTGGGCACCGCGCTGCGGGAGCTCCTGGTCCGGCTCGAGGTGTACCGGCCCTACCCGTCCACGGACGCCTCCCTGGTGATCACCGCGGGGGCCGCCGCCGAGGCCAGGTCGGCGTTCCGGGTGCCCGAGGAGGCGCACGCCGTGGACGTCGTACGGGATCTGCTGCTCGGCGACGGCGACGCGCCCGGGGAGGCCGCCTTCCGGGCCCGGTTCGCGCAGACCTCGTCGGCGCTGCGGGCCAAGTCGGTGGAGGACACGGCGTTCTACCGCTACGTTCCGCTGCTGTCGGCGAACGAGGTGGGCGGCGACCCGGGCCGCCCCGCGGTGTCCCCGGACGACTTCCACGCCTACTGCGCGCGCGTGCAGCGCGACTGGCCCGCCACCGGGACCGTCCTGTCGACCCACGACACGAAACGCAGCGCGGACGTGCGCGCCGCGGTCGCGGTCCTCACCCAGTGTCCGGGGGCCTGGTCGGAGGTCCTGGCGCAGGTGACCGAGGAGGGGCCGTGCAGCCCCGACCCGCAGGTGGCGTGGGCCGCGTGGCAGACCGTGTTCGGGCTCGGCCCGGCCACTGGCGAGGACGGGGCCCGGATCCACGCCGAGCGGGTCCGGGGCGCCCTGCTGAAGCACATCAGGGAGGCCGGGACGCGCACCGCCTGGACCGAGCGCGATCCCGCGTACGAGGACGCGGTGACGGCGTTCGTCACCGACGGGCCGTGCGGGCCCCCTGGACGGCACGTGGCCGCCCTGCGGGCCTCGCTGGGCCCGCATGTGCGGGCGAACGTCCTGGGGGCCGCCCTGGTCCATCTGACGATGCCCGGGGTGCCGGACGTGTACCAGGGCACCGAGGACGAGTACCTGGCGCTGGTGGACCCGGACAACCGGGAGGCGTTCGCGCCCCGCGACCCGTCCGCGGAGAAACCGGCGCTCACGGCCGCGGCCCTGCGGCTTCGCGCCCGGCGCCCCGACGTCTTCGGCGACGCGGCGACGTACGCGCCGCTGCCCGCCGAGGGTCCGGCGGCCGAGCACTGCGTGGCGTTCGTGCGGTCGGGAGAGGTGATCACCGCCGTCACCCGGCTGTCGCTGGGGCTCGCCGAGGCCGGCGGCTGGCGGGACACCCATCTCGCACTCCCCGCGGGACGGTGGGCCGATGTGCTCCCCTCCGGCTCCGCGGAACGGGAGTTCACGGGGCACGTACGCGTGGCGGACCTCTTCGGGCAGGCACCCGTGGCCCTGCTGGAACGCGTCAGCGCGGACACACCGGAAGGGTCCGCGGAGAACGGCTGACCAGGCCCTCGGCGCGCGGCCGGGGCCCGGGGGCCCGGCGCAGGCCCGGCAGCACGGCCAACAGGGCGCGCAGCCCCGCCTCCGCCGTCAGCCGGGCCAGCGGGGCGCCGAGGCAGTGGTGCGGCCCCGCGCCGTACGCGAGGTCGCCCGGGTCGGCACGGAAGACGTCGTAGCGGTCCGGGTCGGCGAACCGTGCCGGGTCGCGGCCCGCGGCGCCGAGCAGACACGCCACGGTGGCGCCCTCGGGTATCGGGCCGATCGGTTCGAGCGCCCGGCGGGGCACGATCTGCAGCGGCGGGTCGCGGCGCAGCGACTCGGTCCAGGCGGCGCCCGCCAGCCCGGGGCGGGCGCGGATCAGGTCGAGCTGTCCCGGGTGGTCGAGCAGGTTGGCGAGGAACGAGGCGAGGGCGCGCGCGGTCGTCCCGCCGGCGGCGCCCAGCACGGTCACGGCGAGCTCGGTCACCGTCTCGTCCGGCAGCGGCCGCCCGCCGGGGCGGGCCGCGCACAGCGCGGAGAGCAGATCGTCACCGGGGCGGGCGCGGCGGCGGTCCAGGTGGGGGCGCAGGTAGGCGTCGATTCCGGGGCGGTGGCCGCCAAGGTGGTCGAGTCCCGTGCGGCACCAGGCGTGCACGCGCGCGGTGTCCTCGTAGGGCAGTCCGAGCGCGGTGACGGCGGCGGCGACGGGCAGCCACTGGCAGAACTCGGCGACGAGGTCGGCCTCCTGGCGGCCGGCCAGCCGGCTGGCGAGGACGTGGGCGGTGCGCTCGACGCCCGCCCGGAGAGAGGCCGGCATCCGGTCGCCCAGCGCCGCGGAGACGGCGGCCCGGTGCGCGCCGGGCGGGCCGCCCTCCCCGTGAGCCGCCACGGGACCGGGTGCGGCGAGCCGCGGGTCCGCGAGGGCGGCGCGCACGTCGGCGTACCGGCTGATCAGCCAGGCGCCGAAGGGCTCGTCGTGGACCAGGGGGAAGTCTCCGCGCAGCGCGCGGTAGAGCGGGTGCGGGTCCCGCTCGGTCCCCGGGTCGAGCAGGCTCGCGGGGGCGGCGACGCGCGCGGACGGCCCGTACGGCGGGGTGTACGGGCCGCGGGGCCCGTCCGGCGAAGGACGGCAGGGGGCCGGGCGGGACGGGACCGTGGTGGACGCGATCACCGGCACCCGGGCGGGGGCCGGTGGGCCCGCGGGGGTCGCGGTCGGGGCGCCTTCGCCGGGAAGGCCGTGTGGACACAGCACCGCGGGCCACCACCTCGGGTCTGCGCGCCGGACCCGCGCGCGGTTGTTCCGAGTCGACCACCGCCCGCCCGGGACCGCAGGTTCCGTACACCCGGACGAGTGAATCGTGTACGTCGAACCGAGTCGTCCGCCGGTGGCACGCGCGTACGCCGGTCGCCCTCCCCCGCGCGCCCGTCCCCGGGCGGCCGCCCCGGTTCTCCGCAGGCCTGCGGGACGCGGTCCGCCCCGGCCGGGGATGACCGCGCACCTTCCGCTGCCCGTTGCCAGCGGAAAATGCCACCCGGGTTCCCCCGTGGCCGCGCGGAGGCGTCCTTGACAGTTCTCCGAGACCGTGGAGTACTGCCAAAAGCGACGCAGGGCGGACAAGTCGGGGGTGAGTCACCTGCCGGAGCTGCGCTACCCCAGTGTGACCGAAATCGTGTCGTCCGCCCGCGCGCTGACGGCCCACCGGCCCGACCTGTGCGTCCTCAGACAAGTGGGCACCTCCCGCGCGGGCAGGCCCCTCCACCTGCTGTCCGTCGGCCGTGCCCGGCACGCGGTGCTCGTCGTGGCGGGGGCCCACGCCAATGAACCCACGGGCGGTTCGACCCTGCTGTCGCTGGCCGAACGTGTGCTGTACCGGCGGGAGTTGCGGCGGGACACCTCCTGGCACTTCCTGCTCTGCGCGGACCCGGACGGGGCGAGTCTCCACGTGACCCCCGCGCCCCGGACCCTCCTCGACTACCACCTGGGCTTCTTCCGTCCGGCCGGACCCGAGCAGCCCGAGTGGTCGCCCTCCGTCCTGCCGCCCGACCGGCTGCCGCCGGAGACGCGGGCGCTGATCCGGGTCATCGACGAGGTGCGGCCCTACCTCCAGGTGACGCTGCACGGCACCGATCTGGGCGGCAGCTGGGTGCAGTTGACCAAGGACATCCCGGGCCTCGCGGAGCCGTTCGCCAAGTCGGCGGCGGAGCTGCGCATCCCGGTGGAGACGGCCGCCTCGGACGCGGCGGGCTGGCCCGCCTCCGGTCCGGGGGTGCACGTGATGCCGGCGCCCGGCTCGGACACGGCGTACCCGAGCATGCCGGACGACGCCCGGCACAGCACCTGGTACCACGCCCACCGCTATGGCGGTCTGACGGCGGTCGTGGAGGTGCCGATGTGGGCCGGCGACATGGTGGACGACCCGGCGCCGCACCCCGCGCCCGCGGCGGCGATGCGGCGCCTGGCCCACCGGCTGGTGACGGACGCGGAGCAGGTGGAGGCGGTGCTCGGGCGGGCCCTGCCCCGGCTGCGGGGACCCGACGGCCCCCTGCTGCGGGCCGCGAAGTGGGCGCTGGAACTGGTGCCGGGGCTCGCCGCGGACTGGTCGCAGCCGCTCCCCGCGGACACGACGATGGCGTACGTGGGCAGTGTGGACGCGTTCGGGCGGCGGATCCCGCTGCGGGCCGCGGCGATGCTGCTGCGCGTCCTCCGGGAGGCCGGCGATCACGAGGCCCCCCACCTCGAAGGGCTGGTGGCCGGCTGGAGCGACGCGTTCGCCGAACGTTTCCGCGCGCGCTGGGTGCCGCTGGAGAACCAGGTCGAGCACCAGGCCCGTACGGTGCTGGCGGCCGCCCGCCACGCACGCGAGGGCGCCGCCTGACTCAGACCGGCAGGTCGAACACCGCGCCCGTCTCGGCCCCCATCACACAGGAGTTGGAGAACGCGTGCCGGTAGTCGACCCGGCGGCCCTCCCACACTCCCTGCGCGGACGCCGTCACCGGCGCGTAGAGCATCGGGCACAGGGAACCGGCCCGGCGCGGGATGCGGCCGATGTCGCCCCCGGCCGCGCGGAGTTGGCGGCAGGCCCGGGCCGCGTGGGCGTGGCCCTGGGGCGGGTCGCAGAGGAGCAGGACGCCGCGGGTGTCGCTGGAGCGGGCGTCGCCGCGCGTGACGGCGAGGCGGAGCCAGTTGCCGGGCAGGCCGTGCCCCGGGGTCGCGTGGGCCGCGGGGGCCGCGCCCGCGAGGAGGAGCGCGAGCGGGACCAGCAGGCCGGCGCGGATCGCTCGAAGGGTTGTCGTCATTCCCGGTGCATCGGCACGGTGGCCTGCGCGGTCCAGCCGGAGTCACCCGAACGGGAACGCGCGCCGACGGGACGCCCGGCGAGCTCGAACGCGGCGAGCACGACACGCGCCTGGTACTCGACCTGGCGCGCGACCGGGATCCAGTGCGCTCCGCAGCCGTCGCGGTAGTCGGCGCACCACGCGTCGATCAGCCGGTCGAGCTCCGGCAGCGCCCCGCCCGGGTCCTGCCCGGAGGCGGTGACCGACTGGTGCAGGAGCCCGGCCGTGCGCAGCGCGACCCGGCGCCCGGCCAGCCGCAGGGCGGTCAGCCGGGCGGTGTCGAGCGAGGGCAGGGCGCGCCCCCCGGCGTCGGGCACGTCGGGGTCCCAGGAGTCGGCGAGTCCGGGGCCGACCAGTAAATAGTCGTCGACGGGCGCGAGCAGACGGGGAGCGTCGGGGCAGCCGCCGAGGCCGGGCCGCACCCGGGCCAGGATGCCCTCCAGGACCTCGGTGTCGTGCCGCAGTGTGCGGCTGACGGAGCGGAGCACCGCGTCGGGATCGGCGGGGCGGGTCCGGTCCTCCACGGCCCCGACGCCCCACATGGGTGCCTCGACGATCGCGGTGACCGTGCCGTGCGGCTGGGGGTGGAACCAGGTGGAGTCGACCGCGGCCTCCGTGATGGCGGCGGCCAGGTCTCCCCGGCGCGGCGGCGGGACGCGGTAGACGGCGGGGCCCAGGGCCGGCCAGTACAGGGTGTCGTACGGGCACAGTTCGCGCGGGATGCCGAGGCGGGCCGCGCTGTGCGCGACGCGCTGGGCGAGTCCGGGCAGGTCGCGGGTGAGTTCGACGAAGGCGCCGCCGACGTCGACGCCGTGCAGGGAGCACTGGAGGAACGGCCTGAGCTCGTCCTGGAGGGCGAGCAGGACGCGGGTCTCCGGCAGGGCGGCGCCGTCCGGGCCGTCGGGCAGCCACTCGGGCTGTTCGAGGAAGCCGGGCCGGAAGAAGTGCCTGAAGTAATGGCCGAGCGTGTAAGGCCCCCGGAGCCAGGCCTCGTTGCGGCGGGAGCCGTCGGGGTCGAGACAGAGCAGCAGGTTCCAGGTGGCGTCCGCGCCCTCGGTGAGGCGGGGGTCGGCGAGGGCCCGTTCGGCCAGTCTGAGGACGGTCGCGCCGCCGACGGGTTCGTTGGCGTGCGGTCCGGCGACGACGAGGACCTGGCGGCTGCCGTGCCCCACGGACAGGAGCAGCATCGGTGCGCCGGCCCGGGAGGTTCCCACGCGGCGCAGCCGGGCGCCGTCGGGGCGCCGGGCGACGAGCGTCGCGGCGCGGACGCCGAGTTCGTCGACGGTGGGGTAGCGGCGGAGTGGCGGCAGAGCACACCTCCACTTGTAGGTGCCGTCGTTTCACCAGATGTACATGAAGTACGCACAGTCAGTCACGACTCGGGGGGTACGTCAACACCGCGGTAACGGAAGGATGTTGCGGGCGCGGGGGGGTACTTGCCTCCCCCGGGCGCTCCGCGCGGCTGCGGGATTCAGGCCGAGGCGAGGCGGAACAGCATCCGGCCGAAGCCGATCTGGTCGCCGTCCTTCACGACGGACGCGCCGATGACCCGCCGTCCGTTGACGGTCGTGCCGTTGGTGGAGCCGAGGTCGCGCAGCACCCACACACCGTCCTGGCGGCGCAGTTCGGCGTGCACCCGGGACACCGTCTCGTGGTTGAGGCGCAGTCCGCTGGCGGGGTCGCGGCCGATGCGGAGCGGGTAGGCGTCGCCCGGGTCGGGCAGCTGCAGCTTGGGCAGCCGCTCGGCCTGCCAGGCGCGGCGCAGCCGGACCGTGAAGCCGGAGACGGCCTCCACGGTGCCGAAGACCGCCTTGGACCAGCGCCTCCCGGCGGGCTCGTCGCCGGCGGGCAGGTCGGCGGTGAGCACGGCGAGCTCTTCGGACCGGCGGGCGGACAGGACCAGCTCCATGCGGCGGATGAACGTGTCGTGCGAGAGGCGGCCGAGCGCGACGCCGTCACGGAGGGACTTGAGCGCCCGGTCGCGCTCCGCGTCGGACAGCCGCGCGGGGTACGGATGGAACTCGAAGGACGACGTCACGTTCGTGATTGTCGGCCAGTAACGACAGGGTGTCCAGAAGACCCGGAAACGGCTGGTGGGGCCGGGTGCGGCCGTTCGCGCGACCGAAGGGCGACGAACACGCGGCAAAAGGGTGGATCCGAAAGCGAATTGATCTCCTGTGGAGCACCATGGACGGGCTGGGTCACTGCGAGCCGACAAGGGGGAAAGCGTCCATGCGATTCGAGGTGTGGGCACCACGGGCCGACCGGATGACGCTCCATTGCGCCGGTGTACCGCGCGCGTTGGACCGTGATCCCGTGCGTGCCGGATGGTGGACGGGCGAGGCGGAGGCGGAGGCGGGGACCCGTTACGGGTTCGCGGTGGACGACGGTCCCGTCCTGCCCGATCCCCGCTCGCGCCGTCAGCCGGACGGGCCCGACGGACTGAGCGCGGTGGTCGACCAGGGTGCGTACGCGTGGCGTGCCGACTGGCCCGGACGGGCGCTGCCGGGCGCGGTCCTGTACGAACTGCACGTGGGGACGTACACCCCCGAGGGCACCCTGGACGCGGCGGCGGACCGGCTCGGGCATCTCGCGGAACTGGGCGTCACGCACGTCGAGTTGATGCCGCTGTGCCCGTTCCCCGGCCGGCACGGCTGGGGGTACGAGGGTGTCTCCCTGTGGGCCGTGCACGAGCCGTACGGCGGACCCGAGGCGCTGAAGCGGTTCGTCGACCGGGCGCACGAAATGGGTCTGGGAGTCGTCCTGGACGTGGTGCACAACCATCTCGGCCCCTCCGGCAACCATCTGCCCGCCTTCGGGCCCTACTTCACGGACACCCACCAGACTCCCTGGGGTTCCGCGGTGAACCTCGACGCGCCCGGCTCGGACGAGGTGCGCGCCTACCTCGTGGGGAGCGCGCTGGCCTGGCTGCGCGACTACCGGCTCGACGGGCTGCGTCTGGACGCGGTGCACGCGCTGCGGGACACCCGGGCGGTGCACTTCCTGGAGGAGCTGTCGGCGGCCGTGGACGCGCTGGCCGGCGACCTGGGCCGGCCGCTGTTCCTGATCGCCGAGTCGGATCTCAACGACCCGCGGCTCATCACCTCCCGCGAGGAGGGCGGCCTCGGCTTGCACGCCCAGTGGAACGACGACTTCCACCACGCGCTGCACACCACGCTGACCGGCGAGGCGCAGGGCTACTACGCGGACTTCGCGCACCCCCCGCTCACCGCGCTGTGCAAGACGCTGACGTCGGGCTTCTTCCACAACGGCACCTATTCCAGCTTCCGCGGGCGCCATCACGGCCGTCCGCTGGACCGGGCGCGGGTCTCGGCGCAGCGGCTGCTCGGCTACACGCAGACCCACGACCAGGTCGGCAACCGCGCCCAGGGGGACCGGCTGTCGGCCGCCCTCTCCCCCGGGCTGCTGGCCTGCGCCGCCGCGCTGACGCTCACCGCGGCGTTCACGCCGATGCTCTTCATGGGCGAGGAGTGGGGCGCCACGACTCCCTGGCAGTTCTTCACCGACCACACCGACCCCGAGCTCGCCGACGCCGTACGGCGGGGCAGGCGGCGGGAGTTCGCGGCGCACGGCTGGGCCGAGGAGGACGTGCCGGACCCGCAGGACCCGGCGACCCGGGACCGCTCGTGTCTGGACTGGTCGGAGGCCGAACGGGCCCCGCACGCACGCCTGCTGGCCTGGTACCGCGAGCTGATCGCCCTGCGCCGCGGCCAGGCCGACCTGTCGGACCCGGATCTCGCGGCGGTCAGGGTCGCGCACGATCCGGGGGCCCGCTGGATCGCCGTCCGGCGCGGGGACGTACGGATCGCCGTGAACCTCGGCAAGGATCCCGCGGCGATTCCCCTCGGCATCCGCCGCGCGCGCGTCCTCGCGGCCTGGGACCCGGTCGAGCCGCCGGGCCCGGACGGGACGCTGACCGTGCCGGGCGAGTCGTGCGTGGTGCTGACCCAGAGCTGAGCACGCCACCGGACGGGCCGCCCTACGGCGCCTCGTCCGGTGCGTCCCTCAGGTCCGTGACCCGCTCCAGCAGGATCGACTCCCAGGCGCGCGCCAACTGGGCCTCCAGGAACGGAAGTTGCCCGGGGTCGTCGCCGTGGAGGCGGTCGGCGAGCCGGATGACGGTGTCGCAGCGGGCGAGCCACAGACCGCGCAGACAGGGGCGGGCGCCGTACCCGGCGAGGGTCGCGGCGCGTACGGCCGCCGGCGCGCCGACCGCCAGGGCCAGCCCCGCGATGTCCTCGGCCGGATCCCCGGTCACCGCGCCGGTCCAGTCGAGGACGCCCCGCACCCTGCCGTCGGGGCTGACCACCAGGTGTTCGCCCAGGAGTCCGTGGTGCACGAGGACGGCGGCGCCGGGCTGCGCGCCGAGCTGGGCGGCGGCCGGCGCGGCGAGCTGGTCGAACCGGGCGGGATCGAACTCCTCGGCGGGCAGCCGCCCCGCGGCCCGTACGGCGGCGGCCCGCAGGGCCTCCAGGGAGCGCGGCGGGGTCCGCGGCACCCCCAGCGTCTCGGCCTGCCGTACGGGCACCTCGCGCAGCCCGGTCAGCAGGTCGGCCAGGTCGGCCTCGCCGAGGGCCGAGACGGCCTGCTCCTCGCCGGAGACGCCGGGCACCTTGGTGTCCAGGGTGTAGGAGAGTCCGCTCGTCCACTCGCCCTGCGCGACGCTCATGGGCACGACGCCTCCGACGAGGGGGCGGACCAGATCGCGCAGCCGCAGCTCACGCCGTTGCCGCAGGGATGCCTCACGGTCCCGGGCGAGCCGCAGCACATGGCGCCGGCCCACCCACCAGGTGTAGTGCCCGCCCCGCTCGCGCACGGGCCGCACGTCCGGTCCCGGGCCCGGTGCGGCGTCGTCGGAGAGCAGCGCGCGGACCAGCCGGCGGACCGCGTCCGGGGTCGGTTCCGGAGCGGGTGCCGGTGCGGGTGACGGTGTCCGGTTCATGATCGCGCCCTTGTCGTCCGGGTGCGGGTGCGGCGGGCCGGCCGCTCGGTCGGTGGGTGCACGTCAGTCGACGATCACCATCTCGCGGGAGGTGTTGTTGAGCCGGCGTCCGCCGTCCTCGGTCACCGTGACGATGTCCTCGATACGGACCCCGAAACGGCCCGGCAGATAGATGCCCGGCTCGACGGAGAAGCACATGCCGGGGACCAGGGGCTGTTCCTCGCCCTCGACCATGTAGGGCGGTTCGTGGGTGGTGACGCCGATGCCGTGGCCGGTGCGGTGGATGAAGTACTCGCCGTACCCGGCGGCCTCGATGACGGCACGCGCGGCACGGTCGATGTCCTGGCAGGCGGCCCCGGGCCGCACGGCGCGGAAGCCCGCCTCCTGGGCCTCGCGCACGATGTCGTGGACCTTGCGCTCCTCGTCGGTCGGTTCGCCGACGTGGACCGTGCGGGAGGTGTCGGAGCCGTAGCCGTCCTTGAGGCCGCCGAAGTCCAGCACCACCATGTCGCCGGCCTCGATCACGCGCTCGTCGGCCTCGTGGTGCGGGTTGGCGCCGTTGGGCCCCGAGGCGACGATGGTGAAGTCGACCTGGGAGTGCCCGAACCGGCGCAGCAGGTCGGCGAGGTCCTTCGACACCTCCGACTCCCTGCGGTCCGCGAAACGGACCTTGCGGATCTCCTCGAACGCCTCGTCCGCCGCGGCTCCGGCGGACGCGAGCCGCCCCAGCTCGGCCTCGTCCTTGACCGCCCTGAGCATCGGAAGGACCTCGGTGAGGGCCGCGTAGCGGGTGTCGGGGAGCCGCTTCTGAAGACCGAGCAGGTGCAGGGCCCAGCCGTTGTCGCTGATGCCGAAGCGGCCGGCGCTGTCCAGGAGGCGCGCGGCCGCCCCGTAGGGGTCCTGACCGTCGGTCCAGTCGTGCAGGGTCATCGCGGGCGCGCCGGCCGACTTGGCCGCGTCGGGCGCCTCCAGGGTGGGCACGACGAGGGCGGGGTCCGCGCCCGCGCGCAGTACCAGCAGAGTGAGCCGCTCGGTCTCCACCGGGCGGTATCCGGTCAGCCACACCAGGTCGGGCCCCGGCGCGACCAGGACGCCGTCGAGCCCCGCGGCGGCCGCGGCGTCGGCGGCGCGCCGCATGCGGGCCGCGTAGTCGTCGGCGGTGAAGGGCGCGGGTGTGGCGGCGGTCATCCATGCCTCCGTGTGTGCCGGGTTCCCCAGGGGGCTACGGCAGCATCCTGCCCCTCCCCTGGGGCGCGCGCGAGCCGGTTGCGCCCGCTCCCGGGTCAGCCCTCCAGGGCGAGGCGGGCTCCCAGGAGCAGCAGGACGCCTCCGGAGACCTGTTCCAGGCGCCGGCGCACGCCCGTCCGGGACAGCACGGACCTCATCCGGCCGACGAACCACACGTAGACGCCGTAGTACCCCACCTCGTAGACCGCCCACAGCGCGGCGAGCCCGAGCATGGCGGGCAGGTGCGGGGCGCCCTCGGGCACGAACTGCGGCAGGAACGACATCGCGAAGACGGCCGCCTTCGGGTTGGCGAGGTTGAGCAGCAGACCGCCCCGGTAGGACGCCCAGGCACTCTTCTCCGCGCCCTCCCAGCCGCCGTCGGCGGCGCCCTTGGAGCGGCGCGCCTGCCACAGCGCCTGGACGCCGAAGCCGACGAGCACGACGGCACCGACGACCCGCATGACGCCGTACGCCATCTCGGAGGCGGCGAGCAGGGCGGTGAGGCCGAACGCGGCGACGGCTCCCCACAGGAAGACGCCCGTCTCGTTGCCGAGCACGGTCATGAAGCCGGAGCGCCGGCTGCCCAGTGACCGCTTGATGATCAGGACGGTGCTGGGTCCGGGCGAGGCCGCGATGAGGGTGCAGGCGCCGAGGAAGGCGAGGAGGGTGCTCAGCATGCGGCCATGATGACGGGCCGCGGGTTCATTGACCAGGACTTTTCCCCTGCCCTCGGAGAGCGGGGGCACCACGCCCGGGAGGTGGGGCACCGCGCCGGGGGGACGGACCTGGCCTGCCCTGTCCGGGCGGGCGCGAATCTGTCCGGCTCGGACGGTCAGGGATCTGTCCGGGTCGGGTGGGCAGGGACGTGTCCGTCCGGGCGCACGTGCGGTCGGACCCGACCCCTGCGGCTCAGACGGCGGTGCCCGGGACGGTCGACAGGTACTCGTAGCCGCCGCTCGCGTGACGCACGCGCAGGGTCACCTCACCTCCCGGCCTCGCGTCCGCCACCGCGCGCGCGAGGTCGGCGGCCGAGGTGATCCCGGTCCTGTCCACGGCGAGCAGGACGTCGCCGCGCACCAGGCCCGCGGTGTAGCCGGGACCGGGCAGGTGCACGCCCACGATGAGCGCGCCCCCGCCGGGTGCGTCGACGGCCTCGACGCCGAGCGTCCCCCGTACGGACTGCCGCCCCGGCTCCCCCGGCACACCGGAACCACCGGGTCGCGGCGCCCCGGAGGCACCCGGACCCGGCGCCTCGGCGGCGGACTCCCGCGGCTGCCCGGCCGTGCCGGTCCGCCGCTGGAGGTCCGCCGGCCTGCCCATGCCGGCCATGGTCGCGCCCACCGCGCCGAGCCCCACGCCGGACAGCAGGAGGACCACGCCGGCGGACACCCCGGCCAGCACGACGGCCAGGCGCCTTCCGCCGCGCCGCACCGCCCGCGGGCGCCCGGCCGCGCCGGACGGACGGGGACCGGCCGGTGAACGGGTGCCGCCCCCCGGATCCCGGCCGGGCATAGGCTTGGGACGCAACGCGGTCTGTTCCATGGCTCGCCTCCGGCAGATGGTCTACGGGCCGCCTTCGGCTCTTGGCCTACCCCCCGCTCCGGCGCGCGACGATCCCCGAACGAGTGAGACTGACCCGCCCGCTTCCCGGACACGGGAAGCGGGGCCGCGCGGCCGGGACGTGACCATGGGTCCGTCAGAGCGGCACGGGCTGGGACAGCCTGGTCAGGGGCGGTGCCGGCAGCCGGTCCGGCACGAAGCCGTGGGCGCGCCGGGCCAGGTCCGCCGCGCCGTAACGGCGGCAGTCCTGATGCCACTTGAGGATGCCGGCGAGCCAGTTCTCCAGCTCCGCGACATAGCCCCGCATGATCTCGCGCGCTTCCTCGGACAGCTTGAAGTCGTCGTACAGAAGGGGCAGTTCGTGAGCGGCGACATGCTGGAACTGCTCCATGCGCCGGGTCATCAGATCGTGGACGATGCCGAGCCCGGTCGGATAGTCGCAGCCGAAGAAGTTCTGCACGACGAGGATGCCGTTGTGGATCTCGCCCTCGTACTCGATCTCCTTCTGGTACGAGAAGACGTCGTTCAGCAGCATCGCGTAGTCCATGGCCGCGTTCTCCAGCGACCGGACCGGACCGCTGCGGTACACCTCCGGCGGGACCGTCCGGCCGTGTCCGAGGCGGCACAGGCTCATGGTGAGCTCGGAGCCGAACGTGGCCCGGCGCATCTCCAGATAGTCGACCGGGTCGGGAACGCGGTGCTGCATCTGGTTGGACAGCTCCCACAGCCAGCTCTCGGTCATCACGTCCACCGCCGCGCGCAGGGCGGTCCGGGCCTCCGGGGCCATGTCCGCGGTGGTGCGCCGCCACAGGTCGATCAGTCCGCGCTCCATGCCGTTGACCGGGACCGGCGTCTCCTCGCCCTCGACGGGCATGCAGGCGGACAGGCGCGCGGTGGTCAGCCGCGCGGCGGCCAGGTCGCGGCGGTTGCCGAAGTACAGCGGGTAGTAGTCGTCGCCGTAGGTGCCCCAGGCCAGCCACTGCGAACTGAGGTCGAGGGCGTCGGGTGTCGCGTCGGGGTGGATACCGGCGGCGCAGAGCGGCAGGTCGTAGGCGATGAGCTTGTCCTCGTCCCAGACGCCCTCCTGGAGCATGCCCATGGCGTGCATCCAGGTGCCGAGGCGGTCGCGGGCGCCCGCGAGGTGCGGGCTGAGGGTGACCTCGAACGGCATGTGAAAGTCGGGGATCCGAGAGGGTCCGACCTTCTGGAACGGGACGTGGGTGTACGCGCGCAGCCGCTCAGCCCCGGCCGCGGAGAGCAGCGCCCCGACGTCCGCCGCGGACGTCCCGAACCCGCCCATGCCGAAGGGCCGCGCCTCATCGACGGCGCCCTTGTTCATGTACCGGCTGGAGCGCATGTGCCATTCGTGTCCGCCGGACTGCCAGTCCTGGAGGCCCTGTGTGTACGCGGCGACGGCGCCGACCTCCGCCGGGGTGAGCCCCTTCTCCGCGGCCAGGGCGGGCACTTCGGTGAGCGACGTGTGCTCGAACTGGTGGAGGCGTGAGGTGAGGACGTCGTTGACGGTCTCGGCGGCCTCCTGGGTCGTGCAGCCGAAGAACGTCTCCAGGACGAGGACGCCGTTGCTCAGCTCGCCCTCCTCCTCGACCTCCCGCTGGTAGGAGAAGAGGTCGTTGCGCAGGTGGACTCCGTCGGAGAACGTCTCCATCAGGACGCGCAGCGGCCTCGACTCCGCGACGGACGCGGGCACTTCGGAGGTCGCGTACTCCACGAGCCCCGCCGACCAGGGGGCTCCGCCCACCTTGCGGCGCATCTCGATGTACTCGACGGGGTTGGCGATCCGTCCCTCGTCGATGTTGGACAGCTCCCACATCGACTCGTTGAGCAGGTGCTCGGTGGACACGGCGAACCGGCGGCGCCAGTCCGTGGACATCGAGGGAACCGTGCGCGCCCACAGGTCGGCGAGTCCCGCCTCGACGGGATTCTCGGGTTGGGGGACGGGCGTCGACAGGTCGAGCGGCATGAAGAGGGGCAGGCGGTCCAGGTAGGCCCTGCCGCCGGCGCGGTCCTGGGTGCGTTTGAAGGTCTCCAGGAAGTGGTCGTCGAAGAAGAACACCCACACGTACCAGTCGGTGATGAGCGAGAGGGCCGGTCCGTCGCAGTCGGGGTGGGTGTAGGCGCACAACAGGCCGTAGTCGTGGGCGTCGAGGTCGGACTGCTCCCAGATGCCCGAGCCTTCGAGCATGCCCATGTCGCGGGCCCACCCGACCGAGTGCGCCCGCGCCTCGTCCAGGTGCGGGTTCAGCCGGGCGGTGTACGGCATGTAGAAGTGCGGGAGTTGGAACGGCTGCGTCATGGCCGGGCCCTACCCAGGGCTCCGCGCGCACATCCGCAGGCCAGGACATGATCACACCATCGCGTGAACCGGACCGAAAGCCGCACACGACGAGCTCACCGCCCTCTCGGAGCCGGGCCTCCGGCCGGACCCACGACTCCGCCGCGGCACCCCGGGACCAGGGGCCGGGCGGGTGGTCAGCCGCGTCTCGCCTGGATCAGGGCGTGGGTTCCGCCGGTGCGCCAGCGGTGGCCCTCGGCGGCGTCGAGGTCCGACTCGACGCCGGGGGTGAGTCCCACGACGACATCGGACTTGAGGGTCCGCAGCGCGGCCACCGGGCCGGGGAAGTAGTCGGTGACGGCGGCGAACGGGGTGGTGGCGGGGTGGAGCCGGTCGCCGATGAGCCGGCGGTAGTTCAGGTCGCCCTTGAGCAGGGTCACGTCCGCGGCCGCGAACTCCCGCCGCAGGTCGTCGGGCAGATCGGCGTACGGCAGCGGGGCGCAGGCGAACGGGTGGGTCCGGACGGTGAGCCGGCCCTCGGACAGCGCCGCCCAGAGACGGTTACCGGCCTCGCCGGCCGCTCCCTTCGCGGCGGTCAGCCGGCGCAGCGCGTCCAGCACGTCCGCGGCCGTGGCGTCGGACACGTAGTACGGGTACGGCTTCACGTGCAGGGCGGCCCGTCCGATCCGGCCGTGCCGGAGCAGATGGTCGACGAGGAGCAGGTCGGGGATCAGTTCCCGGCCCGCGTTGTCCGCGACGAGACACAGGGTGCCGCCGTCGAACAGGGACCGCAGCAGGTCCGCGTCGTCCGCCACGAGCTGGGACTCGGCCGCCGCTCCGCTCCCGGGGCCGGCCAGTCTGAACCCGAGGTCGGCGCGGTTGCCCCACAGGGAGCCGTGCAGCAGCGCCTCCTCCTGCTCCCCGGCCGGCCGGGGCGCGAGGTCGTCGAGCGCGGCGAGTTCCTCGTCGGCCTCGGGAGTGCCGAGTTCGGCGAGTTTGAAGGGGCGGAAGGGGTCGATGCCCTGCCACGGGCCCGGCACGAAGTAGCCGACGGCTTCGAGGAGCTTGCGGTAGAAGTAGCTCTCGGACCACAGGAAGGGCAGATCGAACCAGGACCGGCCGTAGTACTCCCGGCCGCCCCAGGCGTCCCACCGGCCGCGGTCCGCCGCCGGCTCGGTGAGGGGTTCGACGACCCCCTCGACGCAGCTCTCGAGCAGGGCGTCGAGGGCGCGACGCTGCTCGGGGCCGTACGGGAAGGCGTCCCGCACCTTCCGGACGAGCGCGGGATGCCGCTCGGCCAGCACGCTCCAGGGGAACGAGCCGCGCACCGAACTCACCACCACCGGGGCGGCGTCGGGACCTGCGGCGAAGGGGGCGGAGGCGGCGGGATCATGCATGCGGCTCACCGTACCGGGCGTACAGAAGGGGCCGTCCGACGCGCAGCGCGCCGAGCGGCCCCTCCCCCCGTAGAGCCCAGTGGTCGGCCCAGGCCCTGTCCTTGGTCCGGAGTGCGCGACGGCCCTCGGCGGTCGCGCTGAACGATAGGCAGGCGACGGAGAGGAGGGATAGCGGGAAAACCCTCGATCCAGGTGGTGTTCGGCCCTCGTCCGCCCCCGAAGCGGCGATGTGGTCCCGTTTCGCGCGGATTGCGGATCTGAACGGACGGCGCCTCGCGGCCGTATCCCCCTGTGCCCCGTGCGAGGACTGCGTCCCGGCCGCGCACGGGGGCACACCGCTTCGCCCCCGCATCGAGGAGACGCCCGGATGACCGCCTACCGCACCGCCACCGCGGCCGCCGTCGCCCTGGCGGCCCCGCTGCTGCTCACGACGTGGGCGGCCGGGACCGCGTCGGCGCACGGCGCGCCGACGTCCCCGGTCAGCCGGGTGTACGCGTGCTCGCCCGAGGGCGGCAGCCAGGGTACGGCGGCCTGCCGGGCGGCGATCGCGGCGAACGGCTCGCCGTTCACGGCGTGGGACAACCTGCGGGTGGCGGGAGTGGGTGGCCGGGACCGTTCGGTGATCCCGGACGGAAAGCTGTGCAGCGGTGGCCTGCCCGCCTACAAGGGGCTCGACCTGGCCCGCGCGGACTTCCCGGCGACGCGTCTGACGCCCGGCGCGGCCCTGAACATGAAGTACAGCTCGACGATCGCGCACACCGGGACCTTCAAGCTCTATCTGACCAAGCAGGGCTACAGCCCGGCGCGGCCGCTGAAGTGGTCCGACCTGCCGGAGAAGCCGTTCGCCACGGTCACCGATCCCGCGCTGGTCGGCGGCGCCTACCGGATCAGGGCGACACTGCCGTCCGACCGCACCGGCCGTCAGATGCTGTTCACGATCTGGCAGAACTCCAGCACGACGGACACCTACTACTCGTGCTCGGACGTGGTGTTCTCCGGCGCGAGCGGCGCGTCGGAGCCGGTACAGAAGACCACGGCCCCGGGGAGCGCCGGGAGCGGTTCCGCCGGGAAGAGCGCCAAGAAGTCCCCCGAGGCGACGCGTTCGGCGAGCAGGACACCCAGTCCGACGGCCGCGTCGCCTTCCGCCGACTCGCCCTCCGCCGGGGCCGGTTCGGCGGCGGTGCAGGCGGGCACCGACGATCTGGCACCCGCCGCCGAGCGCACCTCGGGCGGCGGCCCCGCCCTCCCCATGGTCGCGGGGGCGGCCGGGGCGGCCCTGCTGCTCACTGCCGGCGTCGCCGTGGTACTGCGACGCCGGCAGTGAACCGGTCTCCCGTGGGGGTCAGTTGACGAACACGGCCGGGCTGCCCGCCTGGCTGGTGTCGGTCACGGGGGCGTACTTCGCGGTGAAGTAGCCGTTCGCGAAGCACAGCGACGAGCCGGAGAACTTGGTGAACTGCTGGCTCTTGAAGGTGATGCTGTTGTCGGCGTTGTCCGCCGTGCCGGTGAGGCTCGCCGCCCGGTAGACGCAGGTCAGCGTGCCCAGCAGCGAGCGCAGCTTGACCGTGGTCTGGATGGTGGAGCCGGCGGCCGGGGTGACCGTGACGCTTCCGTCGGAACCCACCGCGGTGCTGTAGGGCAGGTTGTCGACGGTGATGCCGGTGACGCCGAGGACGCCGACGACGTTGCTGCTGCACGAACCGGCGTCGAAGGTGTGACCGGTCAGGGACTCGGTGGCCGTGCCCGGGGACGCCGGGTTGTCGGCGGCGGTCGCGGTGAAGGTGGACGCGGAACAGGAGACGCCGCTCGTACCGGTGCTGCTGGAGTAGAGCGTGGCGTTGGTGCCGCTCGCCAGCGAGGCGGTGAGGACGTCGCCGACGGCGACGGGGGTCCCGCCGGCGCTGCCGGTCGTGAGCACCGCGATGTCGTCGGCGGAGGCGGGGGCGACCGCGGACGCCGAGAGGGCGGCGACGGCGCCGGCGAGGGCGAGCAGGGATCGAGTACGCATGGGGGTGCCTCTTCTCCGATGGGGGTGTGGGGTGCCGGACCGCGCCGGGACGCGGGGTGCGGGTCGAGAAGCCGGCGCGGGTGTGCGGGTGATTCGGGCCGCGCGCGACGGCGGGCCGGAACTCCGGGCCCGCCCGCGGGAGTGGTGCGAGGAGTGACCGCCGCCGGTCCGTGACGCCTTCTCCGTGCGCCACGGGCCGACGGCGACAGCCGGGCGACCGGTACGGCCCTCGGGGGGAAGGTGACCGCGTCGGTGCCAGGAACGGGGAGCGGCTGAGGGCGCGCGCCTTTTTCGGCGTACGCGTCAGGGTCGCTCCGGAACACGCCATGACCGCCCCGCGGAGAGCGGGGTCCGGGAGGTGACGGGCGCGTCGGCCTGCGGATCCGGCGCCACGGATCCGGGAAACAGGGAGAGTTGTAGACCTGATGAAGGGTCAACGTCAAGGCGCAGCACGGAAGTTGGAGGTCGGGACAGCCCTTTGGCCGAGAGGTGTTCACACCGGAGGCACAACGGGCACGGTTTTCCCACACGCGCCTTGACCCATGACTGTAACCCCCGGTAACTTCCTCGACGGCTACTGCCGCGTAACGAGAAAGCCCTTGCATCCGCCGGGAGGCGCGAGGAGGCGTACGCGGCAGCTGCTGTCCGCGCCAGGACAACGCGCCACTGGAGCCCCACCCGCATCGACACCCGCATCGAACGTGCCCAGGGAGCAGACATGGCTTCGTCCCCGGACGCCACGGCGTCCAACGGTTCCACGCCCGAGAACCCGGAAAGCGGTTCAGCCGCCGGACAGGACCGACGCGGGCGGGTCCGGCTGCGCCGGGCCGCCGTGATGGCGATACCCGCCACCGCCGTCGCCGCGGGGCTGATGATCGCCACGGCGCAGGGGGCCCTCGGTGTCCAGTTCGCCATCTCCGGCATGCCGTTCACGGTCACCGCGACCGAGCTGAACGGCACCGGCTTCGAGCAGTTCGGCGGCCTCGACAACATGGCGGAGGACAGTCCGAACGCCGGCGACACGGGCGGCCAGGTCCTCATCGTCACCTCGGCGATCAAGAACGCGACCCTCGACCACCTGTGCCAGAGCGTCGACCTCGGGGGCACCAACCTGCTCATCACGGCCGGCAGCGGGTCGGACAAGGTCCAGGCGACCGACCTGACCACCGACTCCACGGAGCTGTCCGGCAACGCCTCCTTCAACAACATCGAGATCGGCAACGACGCCAGCACGCTCACCAAGGCCGGGGTCCAGGGCCCCAAGGGCGTGTTCAGCCAGCAGGCCGACACCGTGCGCATCGCCAACCTGCGGCAGACCAACTACGCCACGACCGCCGGGGTGTTCAAGCTGCCGGGCCTCAAGCTCCGCTTCAGCGACCAAGGATGCTGATGAAGGCCGGAGCGCGTACGGACGACACCCTGGACCTCAGGGGCACCTTCCGCCGGTGGCGGGCGGAGCGCCCCTTCTGGGGCGGGCTGCTGCTCACCCTGGCGGGCGCGGAGATCCTGCTCACCGAGAAGGCGTCGCTGAAGGTCGTCCTGCACATCGGGATGCAGGGCCTGGCGGGCTACCTGCTGCCCGCCGTGATGCTGCTGTGCGGCCTGCTGATCCTCTTCAACCCGGCCCAGCGCCTCTTCTACTCCCTGCTGGGCATCCTGCTGTCGCTCGGCACCTGGGTCACCTCCAACCTCGGCGGCTTCCTCGTCGGCCTGTTCCTCGGAGTCCTCGGAAGCTGCCTCACCTTCGGCTGGCTCCCCGACCAGGAGCCGCGCAGACGGCTGCTGCGCCGCGGGCACGCCTGAGGCGGCCCCCACGGCGGGATCCGGACCCTCGCTGGCTTGCCCCGCACGCACCAGGAGATCGTAATTGCCTGCACGCGCAGGGAAGTTGGCACCGTACGCAGTGGCACGGGGCGTAGCCCGGCGGAGCCGCTTCGCCGCGTAGCGTGACGCTGCGTAGGCGAAACGGGGTTCGACTGCCGGGAGGTTCCTGATGGGAAGTCCACGTCCTTTGGTGATCGACGCGACGGGACGCGACATTCACGGGGAGGCCGCCCGGATCCGCGAGAGAGGACCGGTGGCCCGGGTGGAACTTCCCGGGGGTGTCGAGGCCTGGGCGGTGAGCGGTCCCGAGCTGCTGAAGCGGCTGCTCACCGATCCCAGGGTGTCCAAGGACGCGAAGCGGCACTGGCCGCTGCTGGCCAACGGTGTGATCACGCCCGAGTGGCCGCTGTTCGCCTGGGTGGCCGTGGAGAACATGTTCACGGCGTACGGCGGTGAACACCGCCGCCTGCGCACGCTGGTCTCCAAGGCGTTCACGGCCAGGAGGACGGCCGCGCTCCAGCCGCGCATCGAGGAGATCACCCGACAGCTCCTGGACCGCGTGGCCGAGGCCGGGCGCGGCTCCGAGGTCGTCGATCTGCGTGAGGAGTTCTGCTATCCGCTGCCGATCCAGGTGATCAGCGAACTGTTCGGGCTGCCCGAGGAGCGGGGTCCCGAGCTGCGCAAGCTGGTGGACCGCATGTTCGACACCTCCGCCGATCCGGGTGAGATGACGGCCGCCTACGGCCGGTTGCTGGTCATCCTGGCCGAACTCGTCGCCGCCAAAAGGGAGTCGCCCGGCGACGACCTCACCTCCGGGCTCATCGCGGCCCGCGACGACGAGCAGGGCACCGCGCTCAGCGAACAGGAACTGCTGGACACCCTGATCCTCATGATCAGCGCCGGCCACGAGACGACGGTCAACCTCATCGACAACGCCGTGCACGCCCTGCTCACCCGTCCCGACCAGCTCGATCACGTCCGGGCGGGCCGCGCCGACTGGGACGACGTGATCGAGGAGACACTGCGGGCGGACGCGCCGGTCGCCAGTCTGCCGCTGCGGTACGCCGTCGAGGACATTGTCCTGTCCGAACTCGGCGGCCCCGACGGGATCGTGATCGCCGAGGGCGAGGCGATCCTCGCGGCCTACGCCGCCGCGGGGCGTGATCCCGAGCGCCACGGCAAGGACGCGGACCGGTTCGACGTCACCCGCGCCGACAAGGAGCACCTCGCCTTCGGCCACGGCGTGCACCGCTGCCTGGGGGCCCCGCTGGGCCGTCTGGAGGCCAGGGTCGCCCTTCCGGCCCTGTTCGGCCGATTCCCCGGCCTGCGGCTCGCCGCCCCGGACGAGGAGCTGCGGCCGGTCGACTCGTTCATCTCCAACGGCCACCGCTCCCTGCCGGTCCGCATCTCCTGAGCCGGCTTCGGGATCCGGCCCCTGGAGTCCGGCGCCTCCTGAGCCGCCTTCGGGGTCCGGCCCCCGGAGTCCGGCGCCCGGGGCGTCCGCGGTGTCCGGTCCCCCGGGGCCGGGTCACTCCCCGCGCCACCAGGCCGCCGTCCGCGCCCACGTGGTCCGCGGGTGGTCGGCTCCGGGAGTCCGGGGCCCGAACGCGGGAGGCGGCGGAGGCCCGGACGAACTCCGCTCCCGGCGGTCGGTCCGCCCGGCCGCCGGCACGGGCGGGAAGCTCACCGGCAGGGCGGCGAGCGCGCGGTGGAACGGTCCGGGCCGCCACCGCAACTCCTCCACGGGAACCGCCAGTTCAACGTCGGGAATCCGGTCCAGGAGCTTCTCGACCGCGACGGACGCGATGAGCCGCGCCGGACCCTGGGCGGGACAGCTGTGCGGTCCGGCGCTCCACGCCAAGTGGGCCCGGTTGCCCGTACGTCGACGAGACGTCAGTGCCGGGTCCGTGTTCGCGGCGGCGAGGCTCACCACCAGCGGCTCGCCCGCGCGCAGCGGCGTGCCCTCGTACACGACGTCGTGACGCGGGTAGTGCACGGCGTAGTTCGCGATCGGCGGGTCGGTCCACAGCACCTCGTCGAGGGCGTCCTGCACCGGCAGGGTGCCGCCGGACAGATCGCCCGCGAAGCGGTCGTCCGACAGCAGCAGACGCAGACCGTTCGCGATCAGGTTCTGCTGGGGTTCGGTGCCGGCGCCCATCAGCACGGCGAGCGTGTGGATCAGCTCCTCGTCGGTCAGCGCGGCCGGGTGCTCCATGAGCCAGGACGTCACGTCGGGGGCCGGCCGGCGCCGCTTCAGCTCGACCAGGTCGACCAGGGTGGCGATGAGCAGTTCGTGTGCGCTCTCGGCGTCCACCCCGTCGAACATCCCGGACATGCCCTCGACCAGCCGGACGCCGTGCCCGGCGGGGCAGCCGAAGAGGTGGTTGAACACGAGCAACGGCAGGACCTGGGCGTATTCGCCGAGCAGATCCGCGGTGCCGAGCGGCGCGAACCGGTCGATGAGGGTGTCGGCGCCGCGTTCGGCACAGCCGCGCAGCGCGCCGGCCTCGACGCGGGCGAGGGTGTCGGTGATGGCGCCCCGCAGCCGGCCGTGCTCCTCGCCGTCGGTGAACAGGGCGCTGGGCCGGTACGCCATCATCGGAAGGACCGGGCTGTCCGCCGGGACGGTGCCGTCGGCGAGATCCCTCCAGCGCCGGGGGTCCTTGGAGAAGGTCTCCGGGCTGCGCAGGACGTGCAGCGCGGCGTCGTAGCCGGTGACGAGGGTGGCCCGGACGCCGGGGGCGAGTTCGACGAGCGCGGCCGGTCCGGACTCCCGCAGCAGCCGGTAGACCGCCGTGGGATCGGCCGCGAACTCCGGCCCGTACAGCGGCTGATGGGCCGGGCAGCCGGGTGGCGGTACGGCGTTCACGCGGTCTCCAGTTCGCCGGTGCGGGTCAGCAGATGGGCGACGAGGGCGATCAGGGTCTCGGCGGCGGAGGCGCGGTCGCGGGCGTCGCAGCGCAGCAGCGGGGTGGAGGGCAGCAGATCGAGCGCCTCACGCACCTCGTCGATCCCGTGCTCGGGCACGCCGTCGAAGTCGTTCAGGGCGACCGCGTACGGGAGGCCCGACTCCTCCAGCAGGCCGATGACCTCGAAGGACTGGTCCAGGCGCCGGGTGTCGGCGAGGACGAGCGCGCCGAGCGCACCTCGTGTCAGGTCCTGCCAGAGTGCGGTGAAGCGCCGCTGTCCCGGGGCGCCGAACAGGTAGAGGACCAGGGTGTCGTTGAGGGTGACGCGGCCGAAGTCGAGGGCGACCGTGGTGGTGTTCTTGCCGGGCGTGCCGGTCGGGTCGTCGACGGACGAACCCGCTTGCGTCATGACCTCCTCCGTGCGCAGCGGGCGTATCTCGGACAGCGCGCCGACGAACGTGGTCTTGCCGACCGCGAAGTGGCCCACGACCAGCACCTTCACCGCGGTCTGCACGCCCTCGGGCAGATACGCGGTCTCAGAGGCGGGAGCGCAGTCCATCGAGCACCTCCTTGAGGATGCGGGTGTCGGACGACGGTCCGGCGGCGGGGATCGGAGCGCGGGTGACGAGGTGCCCGCTGTCCATCAGGTCGGCGACCAGCACTTTGGTGACGCTCACAGGCAGTTCCAGATGACCGGCCACCTCGGCCAGCGACAGGGCGCCGGGCCGGCACAGCTCCGTCAGCCGCCGCTTCTCGGGGCTCAGTCCGGTGAGCGGCGGGCCTGCGGCGGCGATCAGCAGGGTGACGAGGTCGAGGGTGTTGCGCGAGGGCTGCGAGCGGCCGTCGGTGACGACGTAGGACCGCACCAGCCGTTCCCCGGGACGACGTCCGGGCGGTCTCACGCCGGGCTGCCGGTGTCCCGCCGGGCGGGGCTGGTCAGCTCCTTGCCGAGCCGGTCGACCATCTTGTGCATGCGGTAGGTGACGGCTTCCATGTCGACGTCCTCGGTCGTGGACACCGCGAGGTGGGTGCCCTCGCCCGCGGCGACGAGGAAGACGTACCCGTGCGCGAACTCGATCAGGGTCTGCCGCCAGGGCGTGTCCGGCCGGCCGCAGAACTCGGCGGTGCTGCGGCTGATCGACTGCACACCGGACAGGCCCGCCGCCAGCCGCTCGGCGTCGTCCCGGCCGATGTCCGCGGAGTGGGCGCGGAGCATGCCGTCGGCGGACAGCAGGATGGCGTGCCGGGCTTCCGGCACCTTCAGGACCTCGTCGAGCATCCACCCCAGCTCGTTGGTCATGGGCGCGGTCATCCCTGTGTGCTCCCTTCGATCGGGCGGGGTGTTCCGTACGGCGGCACGGGGGCGCCCGTCTCCGTCGGCGGGGAGACGTCCGGCGACGCGACGGCTCCGTCGGCGGGCGGGAGGGCGGCAGACGCTTCGAGGACGTCCGGCGGGCGAGGGGCGGCCGGGGGCCGAGGAGCGGCCGGGGTCCCGCCGCCGTCCTCCTCCGCTCGGCCGAAACGGGTGCCGCGGGCGAACGCGCCCATGCGCCGGGCGTTCTCCTCGGCCGACCGCAGGCCGACGTCGTCGCCGGGCAGGGCGGACGCGGTGGGCAGGGCGGACGCGGTGGGCAGGGCGGACGCGGCGGGCTCGGCGGATGCGGCGGGCACGGCGGATGCGGTGGATGCGGTGGATGCGGCAGACGCGTTGGGCACAGCGGAAGCAGTGGGCGCGCCGGGTACGGCGGACGCGGCGGGCTCGCCGGGCACGGCGGATGCAGTGGACGCGACGGGCAGGGCGGAAGCAGTGGGCGCGGCGGATGCGGGCTGCTGGCCGGTGGCGTCGGCGTCCGGTTGCTGGGGGACGCGGCGGCGGCGCTTCGGCAGGCCGCCGGCCGTGGTCGTCCCGACGGGCTCCGCCGCCCGCCGGGTGGGCGCCACCGGCGGCGCGGACGCCGTCCGCGCGCCACCGGGCCCCCCGGCCGGGACCGGATGCGTGAGCAGCTTCGCGGGCAGGAACACCACCGCCCGGACACCGCCGTACGGGGACCGGGTGTCGACCGAGACACTGAATCCGTACCGTGCGGCGAGGACGCCGATGACGGCGAAGCCGAACTGCGGGGGGTCGTCGAGCCGGGTCACGTCCACCAGGTCGCGGCCGGTCAGCAGCCCGGCGGCCCGCTCGACCGTCCCGGCGTCCATGCCGACGCCTGCGTCGTCGACGACCACGCAGGCACCGTTGTGCGCCGGCCGGACGGTCACCTCGACGGTGGTGTCGGGCTGCGAGTGGCGTGCCGCGTTGTCGAGCAGTTCGGCGACGGCGAGGACCACCGGTTCGACGGCACGGCTCTCGACGGCGAGGTCGACCTGTCCGTTGACACGGACGCGCCGGTAGTCACGGACGCGGGAGGTCGCGCCCCGCACCACCTCGACCAGCGCGGAGGTGCTGCGCTGGCGTCCGGGCCAGGAGCCGCACAGGACGGCGATCGCCTGGGCACGCCGCCCGAACTGGGCGTTGGTGTGGTCGATCTCCAGAAGGTCGCGCAGCACGTCGGGGTCGTCGTGCCGGTCCTGCATCTCGGCGATGGACACCTGCTGCTCGTTGGCGAGGGCCTGGATCGAGCGCATCGACGCCTTGAGCGCGGACTTCGCGGACCGGTCGGCGCGCGCCTGCGCGTGTCCCACCGCTTCCGAGAAGCGTTCGAGGACGCCGTCGAGGTGCTTCGCGAAGTCCGTGCCGGCCAGTCGGACGTCGAGCAGCGGGGCGGCCGGGGCGCTCGGGACGGCGGACCGGTGCGGGACGTCCTCCAGGGCCGGCAGGCGGACCTCGGTCAGATGGCGCAGCTCCTGGTCGCGGGCCCGCAGGTCCTCGGTGAGATCCTCGGCCCGGCGGCGCTGCCGCGTGCCGATCCCGCGCTGGCGCAGCAGCAGCACGGTGACGGCGAGCAGGCCCGCGGTCAGGCACCAGGACGCCGCCTCCGGTATCCGTTCGGTCATGGTCCTCAAGTCCTTGTGTGCGGGAGCGCATTACCGGGTCAGAAGCAGGAAAAGTGAGGGAAGGTACGCGAGTTGCGGGGCGGACGACGGTAGCCGCGCACCGCACGGGGCGCTTTCCGTGACGCGCAAGGAAGTTGTCGCCATGCGCACCGGCTGTGTGCATTAGGCTGACACCGCGTAACTACCCTCACCCGTACGGGAGTCGATGGTGGCCATGCCCACGGGGAACTACCTGGTGGAAGCCCGGTCGACGGGCGCGGTGGAACCGTCGGAGCGGGCCGACTTCTGGAGCGAGCACATCGGGTCGTACCAGCCCAGGATGGGCTACCGGTACGGCCGCACCGACGACTTCCGCGGCGAGACCGTCCGTCAGCGCTCCGAGGCGTATCAGCTCGTCAGGTTCCGGTCGGACGAGATCGAGTACAGCAGGACCGCGCGGCAGATCCGCGAGGACCCCGACGGGGACTACCGGTTACTGCTGCCGCTGACCGGGGAGATCGTCCTGCGCCAGGACGGTCACGAGGCACGGCTGACGCCGGGGACGGGCACGCTCGTCTCGTTCGGGTCGCCCTTCCAGTGCCTGCAGGGCGCCTCCACCCAGGCGTTCGTCCTCACGATCCCGGCCCGGGAGCTCGACGGCCCGCTGAACCGCAAGTCGCCGCTGGCCACCGGTCTCGACCTGAGCAAGGGCCTCGGCCGTGTCGTCCGCTCGATGCTCGACGGACTGTACGCGGAGCGCGACGACCTCACCGACGCCCAGTTCAACGCCGTGTCCGACCGGGTGGTGGAGCTGCTGTGCATGCTCACCACCGGTGACGACCGCCCCGAGGGCGCCCGCCATCTGTCCGACGTGGAGACGGTGGTGCGCCGCCACGTCCGCGAGAACGCCGCCGACCCGGGCCTCACCGGTACGTCCATGGCCCGCTCCCTCGGCTGGTCGCTGCGCCAGATCCAGCTCGCCCTCCAGCACGCGGGCACCACCCCCCGCGACCTGATCCGCGAGGAGCGGCTGCGGCTGGTCCGCGAACGGCTCCGGTGCGGCGACTGCGAACACCTGACGATCACCGATCTCGCCTACGCCTCGGGGTTCTCGTCGGCGAGCACGCTGAGCACCGCCTTCCGGCAGCGTTTCGGGGTGAGCCCGCGCGAGATGCGCAACGGCCTCCGCGCGACGTGACGCCCGCCGCCGATCACGTCCTGGGACAATCGGTACAGGGCGGGATCCCGTTCCTGGGCGGGGGTCCCGGCCCGGGACGGGTGGCTGCCTCGGGAGTGGAGATGGATCTGCGGCAGATGGAGGTCGTGGTCGCGGTGGCCGAGGAGGGCGGTTTCACGGCGGCGGCCCAGCGCCTGCGCGTGGTGCAGTCCGCCGTGTCGAGCGCCGTCCTCGCGCTGGAACGCGAGCTGGGCACCCCGCTGTTCGACCGCACGTCGCACCGGGTGTCCCTGACCCCGGCGGGCGAGGTCTTCGTCCCCGCGGCGCGCGCCGCGCTGCGGGCGGCGGAACAGGCGCGGGCGACCGTCGACCTGGTCAGGGGACAGCTCCGGGGCCGGCTCACCATCGGTACGGCCCAGGGTGTCTGGGCCGATCTGCACCGGCCGCTGGCCGCGCTGCGGGCCGAGCATCCGGGCGTGCTGGTGCGCCTGCGTCAGGCGTCCCTCCCCGACATCCGGCACGGGCTGCGCGAGGGCAGCGTCGACCTGGCCGTGGTGGCGCTGGACCGGCAGCGGCAGCGCGGACTGGTGACCCGCCTGCTGTCGTACGAGGAGATGGTGCTGGTGTCCGCCCCGCCGCGCGTGCTCGCCGGAACCGGCCCGGACGGCACGGTCACCCTCGCCGGGGCGGCCCGGCTGCCGCTGGTGGACTTCACACCGGGCTGGGCGATCCGCGTCTGCGTGGACCGGGCGTTCCGCGCCGCCGGTGTGGAACGGGAGCCGGCCTTCGAGGTCGACGACTTCGCGGCCGCGGCCGAGCTGGTCCGCGACGACCTGGGCGTCTGCGTCCTGCCCGCCTCGATCGCGGGACGGTTCCCGGGCCTGAGCACCCACGCGTTCGCCCGGCACGCGCCGCACTGGAAGATCATGATGGTCCACCCCCGTGGCGACACGCCTCCGGCGGTCACCGCGCTCCTGCGGCACATGACCTGAGGGGCGGGTGGCCCGGGGACCCGTCGGCACCGCGGCCGGGCCTGGCCCCCGAAGGGCCGGTGCGCCGGACCGCGGGCGCCGTCAGGTGGATTCGGCGGGGCGGGAGAGCGGGCGGGCGGGCGGCTGGGGGGTCAGCCGGTCCAGGCCCTTGCGGTCGTAGTAGCGGGTCATCGCGAAGCCGAAGACGAGGGCGAGCACGCTCCCGACGGCGATCATGAGCCAGGCGCGCCCGAGCCCGGCGTCGGCCCGCGCGTCGAAGAACAGGATGGCGCGCACCCCGTCGCTGAGCTGGCGCATGGGCTCGAAGACGGACAGGAACCGGTAGAAGCCGGGGACCGCCTGGAGCGGGACCGTGGCGCCCGAGGAGGGCAGGCCCAGCACGATGAACACGAACATCGACACGAGCTGGCCGATCCCGCCGAACGCCGCGTTGATCGCCTGGACGCCCAGTCCGACGGCCAGGCTCGCGCAGTAGGAGTAGAGCCACAGCAAGGGCAGGTGGGTGGCGTCCATGCCGAGGATCGCGACGGTGGCCAGCATGACGAGCGACACCGTGAGCACGGTGATCCCGGCCGTCATGACCATCTTCAGGAGCAGGGTCTGGGTGCGGCTGATCGGCACGGTGGGGCGGCGGGTGTGCCAGGGGCCGATCTCGGTGTCGGCGTAGCCGAGGGCCGTGTCGACGCCGGTGCCGATGAGGTTGCCGCCGAGGAATCCGGCCAGCACCAGGAGGAGGGTGTAGTAGAACGCGCTCAGCCCGAGTCCGCTGTGCGCGCCGATGGGGTGTCCGATCCGGGTGACGACCTGGACGGGGTCGGCGAGCAGCAGCCGCGTCGTGGGGTCCGCCTTCGCGGTCACGGGGGACGCCGTCAGCTGCTTCCCGATGGTCGCGGAGGTCTGCTGGGCCGCGGCCGTGGTGATCCGGGAGGCGAGGGACGAACCGAGGCTGCCCATGCCCGGGTTGGTCAGCACCGTCATGGTGGGCCGGACGGTGGCGTTCGCCGTGGTCAGCGCGGTCAGGGAGTCGGTGAAGTTCCGGGGGACGACGAGGGCTCCGTAGATCTTGCCGGAGGAGAGTTCGTCCTCCGCCTGCGCCCGGGTGAGTCTGCGCCAGCCCGCCGCGCCGGCGGTGTCGCTCGCCGCGATGGCCGCGGTCACCTGGGTTCCCACGTTCTGCCGCTGTCCCGGAGGGGGCTTGCCGGTGTCCTCGTTGACCAGGCCGATCGGCAGGTCGCGCAGGTGCCCGTTCGGGTTGACGATGCCGCCCATGTAGAGCAGCGACAGCAGCAGCGCGAGCAGGCCCGTGAGCACGGTGGGCACCAGCCACAGCTTCGGGCGGCGCAGGAGTGCGGCGGCACGCGCGCGTGCGGGAGCGTCCGGGCCTCCGGCGGTGCCGTCGGGGCCACCGGTGCGGGCGGCGCCTCCGCCCGCACCCGTCGTGCCCGGGGGCTCCTCGGGGTGACTGCTGTCGGCGTCCATGGTTCTCCACAGGTTCCGGGGCGGCACGGGAACGGCGAGGGGCGCGCGGTCCTCGGCCGGGGAGTCCAGGACCGCACGTCAGCCCAGGATCGGACGGACCCGCGCGTCACGGACGACGACTCGCCGAACCCCGGCCGCGCACGACGAAGCCCGCGCGCAGGACGAGCTGATCACGTCCCCTCGTGCCGCGCCCCCCGAGGCCGTCGCCGCCCCCGGGCCGGGCCCTCCGGGGCCGCGTTCTGCGGTCGCGCCCTCGCCCCGCGGGCCGTACGTTCGTCACCACGGTCGTCGTCTTCGGCCGTGTCGCTCACACGGTGGTCCCGCTTCCACTCCCGGACACCGTGGCGTCACACCGGACGGGAACGTCTCCCGCGTACCCGTTGCATCGCCTCGGATCCGTCCGTCCGTACCCGGGCGTGACGCGGAAGGACGACGTGCGCCGTGTCCCTGCCTCCGCTCGACAGCCTCCCCTCGACCACGGCCGAGGTCACGGCCACGGCCACAGCCGCACCGGCACCGGCACCGGCACCGGCACCGGCACCCGGCGACGCGCTGTGCGTCACCCGTCCGGGCTCCGCGACCCGCCTCGCGTTCCTCGGCCGTCCCGCCCGCCTGGTGCTCGCGCTGCTCCCCCTGCTGATCATCGGGATCTGGGCGGCGCTGGACCGGAGCACCTGGCGTGACGGCGCCGCACGGCTGGCCGACGCCGATCCCCGGTGGCTGCTCATGGGGGTCGTGTTCACCCTGATGGGCTGGGTGGTCGCCGCCTGCATCCGGCAGGGCGCCCTGCCGGAGCGGCTGCCGCCCGGCCTGCTGCTGGCCTCGCAGCTCGCCGCCGGCGCCGCCAACCTCGTCCTGCCGTCGAGCATCGGCGCGCACGCGGTCACGCTGCGCTTCCTCCAGGGCCGGGGCATCCCGCTGGCTCGCGCCACCGCGTCGCTCGCCCTGTACGCGCTGGTCAGGCCGGTGGCGAGGATTCCGGTGCTGATCTTCTTCCTGGTGGCCCTCGAGGACGTCCGCGAGCTCGGCGGGCTCGCCCCGGACCGCCGGACGCTGCTGCCGGCCGCGGGCGCCGTGGCACTCGGCCTCACCGCCGTCTGCCTGCTGCTGACCCTGGTCCGCCCGCTGCGCCGCCCGGCCCTCGGCTTCCTGCGCACCGCGCTCACCGACGTACGGATCCTGCACACCCGGCCCAGCCGCGTCCTCGCCCTCTGGGGCGGTTCGGCGCTCGCCCCGGTGCTCCAGGGGAGCACGGTCGCGGCGGTCGGCTTCTCGCTCGGGCTGCCGCTGTCCTGGGCTCAGGTGGTGTTCGCGCTGCTGGTGGCCAGTACCGTCGCCGGCGCCGTGCCCGCACCGGGCGGAATCGGCCCGGTGGACGCGGCCCTGGTCCTCACCCTGGCCGCGCTGGGCGCCCCGATGGGCCTGTCGACGGCCACCGTCATCACCTACCGCGCCCTGACGATCTGGATCCCGCTGCTCCCGGGCACGCTGATCCTTTCGGCCCTCGTGCATCGCAAGGTGCTGTGAGAGGAGGCCGACCCGGGCCGGGCGGAACAGCCCGGCGACCGCGATCGGCCTCCGTCCGGCGTCGGCCGGGCCGGCTCAGCCCTCGTCGGGCGTCAGCCGGCCTCGCTCAGCCCTCGTCCGGCGTCAGCCGCAGCGAGATGCTGTTGATGCAGTACCTCTGGTCCGTCGGTGTCGGATAGCCCTCGCCCTCGAAGACGTGGCCGAGGTGCGAACCGCAGCGGGAGCAGCGCACCTCCGTCCGCACCATGCCGAGCGAACGGTCCTGGATCAGCTCGACGGCGTCCGAGTTCTTCGGGTCGTAGAAGGACGGCCAGCCGCAGTGCGACTCGAACTTCTCCGTGGAGGTGAAGAGTTCGGCGCCGCAGGCGCGACAGGAGTAGACGCCCTTCGCCTTGGTGTCGGTGTACTCGCCGGTGAAGGCGGGCTCGGTGCCCGCCTTGCGCAGCACCTTGTACTCGGCCGGGGTCAGCTCCGCGCGCCACTGCTCGTCCGGCTTTTCGATGTCGTACGACATGAAGCTCAACCCCTCACGCTCAAGGAGGCCCGCTGGGGGCCACGGTCACTCGGCCAGGCGGGCGAGGATCTCCGGTCCGAGATCCGTCACGTCGCCCGCGCCCATGGTGAGAACGAGATCACCGGGCTTGGACATTCCCGCGACGACGGACGGGACCTGGGCCTTGTCGTGGACCGGTGTCACCTCCGCGCCCGCGGTGCGGGCGGCCTGGATGATCAGCTCGCTGGTGACACCGGGGATCGGGTCCTCGCGGGCCGGGTAGATGTCCAGGACGACCGAGGAATCGGCCAGCGACAGGGCCTCGCCCATCTCCTTGCCCAGTTCCTGGGTGCGGGAGAACAGGTGCGGCTGGAAGACGACGAGGATGCGGCCCGAGGCCCCGGCCCGCATGGCCTCCAGGTCGGCGGTCATCTCGGTCGGGTGGTGCGCGTAGGAGTCGACGACCTGGACGCCGGCCGCCTCGCCCTTGAGCTGGAGGCGGCGCTTGACTCCGGTGTACGAGGCGAGCGCGGGGGCCAGCTCGGCGGCCGGGATGCCGAGGGCGACGCCCGCGGCCAGCGCGGCCACCGCGTTGTGGGCGTAGTGGCGGCCGGGGACGGAGACCGTGAAGGTCAGCTCGGCGCCGTCCAGCAGGACCGTCACCTCGCTCGTGAGACCGTGCGGGACCACGGACAGCACCCGGACGTCCGCGTCGCCGGCGTCGCCGTACGTCACCACGCGCACGTCACGGCCCGTGACGCGGCGGGTCAGTTCGCGGGCGCCCTCGTGGTCCGCCGAGATCACCAGCGTGCCGCCCTCGGTGACGCGGTCCACGAACGTCTCGAAGGACTCGTAGATCTCGTCCATGGACGAGTAGTTGGCGTGGTGGTCGAGCTCGACGTTGAGGATGATCGCGACCTCGGGCGCGTACTTGTGGAAGCTGCGGTCCGATTCGTCGGCCTCGGCGACGAAGATGTCACCGTCGCCGTGCAGGGCGTTCGAGCCGGGGGCGTCGAGGTCGCCGCCGATGGCGTACGAGGGGGCGAGGCCGAGCGAGGACAGGGACACGGCCAGCATCGAGGTGGTGGTCGTCTTGCCGTGGGTGCCGGCGACCGCGATCGGGCGCAGTCCGTCCATCAGACGGGCGAGGGCGTCCGAGCGGTGGACGACGGGGATGCCCAGCTCGGCCGCGCGGGCCAGCTCGGGGTTGTCCGCGCGGATCGCGGAGGAGACCACGACACAGGTGGCGTCCGCGGCGAGGTGGTCGGCCGCGTGCCCGATGTGGACCGTGGCGCCCAGCGCGCGCAGCGCCTCGGCGGTGGCGGACTCCTTGGCGTCGCTGCCCGCCACGACGGCTCCGCGCTGGGCGAGGATCTTCGCGATGCCCGACATCCCGGCGCCGCCGATGCCGATGAAGTGCGGTCGGTCCATCGCGGTAGGAAGGCCGGGTGCCATGCGTGTTTCTCCCCAAGATCCGGTACGAAGGTGGGTGCGCTCTCCCGAAGGGAACGCGGCCCCAGCCTATGGGGTGCGACCGGCGCCGCCTCACGAGGGACACCGGCGACCGCACCCCGGGCGCCCCTCGGGGCCCCGGTCAGGCCTTGCTGTGCGAGAACAGCTTCAGGACCGGCACACCCACCTTGTGGCGCGCCCGGGAGGCCCAGTCGCGGTGGAAGAACTCCTCCACGTAGTGGGGGTCGGTCAGCACGATGACCTCGTCGGCCTCCACCTGGTCGACCAGGGTCTTCAGCGCGTCGAGGGGGTGGTCCTCGATGAGCCGGCCCTCGGCCGTGCTGCCGGAGCCGCGCAGCGCCAGCAGCGACACCTCCAGCGCCCGCTCGCCCTGGCCGGCGGCCGCCTCGCCCTCCGGTGTGTCGCCCTCGTGGGTCGCCTCGTCGATCTCGCCCATCGCGACGTCGTCGATGGCCCGCAGCAACCGGTCCGCCTGGTCGCCCCGGGGCTGGAGCAGTACGTGGAAGGCGACCGACTCGTCACCGTGCAAGGTGGTGACGAACTCCACGTCGGCGGACGTCAGGGCCTTCTCGATCATCAATACGCTCGTGAACACGACAGGCGCCCTTCTCGTCCGTGGGCCGTCCCGGCCCCCTGCGGAAACCATCCTGCCCCGTGACAGCACGGGTACTGCGCGAATTAGTGTGCCCGTCCGAAGAGAAACGGAATCTCTTATTCCGACTGTCGGTCGGATCGGCGGTACCGGCCGTACAGGAACCCGTCCTCCTCCAGCAGGGACGCCAGCTCGAAGTGCCGGGGCACCGGCACCGAGGGCCCTCCCGCGATCCGCTGGGCGTCGCCCGCGACGAGCATCGGGGACAGCGTCAGACACATCTCGTCCAGGACACCGGCCGCGACGAACTGACCCAGCAGCCTCGGCCCGCCCTCGGTGAGCAGCCTGGTGTGCCCGAGGTCACCCAGGGCCCGTACGGCACGGGCGGGATCGACCCCCGCTCCGTCCCCGGCGATCACCACCCGCGCGCCGGCCCGCTCGGCCTCGGCGATCCGCTCCGGCGCCGCCGCGGCACCGGTCAGCACCAGCGTGGGCACCAGGGGCGAGGTGAACAGCGGCAGCGAGAAGTCCAGGTCGAGGCTGGCCGTGACCACCGCGATCGCGGGCGCGGGGCCCTGCCCGGCGGCTTCCCGCAGTGCCGCGAAGGCCTCACGCGCGCGGGCCGGCCGGTAGCCCTCCTGCCGCACCGTCTCGGCGCCGGCGACCACGACGTCCGCGAGTCCCCTGAGGACACCGAAGATCCTCATGTCGGTCGCGTTCGAGATGGGCTGCGAGCGCCCGTCGTGCTGGGCGGCGCCGTCGAGCGTGGACACCATGTTGGCCCGCAGCCAGGGCCGCCGGACGTCGGGGTAGGCGTACGCCTCCGCCAGTTCCCCGAGCTCCCACTCCCGCTCCGTCCCACCCGCCCCGGGGGCCTCACCGGAGGGCTGTGCTGCTGTTTCATAGGTCACAGGGAACAGGCGTCGCATGTCGTGCAGTGTGGCACGGCGCATAGAGTGGGGAACCGTGTCGTCCACCTCCACCGCCTCCGCGATCGACCCGATAGCCGAAGCGGCCCCGCTGTCCCTGTGCGCCCGCGAGCCGCACGTCCCCGCCGACCGGCTCGTCGCCGAGATGGTGCCGCCGCCGCGCTTCGACTCGGTCCGCTTCGCCACGTACATCCCCGACCCGAACCAGCCCAGCCAGACCGAGGCCGTGGGCGTCCTCGAGGCGTTCGCCGCGGGTCTCGGCGGAGCGCACGCCGTGGGCGCGCCCAAGCGGCGGCTGTTCGGCTTCGGCAAGGGGGCCCCGAAGACGCCGACCGGTCCCCGGGGCGTCTACCTGGACGGCGGCTACGGCGTCGGCAAGACCCACCTCCTCGCCTCCCTGTGGCACGCGACCCCGGCGGAGCCCTCGCTCAAGGCGTTCGGCACCTTCGTGGAACTGACGAACCTCGTCGGCGCGCTCGGTTTCCAGAAGACCGTGCAGACCCTCTCCGGGCACCGCCTCCTGTGCATCGACGAGTTCGAGCTCGACGACCCGGGCGACACCGTCCTCGTCTCCACCCTGCTCGGCAAGCTGGTCGACGCGGGCGTGGCGCTCGCCGCCACCTCGAACACACTTCCGGGCAAGCTCGGCGAGGGCCGGTTCGCGGCCGCCGACTTCCTGCGGGAGATCCAGGGCCTGTCCGCGCGCTTCCGCCCGCTGCGCATCGACGGCGAGGACTACCGCCACCGCGGACTGCCCGAGGCGCCCGCCCCGTTCTCCGACGAGCAGGTCACCAAGGCCGCGTACGCCACCGACGGCGCGTCCCTCGACGACTTCCCGCACCTGCTCGATCACCTCGCGCGCGTGCACCCCAGCCGGTACGGCGCCCTGACCGACGGGCTCAAGGCGGTCTGCCTGACCGACGTGCAGCCCGTCCCGGACCAGTCGACGGCGCTGCGGCTCGTCGTGCTGGCCGACCGGCTCTACGACCGCGAGGTGCCGGTCCTCGCCTCCGGAATGCCCTTCGACCGGCTGTTCAGCGAGGAGATGCTGAACGGCGGCTACCGCAAGAAGTACTTCCGCGCGATCTCCCGGCTGACCGCGCTCGCCCGCGACGCGAAGGGGCTCGTGGCGAACCACGGAGCCTAGGGCGTGTCCGGTGCGCCCGGTACCGCGGGACGCCCGCGGCACCGGGACCCCCTCCGCACCGACCGGTAACAACCGCGCCCCCGCGACGTAGAGTGGAATGGCCAGACACATCAGGCGGCTCGGAAGGGGGTCGTCATGGTCCAGGAACTCGTCGTGGCGATCACGGCGGCCTGCTCCGCCTCGGTGATCTACGTCGCCGCCGCCGCCCGCGTCGTCAAGCAGTACGAACGCGGGGTCGTGTTCCGTCTCGGGCGGGTGGCGGGCGAGGTCCGCGCCCCCGGCTTCACCATGGTCGTGCCGTTCGTGGACCGGCTGCGCAAGGTCAACATGCAGATCGTGACCCTGCCCATCCCGGCCCAGGAGGGCATCACCCGGGACAACGTGACGGTCCGCGTCGACGCGGTCGTCTACTTCAAGGTGGTGGACGCGACGAACGCCATCATCCAGGTCGAGGACTACCGCTTCGCGGTCTCCCAGATGGCACAGACCTCGCTCCGGTCGATCATCGGCAAGAGCGATCTGGACGACCTGCTCTCCAACCGCGAAAAGCTCAACCAGGGGCTGGAGTTGATGATCGACAGCCCGGCCATCGGCTGGGGCGTGCAGATCGACCGGGTCGAGATCAAGGACGTGTCGCTGCCCGAGACGATGAAGCGGTCCATGGCCCGGCAGGCCGAGGCGGACCGCGAGCGCAGGGCCCGGATCATCAACGCGGACGCGGAACTCCAGGCCTCCAAGAAGCTCGCGGAAGCCGCCGGTGTCATGTCGGAACAGCCGGCCGCCCTCCAACTGCGCCTCCTGCAGACCGTGGTGGCCGTCGCCGCGGAGAAGAACTCCACCCTCGTCCTGCCCTTCCCCGTCGAACTGCTGCGCTTCCTGGAACGGGCCCAGAGCGGACAGCAGCCGCCCGTGGCGCCGTCACGGCCGGAACAGCCGCCGGGCGCACCGCCACCGGTGGAGCGACGGCCCGGGGTCGAACCCGTGGAGCCTCCCCCCGCGCAGGACCGGCTCGCCAGAACGCTGGGGGCGATCGGCCTCCCCGAGGCGTTCGCCGACACGGACGGGCTCGGGGTCCCGGACACCTTCGGCATCCTGGGCGAGCCCCGGGTTCCGCTGGAGCCCGAGGGACCGAAGGACGCCGGCGATCCGGACGGGACCGGGAACCCGGACGGGTTCGGCGGTGCCGATGGCTTCGGGAACGAGGCGGACCGGACCGGGACCGAGGAGAAGCGCGCGGAGCCGGAGGCCCCCGCGGGGTGACGCCGGGTGCCGGAGGCCCCGCGAGGTGACGGCTGGTGCCGGAGGCTCCGCGCGAGGTGGCGCCTGGTGCCGCAGGCCCCCGTGGGCTGACGCCGGGGCCGCCCACGCCGCCGGTGGAGAACTCGCGGTCCTAAGCTGGCCGCATGAGCGACGACTACTGCGCGAGCGGCGCGGACGGCCCGGCCGGTGAGTCCCGCGGCGCCCTCGAAGCGGCGGGGCAGGACGGGCCGTACGCGGAGTGCGTGCTGTGCCGTGAACCGACCGAGTACCCGGAGTCGTACAAGGGGATCACGCTGTGCCCGGTCTGCGACTGGCAGGAGGCGCAGCGCACCGCGTGCTCGGGGTGACCGGCGCGCGCGGACGGTCCGCGGAACGGGCGGCTCGGGAACCGGACCGTCCGTCCGGAACGGATCTTCCGCCTGGCAGACTGGGGACGTGAGCCGCGACGACCCGACCCCCGCCGACGACAGCCCGTTCCGTGACGAGTCCACGGTGCGCGACGAGGCGCGGCAGTTCGTGCTGCCGCTGGTCGTGCGCATCGAGAAGGCCGCTCCCCCGGCGCGCACCGACGCGCTGGAGACCGCCGCCCGGGCCGTGCTGACCATGCTGAGCGACGAGCGTTCGCTCGGGGACGGCATCTGGGCGCAGGCGATGCGGGACTGGCAGGACGCCCGGATCCGCAAGGTCGTACGGCGGGCGCGCGGAGCGGAGTGGCGGCGGGCCGAGGCGCTGCCCGGCATCACCGTGACCGGCCGGTCCGCGGAGGTACGGGTGTTCCCGCCGGTGCCGCTGGACGGCTGGCCGAAGGAGCTGGCGCGGCTCCAGGTGTCGGGTACGGATCTCGACGATCCGGAGCCGCCGGCGCCGGCCGATCCGTCGGCGCCCGTGCTGTGGCTCAACCCGGAACTCGACATGTCGGCGGGCAAGACGATGGCGCAGACGGGCCATGGGGCCCAACTGGCCTGGTGGGAGCTGTCGGAGAAGGAGCGGACCGCCTGGCGCGGGGCGGGTTTCGCCCTCTCGGTGCGCACCGCGGATCCGGCCCACTGGAGTGAACTCAGCGTCTCCGACGTGCCGTTGGTCCGTGACGCGGGGTTCACGGAGATCGCTCCCGGACTGACGGTCGCCGTCGAGGGACACGACCGCGTCGGCGCCCTGCCGCAGGACGCCCCGGATCCGGCCGGCTGACGCCGGGCCCTACTCGGCCAGCGTGGTGGCGAGTTCCGCGGTGACGCGGACGATCTCGGTGTCCGGCTCGGCCAGCAGGTGCTGGAGGGTGCCGCGGTGGGCGCGGACGGCCTGGCGGGCCTCGCGCTCCCAGCCCACCCAGTTCTCCCGGCGGTTGAGGAGCTTGGGATAGGCGGCGGCCGTGCGCTCCCACTGCCGGGCTTCCGCGATGTCCCTCAGGAGCTGGATTATCTGCACGCGGCAGGTGACCTGGGGGAGTTCGGCGAGCTCCCAGAGGAAGGGGACGGTGGCGGCCGTCGCCTGCTCCACGACGAATCCGAACTGGCAGATTCGTTCCCTCAGGTCCTGGAGCGCCGCTCTGGCGGTTGCCGCGTCACCCCAGGCGACGGTGTTGAGCAGGAAGGGGATGGCTTCCGCCGACCCCTTGGAGTCCTTGATCTCGTCCCACGACACGCGTTCCAGGTTCCTGAGTGGTGTGGCCATTTCCGCTCCCTCCGAAGGCGTCGGACAGTGCCAGGTGCGCGGGCGGGCCGAGGCTCCGTCCCGGACGATCACGCTCCCCGGGGAGCGGCTGATCTGACGTCAGTACAGGCCTCTGGCAACGAGGTTGACGCCACGGCTATTATCCACGCTGACAGCGCCTTCGTGCAATTGCACGAGAAATTGCACGAAGACGGAGAGGCGCATGGGCCGCGTGGGGCCCGGGCCGCAGGCCGCGCCCGGGCGGCCCGCCCGGGCGCGCACCTGGTGGAACGTCTGCGTGGAACGTCAGCAAGGAGAGTGCGTTGGTGCCATCAGTGCCGAACGGAGTGCGGGCCAGCTCGCTGGGCGCCTCCTGGATCAAGAGCAGGCACAGCAATGCCGAAGGCAACTGCGTCGAGGTGGCCGCACTGGGCGACGGGCGGATAGCCGTCCGCAACTCCCGCGACCCCGACGGCCCGGCACTCGTCTACACCCCGGCGGAAGTGGCCGCGTTCCTGGCGGGCGCGAAGGACGGGGAGTTCGACCACCTGCTCTGAACCCGGCCGCCGGTGCGCCGAACTCCGTTGAAACGGAAGGATGGTTGTCCACTTCTGTCTCTCCATGCGGCAGAGTCCGGCGCAGTGCGATAATTTTGGCTGTCTTCTGCCGGTCGACTGGGAGTCAGGATGTCCGTCGAGTCACCCCGCGTCTCCCGCCTCGAACCGTATCTGAGCCGGGAGGAGCCCGCCCCCACTCTGCTGAAGATGCTGGTCGGCGTGCAGCTCGCCGGCGCCCGCGAGGACGCGGGGCTCTCCCAGGAACAGGCGGCGCGCTCCCTCGGGTTCAGCGCGGCGAAGCTGTCGCGCATAGAGGCGGGAAAGGGCCGCCGGCCCCCGACCGAGGACGACGTCCGCGCGCTGCTCGGCCTGTACGGGACCGAGGAGTACGAGATCTCGGTCCTGCTCAGACTGCTCAAGCGCGCGGGCGAGCCGGGGTGGTGGCAGCGCTACGACAAGCGGCTGATGCCCGAGTGGTTCGACCGGCTGGTCGGACTCCAGGAGGCGGCCACCACCATCCGCACCTTCGAGATCCAGTACGTTCCGGGCCTGTTGCAGACCCCCGAGTACACGCGTGCCGTGGTGGAACGCGGGCTGCCGACGGCACCCGCCGCCGAGGTGCAGCGCCGGGTGGAGCTGCGCACGCGCAGACGGGAGCTGCTGGACCGGGCGGACGCCCCTCAACTGTGGGCCGTCGTCGACGAGTCCGTGCTGCTGCGTGTCCTGGGCAGCCGTGAGGTGATGCGCGCCCAGCTCGAACACCTCATCGAGATGACCCAGCGCCCCCATGTGGTCGTGCAGATCGTGCCGTTGGACGTCACCAACGCCTCGGCGCCGGCCATCCCGGTCACCTATCTGCGCTTCGGCGGCGTCGAACTGCCCGACATCGTCTACCTGGAGCACATCAGAAGCGCCAACTTCCTGGAGGACCGCGACGAGACGGAGGAGTACCGGGTGGTACTGGACCGGCTCGCCGACGAGGCCCTCAGTCCCCGCGCGTCCCTCGCGCTGCTGCGCGGCACGGTGGAACAGCGGTACGCGGCGAACTAGGGCCTGTCGGACGGGAACGGCCGGACGGGAATGGCCGGACGGCCCTAGCGGATCCGGCCGACCCCGCCGAACTCGATCCACTCCTGCGTGAGCTGGCGCGGTACGACGTCGGTGTCCGGACGCCAGGTGGAGACCTCGACCAGTCCGGGTTCGAGGACGTCCATGCCGTCGAAGAACTCCTCCACGTCCTTCTCCTGACGGACGCGGCCCCAGTGCCCCTGCGTCGCGGTGTCCATGAAGCCGGTGACGAAGTCGCGGACCTCGGCGTCCTCGCTGACCAGCTGGCACATCACCATGAAACTGCCGGGCGCCAGCCGTTCGGCGACCCGGCGGATCACGGGGAGGGGCCCGTCCGTCTCGCTGTCCGGGATGCAGTGGAACACCGAGTTGAACAGCACGGCCACCGGCTGCGAGAGGTCGATCAGCCGCCGGGTGTCGGCGTGGTCGAAGATCTCGTCCGTCTGCCGCAGATCGGCGTGGATGACGGCGGTCCGCTCGTTCTGGTCGAGCAGGGCCCGGCCGTGGACGAGCACCATCGGGTCGACGTCGACGTAGACCACGCGGGAGGTCTCGTCGACGGCCTGGGCGACCTGGTGCACGTTGTTCTGGGTGGGCAGGCCGGATCCGTGGTCGAGGAACTGCCTGATGCCGTAGCCGTCCGCCAGC
This sequence comes from Streptomyces sp. NPDC001914, assembly GCF_042891215.1. Lineage (NCBI taxonomy): Bacteria > Bacillati > Actinomycetota > Actinomycetes > Kitasatosporales > Streptomycetaceae > Streptomyces > Streptomyces sp. NPDC001914. Next base: position 243,997 of record NZ_JBIASW010000006.1, read on the forward strand.
GTCCGGACCACCCGCTGGAGGAAACGCCGGTTGTTCAGCGCGAGCGCGCGCGTGCTGGGGACGACCTTGTCCAGCTCCTCGCAGGCCGCCCGGTCGGCGGCGTAGTTGTCCTTGCCGCCGAGGTAGTGGTCGTACATGCGCGCGGCCGTGGGCACCGTGGCATCGATCGACGTGGACAGCTGCTCGCCAGGCTGCATCGTTCCCCCAGATCCGTGTCGGCCTGCCTGACCGGCGCGACCGGCAAACCATCTTAGGGAAACGGAAGTTGGCGTTACCACCCCCCGAACGAAGGACGCGGGAGGGCTTTCAGGCCAACTCTCGCCGCCCGTTCCCGCTGGTGGCGCGAAAGGGCCACTCGCCCTCTCCGGTACCGGTCCGCTCGCCTCCGTCCGGGGCGGGACCGCCGGCGCGGAACCTCAAATCTTGCTCTGAACGTCCGCCCCGGTGGGTTCGGTCCCGGTCCCCTGGGCCATGACCTGGTCACGCCGGTGCACCGGCCGTCGTGGGGAGCGACGCAGAGGGAGGCGCGGCCGAGGCCGTGACGGAGGAGGGGACATGACGAAGCCGGGGCGGCTGGGTACGGGAATCGGGTGGCGGCCGGAGATAGCCGAGGCCGTGGAGCGGATGCCCGGCATCGACTGGGTCGAGGCGGTGGCGGAGAACGTGTGCCCCGGCCATCTGCCCGAGTCGCTGCTGCGCCTGCGCGAGCGGGGCGTCACGGTGGTGCCGCACGGCGTCTCCCTGGGTCTCGGCGGCGCCGACCGGCCCGACGAGGCGCGGCTCACCGCGCTGGCGGAGCGCGCCGAGGCGCTGGGTTCACCGCTCGTCACGGAACACATCGCCTTCGTCCGGGCTGGTGGCCCGCTCACCGCGTCACCGCTGCTGGAGGCCGGGCACCTGCTGCCCGTTCCGCGCACCCGGGACGCGCTGCGCGTCCTGTGCGCGAACGTCCGCGCGGCCCAGGCCGCGCTCCCCGTCCCCCTCGCCGTGGAGAACATCGCCGCGCTGATCTCCTGGCCCGGCGAGGAGATGACCGAGGGACAGTTCCTCTACGACCTGGTCGACCGCACCGGCGTCCGGCTGCTCATCGACGTGGCCAACCTCCACACCAACCATGTCAACCGCGGCGAGGACCCCGCGAGGGCCCTCGACGAACTGCCCGTCGAGGCGATCGCCTACGTCCACGTCGCCGGAGGCTTCGAGCGGGACGGCGTGTGGCACGACAGCCACGCCCACCCCGTCCCGCGGCCCGTGCTCGACATCCTCGCCGACCTCGCGTCCCGGGTGACCCCGCCGGGTGTCCTCCTCGAACGCGACGAGAACTTCCCCGGACCGGCCGAGCTGGAGCGGGAGCTCACCGCGATCCGGGAGACCGTGGAGAAGGCGGAGGCCGCGCCCCGGCCCGCCGGGCGTGACAGCGTGGCCCCGGCCGGGAGCGGCACCGCTCCCCTCGCGGCCGGACCGGACGACGCGGCCGCGACGGACTCCCCCGCCGACGCGGGAGACGCCCCCCGGCAGCGGGTGGCGCTGGCGCAGGCCGCCCTGCTGTCCGCGCTGGTCGCCGGGACCCCCGCGCCCGAGGGCTTCGACCGCGCCCGCCTCGGGGTCCAGGGGCGCGCCCTCGCCGCCAAACGCGCGGACGTCGTGGCCAAGGTGGCCCCGGAGCTGCCCGAGATCCTGGCCGACGGCTACCGGCCGGCGTTCCTCGCGTACGCGCAGCGGCGTCCGATGACCGGCGGCTACCGCCGCGACGCCCTGGACTTCGCCGAGCACCTGCTGCTCACGGGCCTGCCGGAGGGCGCCGGGACCCGGCGGCTGCGCGCGTGGTGGCTGGAGCGGTCGGGCCCGGCCCCGCTGTCCGGGCGGCCCGTGGCCCGGCTGGCCAGGGCCACCCGCAAGGCCCTGCTCCGCCGCTGAGCGACCCCACCTGCGGACGACACCGCCCCGCCAACCGGCCGACCCGCTGCCCCACGACCCCGCCGACCCACCAAATCGGCCGACCCGCCGCCCCACGGCCCGCCGAGCGGACGGCGCCGCCGCTCCAACCGGCCGACCCGTCAGCCCGCCGACCCGCCGACCCGCCGACCGGCCGACCCACGCCCCCGGACGACACCACCCCGCGCCCCATCGCCCCGCCGGCTCGGAGGCTCGGCACCCCGCCGGCTCGCCGGCTCCGCGGTAAGCACTCGGACCCCGGCGAGACGTCTCGGCCAGGCATCCGACACACCCCCTCCGCGGAGTGTGCCCGGAGTAACACCGCGTCCTGTGAAGGTGATGTGTGCGTCCGCTTCCTGTCGCTTCAGGCCGTTTTGGTGTCGGCGCGAACCACCGCAACAGGTGCCTTCCCCCCTCGGCCCGATCCGTTCTTCGTGTACGGCGGTTGACGTAGAGCCCGCAGTAGCATGCCAACCCGCACCCGAAGCGCATTAGCGTGCGGTGCCGCAACAGGAGGCACCATGCGATCCGACAACCGCAGCGGACCGGTCAGCGGGACAGGGCTCATCATCGCCGCACTGCTGGCGACCCTGGCCGCGCTGGCCTTTCCGATCTGGTCGTACGCGGACCGCGCCGGCACCGGCCTCGACACCCTGAACTCCGGAACCGTGCCGAGCCCGTACGGCCCGCTCTCGGGCCTGGACAGGGAGTTCGTCACCAGGGTCCGGCTGGCCGGACTGTGGGAGCTGCCCGCGGGCCAGCAGGCCCAGGAGCGCGGCACCACCCAGGCCGTACGGACGGCCGGACAGCATCTGATCGAGGGACACACGTTCCTCGACGCGCGCGTCCGCAGCGTCGCCGCGCGGCTCAGCCTGGAACTGCCCAGTCAGCCCAACGCGCAGCAGCGTCAGTGGCTGTCCACGCTCAGCGCGGCGCACGGCACGCAGTACGACCGGGACTTCGCGAACATCCTGCGCGCGGCGCACGGCAAGGTGTTCGCCATGGTCGCCCAGGTCCGAGCGAACACCCGCAACTCGCTCGTACGCGATCTCGCCGACGACGCGAACACCACCGTGCTCGACCACATCAAGGTGCTCGAGGCGACCGGATACGTGGACTTCGACGCGCTCGCCCGGGACGCGGCCACCGCGAGCCCGCCGCCGCTCACCAACTCCCCCGCGCCGCCCGGGCCGGTCCCGTCCCCTTCCTCACCGGCTCCCGTGACCCCGTCCTCGGGCTACCCGCTCCCCCCGGCCGCCTCGCGCCCCAACCCCTCGCCCGGCTCCTGAACGGACCGCCGGACCCTCAGGAGCCGCCCGGACCGGACGAGTTGAGGACGGTGCGAGGGTCGAGCACCGGGGCACACGACAAACGGAACGTCACACACCGGCAACGGCTCCGTCCCACATCGTGAATGGAGCATGGCGCCCGCCCGGTCCCATCGCATAGAAAAACGCCATGTTCTGGGTCCTTCTCCTGATCCTCGCCTGGGTGGCGGCCGGTGTCTCCTGCACCCGGCTGTGTCTGGCCGCGGTCCACGCCGCGTCGCTCGACGCCGACGCCGCGCACGGGCACGACCTCACGCTGTACGAGGCCGCGTTCCTGTCCGGCGGGCCGGCCCGGGTGGCCGACCTGACCCTGGTGTCGATGGCCCGGCAGCGCCGCCTGCTGCTCGCGCACACCGGCTGGGCCACGGTCGTCGACCCGCGCGGGCGCGACGACATGGAGCGCTCGGTCATCGGGGCGATCGGGCCCGAGGGCCAGTCCCGGATAGCACCGCTGCGGGCGGCCACCGCCGCCGCCGACTCCGTACGCCGTCTCGCGGACCGCCTGGTCGCGGCCGGCCTCGCCGTCCCCGACGGGGCGCGCACCACGATCGCGGGGGCCGTCCGCCAGGTCCAGGCCGCCGCGGCCGGGGTCCTCGCGCTGGGCCTCGTGGCCCTGCTGCTGCCGGGTCAGGCCCCGGGCAGCGACGTCCCGGTGGCCGTCTGGTTCCTGCTCCCGCTCATCCTGACGGTGAGCTGTCTGGCCATAGCCCGGATCGAGGTGCACCCCTGCACCCGCTGGGCCTCCCCGGCCGGGCAGCGGCTGCTCGGCACCCTGGCCCGGCACTCCGACGCGTCCGGCGACGACCGTACGTACCTCACCTCCGTCGCCGTACGCGGTGTCCGCGCGATCGGCGAGCCCGAACTGCGGGCGGCCCTGGCGCACCGCGACCGCGACACGTCCTGGCGGGAGGGGGCCCGCTAGGACAGGCCCGCGGCCCGGTCCGACACGCCCGGAAGTACCAAAGGGGCTGAAAGGAGCCCGCGGGGGCGCATCGGGGTCATTGGCGCCGACACCGGCGGGCGGTGCTTTACTTCGCCGACCGCCGAACGAAGCATCCTTCTGTCGCTGCCGCGCGCTGAAGGGATTCGCGATGAGAGCTGCCGTCCTCCACGGAACCGCAGGGTCCTTGCTGCTGACCGGCCTCGTCGCCGCTCCGGCGGGCGGCGCGCAGGCCTGGCCGGACCCGGTCGGATCCGCCGAGACGCGCGGCACCGCCGTCGCCGCCGGGCGCGCCGCCGCCGCGGGCATCCGCTTCGGCAGGTGCCCCAAGGTGGAGCACCTGCCGGCAAGCCTCCAGTGCGGCACGGTCTCGGTGCCCCTCGACTACGCCCTCCCCGACGGCAAACGGATCAGACTGACCGTCAGCCGGGTGAAGGCCACCGGCAAGGACCCGCACAACGCGCGGCACAAGGTGCCGCGCCAGGGCTCCCTCGTCTACAACCCCGGCGGTCCCGGGGCCTCCGGCATGTACTTCCCGCTGATCGGCCTCATGCCCGAATGGAAGCGGATCGGAGCCGCGTACGACCTCGTCGGTTACGCCCCCCGCGGCGTCGGCCGGTCGGCGCCGCTGTCCTGCCGGGACCCCCGGCACCCGCGCAAGCCGCTCCTGCAGGCCCCGGCGGTCCCCTCGGAGTCGTTCAAGAAGGCACGGATCGCGGAGGCCAAGGCGTACGCCCGCGGCTGTGCCCGGCGTTCGGGCGCCGCCCTGCGCCACTACACCTCGCTCGCCAACGCCCGTGACCTGGACGTGCTGCGGGCCGCGCTCGGCGAGCGGAAGCTGACGTTCATGGGTGCCTCGTACGGGACCTACTACGGGGCCCTGTACGCGACCCTGTTCCCCTCGCACGTACGCCGCATGGTCTTCGACTCGGCGGTGAACCCCGACCCCGAGAAGGTCTGGTACGGCAACAACCTCGACCAGTCGGCCGCGTTCGAGATCCGCTGGGCGGACTTCCGCGCGTGGATCGCCCGGCACGACAAGGTGTACGGGCTCGGCCGCACCGCCGAGGAGGTGCGGCGTTCCTACGAGAAGGCGCGGGCCCGGCTCGCCGCCTCGCCCGCGGGCGGGAAGGTGGGCCCGGCCCAGCTCCAGGGCACGTTCCTGCAGGCCGGGTACTTCGACGACTACTGGCCGCAGCGCGCGCTGGCGCTGTCCGCCTATCTGAAGGGCGATCCGAAGCCGCTGATCCAGCTGGCGGGCCCCCACCCGGAGGCGGCCGCCGAGCAGGAGAACGGCAGCGCGGTCTACACGGCGGTGGAGTGCAACGACGCGCCCTGGCCGACCGACTGGCGCACCTGGGACCGCGACAACACCCGGCTCGCGCGCGTCGCGCCGTTCGAGACCTGGGACAACGTGTGGATGAACCTGCCGTGCGCGTACTGGTCGGCGCCCCGGCAGAAGCCGCTCGACGTGCGGACACTGCCCGGTGAGCTGCCGCCGACGCTGATCCTCGCCGCCGAGCGGGACGCGGCGACACCGTACGAGGGAGCCAAGGAGCTGCAGCGACGGCTGTGGGGCTCGGTGCTGGTGACGGAGCACGGCGCCGGCACCCACGGGATCGGCGGCGGCCCCAACAGTTGCGTCAACGCCCATCTGGACGCGTATCTCCTGGAGGGCCGGCTTCCCGGCCGTGACGCGGGATGCGCACCGCACCGGGAGCCGGTGGCGCGGGCCCGCTGACCGGCTCCGCGGACACGGAAGGCGGGCGCCCCGCGAAGGGACGCCCGCCCTTTTGCGCGGGGACGGCCGGACCGGTGCCGGGACGGCCGGGCGAAAGGTGCCGGGACGGTCAGGCGAGGCCCGCGACCAGGTCGGCGACGTCCTTGCGGCGGCCGGTGTAGAACGGGACCTCCTCGCGGACGTGCATCCGGGCCTCGGAGGCGCGCAGGTGGCGCATGAGGTCGACGATGCGGTAGAGCTCGTCCGCCTCGAAGGCGAGCATCCACTCGTAGTCGCCGAGCGAGAACGAGGCGACCGTGTTCGCGCGGACATCGGGGTACCCGCGGGCCATCTTGCCGTGGTCGGCGAGCATCCGGCGGCGGTCCTCGTCGGGCAGCAGGTACCAGTCGTAGGAGCGCACGAAGGGGTAGACGCTGACGTAGTCGCGGGGCGTCTCGTCGGCGAGGAACGCCGGGATGTGCGAGCGGTTGAACTCGGCCGGACGGTGCAGCGCCATGTTCGACCAGACCGGCTCCAGGGCGCGGCCCAGCTTCGTACGGCGGAAGAGGTTGTACGCCTCCTGGAGCTGGTCGCTGGTCTCGGCGTGCCACCAGATCATGATGTCGGCGTCGGCGCGCAGCCCCGAGACGTCGTAGGTGCCACGCACGGTGACGTCCTTCGCGGCGAGCTGGTCGAACAGCTCCTGGACCTCGTCGGCGTAACCGGAACGGTCCTCGGGGAGCACGTCCTTCAGCTTGAAGACCGACCACAGGGTGTAGCGGATGACCTCGTTCAGGTCCTTGGCCAGCTTGCCCTTGTTCGGGATCCGGGCGGCCTCGGTGGTGGGGGCGTCGTCACTCATGAGGCTATTCTCCCGCGCCGCCGTGCAGGCTCTGCACCGGGTTGGCGGTGAGCTCGCGCACGCCGCGCGGGTCGCCGCCCAGCTGGTCGACCGCGGCGTACGCGCTCGCGATGCAGGCCGGGATGCCGACACCGTCGTACTGCGCGCCGCACACCGCGAGACCCGGCAGCTTGGCGACCTCCTCGCGGATGCGGGCCACGCGCGCGTGGTGGCCGACCGGGTACTGCGGCAGGCCGTCGTCCCAGCGGGTGACGCGGGTCGCGAGCGGTTCGGCGTCCAGGCCGGTGGCCTCGCGCAGGTCGTGCCGGGAGACGTCGACCAGGTGGGCGTCCTCCCGCTCCAGGATCTCCGTCTCGCCGTAGCGCCCCACGGAGGTGCGCAGCACCAGCACGTCCGGGTCCTCGTCGGCGATCCAGCCCCACTTGCGGGAGGCGAAGGTGGACGCCTTGATCGTGCGGCCGTCCACCGGCGGCACCAGGAAGCCGCTGCCCTCGGGCAGGGCGACGCCGGCACGGCGGTAGGCGAGGGTGACCAGGGCCATGGAGGCGTACTCGACCGTACGCAGCTCGGCGGCGGCCGCGGGTGATTCGGCGCCCAGCAGCGTGGCCGCGGCGGGGGCGGGAACGGCGACGACCACCGCGTCGGCCCGCAGGACACGCTCGCCGGCGACCACCTGCCAGCCCGTCGGTGCCGTCCGGCGCAGTTCCGTCACGGGAGTCCCGGTCAGGATCTCCCCGCCCCGGTCCGCCACCGAGCGTGCCACGGCGAGCGGCAGCCGGCCCACGCCGCCCTGGATGCCCATGAAGACCGGCCCGGTCTGCCCGCCCGCGGCCGCCCCGGCCTGGATCTCCCGGACCGCCTCCGTGAGCGAGTCATGGGTCCGCGCGGCCCGGAAGAGCTGCGGGACCGCGGAACGCATCGAGATGCGGTAGGCGTCGCCCGCGTAGACACCGCCCAGGAGCGGCTCGACCAGGCGGTCCACGACCTCGCGGCCGAGGCGGGCCGCCACGTACTCCCCGACGGCCACGTCGTCGCCGACCTCGGTGCGGGGCAGTTCGGCGTCGCGCTCGATGCGGGCGAGGCCCTCGTCCGACAGGACACCGGCCAGGGCGTCGGCCGTGCCCGGTACGCCCATCACATGGCCCTTGGGCATCGGGCGCAGCGCACCCCGGGTCCAGATCGAGGCCGTGGCGGTGGCCGGCGGCCGCAGCCGGTCGGTCAGGCCCACCTCGCGCGCCAGGTCCACCGCTTCCGGGCGGCGCGCCAGCATGGACTCGGCGCCCAGGTCGACCCGCACGCCCGCGATCTCCCCGGGAAGGAGCTTGCCGCCCACCCGGTCCGAGGCCTCGACGACGGTCACGCGTGTCCCGCGTCCGAGCAATCGGTGTGCGGCCGCCAGCCCGGCGATGCCGGCTCCGACGACGACGACGTGCCCCAGGTCCGGTCGTGATGCGCTCATGACCCCACCCTCTCAGACACCGGCGGCCCTCCCGCCAGGGCCGTGCGGCCCCTTCGAGTCCGGACCGTGACCGCATCGGGACCGGAGTACGCCAACGTCCCGTGCCCGTCCGGCGTCGAAGAAGCGTCAGTCGTCACCACCCTGGGGGTAGACCCGCATGCGCACTGCCAGCTCCGGACATCCGCTCCGGCCCGTGTCACCCGGCGAGTCCGGCTCGTCCGCCTCGTCCGCCTCGTCCGTCCCGTCGGTCCCGTCGGTCCCGGCCGCGTCGTCGGCGCGCGCCGGCCGTCCCGCCCGGCTCATGGCCGGGATGTTCCTCGTCACCGCGCTCGCGCTGACGGGCTGCGGCGCGGGAAGCGGGGCGGGAGGCAGCAACGACAAGTCGGTCGCGCGGAGCGACGCGAACGCCGCCCCCGCCGAGCAGGCGGACTCGGGGGCCGCGGGGGCCGCAGGGAGCGGCGCGTCGAACGGCCGCAAGGCCGCTCCGCCCAAGGTGACCGTGAACAGCATCATCCGTACGGCCTCCCTGACCGTCGTGGTCAAGGACGTTCCCGAGGCCCTGGACGACGCCCGCACGGCGGCCGAGAACGCCGGGGGCTACGTCGGCGACGAGACCACCACCCGCGACGAACGGGACCACGAGCGCACGCGGGTCGTCCTGCGGGTGCCCACCGAGCGGTACGACGAGGTGCTCACCGGCCTGGAGGGCGCCGGCAAGGTCGTCTCGCGGACCGCGAAGGCGGAGGACGTCACCGATCAGGTCGTGGACGTGGAGAGCCGCGTCAAGTCGCAGCGCGCCAGCGTGGCCCGGGTCCGCGAACTGATGGACAAGGCGACCAGGCTCAGTGATGTGGTGGCCCTGGAAGGGGAGTTGAGCACCAGGGAGGCCGATCTGGAGGCGCTGCTGGCCCAGCAGTCGTCGCTGAAGGACCGTACGAGCCTCGCCACCATCACGCTCACGCTGTCCGAGACTCCGGTGAAGAAGGCGGAGAAGAAGGGGTCCGACCCCGGCTTCCTCGACGCGCTCTCGGGCGGCTGGGACGTGCTGGTCACCGTGGTGCGCTGGCTGGCGCTGGCGATCGGCGCGGTGCTCCCCTTCGTGGTGGTCCTGGGTCTGATCGCCCTGGTGTGGATGCGCGGGGTGAGCCCCCGGCTGCGCCGCCGGACCCCGGCGGCCGCCTCGGGACCGGCTCCGGTTCCCGCTCCTGCGGTGGCGCCGGGCCCGGCTCCGGCCGCGGCTCCCGCTCCGGCGGTGCCCGCGGGGCAGGGACCGGCTCCGGTTCCGGCCGCGCGCCCGGCTCAGGCCCCCGCCGCGGAGCCGGCCGGCGGCGCGGCCGGCGGCACGGGTTCCGGCAAGGCGGGCGAGGCGGCCTCCGGCCCGGCTCGCGAGGGCCGCGGGGAGGACTGAAGTGCCGCGCCCCCGTAGCGTGTTCGTATGGGCATGAACGATGCGAACGGTGCGAGCGGCGGGCGTGACGACCGGGAACGGCTGGTCGTGATCGGGGGTGACGCGGCGGGCATGTCCGCCGCGTCCCAGGCACGCCGGCTGCGCGGTCCCGACGAGCTGGAGATCGTGGCGTTCGAGCGGAGCCACTTCACCTCGTACTCGGCGTGCGGCATCCCGTACTGGGTGGGCGGCGACGTCCCCGACCGGGACCGGCTGATCGCGCGGACCCCCGGGCAGCACCGGGAGCGCGCCATCGACCTGCGGATGCGCACGGAGGTCACCGAGATCGACGTGGCGGGCGCCCGCGTGCGGTCGCTGGACCTCGAGACCGGGGCCGAGGAGTGGACGTCGTACGACAGGCTCGTCATCGCGACCGGCGCGCGTCCGGTCCGCCCCGATCTGCCGGGCGCCGACGCGCCTGGCGTCCACGGTGTGCAGACCCTGGACGACGGGCAGGCGCTGCTCGACACGCTCGCGAGGACCGGGGGCCGCCGTGCCGTGGTCGTCGGCGCGGGCTACATCGGCGTGGAGATGGCCGAGGCGCTGATCAACCGCGGGTACGAGGTGACCGTCGTCAACCGGGGCACGGAGCCGATGGCCACCCTCGACCCGGACATGGGCCGCCTGGTGCACAAGGCCATGGAGGGCCTCGGCATCACCATGGTCGGAAACGCGGAGGTCACCGGGTTCCTCACCGGCGACGAGGGGCGGGTCCGCGCGGTCGTCACGGAGGAGGCCACCTATCCGGCGGACGTGGTGGTGCTCGGCATCGGCGTACGCCCCGAGACGTCGCTGGCCCGTGCGGCCGGGCTGCCGCTCGGCGACCACGGGGGGCTGCTCACCGATCTGTCGATGCGGGTACGCGGGCACGAGGACATCTGGGCGGGCGGCGACTGCGTCGAGGTGCTGGACCTGGTCTCGGGGCGCGAGCGGCACATCGCGCTGGGCACCCACGCGAACAAGCACGGGCAGGTCATCGGCTCCAACGTGGCCGGCGGATACGCCACGTTCCCCGGTGTCGTCGGCACGGCGGTGAGCAAGGTCTGCGATCTGGAGATCGCCCGCACCGGGCTGCGCGAGAAGGACGCGCGCCGGGCGGGCCTGAGGTTCGAGACCGTCACCGTCGAGTCGACGAGCCGCGCGGGCTACTACCCGAACGCCGCCCTCATGACGGTGAAGATGCTCGCGGAACACCGCACGGGACGGCTGCTCGGCGTGCAGATCGTCGGCCGGGAGGGCGCGGCGAAGCGTGTGGACATCGCCGCGGTGGCGCTGACCGCGGGCATGACGGTGGAGCAGATGACGATGCTGGACCTCGGCTACGCGCCGCCGTTCTCCCCGGTCTGGGACCCCGTCCTGGTCGCGGCCCGCAAGGCGGTGGCGAAGGTGCGGCAGACGGCACGGTGACGGGCGGGGCGGTGGGCCTCCGCCCCGCCCGGACGGTCCGCCGGGCGGCGCGCGGCCCGCGGACCGGCTACGCGGACTCGTTCCCCGCCGACCCGTTGATCCGGTCGATCGCCTGCCGGGCCTGCTCGGCGGGCGGCCGGGGCGGCAGCGAGGAGACCGAGGCGGCCGCGGTGACCGCGGGCGGGGTCTGGGCCGGCTTCGCGTGCGCCGCCGGCCGGGAGGAGCGCAGACGATGGCTGACGGCCTCGTCCAGGGTCACGGGCCGCTGCAACCGGGCCGCGAGCCGTCCGGCCTCCTGGCCGAGCGCGGCGACGTCCTCCCAGGGGAGGTGCACCACCAGCGCGATCTCCGCCTCGCCGTCGGGCAGGGCGTGCATCGGAGGAGTAACTCGGTCGCTCATGGCCTGTGTCCTCACGTCTTCACGTCGTCGCGTCGTCGTACCCGGGCCGCGTCGCCGGAGCGACGCGGGGGACTGAGGAGACATACGGGCGCAGGGGCACATGTGTTCAGTGGGGCCGGCGGGAAACCGCCCGCGGGCGGCCCCGGCCAGGTGGCCGGGCGGGGCCGCCGGAGCGCGGATTCACCCCGCGCTCCGGGGGCAGTAGTCCCTCGTGGTCATTCCCGTCCATGACGTGAACCCGGTGCGGCGCACGCCCTATGTGACGTACGCGCTGATCGCCGCCAATGTGCTCGTCTTCCTCTACACCCCCGGTCTCGCCGGATCGGTGGCGGGCGACAGCGCCCTGTCGCAGCTCTGTCATCTGCACGCGTTCCTGGACCACTGGGCCGCCGTGCCGCAGGAACTGATCCACCATCGGGTGCCCCGTCTGGTGCCGACCGGCGAGGTCGGCGGCGGGCCGCACGGGCCGGGCTGCGTGCTGGGACCGCGGGACTACGACAAGTCGCCGCCGCTGTCGGTGCTCACGGCGATGTTCCTGCACGGGAGCTGGCTGCATCTGCTGGGCAACATGCTCTTCCTGCTGATCTTCGGCAACAACATCGAGGACCGGCTCGGACATGTGCGCTTCACGCTGTTCTACGTGGCGTGCGGCTTCGCGGCGGCGTACGGCTTCGCGCTGGTCAACGAGGACTCGGGCGACCCGCTGATCGGCGCCTCGGGGGCGATCGCCGGGGTCCTCGGCGCGTATCTGGTGCTGTATCCGAGAGCCAGGGTCTGGGTCCTGGTCCCGTTCCTGGTGTTCCTGCCGCTGCGGCTGCCCGCGTGGCTCGTGCTGGGCTTCTGGTTCGTGCTCCAGGCCGCGTACTCGTCGGGCGCCGCCGTGCCGGACGGGGGCACCGTGGCGTACGCGGCGCACGTCGTCGGCTTCCTGGCCGGCATGCTCCTGGCCTGGCCGCTGCGCCCGGGCACCCCGCCGCCGCCCGAGCCGCGCCGCCTGCTGTGGGGCAGACAGGCGCGGCACGGCTGGTGAACCGTGAACGGGCCGGCCGCGGGTCCCGGGCCGTGTCCGCGAAGCCGCGCCTGCCCGGCGACGCCCAGGGTCTGTCTGACAGGCCCTAGCGCGCGGTCTGCTGGTGGACGTACTCCACCAGGCGGGACAGCGCGTCCGGGTCCATGCTCGGCATGACGCCGTGCCCGAGGTTGAAGACGTGGCCCTCCAGACCGGCGGCCGCGTCGAGCACCTCGCGGGTCTTCGCCTCGACGGCCTCGGTGCTCGCGAACAGGACCGCGGGGTCGAGGTTGCCCTGGAGCGCCTTGCCGGGGCCGACGCGGCGGGCGGCCTCGTCGAGCGGGACGCGCCAGTCGACGCCGACGACGTCCGCGCCGGCCTCACCCATGAGGCCGAGCAGTTCGCCGGTGCCCACGCCGAAGTGGATGCGCGGCACGCCGTACGAGGCGACCGCGTCGAAGACCTTCGCCGAGGCGGGCATCACGGAACGGCGGTAGTCGGCCGGGGCCAGGGCGCCGACCCAGGAGTCGAAGAGCTGGACGGCGCTCGCCCCGGCCTCGATCTGCACCTTCAGGAAGGCGGAGGTGATCTCGGCGAGACGGTCCAGGAGGTCGGCCCAGAGCTGCGGGTCGCTGTACATCAGCGCCTTGGTGTGCTCGTGGTTCTTGGACGGACCGCCCTCCACGAGGTAACTCGCGAGGGTGAAAGGCGCGCCGGCGAAACCGATCAGGGGAGTCTCGCCGAGTTCGGCCGTCAGGAGCCCGATCGCCTCGGTGACGTACCAGACGTCCTCGGGGCTCAGATCACGCAGCTGGGCCAGGTCGGCACGGGTGCGGATCGGGTTCTGGACGACCGGGCCGACGCCCGGCTTGATGTCCAGGTCGACACCGATGGCCTTCAGCGGGACCACGATGTCGCTGAAGTAGATCGCGGCGTCCACGTGGTGCCGGCGGACCGGCTGGAGCGTGATCTCGGCGACCAGCTCGGGCCGCATGCAGGACTCCAGCATGGGGATGCCCTCGCGCACCTTGAGGTACTCGGGCAGTGAGCGACCGGCCTGCCGCATGAACCACACGGGCGTGTGCGGCACGGGCTCGCGCCTGCACGCCTTGAGGAAGGCGGACTCGTACGTGGCTGTCGGCTGGTGCCCGGCGGGGCTGTGGTTGGCGCTCACGACGGAAAGTCTCCCACGGCTCACGGACACCCCCGTCCCGGGCTCCGGTGCGCCCGCCGCCCCGGCCGCGGTCCTCCGGACGGCGCGCCCGCGGGACGGCGTGCGCCCGGCGTGATCCGGACAGGGGTCCCACGCACGGGTGTCTCTCCCTGCGCGCGGGCTCCGTTCCCCTTAATCTTCCCGGCATGGCTGCGGCTCAGGGACGACTGTCGGACGGCGCTGGCGGAATGGACGACGCGAGGGAGAAGAAGGAGGAGGACAGGAATGCGGCGGAGACGGCCCCGTTGCCCTTCCGGGCGGCCGTCGACGCACTGCGGGCCGCCCGGCTGCGGCCGGACATCGAGATCGACCCGACACGACCACCGCAGCGCCTGGCTCCGTACGCGTACGCGCTGGAGGCCGCGGTCGTCGCCGACGACGAGGATCTGGCCGACGGCCGTCTCGTCCTGCTGCACGATCCGGCCGGGCACGACGCCTGGCAGGGCTCCTTCCGTCTGGTGACCCTGGTCCGCGCGGAGCTGGAGCCGGAGATGGCCGCCGACCCGCTGCTCCCCGAGGTCTGCTGGTCGTGGCTGACCGGCGCGCTCCAGGCCCGCGGGCTCTCGTACGGCGAGCCGAGCGGCACCGTGACCCGCGCGAGCTCGCACTACTTCGGCGGGCTCGCGGAGCGCCCGGCCGCCTCGCAGATCGAGATCCGCGCCTCGTGGACGCCGCGTGAGGGACTCGGCGGCGTACCGGACACCGCCGCGCACCTCGCCGGCTGGTGCGACCTGCTGTGCCAGATCGCCGGTCTGCCGCCGGTGACCCCGGGCGACGCCTCGGTGGTCACCCTGCCGCAGCGCCGGGGACCACAGTCCCGCTGACCCCGCCGAGGGCGCGCGCCGACGCGCGCGCCCTTTCCGTTTCCTTACCGGCCGCACGCCGATACGAGCACTTTCGGCCGCGTATCGACGAGGAATGACGCGGAACGACTCGGTTCGATCTTCGGATGATCGATCGCGCGTCCGAATTGCACGGATTGTTACTCACCCCATCGTGATCATTCCCTAAAGGTCGACGGGTTTGATGCCGAAGACGTCTGTGACCTTGAAAGCACGGTTCGTCCTGGCTCGCCCCCCAGAGCCGGTCCCGTCCCGCTCCCGCACCCCAGGAGGCCTGGTGTCCGTTCTCCTCGAGCAGCCCGCAAGCCTGGTCGCCTACCGCCCGAACAAGCCGACCGCCATGGTGGTCGTGGCAGACCCCCGGGTCCGTTCCACCGTCACCCGCCATCTGTGGGCGCTCGGAGTGCGCGACGTCATCGAGGCGTCGTCCGTCGCGGAGGCCCGTCCCCGAATCGGCAACCCGCGCGACATCTGCGTCGCCGACGTCCATCTGCCGGACGGTTCCGGCCTCACCCTCCTTTCCGAAACCCGAGCCGCGGGCTGGCCCAACGGCCTCGCCCTCTCCGCGGCCGACGACATCGGTGCCGTACGCAACGCCCTCGCGGGCGGCGTCAAGGGCTACGTCGTCACCGGCACCCGTACGAACGTCGGGCTCCCCACCCGGCCGGGCGCCGCGCCCATCGGTTCGGCCGCCGCCCGTATGCACCGCCGCCCCCCGGGTGCCCCGAGCCACCCGGGCGGCTACCGCGAACTGTCCGGCCGAGAGGTCGAGGTCCTGCGCCTGGTCGCGGAGGGCCAGTCGAACAAGGCCATCGGCGTCTCCATGGGCCTGTCCGCACTGACCGTCAAGAGCCACCTCGCCCGCATCGCGCGCAAGCTCGGCACGGGCGACCGCGCCGGAATGGTCGCGGTGGCCCTGCGGACCGGAATCATCCACTGACCCTCCCCCGCCCCCTCCTCCCCCGCCTCCCGATGCCCCGCACCCGACACCGAGCGGTCGCCCTTCCCCCCGGCCGCCCCCCGGCGCGTGAACCGCGTCTTGCGCTCACCTGACTGGTTTACGACCATCCGACGCCCGTCGACGGAACGTTCCGTCGACGGGCGTCGTCCATCCACGGATACCCTTGACAGGTGACCGACGCCCAAGAGACCGCAGCAGACAGCTCACTGCGAACCACCGGAGGCGGCCCTCCGGACGACGTCGAATCGGCGCCGACCCCTTTGCTGGAGCCCCGAGAGGGCATCCCGCCGGTGATCGCCGACGAGGCCGCCCTCGCCGAGGTGATCGCCGCCTTCGCCGCCGGCAGCGGCCCGGTGGCCGTCGACGCCGAGCGGGCGTCCGGCTACCGCTACGGCCAGCGCGCCTATCTCGTGCAGCTTCGCCGCGAGGGCGCCGGCAGCGCGCTCATCGACCCCGTCGCCTGTCCCGACCTGTCCGGTCTCGGTGAGGCCGTCTCCGGGGCCGAGTGGGTCCTGCACGCCGCGACCCAGGACCTGCCCTGCCTGCGCGGGATAGGCATGATCCCCACCACCCTCTTCGACACCGAGCTGGCCGGACGCCTCGCCGGGTTCCCCCGGGTGGGCCTGGGCGCCATGGTCGAGAGCGTCCTCGGCTTCGTCCTGGAGAAGGGGCACTCCGCCGTCGACTGGTCGACGCGCCCGCTGCCCGAGCCCTGGCTGCGCTACGCCGCGCTCGACGTCGAGCTGCTGGTCGACCTGCGTGACGCCCTGGAGAAGGAGCTCGACCGGCAGGGCAAGCTGGAGTGGGCCCGGCAGGAGTTCGACGCCATCGCCCAGGCCGAGCCCGCGCCACCGCGCAAGGACCCCTGGCGCCGCACGTCCGGGATGCACAAGGTGCGCCGCCGCCGGCAGATGGCCGTCGTACGGGAGCTGTGGGAGACCCGGGACCGCGTCGCGCAGCGCCGGGACATCTCGCCCGGCAAGGTGCTCGGGGACGCGGCCATCGTCGAGGCGGCACTGGCCGTGCCCGTCAACCTGCACGCCCTGGCCGCCCTGAACGGCTTCGGGCACCGCATGGGCCGGCGTCAGCTGGAGCAGTGGCAGGCCGCGGTCGACCGCGCGAGGGCGCTGCCGGACGCCGAGCTGCCGCAGCCCGGCCAGCCGGTCACCGGGCCTCCCCCGCCGCGGGCCTGGGCCGACAAGGACCCGGCCGCCGCCGCCCGGCTCTCCGCCGCGCGGGCGGCCGTGTCGGCGCTGGCCGAAGGGCTGAACATGCCGCAGGAGAACCTGATCACGCCGGACACCGTGCGGCGCGTGTGCTGGGAGCCGCCCGCGACGCCGGACACGCAGTCCGTCGGCGCGGCGCTGACCGCCTGCGGGGCCCGCCCCTGGCAGGTCGAACTGGTCACACCGGCCCTGGTGACGGCACTGTCGGTGAAGACGGCCTAGGGGCGGCCCACCGGGGTCGGCCGGGGCCGGGGCGACCGGGCACCGTCCGCGCACGCCGGGGTCGGCCGAGGCATGGGCCGGCCCGGCATCGTCCGCGCACGCCGGGGACTGCCGAGGCCTGGGCCGGCCCGGCATCGTCCGCGCACGCCGGGGACGGTCCAGGGCCGGGGCAACGAAGCACACCCCCGGCACGACCGCCCAGGCCGGCCCCCGGTACGACAGCTCAGGCCGGCCCCGGTACGACAGCTCAGCCTGTGGCCCCCGCACGATCGCCCCAAGCCCGTGCCCCCGGCACGACCGCCCAAGCCCGCCCCCAGGTCCGACGCCGCACGAAGGGCCTCCCGATCCGATCCACCTCGGCTCGGGAGGCTTTTCCCCGGCACTACCGCCCAAGCCGGACCCCGGTACGACAGCTCAAGACTGTGGCCCCCGTACGACCGTCCAAAGCCCGTGCCCCCCGGCACGACCGCCCAAGCCTGCCTCCAGGTCCGACGCCCCAGGAAGGGCCCCCTGATCCGATCCGCCCCGGCTCGGGAGGTCTTTCCCCGGTCCTCACGGCGGGGTCGGTCCCTCGAACGGGCGATGAGATCGCGCCAAGATCCTGGGCGCCCGATCATGGCCGGTTCCTCCCGGCGTTCGGCCTTCCGGATGTGACCTTCGCCGCTCCCGCCCGCGGGACTGGGCAGGCTGGTTACTCGTAAGTAGCATGGGTGCTGAGCGCGCGCTCAGGCGTGTGTCGCGCAGCAGTGCCATCCCGCATCTGGAGGAGAGCCATCGTGCCTCGTACCGTCAGGGACGTCGTCTTCGTCGACGGCGTCCGCACCCCGTTCGGCAAGGCGGGCCCGAAGGGCATCTACCACGAGACCCGCGCCGACGACCTCGTCGTGAAGGCCATCCGGGAGCTGCTGCGCCGCAACCCCGGTCTTGACCCCAAGAAGATCGACGAGGTCGCCATCGCCGCGACCACGCAGATCGGTGACCAGGGTCTGACCCTGGGCCGCACGGCCGGCATCCTCGCCGGACTGCCGCAGTCGGTCCCGGGTTACTCCATCGACCGTATGTGCGCGGGCGCGCTGACCGCCGTCACCAGCGTCGCGGGCTCCATCGGCTTCGGCGCGTACGACGTCGTCATCGCCGGCGGTGTCGAGCACATGGGCCGTCACCCCATGGGCGAGGGCGTGGACCCGAACCCGCGCTTCGTGAGCGAGAAGCTGGTCGACGAGTCCGCCCTCTTCATGGGCATGACCGCCGAGAACCTGCACGACCGCTACCCGACCATCACCAAGCAGCGCGCCGACGAGTACGCCGTGCGCTCGCAGGAGAAGGCCGCCAAGGCGTACGCCAACGGCAAGATCCAGCAGGACCTGGTGCCGATCTCGGTGCGCAACACCAACCCGGAGGTCGGCGAGACCGGCTGGGGCCTGGTCACCGCCGACGAGCCGATGCGTCCGGGCACCACGCTGGAGAGCCTGTCGGGTCTGAAGACCCCGTTCCGCGTCCACGGCCGGGTCACCGCCGGCAACGCGGCCGGTCTGAACGACGGTGCGACCGCGTCGATCATCGCCTCCGAGGACTTCGCCCGCGAGAACGGCCTGCCGGTCAAGATGCGCCTGGTCTCGTACGCCTTCGCGGGCGTCGAGCCGGAGGTCATGGGCTACGGCCCGATCCCGGCCACCGAGAAGGCCCTCGCCCAGGCCGGTCTGTCGATCGAGGACATCAACCTCTTCGAGATCAACGAGGCCTTCGCCGTCCAGGTGCTCGCCTTCCTGGAGCACTACGGCATCGCCGACGACGACGCGCGCGTCAACCAGTACGGCGGCGCCATCGCCTACGGCCACCCACTCGCCTCCTCCGGCGTCCGTCTGATGACGCAGCTGGCCCGCCAGTTCGAGGAGCAGCCGGAGGTCCGTTACGGCCTCACCACCATGTGCGTCGGCTTCGGCATGGGCGCCACGGTGATCTGGGAGAACCCGCACCACAAGGACGCCGGAGGCGACAAGTGAGCACCGCTGAACTCCTCAAGGGAGCGGCCGAGCTGTTCCCCGACGAGGTCGTGACCTCGGCGAACGTACGCCACCTCGACCTGCCGTTCGGTGCCGGGCGCTTCGCGCTCATCACCCTCGACAACGGCTTCGACCACACCAAGCCGACCACCTTCGGCCCCGCGTCGCTGGCGAACCTGAACGCCGCCATCGACCAGGTCGAGCAGGAGGCCGCGGCCGGCGAGATCGTCGGTATCGGCGTCACCGGCAAGCCGTTCATCTTCGCGGTCGGCGCCGACCTCAAGGGTGTCGAGCTGCTGAAGCGCCACGAGGACGCGCTCGCCATCGGCAAGGGCGGCCACGAGGTCTTCAAGCGCTTGTCGGGCCTCGCGGTCCCGACCTTCGCGTACTACAACGGCGCGGCGATGGGCGGTGGCGTCGAGGTCGGTCTGCACTGCACCTACCGGACGGTCTCCGCGGCCCTGCCGGCGTTCTCGCTGCCCGAGGTCTTCCTCGGTCTGGTCCCCGGCTGGGGCGGCTGCACGATCCTGCCGAACCTGATCGGTGCGGACAAGGCCGTCTCGGTGATCATCGAGAACTCGCTCAACCAGAACAAGCAGCTCAAGGGCGGTCAGGTCTACGACCTCGGCATCGCCGACGCGCTCTTCGAGGGTGCGGACTTCCTGGAGCAGTCGCTGCTGTGGACGGCCGCCGTCCTCAAGGGCGAGATCGCGATCGAGCGTCCGGAGATCGACCGCGGCGAGGCCTGGGACCAGGCCGTCGCCCGTGGCCGCTTCATCGCCGACAGCAAGGTGCACGGGGCCGCCCCGGCCGCCTACCGTGCGCTGGACATCATCGCCGCGGCCAAGGACGGCGACCTGCAGAAGGGCTACGACGCCGAGGACGTGGCGCTCGCCGACCTGATCATGGGCGGCGAACTGCGTGCGGGCATCTACGCCTTCAACCTGGTCCAGAAGCGCGGCAAGCGTCCGGCGGGCGCGCCGGACAAGTCCCTCGCGCGTCCGGTCACCAAGGTGGGCGTCGTCGGCGCGGGTCTGATGGCCTCGCAGCTCGCCCTGCTCTTCCTGCGCCGCCTGGAGGTGCCGGTCGTGCTGACCGACATCGACCAGGAGCGCGTCGACAAGGGTGTGGGCTACGTCCACTCCGAGATCGACAAGCTGCTGCTCAAGGGCCGCGTCAACCAGGACAAGGCCAACCGCCTCAAGGCCCTGGTCTCCGGTGTCCTGGACAAGGCGGAGGGCTTCTCCGACGCCGACTTCATCATCGAGGCCGTCTTCGAGGAGATCGGCGTCAAGCAGCAGGTGTTCGCGGAGGTCGAGGCGGTCGCCCCGGCGCACGCGATCCTCGCCACCAACACCTCCTCGCTGTCGGTGAGCGAGATGGCGTCGAAGCTGAAGAACCCCGAGCGGGTCGTCGGCTTCCACTTCTTCAACCCGGTCGCGATCCTCCCGCTCCTGGAGATCGTGCGCGGCGAGCAGACGGACGACGCCTCGCTGGCCACGGCGTTCGCCGTCGCCAAGAAGCTGAAGAAGACCGCGGTCCTCACCAAGGACGCCCCGGCGTTCGTCGTGAACCGCATCCTGACCCGCTTCATGGGCGAGATCCAGAACGTCATCGACGAGGGCACGCCGGTCGAGGACGCGGAGAAGGCGGTGGAGCCGCTCGGCCTGCCGATGTCCCCGCTGGTCCTCCTGGAGCTGGTCGGTCCCGCGATCGGTCTGCACGTCTCGGAGACCCTCAACCGGGCCTTCCCGGACCGCTTCACGGTCTCCCCGAACCTCGCGGCCGTCGTCAAGGCGGGCAAGCGCGGCTTCTACGTCTACGACTCCGGCAAGCCGGAGCTGGACCCCGAGGTCGCCGCCCTCCTCAAGCAGGGCGACGTCGTCCTGACCGAGGAGCAGGTGCGGGACCGGGTCCTCGACGCGGTCGCCCAGGAGATCCGGCTCATGCTCGACGAGGGCGTCGTCGCCGAGGCCCAGGACATCGACCTGTGCCTGATCACCGGCGCGGGCTGGCCCTTCCACCTGGGCGGCATCACGCCGTACCTGGACCGCGAGGGCGTCTCGGAGCGCGCGACCGGCAAGCGTTTCCTGGACGCGGGCGTGGCGTCGGTTCCGGCGTAACGGCCTGACGGTCAGAGGGCCTGACGGTCTGACGTCTGACGGCACAAGGGAAGAGGGCCTCCGCGCACCGCGCGGAGGCCCTCTCTCGTTCTCAGCACCCGTGCGCCGGGCGCCGGTTCACCAGACCGGCATGGCCGGGTAGTGCTCGCAGGCGCCGGAGTCACCGGGGCAGGCGTGGCGGGAGGCCAGCGACGTCGCCAGCCAGCTGTCCTCGGGAACACCGTGCACGCGCAGCGTCAGCGACGCGGGCGCGGAGTTGATGGCGCTGAACACCCCGACGAACTCGACGGGGTAGGTACCCGGACGCCAGTCGTGGGCGTGGGTGACCTGCCAGGTCCCGTCCTTCCTGACCGCCGTCTCGGCGATGATCCTGCCCTGTTCGAGGACCATGACCTTCGTGGTGCCGGGGGACGCCTTGCCGGAGAAGCGGGGACGCGGGCCGCTCCAGGCGTCGGGCTTCGGGCCCACCACCTCCGGCGGCTCCAAGTGGTCGAGGACCTCGAACTCCAGCATGGAGGACCGGGAGACGGCGTTGCCCACGACGGCGAGCACCTCGACGCTGTGGGAGCCCGCGGGCCACAGGACGGTCCGGCGCCACTGCCAGGCACCGGACGGCGTGACCGCGGTGCCGCCGAGGTAGCGGCCCTTCTCGAAGAACAGGACGTAGTCCGTCCCCACGGGCGCCTTGCCGGCCAGCTTGCGCTGGTTGCTGACGACCTGGCCCGGCGCGGGCGAGGTGAACACCGGCATGTCCAGGAGGGTAGGTGTCATGGTGAGAGCCATCTCGGGGTGACTCACCGTGAACTCCGTGAGCACCGGCGGGAGTTCACTGGGTGTCAGCAACTCCGGGTCGATGATGCCGGCGGGCAGGCCGGGAGCCTCGAGCAGGGAGGCGGCCAAGCGGCGGGCCACCGCACGCGCGCCGGTCTCGTTGAAGTGGGTGGAGTCGATGATGCCGTCGGGGTGGTTCGGGTGCTCGCCCGGGTCCAGCCAGCGGTAGAGCCGCCGGGCTCGTGTCGGACCGAGTTCCGTGAGCATGTCCGTGGTGAACGCGGCCATGTCGATCAGCGCCGCACCGGTCTCGGCGGAGACCTCGCGGGTGAGCCCGA
Source organism: Streptomyces sp. NPDC001914 (assembly GCF_042891215.1). Classification (NCBI taxonomy): domain Bacteria; kingdom Bacillati; phylum Actinomycetota; class Actinomycetes; order Kitasatosporales; family Streptomycetaceae; genus Streptomyces; species Streptomyces sp. NPDC001914. Next base: position 266,203 of record NZ_JBIASW010000006.1, read on the forward strand.
CGAATCCGCCGTGGGTGTCGGGGACGTCGCCGGCCTCGTCGAAGGTGCAGCGGGCAGCGGGCGTGACCAGCACCGGAACAGCTCCCTCGGCCCGGATCGCCTCGATGCTCAGACGCAGGTACTCCTTGTACTCGCGGGGGCCGTGGTAGCGGTCGGGCTGGTTGATGCGCTGCTCGACCTGCCCGTAGGCCAGGAGCACCACGTCGCCCGGGTTGAGGAGGGTGAGGAGCGCGGCCATGCGATGGGTGAAGTAGCCACGCAGCGTCATGGCATCACGGGCGTAGTTGCGCACCTCGTTGCCCTCGACCAGAAACTCGTCGAGGAACTGTCCCCAGCCCGCGAGCGGTGCTTCGCCCTCGGTCCGGGACGTGGCCACCGAGTTGCCCAGGATGCAGATCTTCCTCATGTCTTGCTCATTGCCTTCCTCATTTTCTCTGTTCAACGGTGTCGCGGCCGGGTCAGACAACCGTGAGCGGCCCGAAGCCGTCGGTGATGTCCGTCGTGAGCTGCCGCATCACCCGCAGTCGCGCGTCCGTGCCCACCGCCGCCACCACGACCCGCCCCGCCCCGTCCACGGCGAGAGCGGGCGGGCGAGCCATCAGCACGTCGTGGTCGGTCCACTCCGTGGTCCGCTCCTCACCCGGGCGCGGGGCCTGGGCGGGGATCACGGCGGTGCTCAGCCGGTTCGCCGCGTTCCGGCGGGCGAGGACGATGCGGTCGTCCTCGCCGGTCATCCGCCGCAGCGCGGCGATCCTGCCCGTTCCGCCGTGCCCGCCGAGGCGTTCGGCGTGTCCGTTCCACCGGCCGTCGGGCCGCTGCCGCAGGCACAGGACCTCGCCGGAGTCCTCCTCGCGGTAGAGAACCGCCACGCGCGAGCGTCCGATCTGCACCGGGGTGATGCCTCCGGTGGGACGCCAGGCGTCGGGGTCGGCCGATGTCACGCCGTCCTGCATCTTGTACGAGCCGTACATGCCGTCCTGGTACCAGCGCGCCCCGCTGCCGCGATTCGCGCCGTACAGCTCGATCCGGCCGGTGGTCATGAAGACCGTGGTGAGGCAGTCCTGCATGTCGCGACCGCGCAGGTCCTCCCATTCGCCCCAGCCGTCGGCGGTCTCGCGGCGGGCGCTGACGCCGGAGCCGAAGTTGCGGGTGAAGACGTGCAGGATCCCCGAGCTGCCGACGGCCGCCTCGGGGACGCCGATCTCCCGGCAGCGCTGCCAGTCCTCGGTGTAGTCGTTGGGGTTGCCGATCCCCTGCCAGGGCACCACGGTCCCGGTGTGGGCCTGCCGTCGCATGCGGACGATCTCCACGTCCACGCGCCCGGCCGGCCCCCGGGTACGGCGCAGTGTCACGAGGTGCACCCCGCCCTCGGAGTCCGGGGCCACCGACAGCGAGGGCACCAGTCCGCCGCCGGGCAGCAGGACCGGCCGGCCCCAACTGCCGCCGGGCTCGCTCTCGGTCCAGACGGCGACCCGGCCGCCCAGACCGACATAGGCGGCGAGCCGTCCGTCGGCCTGGAGGTGGAGCCAGTCGGTGCTGCCTTCGTAGCGGGTCCGGGTGCTCCAGCCGTAGCGGCGGGTGTCGGCGCCGTCGGAGAGCTGGAGGTCGCCGCAGTAGCGGTGCTTGCAGTCGTGGCCGTCCGCGGAGGTGTACACCTCCAGGACGCGCTTCTTCTCCGCCCAGGCGTGCTCGGTGAGATTGCTGGGCCAGATCTTGTTGCTGTAGCCGACGCAGTGGTCCACCAGGGGCGGCGCGCCTCCCTCGGCGACGTAGCGCTCCAGGGCCGCCAGCGCGAACTGCGCGGTGGCGGTGTGGTCCTGGTGGTCGCTCGACTTCGGGCCCCGCTCCTCGTCCCAGTCGGTGTGCCAGGGGTCGGGGTCCATGCTCCAGAACTGGCTGGGCCGGGTGCGGTGAAGCAGGTCGACGAGGCAGCGCAGCAACGCGTCCTTCGTGAACTCCTGCGGCATGCGCAGCGGGGACTCCGTGGCGACCAGGGTGAGCTGGGAGTCGGCGGCGCCGTTCCACAGCTTGGCCAGCCGGACGGAGGGGACGTCGGCCGGGAATCCGTGTCCGGTGTTGACGATCCGCAGTCCGAAGAAGAAGAGCTGGACATGGGGCGCGGCCAGCAGTGTGGACCGCTCGGCCGTCACGCCCGCCGAGAAGGAGACGACGTCGCGCGCCCATTCGCTCTCGCGTTCGCCGGTGACCATGGTGGCGTACGCGGCGCGCAGTCCCTGCTGGCGGGCCTCCGCGTACCCCTCGTAGTCCGGCGGGCCGTCCAGCCGCCGGGGGTCGCGGGTGTCGATGTTGCGCCCGTCAGCCTCCGCCGCCGTCAGGTAGACGCTGGTGACCCGGTGGCCGGCTTCGAGGGCCCGCTGCAGATCCGGGTTGATGAAGTACAGGTCGTCGTCCGGATGCGCGAGTATCTGGACCAGCGACGCCTGCGCCGGGGCCGGCTCGGTGGGCTGGGTCACGGAGGTCCCGCGGGCCGGGGGCCGGCGGTGCAGTTCCGGCATTCCGAACGTCATAGCGGCCACTCCGGCAGGCGTTGCGCGTGAAACTTCTGATTGCGGGGCGAACCCGCCTCGAACTGGCTCGCGATGGGGAAATAGCTCGGCAGGAACGCCGCCAGCGTGGCGTCCTGCTCGTCCTCCGACACGTCTCCGTCATGGAAGTCGTTGAGGCAGAAGACGTCGTTGGACCGGGTGGCGAGCATCCGGTTGAGCTTCTTCACCTGTTCGCTCAGGCCGACGTTGACGAAGCCGCCCGCGATACGGCCCGGCACGCTGCGGCCGGTGTAGTAGCCGAAGTAGTGGTGCAGCGACGAGGCGACCGACACGTCGGTGGCGTTGCGCAGCTGGTTGCCCGCGGTGTTGGCCAGCTCTTCGGCGAACTCGCTCTCCAGGTCGCGCATGACGCTCCGGCGCAGCGGGTGCGGGGCGTGGATGAACGAGTTGACCAGGACCCGGCCGAACCTCTCCGACAGCAGCCGCCGGTTGTTCTTCGCCGCCATGCGGCTGAACTCGTCCTTGGCGTTGATCGGGTTCAGAGGGATGGCGTTCGACGACATGAAGTGCTTCGACTGGCCGTTGCCGAGGAAGAACAGACTCGGCTGGATCGGCCGCGCGGCGAACACGTCGTCGTTGAAGTAGAGGAAGTGCTCGGCGAGGCCTTCGATGTGGTGGAGCCGGCTCTCGATGGCGTGCGAGTTGTAGGTGGGCAGCTGCCCCTGGCCGGCGAAGATCTCGGTGTGGTCCACCACCCGCACCCTGGGGTGGGTGGTGTCCAGCCACGACGGCACCTGACGGTCCGTCACCAGGTAGATGTTCCTGATCCAGGGCGCGTACATGTCGAGGGACCTGAGGGAGTAGCGCAGCTCGTCCCGGTTGCGGAACCGCGCGGCGCTGGTCGCCGCGTCCTGCGTCTCGATGCCCTTGGCCGCGAGGACGGCGTTCTTGCGCTCCAGCCACGCGACGTCGGATCCGTCGACCCAGGTGTACACGGCGTCGACGGGGAACGTGATGTCGTGGTGGAGGTCCTGGTTGAACGCCTGGATCGTCGGATAGCGGCGCCCGCCCAGCACCATCGAGTCCAGCCGCAGCGCCTCCCTCGGGATCCGGCCGCCGATGAGCGTCCGGAAAGGGGAGACGATGTGGTCGGGGTCGGTCTCGTCGTCGTCCCAGAAGGCGACGGTGCAGCCGTACGTTGCCCCGAGCCGCAGGGTGCGGGAGGGAGTGACCACGCTCTGGTAGACCCTGACCCCCGCACAAGGGGTCCGAGCGTGGCCGGTCGTCAGGCCGCCGAGCGTGGTGACGACGGCGTCGTCCCGCTCGTTGAGCAGCGCCACGTACACGGCCTGCTTCGTGAAACTGCGGCCGAACGCCCTCAGCACCGCCTCCCGGTGGGTGGCGTGCACGGCGACGGTGTGCCGCACCTTGGTCGTCCGGGTGACGAAGTACGGGATCCCGGCCGTCTCCAGGGCGGTCGCGACCATCGCCAGGTTGGCCTGGATGATGTCGTGCGGGGTCTCCGCCTCGATGACGCGGCACACCTGCCCGCCGTCGCGCACGAGTCCGCCGCCGCGACGCAGCATGCGCTCCTCGGCCGTCGCGAGTTCTTCGGAGTTCTGCGTGCTGCGCGGTGCGGTGGCCGCCGCCCGGGCCTGGCCGTCGGTGCCCGAGGTCAGCGAGTGGGCCGCGATCCGCGCGGCCTTGCGCGTGTCACGGCGCCCGGAGGCACGGTCCTCCTCCAGGCTCGCGAACAGGCGGTCGAGGTTGCGGTTGTAGCGGAAGCCCGCCGCGGCCTCCGTGGCCTCGGCGCCCATCGACCAGCGCCGGTCGGTGTTCTCGATCAGTTCGAGCAGCGCTCCGGCCAGGGCGTCGGTGTCGCCGGGGGTGACCAGCAGGCCGGTCCGCCCGTGCTGCACGACCTCGCGCGGGGCGGTCGGGCAGTCGTAGGCGACCACGGGGACACCGGCGGCGTGGGCCTGCATCAGGAACAGTCCCAGCGCGTCCTCGGTCGCCGCGCTGAGCGCGATGCTCGTCTTGGCCCACTCCTCGGAGAGGTCGGCCGGCGCCTCGCCGACGAACTGGACGCTGCTGTGCAGGCCGAGCTCGTCCCGCTGCGCCCGCAGCGCCTTGGCGAGCGGGCCGTCGCCGATGATCCGCAGGGTCCAGGTGGGGTGCTGGGGGCTGACCTTGGCCCACGCGGCCAGTGCCTGCGCTATGCCGAAACGTTCCTCCATGCGGGCGACGAGCGTGACCATACGGGTCTCGAGCGTCGACCGGGGCCGGAACCTCCGGGTGAGTGCGGGCCGGGCCACGGTGAGCGGCGGCACCGCCTTCCCGAAGGTCTCGGCGAACCACTGGCGCGAACGGGCCCGCGGCAGGGCGAGCGCGTCGCAGCGCACGAGGTGCCGCAGCAGCGGCTCGGCGACCGGGCCGGCCGCCTCGGGGGCGCCGAGCTCGTAGTGGACGGCGAGGACGTGCGGCGGCAGGAAGCGCGTGACGTACGCGAGGTGCGCCGGCGACGTGGTGATCAGGACGTCCACGTCGAGGTGCCGGAGCGCGTGCTCCAGCTCGATGTCGGCGAGCCGGTGGAACCGCGTGTCCCAGCGGCGCTCGACGATGTCGCTGGGCAGGGCGGCCAGGGCCGCCTCGGCGTCGGCGGCGAGCCCGGACCTGCGCGCGGCCCGGGACTTGAGGGACTCGACGAGGAACGTGACGTCGACGCGCGGGTCCGGGGACTCGAAGCGGCGGCGGCGCTCCTTGAACACGCTGATGATCCGGACTTCCTCGTGCCGGCCCGCGAGCGCCACGGCATGTCCGAATACGGCGCGCTCCGCGTCACCCAGCACATCCGCCTGGGTCAGCAGAAAAGCGACTCTCAAATCTCGTTCCTTAATCAGCCCGGTCGCCGTCGCTGCAGGTGAACCTGAAGTTCCCTGCCGGCGTGTACCGGGGTTCGATCCTCATCAGGACGCCGCGGTGCGGTGACACGAGGATCTTGCGCATCGTGAACACCCGCCCCGGTGCCTGTACGTCGTGCAGCCGCCTGGCCAGGCGGAGCGGCGCGCCCCGGTCCGGGTGCACCAGGACGTCCCAGTGCTCGGGCCGGCCTCCTTCCGGAAGCATCTGCGCGAGCGGCACCTCCAGGCGCCAGATGCCCGGCTGCGTCTCGGCGAGCGAGCACCGCAGCCGCCGTCCCGCGGCCACGACCTCGGCCCAGGGAGCGGTCGCCCGCACACCGAGCACCCGCAGATCGACGTCGATGCGCGCGTGCTGGATGTGCACCGCGGCCACCTCCGCCACGGGCCGGGCCTTGGAGCACACGACGCGCGCGTCCCCCCGCACCGTGCGTCCGAGGCGGTAGCGGTGAGCGGTGAGCGGTGAGCGTGCCATGGGGCCGGTGACACCCTTGCGCGGCGCGGTCGGCTCCGCCAGCGTCAGCGGCAACCGCGTCCTGCGGCGTCCCGAGCGCACGTCGAGGCTGAGCTTCCAGCGGCCCCGGCCGACCGGCACACCACCCGCCTCGGCGCCGAGCAGCACCGCGGCGTCCATGAGCCACGGCCCCTCGGGGTCGGGATACACCCGTGCCGGGCGGCGGTGCCGGCGCAGCCCTCGCCGCATGACGATCTCGGCGGTCTCCGCCTGGGTGACGAACGCGGGAAGCTCGGCATGCAGGTTCACGGTCTGCCCGTCGAGCACCGCGGCATAGCGCAGCAGCGCCGTGCGTCCGAGGCGCCGGGGCAGGAAGAACCCGTTCATCAGCGACGCGCGGTAGCCCGAGAGGCTCCTGAGGACCCGTCGGCGCACGGCACGTATTCCCCGTCCCGCCCTCATCCGGCACCTCGTCCCGGCTGTGCGAGGCGTCGCGTCGGAACGCGCCCGGTCTGCTCCAGCTCACAGGGGCTCGGGACGGGAAAGTACGAGTCGAGGAAGCGGGTCACCATCCGCGCCTGTGCCTCTCTGTCCTTCGGCACCACGGTGTCGTTGATGCAGAACGTGTCGAAGTCCCGCTTGGCGAGCAGCGCGTTCATCCGGTACTCCGCCTTGCTGTCGCCGATGTCGATGTAGACGTAGCGCAGGTCGCCCACCGTGGCGCGGGCGGAGTTGTACGCGTAGTAGTGGTGCAGCGAGGAGGCGACGGGGATGTCGTTCGGGGAGCGGAAGCGCGAGTGCTGCGTCACCCAGTGCGCCCGCGCGTAGACCTCCTCGATCTCGGCGAGGACGCTGCGCCTGAGGGCGTGCGGGGTGTGCTTCATCTTCTGGGAGATCACGGTGCCGAACTGCTGGGCGATGAGGCCGCGGCTGTTCTTCCCCGCGGCGTCCACGGGCAGGTCCTGCGGCTTGATCTGGCCGGAGGGGATCAGCGCCTTGGACATGAAGAACTTGGACAGCCCGTTCGGGTGGAAGAAGCGGTCCGGCCGCACCGGCCGTCCGAAGAAGACGTCGTCGTTCAGGTACAGGAAGTGTTCCGCGAGCCCCGGGATGTGGTGCAGCTGGCTCTCGATCGCGTGCGAGTTGAAGGTCGGCAGGGCCGTCGGATCGCTGAAGATCTCCCGGTGGTCGATCACCTTCAGACCCGGATAGTCGGTGTCGAGCCAGCCGGGCACCTGCCCCGCGGTCACCAGGAAGATGTTCCGCACCCAGGGCGCGTACTGGTGGATCGACCGCAGTGAGTAACGGAGTTCGTCCCGGCTCGTGTAGCGCGCGTCGTTCGACGCCTGCTCGTGCAGCGGCGCACGGCCGATCGCCACCCTCCGCTCGGCGGCGTTCTTGCCCGCGCGCCAGACCGGGTCCGCGTCGTCGACCCAGGTGTAGACGACGTCGATCGGGTAGAGGTGGTCGCCGAGCAGCGAGGCGGTGAATTCGGGCAGCGTGCGGATCTGTCCCGTCCGGTACAGGGACGGTACGGGGCTGAAGAGGCTCTGCTCGGCCTGGCGGCGTTCCGGGCGCAGCGGCGTACTGGCGACCACGGGGTTGGAGCGCGGTGCGACCAGCTCACCGTCGACCTCGTCCCAGAACTCCAGGTCGCAGCCCGACTCCTGGGCGAAGACGAGGTTCTCCGTCGGGTCGCAGACGTTCCACGACAGCCGGAGCACCTGCTGCGAGCGGAGCCTGCGCCAGGTCTTCGTCGCCTCTCCGGTCAGCGGCGCACCCTCCGGCACGGCGCAGACGTAGCCCGGGTTGTGGCCGAAGACGAGCTGGAGCACTTCCTCCACGTCGGCGCGCGACCTCGCGGGAACGGCCACGCAGGGAACGGACCTGGCGGTACCGCGTACGGCGAAGTAGTCGATCTCGGCATCCTCGAGCACCGCGACGAGGAGGTGGAGGTTCCTGGCCCGCGCGGCCCACTCGGTGGCCCCGGGCACGACCGTGGCCAGCAGATGCCGGCCGTTGTACTGCACGACGCGCATCGGGGCGCGGCCGTCGCCGAGGTCCGAGCCGCTCCGGCCGCTCAGCATCGCCTTGACCAGAACCGAGCGGAACGAGTCGAGGGCCGCGAGGGCGCGGATGACGGCGGTGCGCAGCGGACGCGGCACCCGGCGCACGATGCGCCGGCGCGCCCGTACGGGCACCAGGGATCGATAGGTCGACACCAGGGCACTGTTCTCGGGGTTACCCGGGCTCACCACGAAGACTCCTCAGCGTCTTGCAGAAAGGGCTGAGGCCCCCCTCACACCCGACAGCGATCACCTATGACTGATCACTCGGCCCCGAACCGAGGCGATCACCTCACGGAATATTCACATCCAAGTCATCGCCTGTCCACTTTTTGCCCGCGACGGACACAAACGTGAGACATCCTTCACTCGGATTCGGGCCTTTCGAGGCGTGAGGTCCGAATTGCACCCCGGTACGCGGGGGCACTTTCAGGTCGCCCGCACGACCCCGCGGCCACACCCGGGCCGCCGCCGCCCCTGGCCGCACACACGTCCGAACCTCGCGTCTATAGTGCAGGTCAGCCCGGCAATGCACGGACCGGCCACTCCCCCCACCCGAGTCCTCGAGCCATCGACACCGCCCGTACCAGGGCACGAGCAGCTAGGACCCGGACCAGGATGAGCCATGTCCCGACGCCCCAGCCGACCGCATCCGACGCCCCGTCAAAGGGCGTCGACACAGGGCGGGCAGCCAAGCGCGAGCGCCCCGGCGGCCGCCGTATCGGCAGGAAGATCCTGCTGGGGCTGGCCGTCCTCGTCATCGCGGCCGGCGGCACCGGCTACTGGCTCTACAGCGACCTCGACGGCAACATCAAGGGCGTCGACCTCGACAAGGCGCTGGGCGACGACCGGCCCGAGAAGCTGCCCACGTCCGGGCAGAACATCCTGATCCTCGGGTCCGACTCGCGCGCCGGCGCGAACGCGGCACTGAAGACGGGCAACGTGTCCGGGGCGCGTTCCGACACCGCGCTGGTGATGCACATACCCGAGGGCCGCGAGAAGGCCGTCGCCGTCAGCATCCCGCGCGACACCCTGGTGACCCGCCCCGAGTGCACCGGGGCGGACGGCTCGAAGGTCCCCTCCGCGAAGCGGGTCATGTTCAACTCCATCTACTCCCAGGTCGGTTCGGCCTGCGTGGTGAAGACCGTGGAGCAGATCTCCGGGATCCGCATGGACCACTACGTGGAAATCGACTTCGCCGGCTTCAAGGGCCTGGTCGACGCGATAGGCGGCGTGACCGTCACCGTCGACAAGGACATCCACGACACGTCCAGCGGTCTCGACCTCACGGCGGGCACGCACCGGCTGAACGGCACGCAGTCCCTGGAGTTCGTACGGACCCGGCACGGTGTCGGCGACGGCAGCGACCTCGGACGCATCGGTCTCCAGCAGCAGTTCATGACCTCGCTGCTCTCCGAGATCAAGAAGCAGGACCTGCTGGGCAGCCCGGCCAAGACGTACGGGATCGCCGACAGTCTGACCCAGGCGCTGACCACCGACTCCGACCTCGCCTCGCTCACGGCGCTCGCCGAGTTCGGCCGGAGCATGAACGGCGTCGACCCGTCCACCATGGAGACCATCATGCTCCCGGTGGCGTACGACAAGGTCGACCCGAACCGGGTCGTGGCGGCCGAGCCGCAGGCGTCGGCCCTCTGGAAGGCGCTGCGCACGGACTCCGTCATCCCGGAGTCGGCGAAGAAGTCGCCCGCCACCGGCGGGAGTTCCTGAACTGCCCCATGGACAAGGGCCCGGTCTCCGCCTGTTCGGGTGGAGGCCGGGCCCTTGTCCGTGCGGGCGCCGTGTCAGACCGTGCGCCAGGCCTCCAGGGCGATGCCCGGCTCGTCCTTGCGGCGGGTGAGGCGGAGTTCACCGGTCCCCGGGGAGAGGGTCGCGGCGACCACCCGGCCCTCCTCGTCCTCGGCCAGCGCCAGCAGGGCGTCGGCGGGGAGTTCGGGTCCCGACTCCGTCCACCACGCGCCCGCCGACTCGTCCTCGGTCGGGTAGGCGGCGAAGGCCACCCGCCCGCTCTCCGCCCGCTGGGCGAGCAGCGTGCAGTCGTGGCCGTCGAGTCGGCAGCGGATGACCCGCACCGGCCCCGGTCCGGCCGAGGTGAGCAGGGACACCGGTCTGGTGCCGGGGCGCCAGGTGCACACCTCGCCCGAGTCGTCGGTGAAGAAGAGCGTGGTGGAGCCGGCCGAGGTGGCGAGCGCCTGCAGGGTGTCCGGGCGGACCGGCGCCTCCAGCGCCTCGTCCAGGGCGGGCACCGAGCCCGCCTCCTCCTGGCTCCAGTGCAGCACCCCGCCCGCGACGGCCGCGTACAGCTCGACGCGGCCGGACATCCCCGTCACGGCCGCCAGCTCTCCCCGGACGCCGTGCCCCTTGAGGTCGCGCCAGGGCCCCCAGCCGCCCTTCTCCTTCTGGGCGATCATGCTGACTCCGGCGCCCTTGTTGCGCACGAAGACATGGGCGCGCCCCTGCGCGTCGACCGCGACGGCGGGGTTGCCCGTCCGGTCCCCGCTGCGGTTGGGGTGGCCGATCGGGTTCCAGTCGAGGGCGGCGAGATCCGGCCGGAAGTGGGTCGAGTGGACGAGGCCCGACTCGTCCCTGACCGTCGGACGCCAGGAGACCAGATGGGTGTAGCGGTCGGGACCCTGGCCCAGGGCCAGTACGGAGTGCAGGCGCTGTTCGCCCCCGACGGTGCGGGGAGGGCCCCAGGGGCCGCCGGGTCCGTGTTCCGCACGGCAGCGGACGGTGGCCTCCGACAGCAGGTACACACTGAGCCTGCCGTCGCGACCACGTATGAGCCAGTCGACGTTCACCGGATCACCTTAATCGGGGGCCGCCCGCCCGGTGATCCGGGGCGGGCCGGGGGGGGGGGGGGGGGGCGGGCGCGGGGGGGGGGGGGCGCGGGGGGGGGGGCCGCCCCGGGGGGGGGGGGGGGGGGGGGGTGGGGGGGGGGGGGGGGGGGGGGGGGGGGGGGCGGG
>NZ_JBIASW010000006.1:277140-340408 GCF_042891215.1 Streptomyces sp. NPDC001914
CTGTATGACCCCTTCGCCGTGCCCGGCCGCACCATAATGGGGGGCCGCCCGCCCGGTGCCCCGGGGCGGGCCGGGCCGCCGGGCCGGCGCCGACCGGGGGGCGCCGGCCCGGCGGCGCTCCGGCACAGTGGGGACATGACGACTCGGGAGATGACGACACTGCTCGTCGTGGACGGCGCCAATGTGGTGGGTTCCGTGCCGGACGGCTGGTGGCGGGACCGTCGCGGTGCCGCCGAGCGGCTTCGGGACGGCCTGGTGGAGGTGGCCCGGCACGGCCTGCCCGGCCACCCCGGTCCGCTGGACGTCGTTCTGGTGGTGGAGGGCGCCGCACGCGGGGTGGACCCGGTCCCCGGGGTCCGGGTCGACGAGGCACCGGGCAGCGGCGACGACCGCATGGTGGAGCTGGTGGCCCGGGCGCGGGACCGCCCCTGTCTCGTGGTCACGGCCGACCGCGAGCTGCGCCGGCGGGTCACCGAGCTGGGCGCCCGGGTCACGGGCCCGCGCACCGTACGCCCCCGCCCCTGACACCGGCCGCCGCACGTCCGCCGCCACCGGAGGCGGTCGGGACGTGCGGCGGCCCCGTGCCGGGCGGCGTGGCGCCCGGCACGGGGCCGTCGGACGGGTGGCGGGCGGTCAGCCGGCCGTGCCGCCGGGCGGGTTCCGGGTGGCGTCCGGGCCCAGGTCGGCCTGACGCTGCAGGAGGCTGTGCCGGCGCCCGTAGAGGAAGTACACGACGACGCCGATCACCATCCAGATCGCGAACCGCAGCCAGGTCTCCGCCGGCAGGTTCAGCATCAGCCACAGCGTCGCGAGCACCGACAGGATCGGCACCCACGGAACCAGCGGGGTGCGGAAGGAGCGGGGCAGGTCGGGGCGCGTGTGGCGGAGGACGACGACGCCGACCGCGACCACGACGAAGGCGAAGAGCGTGCCGATGTTGACCAGCTCGGCGAGCTCGCTGAGGGTGGTGAAGCCCGCGAGGATCGCGATGATCACACCGAGCAGGATGGTCGGCCGGTGCGGGGTGCGGAACTTCGGGTGGACGCGGGAGAAGAAGCGCGGCAGCAGTCCGTCGCGGCTCATCGCGAAGAAGACGCGGGTCTGGCCGAGCAGCAGGATCATGCAGACCGTCGTGAGTCCGACGGCGGCGCCGAAGCTGATGACGCCCGCGAACCAGGGATGCCCGGTCGCCTTGAAGGCGTCGGCGAGCGGTGCGTCGATGGACAGTTCGGTGTACTTCTGCATGCCGGTGACCACGATCGACACCAGGACGTAGAGCGCGGTGCAGATGAAGAGCGAGCCGAGGATGCCGCGCGGCATGTCCCGCTGCGGGTTCTTGGTCTCCTCGGCGGCCGTCGCGACGACGTCGAAGCCGATGAAGGCGAAGAACACGACGGAGGCCGCCGTGAAGATGCCCATCACGCCGAAGTTCGTCGGCGCCCAGCCGAACATGATCTGGATCAGCGGCGACTTGATGCCGCTGCCCGCCTCCACGTTCTGCGCCGGCGGGATGAACGGCGAGTAGTTCTTGCCCTCGATGAAGAAGGCGCCCGCGATGATCACGATCAGGACGACCGTGACCTTGATCGCGACGACCAGCGTGGTGATCCGGGCGGAGAGCTTCACGCCGATGACGAGAATGGCGGTGAGGACCAGGACCAGCGCCGCGGCGAGGATGTCGAAACCGAAGCCGTCGGCCCCGTCACGCCCGCCGAGCGAGTCGGGAAGGTGCCAGCCCGCGTTGTCCATCAGCGAGCGCACGTAGCCGGACCAGCCGACCGCCACCACCGCCGTGCCGAGCGCGAACTCCAGGACCAGGTCCCAGCCGATGATCCAGGCGGGCAGCTCGCCCAGGGAGGCGTACGAGAACGTGTACGCGGATCCCGCGACGGGGACCGTGGAGGCGAACTCCGCGTAGCACAGCGCCGCCAGCCCGCAGGCGACACCCGCGGCGACGAAGGCCAGCGAGACCCCGGGGCCCGCGTTCTCCTTGGCCACCTTGCCGGTGAGGACGAAGATGCCGGTGCCGATGATGACACCGACACCGAACACGGTGAGGTCCAGGGCGGAGAGCGACTTCTTGAGCGCGTGCTCCGGCTCCTCGGTATCCAGAATCGACTGTTCGACCCTTTTCGTCCTGAAGAGGGTGTTGCTCACGGACGTACCTCCCACGCTTGTCGTCCTCGACATGATCGAGAGGGCAGGTAGCAGGTATGTCCCGACGCGGCGCGTTTCACGCAGATGGGCCGGTTCCACCACCCGTACAGGGTGCTGGAACCGGCCCATCGGCCGTGTGGGGATGCGTCAGTCGCGCGCGGGCTGTACGGCGTCCACGGCCTGCGCCGCGCTGCTCTCGAAGCGGCCGTCGAGCTTGGCGACGAGTCCGGTGACCTGCCGGGCGATGTCCGGCGCGGTCAGCCCGATCTCGGCCATGACCTCGGCGCGCGAGGCGTGGTCGAGGAAGCGCGGCGGGATGCCGAAGTCGCGCAGCGGGATGTCGACGCCCGCGTCGCGCAGGGCCTGCGCGACGGCCGAGCCGACACCGCCGACCCGCGAGTTGTCCTCGACGGTGACGACGACCCGGTGCTGCTCGGCGAGCGGCGCCATGGCCTCGTCCACCGGCTTGACCCAGCGCGGGTCCACGACGGTGGTGGAGATGCCCTGGCGGTCCAGCAGAGCGGCGATCTCCAGGCACATCGGGGCGAGCGCGCCGACGGAGACCAGCAGCACGTCCGGCGCGTCGGTGCCGGGCTCCCGCAGGACGTCCATGCCGCCGATCCGGCCCACGGCGGGGACGGCCGGGCCGACCGCGCCCTTGGAGAAGCGCACCACGGTGGGCGCGTCCTTCACCTCGACGGCCTCGCGGAGCTGGGCTCGGACCTGGTCGGCGTCGCGCGGCGCGGCGAGCCTGAGCCCCGGGACGACCTGGAGGATGGACATGTCCCACATGCCGTTGTGGGAGGCGCCGTCGGTGCCGGTGACACCCGCGCGGTCCAGGACGAAGGTGACGCCGCACTTGTGCAGGGCCACGTCCATCAGGACCTGGTCGAAGGCGCGGTTCAGGAAGGTCGCGTAGACGGCGAAGACCGGGTGCAGTCCGCCGGTGGCGAGGCCGGCCGCGGAGACGGCGGCGTGCTGCTCGGCGATGCCGACGTCGTAGACCCGCTTGGGGAACGCCTTGGCGAACCGGTCGAGGCCGACCGGCTGGAGCATCGCGGCGGTGATCGCGACGATGTCCTCGCGCTCCTTGCCGAGCGCGACCATCTCCTCGCCGAAGACGGAGGTCCAGTCGGCGCCGGAGGAGGCGATCGGCAGGCCCGTGTCCGGGTGGATCTTGCCGACGGCGTGGAAGCGGTCCGCCTCGTCCTGGAGCGCGGGCTGGTAGCCGCGGCCCTTCTCGGTGAGGCAGTGCACGATGACCGGGCCGCCGAAGCGCTTCGCGCGCGCCAGGGCCGACTCCAGGGCCTCGATGTCGTGGCCGTCGATCGGGCCGACGTACTTCAGGCCGAGGTCCTCGAACATGCCCTGCGGGGCGATGAAGTCCTTCAGGCCCTTCTTCGCGCCGTGCAGGGTCTCGTAGAGCGGCTTGCCGACGACCGGCGTGCGCTCCAGGAGGTCCTTGCCGCGGGCCAGGAAGCGCTCGTAGCCGTCGGTGGTGCGCAGGGTCGCCAGGTGGTTCGCGAGGCCGCCGATGGTCGGCGCGTACGACCGCTCGTTGTCGTTGACGACGATGATCAGCGGGCGGTCCTTGGCGTCGGCGATGTTGTTCAGCGCCTCCCAGGCCATGCCGCCGGTGAGCGCGCCGTCACCGATGACGGCGACCACGTGGTCGTTCCTGCCGAGGACCTCGTTCGCCTTCGCCAGTCCGTCGGCCCAGCCGAGGACCGTGGAGGCGTGCGAGTTCTCGATGACGTCGTGCTCGGACTCCGCCTGTGCGGGGTAGCCGGACAGACCGCCCTTCATCTTCAGCCGGGAGAAGTCCTGCCGGCCGGTGAGCAGCTTGTGGACGTAGGACTGGTGGCCCGTGTCCCACAGCACTCTGTCCTTCGGTGACTCGAAGACGCGGTGCAGGGCGATGGTCAGCTCCACGACACCGAGGTTGGGGCCGAGGTGACCGCCGGTCTTGGAGACCGCGTCGACGAGGAAGGTCCGGATCTCCTCGGCCAGCTGGTCGAGCTGCTCCAGGGTCAGCCGGTCCAGATCGCGCGGTCCCGTGATGCGGGTCAGCAGCGCCACCCGTGCCTCCTTGCAGTGATCGAGCTGTTGCCGGGTTCGTCGAGTCTAATGTTCCGCCTTTTCGGGCGCGGGCCGGGCCTGGCGATCCACGCCACACGAACGGCCCAACCGGACGGGAACACGCGCTCCCGTCCGGACGTGGCTGCGCCCGGCACCTCGACGGGTGCCGGACGTGACTGTGCCCGGCACCGCCATTGGTGCCGGGCACAGGCCTGGGTGGGTGAGGACCCTACGCGCGACCCGCGGTCTTCTGGGTCTTGCGGGTGACGGCGTCGATGACGACCGTGGCGAGCAGAACGCCACCGGTGATCATGTACTGGACCGGCGAGGCGATGCCCTGCAGGGCCAGACCGTACTGGATGGAGACGATCACCAGGACGCCCAGCAGGGCGTTCCAGGTGCGGCCACGGCCACCGAAGAGGCTGGTGCCACCGATGACGGCCGCCGCGATGGCGTTCATCAGGAGGTCACCGCCGCCCGCGCCCTGGTTGGCGGAGGCGATCTTCGAGGCGATGAACAGACCGCCGACGGCGGCGAAGGTACCGGAGATCGAGAAGACCGAGATGCGGATCAGCTCGACGTTGATACCGGCACGGCGGGAGGCCTCGACGCTGCCGCCGAGCGCGAAGATCTTCCGGCCGAAGGAGGTGCGGCGCAGCACGAAGTCCGTGACGAGCAGGACCGCGAGGAAGATCACCACGGCGAGCGGCAGACCCTTGTACTGGTTGTACATGATCGCCACGGCGAAGGTGAGGACACCCAGGAGCACCGTGCGGGCGATGGTCTCGCTCAGCGGGCGGGACGGCACACCGGCCGCCTCGCGACGCTTGTTGCCGAGGAAGGAGCTCACGAAGAACCCGGCGGTGACGACGATCGCGAGCACGTACGAGGCGGCGACATCGGTGAAGTAGTAGCTGGTCAGCTTGGCGACGACGCCCTCGCTGTCCAGGTTGATGGTGCCGTTGCTGCCGAGGATCTGGAGCATGAGGCCGTTCCAGAACAGCAGACCCGCCAGCGTGACGGCGAAGGCCGGCACACCGATGCGCGCGAAGAAGAAGCCCTGGATCGCGCCGGCGACCGTGCCGGTGAGGATGGCCAGGACGAACGCCAGCCACTCGTTCATGCCGTGGGTGACGCTGAGCACCGCGAAGGTGGCGCCGGCGACACCGGAGAGCGAACCGACCGACAGGTCGATCTCACCGAGCAGCAGCACGAAGACGATGCCGACCGCGATCATGCCCGTGCCGACCATGGCGACGGAGATGTCGGACAGGTTGCCCGCGGTGAGGAAGTTCGAGTTCAGGCTGGCGAAGATCGCCCAGATGATGATCAGACCGATGACGACCGGGATGGAACCCAGGTCGCCGGCCTTCATCTTGCGCTTGAACTCGCCGACGTAACCGGCGAGGCCCTGCTCGCGGACGAGCAGGCGCGGGTCGACGGCGGTGACCGCCTTGGCGGCCGCCTCCGGGTTCTCCACCTCGTGGGAGCCGGTCTCAGAAGTCTTGTCGATGCTCACTTCTGAGCCTCCCCGCTGCGCGCCGCACGACGGGTCACGGCGTTCTCCGTGGCGCCCGTGATGGCGGAAATGATCTCTTCCTGCGAGGTCGACTTGACCTCGAAGACGCCGTTGTTGCGCCCGAGGCGCAGGACGGCGACCTTGTCGGCCACGGCCTTCACGTCAGCCATGTTGTGGCTGATGAGGATCACCGCGTGGCCCCGCTCGCGCAGCCGCTCGACCAGGTCGAGCACCTGGGCGGTCTGCTCGACGCCGAGGGCCGCGGTGGGCTCGTCGAGGATGACGAGCTTGGGCTCACCGAGCATCGAACGGGCGATCGCCACGGTCTGGCGCTGACCGCCGGAGAGCGAGGCGATCGGGATGCGGACGCTGGGGATGCGGATGGACAGCGTGTCCAGCAGCTCGCGGGAGCGGCGCTCCATCTCGACCTCGTCCAGGACACCGCGCTTCTTGAGCTCGCGTCCCAGGTAGAGGTTCCCGACGACGTCGATGTTGTCGCAGAGCGCGAGGTCCTGGTAGACCGTCGCGATGCCCAGGTTCTGGGCGTCGTGCGGGCGGTTGATCTGAACGGCCTTGCCGTCCCATTCGATGGAACCCTCATCGATGGGGTGCACGCCGGCGATCGTCTTGACCAGCGTGGACTTTCCGGCGCCGTTGTCGCCCACCAGGGCGACCACTTCACCGGCGTGGACTTCAAGCTCTACATCGGTGAGCGCCTGGACGGCACCGAATCGCTTGGAGACCCCGCGCAACGCCAGAACAGGCGTAGCGGACACGTGAACCATCTCCTTCGCCGCCTGACCCGGCGGGAGGTTGTGCAGAAGTATGCGGTGGGGGTTCCGTCCGGTGCCCCGCTTAGCTTGCGGGGCTGTTGGATGCGGGGCACCGGAGGAGCTTTGGATATACGAGTCACGTACGGGAATCCAGCGGCGAATTCCCGTACGCGTTCACGACTCGCGGCTGTTTACTGCAGGCCGGCCTTCTTGCAGGCCGCGGCGTAGGCCGAGGTGCAGATGTCGTCGATCGTGTACAGGCCGTCCTTGACGACCGTGTCCTTGATGTTGTCCTTGGTCAGCGAGGTGACGGGAACCAGGACGGACGGGATCTGCTTGTCGGTCGGGCTGTCGACCTTGTCCTTGGCGACGGAGTCGAGCGACTTGCCCTGGGCGAGCGCGACGGCCAGCTCGGCGGCCGCGTCGGCCTCCGGGGCGTACGGCTTGTAGACGCTCATGAACTGCTCACCGGAGACGATGCGCTGAACACCCGCGAGCTCGGCGTCCTGGCCCGTGACCGGGACCTTGATGCCGGCGGCCTTCAGCGCGGTGATGATACCGCCGGCCATGCCGTCGTTCGCCGAGTAGACACCGATGATGTTCTTCTTGCCGAGGGCCGAGATCGCCGCCTCCATGTTGGCGTTGGCGTTCTCCGGCTTCCACTCCTTGGTGTCGTACTCCTTGCCCACGTTCACCTTGCCGTCGAGCACCTCGTGGGCGCCGGCCTTGAACTGAGCGGCGTTCGGGTCGGTGACCGAACCGTTCATCATGACGATCTTGCCGGACTTGGCCTTGTCGCCGAGCGCGGTGAGGAGCGCCTCACCCTGCGTCTTGCCGACCGTCTTGTTGTCGAACGAGGTGTAGGCCGAGATGGGGCCCTGCGCGAGGCGGTCGTAGGCCACGACCGGGATGCCGGCGTCCTTGGCCTTCTGGACCGAGCTCTTGATCGCGGCGGAGTCCACGGCGTCGACGATCAGCACGTCCACCTTGTTGGTGATCATGGTGTCGACCTGCTGGTTCTGCGTGGTCGCGTCCTGCTTGGCGTTCGCGTAGACGACCGTGCCCTTGTTGTTCGTGAGCTCCGCGACCTTCTTCTCGATCAGCGGCTTGTCGAACTTCTCGTAGCGGGCCGTCTGGTTCTCCGGAAGGAGCAGACCGACCTTGATCGCGTCGCCCTTCTTGGCGGAGCTGGCGGAGCTGTCGCTCCCGCCACCGGACTCCTTCGCGCTGCCACAGGCGGCGAGAGAGACAGCCATTGCACCAGCGGCAACGGCAACGGCGGCACGACGCATCTGCGTGTTCATTCCTAAACCTCCCTGACGAGGCCGCGTCGTTGCGGCCGAGGTGGACTGGAGTCAACTCGGCCACACGTGCGACGTCAAGAAGTAAATACTTAACGAGATGGCAACGGTGCCATGCGTTCTCTAAGTGAAGACAGGAGTACCGGCCGAAAGAGAACCATCCAAAAGGGTCGAATCGCCCATCTCGCTGAGTGCGAGAGCGAGCGCTCCGAGCACCTCCGCACGGCCCCCAAGTGCCCCTGGCAACACCGAGAGTTGACGTGCGGCGCTGGGGATCGCGTAGCGGCCGACAGACTCCCTTATGGGCCCCAGAACGAGCTCGCCGGCCTCGGCGAGATCGCCACCGAGGACCACTCGACTCGGGTTCAGCAAATTGCAGAGATTCGCGACTCCACTGCCGATGTGGCGGCCGACGTCGGCGATCACCCGACGGCAGCCCGGATCTCCGTCCCGCGCCAGCCTGACCACGCCCTCCATGGTCAGATCGGTACCATGGCTGGACTGGAGCAGCGGCAGCACGTAACGCGCCGCCGCGAACGTCTCCAGGCAGCCGCGGTTGCCGCAACGGCAGACGGGGCCGGATTCATCAAGTGTAATATGCCCGATTTCTCCCGCTGTGCCACCCGGACCGCGGTAGATCTTGCCCTCGATGACCAGGCCCGCGCCGACACCGCTGGCGACCTTGATGTAGGCGAGGTCCCGGACCCCGCGGCCACTGCCCCAGACCATCTCGCCGAGCGCGCCCAGATTGGCGTCGTTGTCCACGTGGACGGGCACGCCGAGCCGCCCCCGCAGCTCCTCGGCGGGCCTCGCGCCGGTCCAGCCGGGCAGGATCGAGGTGGACCCCAGGGTGCCCGACTCCACGTCGATGGGGCCCGGCACGCCGAGGCCCACGCCCGCGATCTTGGAGCGGTCCACACCCGTTGCTGCAATCAGGCGGCTGACCAGCTCCTCCGCCCGGTCGAAGCCCTGCGCGGCCGAGGCGTCGACGTCCAGCGGCTCGGACTCCTCGGCCAGCACCTGATGGGCCAGATTTCCGACAGCGACGCGCAAATGGGTATGCCCGAAGTCGACGCCGATGACGATCCCGGCGTCTCCGCTCAGGGACACGCTGCGGGCCCTGCGACCCCCCGCCGAAGTGGGTGTGACCTCGACCGTTCCGCCGTCCTTGAGTTCACGAACGATATTGGAAACGGTCGCGGCCGACAGGCCGGTCGTCCTCGCGATCTCCGCCTGCGTGAGCGAGCCGGCAAGCCGCACCGCTCGCACGACGCGCTCCAGATTGGCTCGGTGCAGCGACGACTGCGACCCCGGAGTCTCCATCGACTCATCCACTCCTGCCCTCAGCCGGGCGGCCCCGATGCCGCCCGTGTGATCTGGGTCACGTCAACGGGACCCCGGTCACTTACAAGTTGTGAACTCCAAGCTCCGCTGAACGGGTTACCGCAGTCAAGTCCTTGACGGAAATCGGGGTCACCCAGTCATGTTCGAGTCCCGGCACCACCCGGACACACGTGCGCCACCCCCGGGACGGGAGTGGCGCACGTGACGGACGGGGCGATTCGTTACTTGAGCGTCGCCGAAGTGAGACCTGCCTGGACCTGGCGCTGGAACGACAGGTAGACGATCAGCATGGGGACCATGGCGATGGTCACGCCGGCGAACAGGACGGGCAGATCGGTCGCGTAGCCCTGCTGCTGCTGGAGCTGGATGAGGCCCTGGGTCAGGACGTAGCGCTCCGGATCGGAACTGGTCTGCGGCTGCATCAGCACCGAGGGCAGGATGTACTGGTTCCACTGGCCCAGTACGTTGAAGATGCCGACGCTGAGCAGTCCGGGCTTGGCCATGGGCAGCATGACCTGGAAGAACGCCCGGGTGTGCGAGGCCCCGTCGAGCACCGCCGCCTCGAAGACCGCCGTGGGCAGCGTCCTGAAGAAGGCGTGCATGAAGAACACCGTGAACGGCAGTGAGTAGGCCACGTACACCAGCACCAGGCCCTGGTAGGTGTTCAGCATGTCGAGACGTTTGACCATGAAGAACAGCGGCACCAGGGCCAGGAAGACGGGGAACATGGCCCCGCCGACGAAGAAGAAGTAGACGATCCGGTTGCCCGGGAACTCGTAGCGGGCCAGGACGTACGCCGCCATCGCGCCGAGCAGCATGGTCAGCGGGACCGAGAACACCAGGACGATCAGGGTGTTGGTGAAGTAGTCGCCGATGCCCTTGTTCCAGGCGCGGCTGAAGACGTCGAACTGCCAGTTCGAGGGCCAGCCGAGGGCGGAGCCGCCGATCTGCGCGTCGGTCTTGAAGGAGCTCAGGACCAGCCAGAGCAGCGGCAGGATGATCAGGATCGCCCACAGGGCGAGGAACCCGTGCGAGAAGACGTTGAGGGCCACGCCCTCGGTGCGCTTGTCGCCCGGCCGCGGCGGGGCCTTCCGGGCGCCTCGCTGCGGGGGTACTGCGGCGCCGTCGACCTTCGCCGGCTCCGTGATGGGTGCGCTCATAGTCGTGTCTCCCGCTCAGAACTCGATGCGCTCGCGGCGGGTGGCGCGCAGCGTGACCACGGACAGGATCAGGGTGAGAAGGAGCATGACGACGCCCATGGCGCAGGCGTAGCCGCTCTTTCCGAAGTAGAGGAAGTTGCGCATCATGACGTTCGCCATGACCTCGCTGTGGTGGTCGGGACCGCCGCCGTAGCCGGTGCCCTGGGTCATGGTCGAGACGAGGACGAACATGTCCATCGCGATGATGCCGAGATAGACCCAGGCGGTCTGCACCGTGTCCCAGAGCAGGGGCAGGGTGACCCGGAAGAAGGTGTGGGTGCGGCTCGCGCCGTCCAGCAGCGCCGCCTCGTAGATGTCCTTCGGGATGGACTGCATGGCGGCGGAGAACAGCACCAGGTAGAAGCCGACGCCGTGCCAGACGACGACCGCCATCAGGCACCAGAGCACCAGGTCGGGCTCGTTCATCCACTCGATGGGGTTGTTGCCGTCCACCAGGCCGAGCTTGATCAGCAGGCCGTTGAGCAGACCGCCGCTGTCACTGCGGTAGAGGGCTCCGAAGAGCACCGCCACGATCGCGAGTGACAGGACCTGCGGGAAGAAGTACACGATCTTGTAGAAGCGTGAGCCCGCGACGCCCTGGACGCCGCCGGCGCCACCCCGCCCGCCCGCGTTCACCATGAAGGCGAAGAAGAGGGCGAGCAGGATGGTGATCACCGGGATGAACACCAGGAACAGGATGTTGTGCCAGATCGCCTGGAGGAATACGTCGTCCTGGAACAACGCCTTGTAATTGTCCAGGCCGACGAAACTGAACGACTGCGACTGACCCTTCCAGTCGGTGAAGGAGTAACCGATGGTCTGTAGGTAAGGCCAGATCACGAAGATCAGATACAGAGCCAAAGGTGCGAGGAGAAACCCCGCGACGAACCGGTTCTGCCCTTTTCGCATGGCATCCTGCCCCTGGTGTTCCGGGTTTACGTGATCAGTCGCGGTGGTTCTTCTTGGACGCCGGGTCCTTGGCCGCCTTGTCGACCGCCGCCTGGGCGCGCTTCAGCCATTCCTTCGGCTGGATGCGCTTGGACATGAGCTCGTTGGACGCGTTCTGGATCGCCACGTCCATCTCGCTGTACCAGTTGGGGTACAGGTAGTTGAAGGAGTTGTCGCCGGCCGCCTTGGATGCCTCGACCGTGGACTGCGTACCGGGCCGCAGCTGCACGCCGTCGGACACGCCGTCCTTGAGGATGGTGAGGGAGTTGGCCTTCTGGGCGAAGAGCGTCGACCACTCCTTGGAGAGCATGGAGCGCATGAACTCCTGGGCCTCGGGGAGGTTCGCGGCCTTCGCGGGGATGATGAACGGTTCGCCCGAACCGGCCCGGATCGCCTCGAACGGCAGCTTGTCGCCCGGCAGGCTGGGCATCGGCATGAACTTCATGTCGAAGTCGGCCGGGGTCTGCTTGAGCTGCTCGTTCTCCAGCCAGGAGCCACAGGTGATGAACGCGGCCTTGTACTGGTTCCACCGGGTCTGCGACTCGGTGTGGGTCAGGCCGTTGGTGCCGGCCAGCAAGTAGCCCTTCTCCACGACCTCGTAGATGGCCTCGATGGCGGCCTTGGCGGCGTCGGAACCGACGAACGCCTTCGGGTCGAGGTTGTCGATCGCCTTCATCGCGTCCAGACCGCCCTGCTTGGCGATCAGGTCCATGATGGCGACGTTGATGTAGTACGGGTACTTGCCCTGGTGGGCGAGGCCGCCGATGCCCTGCGACTTGGCGTCCTTGCAGATGGCGAGGAAGTCGTCCCAGGTCTTGGGCACCTCCCAGCCCTTCTCCTTGAAGAGCTTGCCGGAGTACCACAACCCCCACACCGTGTAGATGTAGTTGAGGGCCACGACCTTGCCGCCCTGCAGGCCCGGGTCGAGCGTGCCGGGGATCAGCGTGTCGCGGACCTTCTTCGACGGGTCGTCGATGGAGGGGGCGTCGAGGACGGCGGCGAGGTCGAGGAGCTGGCCGTTCTTGTAGAGCACGTCCAGCTTGATCTGCTGCGCGCCCGAGTCGTCGACGATGTCCGGCGGGTTGCCGCCGTTGAAGCGCGGCTGGAGCTTGCCGGTGATCTCCTGCGTGCCGGTGTGGGCGCTCTTGCTGCCCCACTTCTTGTCGAACGCGGCTTCCCACGCCTTGGCGTAGTCGTCGCCGTAGCCGCCCTTGAAGACGACGACGTCGAGCTTGCCGTTGCCCTTCTTCACACCGAAGGGGTTGTCCTTGCTGGTCTTGCCGGTGCCCTTGTCCCCCGACTTGTCGTCGTCGCCCCCGCCGCTGGCACACGCGGACAGGAAGCTCATCGTCGGGACGGTGATCAGACCGAGTGCGGCCGACCTCTTGATGAGGTCACGGCGGCCGACACCCTCGGGGCTGCTGTTCTCGGCGGAAGTGGATCCCATGCTCAAGTCCTCGCCTTCTCCAGGACTCAGGCGGTGAACCGGATCCTCCCCGGCACCGCGGTCAGTTCAAGCTGGGGTCGTGCGTGGGGGATTCACCGCGACGGACGGACGTTACGTGTATGGACCACGCTCCGCCGTCCCGCGAAATTCCCCCCTGGGTCCTGCCTGTCCAGCGCCAGTCGATCGACTGGCCGGACGCGACAGGTATAGTCCACTTCCCGCCAGCGGAGCAAGATCGAATGCAGGTTTGGCCGCCGGTCTTTTCCGAGTTGAGACCTCGCGGAAATATGGGGCAGCCCCGGACCACCCCGGCGAAGATCCACAGGGCGAGGCCTCCCGCAATGAACGCAATGCACGGTTCGTCACACGGTATTCACCCCGGATGCCACACCCAACACCCTTGACATCACTGTCAACTTGGCGCCCAAATGGTCCTTGCGCCTCGAATTTGACAACGTTGTCCTGCAGGGAGGGTGCCCGCGCATGCAGCACAGAGCTCGGTACAGACAGAGTTCCAAGCCGTGGAGGGGATGGCGTTCCTCGGGTGTCCTGGGGGTGGCGGCCCTCTCGCTGTTGGCGGCATCCCAGGGTGCCGCGGTCGCCCTGCCCGCCCAAGCGGCCAAGGCCGACCGGGAGTTCAGCTCGTCGTTCGAATCGGGCGATCCGGCCCCGGACTGGCTCAACACGGTGGACACCGCTCCCGACGGGACGAAACGGACCTCCGGCGTCGACGGCGGCTACAGCACCGGCATCCCCGGCAATGTGACCGACCATGTCACCGACGTGCGGGCCAGCGGCGAGAACACCGGCGCGGGCGAGGTCAAGGAGAACCTCGTCGACGGCGAGCCGAGCAGCAAGTGGCTGACCTTCGAGCCCACCGGCTGGGCGGAGTTCGACCTCGACGCGCCGGTCAAGGCGGTCACGTACGCGCTCACGTCCGCGAACGACCACGACGAACGCGACCCCGAGGACTGGACCCTCCAGGGCTCCTCCGACGGCAAGGACTGGAAGACCCTCGACACCCGCTCCGGTGAGTCCTTCGGCGAGCGGTTCCAGACGAAGTCGTACGACATCTCGGGTCCCGTCGAGTACCAGCACTTCCGGCTCGACGTCACGAAGAACAACGGCGGCGACATCCTGCAGATCGCCGATGTCCAGTTCTCCACGGGGCAGAGCGACGACCCGACGCCCAAGGACATGCTCTCGCTGGTGGACCAGGGGCCCAGCGGCTCGCCGACCGCCAAGGCGGGCGCGGGCTTCACCGGCAAGCGGGCCCTGCGCTACGCCGGCACCCACAAGGGCGAGAGCCGGGCGTACTCGTACAACAAGGTGTTCGACGTGAACGTCGCCGTCGGGCGTGACACGGAACTGTCGTACCGGATCTTCCCCTCGATGGCGGACGGCGACCGGGACTACGACGCCACGAACGTGGCGGTGGACCTGGTGTTCACCGACGGCACCTCGCTGAGCGGTCTGAACGCCGTGGACAGCCACGGATTCACGCTGACGCCGCAGGGCCAGGGCGCCGCCAAGGTCCTGTACGTCAACCAGTGGAACAACGTGTCCTCGCGGATCGGTTCCGTCGCGGCCGGCAAGACCGTCGACCGGATCCTGCTCGCGTACGACTCGCCCAAGGGTCCGGCCAAGTTCCGCGGCTGGCTCGACGACGTCTCGCTCAGGACGGCCGCTCCGCAGAAGCCGGCGGCACACCTGGCCGACTACGCGCTCACGACCCGCGGCACCAACTCCAGCGGCGGCTTCTCGCGCGGCAACAACTTCCCGGCGACGGCCGTGCCGCACGGCTTCAACTTCTGGACGCCGGTCACCAACGCGGGTTCGCTGAGCTGGCTTTACGACTACGCCCGTGCGAACAACGCGGACAACCTGCCCACCATCCAGGCGTTCAGCGCGAGCCACGAGCCGAGCCCCTGGATGGGCGACCGGCAGACCTTCCAGGTGATGCCGTCGGCCGCCTCCGGCACCCCGGACACCGGCCGGACGGCACGCGAACTGGCCTTCAGGCACGAGAACGAGACCGCGCGGCCGTACTACTACGGCGTGACGTTCGAGAACGGACTCAAGGCCGAGCTGGCCCCGACCGATCACGCCGCGGCCATGCGCTTCACCTATCCGGGCGACGACGCGAGCGTGATCTTCGACAACGTCACCGAGCAGGCGGGCCTCACGCTGGACACCGACGCGGGAGTCGTCACCGGCTACTCGGACGTCAAGTCCGGGCTGTCGACCGGCGCCACCCGGCTCTTCGTCTACGGGACCTTCGACGCGCCCGTGACCGGGGGGTCCTCCAGCGGCGTCAAGGGCTATCTCAAGTTCAAGCCCGGCTCCGACCACACCGTCACCCTGCGCCTGGCCACCTCGCTGATCAGCATCGACCAGGCCAAGGACAACCTGAGCCAGGAGATCCCGGACGGCACGTCCTTCGACGCGGTCAAGAAGGGGGCGCGCAAGCAGTGGGACCGGCTCCTGGGCAAGATCGAGGTGCAGGGCGCCACGCCGGACCAGCTCACGACGCTGTACTCCAGCATGTACCGGCTGTACCTGTACCCGAACTCCGGCTTCGAGAAGGTGGGTTCGAAGTACCAGTACGCCTCGCCGTTCTCCGCGATGCCGGGTCCGGACACCCCGACCCACACCGGGGCGAAGATCGTCGACGGCAAGGTGTACGTCAACAACGGCTTCTGGGACACCTACCGGACGACCTGGCCCGCCTACTCCTTCCTGACACCAGGTCAGGCCGGTGAGATGGTCGACGGGTTCGTGCAGCAGTACAAGGACGGCGGCTGGACCTCGCGCTGGTCCTCGCCCGGCTACGCGGACCTGATGACCGGCACCTCCTCGGACGTGGCGTTCGCGGACGCGTACGTCAAGGGAGTCGACTTCGACGCCAAGTCGGCCTACGAGGCTGCCCTGAAGAACGCGACGGTCGTCCCGCCGACCTCCGGCGTGGGCCGCAAGGGCATGACCACCTCGCCCTTCCTCGGCTACACGAGCACCTCCACGGGCGAGGGCCTGTCCTGGGCCATGGAGGGCTACGTCAACGACTACGGCATCGCGCAGATGGGCAAGGCGCTCTACAAGAAGACCGGCGAGAAGCGCTACAAGGAGGAGTCGGACTACTTCCTCAACCGCTCCCAGGACTACGTGAACCTCTTCGACTCCAAGGCCGGCTTCTTCCAGGGCCGCGACGCCAACGGGAACTGGCGGGTCGACTCCGCGAAGTACGACCCGCGCGTGTGGGGCTACGACTACACGGAGACCGACGGCTGGGGTTACGCGTTCACCGCGCCCCAGGACTCGCGCGGTCTCGCCAACCTGTACGGAGGCCGCGCCGCGCTGGCGGAGAAGCTCGACACGTACTTCTCCACCCCGGAGACGGCCTCGCCGGACACGGTGGGCTCCTACGGCGGTGTCATCCACGAGATGACCGAGGCACGGGACGTACGGATGGGCCAGTACGGCCACTCCAACCAGGTGGCGCACCACGTCAACTACATGTACGACGCGGCCGGTCAGCCCTGGAAGGCCCAGAAGAACATCCGTGAGGTCCTCTCCCGTCTCTACACGGGCAGCGAGATCGGCCAGGGTTACCACGGCGACGAGGACAACGGCGAGCAGTCGGCCTGGTACCTCTTCTCCTCGCTCGGCTTCTACCCGCTGGTGATGGGCAGCGGCGAATACGCCATCGGCTCCCCGCTGTTCACCAAGGTGACCGTCCACCTGGAGAACGGTCACGACCTGGTCGTCAAGGCCCCGCGCAACAGCACGAAGAACGTGTACGTGCAGGGCGTCCGGTTCAACGGCAAGGCGTGGAACTCGACTTCACTGCCCCAGTCGCTGATCGCCAAGGGCGGCGTGCTGGAGTTCGACATGGGCTCGAAGCCGTCCTCGTGGGGCACCGGCAAGAACGCGGCGCCGGTGTCGGTCACCGAGGACGACAAGGTGCCCTCCCCGCGCGCGGACACGCTGAAGGGGGACGGCGCCCTCTTCGACAACACCTCGGCCACGGACGCCCGTGTCACCTCGGTGGATCTGCCGGCCGGCGCCGGGACCAAGGGAGTTCAGTACACGCTGACCTCCTCCGACCACACGAAGGCACCGACCGGGTGGACCCTCCAGGGTTCGTCCGACGGGAGCACGTGGACGGACCTCGACAAGCGCTCCGGTGAGTCCTTCCCCTGGGACAAGCAGACACGGGCGTTCACGGTCGCGACGCCCGGCTCGTACGCCCACTACCGTCTCGTCCTCGACGGCGAGTCGACCCTCGCGGAGGTGGAACTGCTGGCCTGAGCCGCACCCGACGAGAAGGGGCGGGCCCGGAGGAGACTCCGGGCCCGCCCCGCGTCCGTGTACGGGCGCTCCTCTCGGGCGTTCCCGTCAGCTCACGGGCCGACCGCGAGGGTGAACACGTGCAGGTCGGCGTTGTCCGGGAGCTTCACGCTCCTGATCGTCCTTCCCTCCGGTGCCGTGAACGGCCTGGTGGCGAAGACATACGTGGCCACCGGGTCCTTGTCGGCGCCGGCGACGTTGCGGTAGGCGGTCCTCGCGACGGTCTCGTTGCCGTACTGGACGGTGCCGCCCCCGCCGCCGACGGTCCAGTCGGTGAAGGACAGGTCGACGGAGTCGGTGCCGCCGTCGGTGTAGGTGACGGTGGCCGTGGCCTTCTGGTTGCCGTTCACGGCGCTGCCGATGAACGACAACCGGTGCGCCGGGTCGCTCAGTTCGATGGTCTGCGAGGTTCCCGAGGCGTTGTCGGGGCGGCCGGCGGGGGACTTCGGCCAGACGAAGGCGAGTCCGTCCACCGTTCCATGGCCGCCCGGGGTCAGGCCCGCGTCGGCGAGCGCCTGACGGGAGTAACTCCAGCCGCCGCCGTCGTAGTCGGCCTCCGAGTGATCCCCGGAGTCGTCCGAGACACCGGTGTTGTCGTAGGCCGCGAGCAGGGTTCCCGGGGCCGCGACGGTGAGCGCCACCGGCTGCGTGTACGAGGTGTCGCCGGAGGTCACGGTGACCTTGGCGTCGTAGAACCCCTGCTCGGCGTCCCCGGCGGCGGTGAGGGCGATCCGCTGGGCGCCGTCGGTCACCGTGCCCTCGGCGGGTGTCGCCGTCACGCCCGCGGGCGTCTCCACCCGGAAGCGGACCTCGGGCCCGGCGCCGCCGCCCAGGGCGAGGGCGCGGATGTCCAGCGCGGTGCTGCCGCCGGGCGCGATCGTCGCCGCCGTCGGGCCCACACCGATCTGGTACGGCTGCTCACCCGTACGGAAGGAGGGCGGCGCGGCCGCCTCGGCGCTCCCCCAGTTCTTGTCCGGTGTCGCCGACAGCGTGTAGTCGAGGGTGCCGCCCTCACGGACGAAGGAGGCCGGCAGCCAGGGCCGCTCGCTGCCGCGGCCGTCGACCCGCAGCGACTGGACGTACGGGGTGTCCGCGGCCGCGCCCCGGGCCCGGATCGCGATGTCGGCGCCGCCCGGACGCTCGATCTCGACCCTCGGGAACAGCGGTGAGGCCAGGGTGAGTTCGGCGCGGGAGGGCACCTGCGGGTACATGCCGAGCGCGGAGAACACGTACCAGGACGACATCTCACCGAGGTCGTCGTTGCCGGGGATGCCCTCGGGCTTCGTCGACCACAGCCGGGTCATCGCCGCGCGGACGGTCTCCTGTGTCTTGTACGGCGCGCCCGCGTAGTCGTACAGGTAGGGCACGTTGATGGACGGCTCGTTGTCCAGCTCGGACTTGTCACCGCCGCTGCCGCTGAACGCCCAGCTTCCGTCCGCGTTGTGGAAGAACGTGTCGAGCCGGTCGAGGGCCTTGGCGCGCCCGCCCATGGCGGCGAAGAGGCCGGCCGGGTCGTGCTGCACCATCCAGGTGTACTGGGCCGCCGTGCCCTCCACGAAACCGTTGCCGGTCGCCGGGGTGAAGCCGGTGACCCAGCTCCCGTCGGCCTTGCGGTTGGCGATGTAGCCCCCGCCGGGGTCGGCCGCGATGTTGAAGTTGTTCTGCCACCACTGGGAGCGCTCGGCGAAGTCGGTCGCTGTCTTCTTCTCCCCGGCCGCCCTGGCCAGTTGGGAGATGGCGAAGTCCGCGCCGGACATCTCCAGGGTCTCGGCCGCGCCGCCCCAGGCGTTGGACACCGACGGCATGTAGTGGTGTTCGAGGTACTTGTCGAGCGAGGGGCGCTGGCCCACCGAGAGCACCGGTTTGCCCGCCGGTGAGAGGTCTCCTTCGGTCGGCACGGTCGCCGCCTTCACCAGGGAGTCGAGCGCGCCGTCCAGGTCGAAGTCCGTGCCGCCGAACGCGCGGATGCCCGCGAGGGCGGGGGCCGAAGGATCGCCGTTCATGACGTGCGTGCCGCTCGCGCCGTGCAGCCAGCGGTCCCAGACCCCGCCGTTCTGCCGGGCCAGTTCGAGCAGCGACTGAGCGATGTCGGAGCCGGTGTCCGGGTCCAGCAGGGTCACGAGCTGGACCTGGGAACGGTAGACGTCCCAGCCGGAGAAGGTGCCGTACTGCGCCTCGTGGCCCCGGCCGACCTTGTGCACCTTGTCGTCGGAGCCCCGGTATCTGCGGTCGGCGTCACTGATGACGTTCGGGTGCAGCAGGGCGTGGTAGAGCGCGGTGTAGAAGGTGGTGCGGTCGCCGTCGGTGCCGCCGCCGACGCCGATCGCGCCGAGCCGTTCGCGCCAGGCGCGGTGCGCCGCGCGCTGGACGGAGGCGAAGGAGCGGGACGGCGGGTTCTCGTCCTCCAGGTTGGCGGCGGCGCCCTCCTGACTGACGTAGGAGATGCCGACCTTGACGTTCACCGGGTCGGCGCCCGGCTCGAACTCCACATAGCCACCGGCTCCCTTGCCCGCGACGGGGCGGCCGCCCTGCGCGAAGCCCCCGGTGCCGCCGCTCGCCTCGGTGGCTCCCGGACTCAGCCGGTCGTCCTGCCAGGTGCCGGTGGTCTTGAATGCGCGGTCGAAGCGGGCGGTGAAGTACAGCGTGTAGTAGGAGCGTCGGCCCTCCGGGTCGAGGTAGCCGCAGAAGTTGCCGGAGGTGACGGAGCCCGAGACGGTCCTGGTCGCCGGGTCGATGCGCACGGCCGAATCCGTCGACCCGACCTCGGAGTTGGCGGTGCGGATCAGCATCGAGGCGGGCTTGTCCGCGGGGAAGGTGAAGCGGCCCGAGCCGGTGCGCGCGGTCGCCGTGAGGTCGGCCGTCACCCCGGAGGCGAGCCCCACCTTGTAGTGGCCGGGCTCGGCCAGCTCGTCGGCGTGCGCGAACCCCGAGGCGTAGACGGCGTCCTTGGTGTCGGTCGCCGGCGACGAGGTGACCTCACCCGCGTACGGGAAGAAGGGGATGTCGCCGCTGCCGCCCGCGCATCCCGTGCCGGACATGTGGGTGAGGCTGAAGCCCCGGACGCGCGTGGCGTCGTAGTGATAGCCGCCGGGCGCTGCCGTGCGGGTGGCGTCCCCTCTGGTGTTCTCCGGGCTCCAGGAGAGCATGCCGAAGGGCGTGACGGCTCCGGGGAAGACGTTGCCGCCGTTCCTGGTGCCGATGAGCGGGTCGACGTACGTGGTGGGGTCTTTGACGAGTTCCGGTGGCCCCGACGAAGGTGCGGCGAGCGCCGGGGTGGCGCCGGCGACCGTCAGGGCGACGGCCAGCAGTAACGATGACGGACGGAAACGCATGACGCGGCCCCTCCTCCTTCGGACGGGTCGCGCACCACAGGTCGCACAAGCCGCAGGGACAGTAACGTGCGCCACGGGTACCACGGAAGACCGCCTGGGCCGTCGACGCCGCGCCCCGCGCGCACTCCGATGGCCCCGGCGGCGGCCGGCGGTCTCCCGGCCGGGGCCGTCCCGCGCCGCGCTCGCTCCCGATGGGCCCGAACGCGCCGAGGACGACCGTCAACACGCTTGACATCGTTGTCCGTTGAGGCGATAGAGTCGGGAGCAGACCGTTCGACAACGTTGTCGTGCACCTCGGTCGCCACAAGCCGCACCATCCCGGGCAGGGCCTCCCCCGCCGCGTCCGGGCTCGCGGACCGGGTGGGCCCGAACCCACCCGCCCGGTCCGCCCCGAGCCTCGCCCGTTCAGCCGACCCGGCAGGGAAGGGCCGCCGAGGGATCGCCGCCCGAACCCGTGACGACGTAGCCGAACGTGGTGCTGCCGCCCGGGCTCAGCGAGCCGTTCCAGTCGGCGTTGTGCACCATCACCGCCTGCCCGCCGAAGGTCGCGTTGCCGTTCCACAGACTGGCGACCGACTGCCCGCCCGGCAGCGTCCAGTCGACCATCCAGCCGAGCATGGGGACCGTGCCGGTGTTGGTCACCGTCACCTCCGACTGGTAACCGCCGGGCCAGGTGCTGGTCGTGCGCCGGGTCGCCGAGCAGGTGCCGGGCGGGGGCTCGGTCGGGTTGCCCGGGTCGTGGATGCCGGTGACCTCTCCGTTGCCGCCGTCGAACACGACGTCGGAGCAGGAGTAGAAGGTCTCCGCGCTGTCGGAGCGCTGCCAGACCATGTAGACGATGTGGCGGCCGGTCTTGCCCGCCGGCAGCCTGCCGCTCCAGGAGTAGTTGGCCTCGACCGTGCCCGGGGTGCCGTTCAGCGGCGGGTGGTCGACGGTGAGGAAGGGCTGCTCCTCCACGGCGTCCCAGGTGAGCGTCCTGGTCGGGTCGAAGCCGTCCTTGGTGATGTAGACGCGGAACCAGCCGGGGTGCGCCGCCCAGGCGTTGTAGGCGAAGTCGACGGTCGCGCCCGCGGTGAGATGGGTCAACGGCCAGTCGGAGCGCGGCAGATCGAAGCCGGAGAAGTTGGCGTTCCCGCCGCTGCACAGCGAACCGTCGGGGACGAAGCCGCGGGTGCGCCCCGCGCCGTCCGAGCGCAGCACCGAGAACCAGTTGTAGAACGGCGTCGTCCCGCCGGCCTGCTGGGCCGCCCTGCAGGCCGGGTTCACCGGTTTGATCTCACCGGTGTCGGTCAGTCCGTCCTGCCAGCACAGGAACGTCCGGCTGCCGGGCTTCATGGGGGTGCCGTGCGCCTCGGCCCGGCCACCGGTGACGCCGATCAGGACGAGGGCCGGGATCACGGCCAGCAGGGCGAGGAGCACGAGCCAGGGGGACGGGCGGCGGCCGGGGAACCGTAATCGGGTGAGCGGCCGTCGCACACCCGCCGGACGCGGTGGGGTGATTGTTAGGTGCATGACAATGTCTCCTCCGTGGGGGCGTACGGGATCGGGGGCGAGGCGGGAGCGGCCCCCGGGCGGGTTCCGGTCCACCTGTGGGAGCGCTCCCACCTCATGCGGAACGTAGCGCGCCGAAGAACCGGTGTAAACGCCCGGCGCAGCCGCGACCCGAGCCGGGCCGGGCCGGTGGCCCCCTTTCCGCGAGGGTGCGTGGCCTCCGCGTGGTCATCACCTGGGGGAGGCGGCGGCTTGCCCTTCGGTACGGGGTGCGGGTGGACCTCCGGTCGGGGGTGCGGGTGCTGTTCCTGTCCGGGGTGCGGGTGGCCGCTCTCCCCCGGCGGCTCCCTGCGGGGTCCCCGGTTGGACCGGGTCCTCCGTGGGGCGCGACTGGTCGGGCGCCGAAGGGGGCCGTGGTGGGGCCGAGCCCGAAGCGGGACGCCGCGGAACCGAGCCCGAAACAGGCCGGGACGGAACCCAGCCCGAAACAGGACGCGGCGGAACCGAGGCCGAAGCAGGCCGCGGTGGGACCGGGGCCGAAGCAGGCCGCGGTGGAACCGGGTCCGAAGCAGGCCGCGGTGGAACCGGGTCCGAAGCAGGCCGCGGTGGGACCGGGGCCGGAGCGGGACGGGGCGGGGGAACGGGTCGTAGGGTCGGGAATTCGATGGTGAACTCGGTGCGGCCCGGGGCGCTCTCGGCCTGGACACGGCCGCCGTGCGCCTTCGTGACGGCGGCAACGACAGCGAGCCCGAGGCCCGAGCCGCCGTGGCCCGGGAACACGCGGGAGCGGGAGGCGTCGGCGCGGGTGAAGCGTTCGAAGACGTCGGGCAGCAGCGCGGGCGGGATGCCGGGGCCGTCGTCGCGGACCCGGATCGCGCAGACCGCCCCCGTGGCCTCCAGCGTGACGACGACCGTCGTCCCCGCCGGTGTGTGCGCACGGGCGTTGGCCAGCAGGTTCGCCACGACCCGGCGGAGGCGGGCCGCGTCGCCGGCCACCAGGGCCGGGGAGTCCGGAAGCCCGGCCAGGTGCCAGTCGTGGCCCTCCCCCGCGGCCCGCGCCTCCCGTACGGCCTCGGCGACCAGCACCCTCAGGTCCACCTCCGCCGCCTGCGGCGGGTGCCCCTCGTCGAGCCGGGCGAGCAGCAGCAGGTCCTCGACCAGGCCCGTCATCCGGGCCGACTCGGCGGACACCCGCCGCCAGGCCGTCGCCGCTTCGCCGACGCCGGTGCCCCGGTTCATCAGCTCGGCGTATCCGGCGATCGACGCCAGCGGTGTCCGCAGTTCGTGGCTCGCGTCGGCGATGAAGCGGCGCGTGCGCTCCTCGCCGCGGCGTGTCTCCCGCTCGGCGCGCAGGCGCTCCGCGTGAGCGGTCACGGCGTGGCCCGTGAGCCGGTCCAGGGCGGCGCCGATCCGGTCGGCCTCACTGCCGGACCGGGCACCCTGTCCGGGTACCTGGTCCGGGTCGGCGGTCTCATCCCCGGCCGGGGGTGAGAGGCAGATCTCGACGGCCGCGGCCGCCACCCGTTCGAGCGGGCGCAGTCGGCGCCGGACCACGACCGCGCAGACCGAGCCCACGAGGGTGAGGGCTCCGGCCGCCACCACGGTCTCGGCCACGGCCAGACCCCGTACGGCGTCCCGTACGCCGTCCATCGGGAGGGCCGTGAGCACGGGCCGTCCGCCGCCGTCGAGCGCGGCGACGCGGTAGACACCGAGCCCGGGGACGGTACGGGTGTGCGGTGAGCCGTCCGGTTCGATGCCGGCCAGGGCCGAGCGCTGGGCGGCGCGGAGCCTGCGCGGCTCGCCGGAACGGCTCACCACCTCGGCCACGACGACGGTCCCGTCCGCGCCGAGCCGGGCGGT
Source organism: Streptomyces sp. NPDC001914 (assembly GCF_042891215.1). Taxonomy (NCBI): domain Bacteria; kingdom Bacillati; phylum Actinomycetota; class Actinomycetes; order Kitasatosporales; family Streptomycetaceae; genus Streptomyces; species Streptomyces sp. NPDC001914. The sequence goes on from NZ_JBIASW010000006.1 coordinate 300,938, forward strand.
GATCGTGCCGGCCGGCTGTCCCCGGCCGTCGAACGAACCGAGGCCCGTCCCGGCACCGGGCCCGTCGCCGAGGACGCCGTCCCGGCCGCGCTCGGCCGCCTCAGCGACCCTCCGGTCCAAGTCGTCGAGGAGATAGGCGCGTTGCGCTAGGAGCGTGGTGAAGGCCATGGTCACGCACACCGTGAAGAGCGCCAGTCCGACGAGCGTTAGGAGCCGTGCGCTCAGGGACCGCGTCCGGCGGGAACGTCCGCGCGGCCGCGCCCAGAGGAGCCGGTGCGCCCCGGACGGGCTCATCTCCCGTACTCCGGCGAGCCGATGGCGTACGCACCGACGGGTGCCGTGCTGCGCACGGGAGCCCGGAGCGGGCCGCTTTCGCGCTGCGGGACGGCGGCAGGCGGCTGGCCGGCGTGCACGGGGCCATGGCGGACGACCGGTTCACGGAGCCGGAGACCGGACCCGGGACGGACGCGGACGCGGACACGAGCAGGGAGAACTCGGAGGCGCGCTCCGCCGCTGACACGGACAGCTCGGAGACGGACTCGGACTTGGCTGACAAGGACCCCGGATGCGCCGTTCATGGGGCAATCGTGGCCCCGCCCACTGAGGGAATCCTGTGTTCCGGCTGAGCACCGCCGATGTTCCGCAAGGGAGTTCGCGGCGACGGCGAAGGGCCGCACCCCCCTCAACCGGGGATGCGGCCCTCGACTCCTGCGGAGCCGACCTACAACTGCGTCACCAAAGTGCTCAGTTGCGGATCAGGTTGCGCAGCACGTACTGCATGATGCCGCCGTTGCGGTAGTAGTCCGCCTCGCCGGGGGTGTCGATGCGGACGACCGCGTCGAACTCGACGCCGGTGTCGGTGGTGACCTTCACCGTGCGCGGGGTGGTGCCGTTGTTGAGCTCCTCGACGCCGGTGAAGGAGAAGGTCTCCTCGCCGGTCAGACCGAGGGACTCGGCCGTGACGCCCTCCGGGAACTGGAGCGGCAGGACGCCCATGCCGATGAGGTTCGAGCGGTGGATGCGCTCGTACGACTCGGCGATGACGGCCTTGACGCCGAGGAGCGCGGTGCCCTTGGCGGCCCAGTCGCGGGACGAGCCGGAGCCGTACTCCTTGCCGGCCAGGATGACCAGCGGGATGCCCTGCGCGATGTAGTTGCGCGAGGCGTCGTAGATGAACGCGACGGGCGCGCCCTCGACGGTGAAGTCGCGGGTGTAGCCGCCCTCGGTGCCCGGCGCGATCTGGTTGCGCAGGCGGATGTTGGCGAACGTGCCGCGGATCATGACCTCGTGGTTGCCGCGGCGCGAGCCGTAGCTGTTGAAGTCACGGCGCTCGACACCGTGCTCCGTGAGGTACTTGCCTCCGGGGGTGTCGGCCTTGATCGCACCGGCCGGGGAGATGTGGTCGGTGGTGACCGAGTCGCCGAGCTTGGCGAGGACGCGCGCGCCGGCGATGTCCGAGACCGGGGTGGTCTCCATCGTCATGCCCTCGAAGTAAGGGGGCTTGCGGACGTACGTCGACTGCGGGTCCCACTCGAAGGTGTTGCCCTCGGGGATCGGCAGCGCCTGCCACTGGGCGTCGCCCGCGAAGACGTCCTGGTAGGACTTGCTGAACATGTCCTCGCCGATGGCGTTCGCCACGACGTCGTTGACCTCGGCCTCGGAGGGCCAGATGTCGGCCAGGTAGACCGGCTTGCCCTCGGTGTCGGTGCCGAGCGCGTCGCGGGTGATGTCCACCTTCATGGAACCCGCGAGGGCATAGGCGACGACCAGCGGCGGGGAGGCCAGGTAGTTCATCTTGACGTCGGGGTTGATACGGCCCTCGAAGTTCCGGTTGCCGGAGAGGACCGAGGTGACCGCGAGGTCGTGGTCGTTGACGGCCTTGGAGACCTCGTCCGGCAGCGGGCCGGAGTTGCCGATGCAGGTGGTGCAGCCGTAACCGACCAGGTTGAAGCCGACCTTGTCGAGGTAGGGGGTGAGCCCCGCCTTGTCGAAGTAGTCGGTGACGACCTTGGAGCCCGGGGCGAGGGTGGTCTTGACCCACGGCTTGCGGGTCAGGCCCTTCTCCACGGCCTTCTTCGCGACGAGCGCGGCGGCGACCATGACGTACGGGTTCGAGGTGTTGGTGCAGGAGGTGATGGCCGCGACCGTCACCGCGCCGTGGTCGATCGTGTAGGTCGTGCCGTCGGGGGCGGTGACCTGGACCGGGTTGGACGGCACGCCGTTCGTGGCGGCCGGGGCGTCGGAGGCCGGGAAGGACTCCTGGCCCGCTTCGTCGGCGGTGGAGACGTAGTTCAGGACGTCGGTCTTGAACTGCTCGGCGGCGTTCGCGAGGACGATGCGGTCCTGCGGGCGCTTCGGGCCGGCGATGGAGGGGACGACCGTGGAGAGGTCGAGCTCCAGCTTCTCGGAGAAGTCGGGCTCGGCGGCCGGGTCGAGCCAGAGGCCCTGCTCCTTGGCGTACGCCTCGACGAGCGCGACCTGCTGCTCGGAGCGGCCGGTGAGCTTGAGGTAGTTCAGGGTCTCGCCGTCGATCGGGAAGATCGCGGCGGTGGAGCCGAACTCGGGCGACATGTTGCCGATGGTGGCGCGGTTGGCCAGGGAGGTGGCGGCCACACCCTCGCCGTAGAACTCGACGAACTTGCCGACGACACCGTGCTTGCGCAGCATCTCGGTGATGGTCAGCACGAGGTCGGTGGCGGTGGTGCCGGTGGGCAGCTCGCCGGTCAGCTTGAAGCCGACGACGCGCGGGATGAGCATGGAGACCGGCTGGCCGAGCATCGCGGCCTCGGCCTCGATGCCGCCGACGCCCCAGCCGAGCACGCCGAGGCCGTTGACCATCGTGGTGTGCGAGTCGGTGCCGACGAGGGTGTCTGGGTACGCCTGGCCGTTTCGGACCATGACCGTACGGGCCAGGTGCTCGATGTTGACCTGGTGGACGATGCCGGTGCCCGGGGGGACGACCTTGAAGTCGTCGAAGGCGGTCTGGCCCCAGCGCAGGAACTGGTAGCGCTCCTTGTTGCGGCCGTACTCCAGCTCGACGTTCTGGCCGAAGGCGTCCTTCGTGCCGAACTTGTCGGCGATGACGGAGTGGTCGATGACCAGCTCGGCCGGGGAGAGCGGGTTGACCTTCGCCGGGTCGCCGCCGAGCTCCTTGACGGCCTCGCGCATGGTGGCGAGGTCGACGACACAGGGCACGCCGGTGAAGTCCTGCATGATCACGCGGGCGGGCGTGAACTGGATCTCCTGGCTGGGCTGGGCCTGCGAGTCCCAGCCGCCGAGCGCCCGGATGTGGTCGGCGGTGATGTTCGCGCCGTCCTCCGTGCGGAGCAGGTTCTCCAGCAGCACCTTCAGGCTGTACGGAAGGCGAGCCGAGCCTTCCACCTTGTCCAGCCGGAAGATCTCGTACGACTCGTCGCCCACCTGCAGCGTGCTGCGGGCGTCGAAGCTGTTCGCCGACACGACAGTCTCCTTCATTGATGTGCGCGTTCCCACCGCATCCTGCCGCCACGACGCCATGGCCGATCCGCTAAGGTAAGGCTAAGTTAGGTAACCCTTACCGTCGGACCGATGGCGGCGTGCCACTGCGGTACGCCTCGGCAGATATCTCGATGTCGAGATAACTCTAGTGCATGGGGGCGGACAGGTCATGTCCGCACGCCCGCATGTCCGGGCCGTGCCGCTTGGCCCGGCCCGGGCGGAATGCCCGCATCATCCGGTATCGCCCGGCCGCGGGGACGCACCCCCACCCCCTTCACCGGCGAGCCGCCTCCGCGCAAATCCCGCGCCCGGGCGGTCACGGCGCCACCTCCCGAAGGAAGTTGACGCGCCGAAGCCGCCGACAGGCACGCCGGAGCCGTTTCGGGGTACCCGGTGTCCGCCGGGAAAGCCCCGGCACGACGACACAGGGGGGCACCCATGCCGCTCACCTTCCGCAAGAGCTTCCGCATCCTTCCCGGGGTACGGCTCAACATCAACCGCAAGTCGTGGTCCATCACCACCGGCGGAGCCCACGGGCCGAAGCACACGCACAGCAGCACCGGGCGCAGGACGACGTCGATGGACCTGCCGGGGCCGTTCGGATGGCGTAAGACCACCCGCAAGGCAAAGTGACCCAAGAGCGACAAAGAGCCCAGCACCGACGAACCGTCACGGAAGTACGCCTTCACGGCATTCACGGGCGGCGGCACGGGCCCGCGGAGCCGTCGGCGCGCCGCGGGCGCCGTCGCCGCACCGGCGCGGGGCACCCGAACTGCCCCTCGAACACCGCCTGGTGACCCCGGCCACCCGGAAGGCGGCGCTCCATTTTTGTTTATCTCACATCCGATATACGGTCGCGCCATGGCAGACGACTACCTCGTACGTATCGGCAAGCTCATCCGTGACGCCCGGCAACACCGGGGCTGGACACAGTCGCAGCTCGCCGAAGCGCTCGGCACCAGTCAGAGCGCCGTCAACCGCATCGAGCGCGGCAACCAGAACATCAGCCTTGAGATGATCGCCCGGATCGGTGAGGCGCTCGACAGCGAGATCGTCTCGCTCGGATATGCGGGTCCGATGCATCTGCGCGTCGTCGGCGGGCGTCGTCTGTCCGGCTCGATCGACGTCAAGACGAGCAAGAACGCCTGTGTCGCCCTGCTGTGCGCGACGCTCCTGAACAAGGGGCGCACGGTGCTGCGCCGGGTGGCCCGGATCGAAGAGGTCTACCGCCTGCTGGAGGTCCTGGGCTCGATCGGCGTCCGCACCCGCTGGATCAACGACGGCGTCGACCTCGAGATCGTGCCGCCCGCCGCGCTGGACATGGAGTCCATCGACCACGAGGCGGCCATCCGCACGCGGTCCATCATCATGTTCCTCGGCCCGCTGCTGCACCGCCTGGAGGCCTTCAAGCTGCCCTACGCGGGCGGTTGCGACCTCGGCACCCGCACCATCGAGCCGCACATGATCGCGCTGCGCCGGTTCGGACTCGACATCGCCGCGACCGAAGGGCTCTACCACGCCCGCGTCGACCGGTCCGTCGCCCCCGGCCGGCCGATCGTGCTGACCGAGCGCGGAGACACGGTCACCGAGAACGCGCTGCTCGCCGCCGCCCGCCACGACGGCGTCACGGTCATCCGCAACGCCTCCTCCAACTACATGGTCCAGGACCTGTGCTTCTTCCTGGAGGCCCTGGGCGTACGGGTGGAGGGCATCGGCACCACGACGCTCACCGTGCACGGCGTGCCGAACATCGACGTCGACGTGGACTACTCGCCCTCCGAGGACCCGGTCGAGGCGATGAGCCTGCTCGCCGCCGCCGTGGTCACGGAGTCGGAGCTGACGGTGCGCCGGGTGCCGATCGAGTTCCTGGAGATCGAGCTCGCGGTCCTGGAGGAGATGGGCCTCGACCACGACCGCACGCCCGAGTACTACGCGGACAACGGCCGTACGCGGCTGATCGACCTGACCGTGCGGCCCTCCAAGCTGGAGGCGCCCATCGACAAGATCCACCCGATGCCGTTCCCCGGCCTGAACATCGACAACGTCCCCTTCTTCGCGGCCATCGCGGCCACCGCGCAGGGCCAGACGCTGATCCACGACTGGGTCTACGACAACCGGGCGATCTACCTGACGGACCTCAACCGCCTCGGCGGCCGCCTCCAGTTGCTCGACCCGCACCGCGTACTCGTCGAGGGCCCGACCCGCTGGCGCGCCGCCGAGATGATGTGCCCGCCCGCCCTGCGGCCCGCCGTGGTCGTCCTGCTCGCGATGATGGCGGCCGACGGCACATCGGTACTGCGCAACGTGTACGTCATCAACCGCGGCTACGAGGACCTCGCCGAACGCCTGAACTCGATCGGCGCCCAGATCGAGATCTTCCGGGACATCTGACCCGGCGTCGTGGTGGGGGCGCGACGGCGCCCCCACCCCCCACCGGCCCTCGCGACCGCCGGACGCGGGGCCAGGTCCTTCCGCTAGCCGTCCACGTCGGTGTCCGTCGCGGCCAGCACCGTCACCCGTGTACGGGTGGGATCCAGTACCGCGAAAGCCACGTCCGCGGTGTCGTGGTGGAACCAGTCCGCGAACGCCATGAAGCGCAGCCAGCGGTGGTCGAGGGCCTGCCCCGCCGCCTCCAGGAACGGGATGTCGGTCGGCAGGCCCATCAACGCGCAGAGGCTGTGCCACGCGTACAGACGGGAGTACGCGCCGCCTTGCGCGCTGCCGTTCACTCCTCCGTCGTAGGCCGCCGCGAACAACGTGGCGAGCACGTCATCGGGTGTCGTCCGGCAGGCGACGGCTCCGCCACGACGTGTTCCCTCGCCCGCCAGGCAGTCGAGCGGCAGTTCCTTGAGGAAGGAGATGTTGAAGTCGTCCGGGTCGAGCGGGCGTGGCAGCGTGAAGAAGCGCACTTCCGACGCGCGGGCCCATCCGCCTGCGGTGAAGGGCCTGGCGGCGGTCCTCGCACGCGGTCCGTCCGGTGTCCGCCCCGCCGCACGTCCCGCTGCCGCTCCGCCCTCGGTCGGGGAGATCTCAGGGAATCGCGCCCGGAGCTGATCGGAGGTCTTGACGCGCCCGAGGCCCCGTACGCGGACCGTGAACCGGTGTTCGACGTCGAGAAGCGTCCTGGGCAACACCGCAAGCGGGTGCCCCAGCTCTCGCAGTCGCTCCGCGTAGGCGTCGAGGGCCGGCCTGCCCCGGCCCGAGCCGATCAGCGCGAGTTCCCCGAGGAGACAGGCGCGCACCTCTGTCGACGGGTCCTCATCGGTGTCCGGAAGCTCCGCGAACAGGGGTGTCAGGTCACTCAGTTGTTGGGCCCCGGCCAGCTTCGCGGCCACCGAGCGCCGCAGCAGCTCGGCTTCCTCCCGACGGGCGGGGCCGACCGGCAGCAGCCGGCCCACCAGATCCACGGCGAACCTCGAGCAGTCCCGGGAGCGTGTCTCCGCCAGGACGGCGGCGAAGCGTCCGACGATCCGCACGGCAGCCGCCCCTTCGGGTCCGCCGTCGGGGGCGTCACGGCACAGCCGCTCCGCCGCCGCGTACAACTCCTCGGGACGGGACCTGGCCAGGAGCCTGAGCTCAGCCGTGTCGGACGGTTCCCCGAGGGGCCGACCGGAAGCGCCGCCGACGGGTGCCTCCGGGTTGTCGTCCACGCCCGGAGTCTACGAGGGGGCATCAACCAGCTGTGCGGCGGCGTACGGGCGTTGGGCGGACCGACGTGACAGTGGGCGGGCGCGGGAGACCGGCAAGGGGGGTGGGGCCACCGGTCCGCAGCGCCGGTGGCCCCTCGCTTGCGTTCAGCCCTGTACGACCGTGATGTCCTGGTCCCGGACCGCGTGGAACGTGGGGAGGGGGAGGCCAGTGGCGCTCAGTTCCATCAGGGTGGCCTGGACGTGGGCCGCGCCGGGCTTGAGGGTGCCGGCCTCGCGCTTCTCCGAGTTGCTCCAGGTGTGCTCGGCGCCGTCGCAGCGTGCCGACGTGCCGCCGATGCCCTGGTTGACCCGCGGGTCGCCCTGGGAGACCGAGGAGGACACGAAGACCGGTCCGGAGGCACCCGTGCAGCGGTAGGTGCCGGACAGCGTGATGGTGCCGTCGGACGCGACCGTGGCCGTCGGGTCGACCGTCACCTCGTCGGAGGAGACGGCCGAGGGGGCGGTCACGGCTACGGCGGACGGGGCGAGGAGCAGGAGCAGCGCGGCACCGGCGGCCGCGCCGACGGCCTGGCGGAACAACATGGGGTACCTCCTGGAGCGGGGACCTGCAAAGGGTGCTCAACAGGTACCGGTCCAAGGCCCCGCGGCCGGTGATCATCACCCCTTTGGTGGCGATTTGGCGCCGTCCGTCTCGGCGGCGTCCGAGAGTTGTCCTCGTGTTGTCACGCTTCCCGTCCGGGTGTTCCGATCGGTTCGCCGTGCGGGCATCTTCTAGCCATGCGAGGGCGACGACAGCGCCGCCGACACTCTTCGCATCCCACGTGGAGGTGCACCATGTGTACTCACCGGTCTTCGTGCCCGTCCGCGGACGCCGTCACCCCGCACATCGTCTCGGCCCATCCCGAGCAGGGCTGGAACCTCCTGTGCAACGGCGCGATCGTCTTCGACGACAGCGGCGAACTGCTCCCCGACGGCAGCGTGGTCGCTCCGCACCGGGTGTTCGCCGGGCAGTTGGCCGTCGCGGCCTGAACCCGGCCCGGCCCGCGCTCCTACGGCAGCACGGCGAAGCCGTCGAGTTCGACCAGCGCCTGTTCGTCCCACAGGCGCACGGCGCCCACGACGGCCATCGCGGGGTAGTCGCGGCCCGCCAACCGGCGCCAGATCCCGCCCAGTTCGGCGCCGTGGGCACGGTAGTCGGCGACGTCCGTGGCGTAGACGGTGACCCGGGCGAGGTCCGCGGGGGCGCCGCCCGCCGCCCGTAGCGCGGTCAGCAGATTGGCCAGCGCCGTCTCGAACTGCGCGGGCAGGGTCTCCCCCACCACCTTTCCGTCCACGTCCAGCGCGGTCTGCCCGGCCAGGAAGACGACGCGGGAGCCGGTGGCGACGACGGCGTGGGAGAACCCGGCCGCCGGGGAGAGTTCGGACGGATTGACGCGCTCGACGGTCATACGGGCCCCGCATCCCTGGTGGTCTGTTCGGCGGTCATGTGAGCATCCTGCCTACCGGCCGCTCGGCGGTCACGTGGGCATCGCGCCTTCGGTCGCCTTGACGGTCACGTGGACACCTTGTCTTCCGGCCGTTCGGCCGTTCGGTACAACTCCTTCGCGATGATGGTCCGTTGGACCTCACTGGCCCCCTCGTAGATACGCGGCGCCCGCACCTCCCGGTAGAGGTGTTCGAGCACATGGCCCCGGCGCAGGGCACGGGCACCGTGCAGTTGGACGGCCGCGTCGACGACGTACTGGGCCGTCTCTGTCGCGAGCAGTTTCGCCATCGCCGACCGCCGGGGCACGTCCGCCGCCCCCGCGTCGTACGCCGCCGCGGCCGCGTAGACCATCAGCCGGGCCGCCTCGGTGCGCAGCGCCATCTCGGCGACCTGGTGGGCCACGGTCTGCAGGTCCTTCAGCGGGCCGCCGAACGCCTCGCGCCGCGCCGTGTGCGCGAGGGCCGCGTCCAGCGCGGCCTGCGCCATGCCGACGGCGAACGCGCCCACGCTCGGCCGGAAGAGGTTGAGGGTGTTCATGGCGACCCGGAACCCGTGACCCGGTTCGCCGAGGACGTCGTCCGCCGTGACGGGTACGGCGTCGAAGGCGAGGGCGCCGATGGGGTGCGGGGAGAGCATGTCGAGCGGGGTGCCGGTGAGTCCGGGGCGGTCGGCGGGGACGAGGAAGGCGGTGACGCCGCGGGCCCCGGCGTCGGCCGCGGTGCGCGCGAAGACGGTGTAGACGTCGGCCTCGGGTGCGTTGGAGATCCAGCACTTCTCACCGGTGAGCCGCCAGCCGCCCGCGCCGTCATCGTCGGCCCGCAGCGCCAGCGCGGCGGCGTCCGAACCGGCGCCGGGCTCGCTCAGCGCGAAGGCCGCCACGGCGGTGCCGTCCGCGACCCTCGGCAGCCAGTGTCCGCGCTGGGCGTCGGTGCCGTGGGCGTGGACGGGATGGGCGCCGAGCCCCTGGAGCGCCAGGGCCGTCTCGGCCTCGGTGCAGACCTGGGCCAGGGACTCGCGCATGAGACAGAGGTCGAGGGCACCGGAGGTGAACAGCCGGGAGAGCAGACCGAGCCGGCCGAGTTCGGCGACGAGCGGCCGGTTGACGTGGCCCGGCTCTCCCTTCTCGACGAGGGGGCGCAGCTGCTCCGCGGCCAGCGCGCGCAGCTCGGCACACCAGGCGGTCTGCCCCGGTTCGAGCGAGAATGCGGTCATTGTCCGTCCTCTCTCCCCATCGGACGTCACTCACGTTATCGCGAACCGTTGACTGTCGTCACCAACACGATACGCTCCTTGTGCGAGCCCACCACGACGCCCACCGAGGCAGCCCACCAAGGCAAGGGGGCGAGACGCCATGGACCTTGTGGATCCCCTGGATCCCGCAGACACTCCGGGGCCGGCACGCTCGGCCCACGTCGACACCTTCGCGCGCGACCATCTCCCGCCCCCCGAACAGTGGCCCGAGCTCCGTTTCGACCTGCCCGAGCTGCGCTACCCCGACCGGCTCAACTGCGCCGCCGAGCTGCTCGCGGACACCGACCCCGAACGCCCGGTGTTCCGTACGCCCTCCGGCGCACCGTGGACGTACGGACAGCTCCGCACCCGGGTCGACCGGATCGCCCATGTGCTGACCGGTGAGCTGGGTGTCGTGCCGGGCAACCGGGTGCTGCTGCGCGGCCCGACCACACCGTGGCTCGCGGCCTGCTGGCTGGCGGTTTTGAAGGCGGGCGCGGTCGCCGTCACGGTGCTCGCGCAGCAGCGGCCGCACGAGCTGAGCACGATGTGCTCGATCGCACGGGTGACGCACGCCCTGTGCGACGTCCGCTCGGTCGACGACCTGGTCAAGGCGGAGGTCCCCGGACTGCGGGTCACGACGTACGGCGGTGACGCGCCGGACGATCTGCTGCTGCGGATCACCGGCGCCCCGGACGGGCCCTTCGAGGCGGTGGACACCGCCGCCGACGACGTCGCGCTGATCGCCTTCACCTCCGGCACCACCGGCCGGCCCAAGGGCTGCATGCACTTCCACCGCGATGTGCTGGCGATCGCGGACACCTTCTCGAAGCATGTGCTGCGGCCACGCGCGGACGACGTCTTCGCGGGCAGTCCTCCGCTGGGCTTCACGTTCGGGCTCGGCGGTCTCGTCGTCTTCCCGCTGCGCGCCGGCGCCTGCTCCCTGCTGCTCGAACAGGCGGGCCCCAGACAGCTCCTGCCCGCGATCGCCGAGCACCGGGTCTCCGTGCTGTTCACCGCGCCGACCGCCTACCGGACGATGCTGGCGGAGATGGCGGAGGCGGACGGGCACGACGTCGGGTCGCTGCGCCGCTGCGTGTCCGCAGGCGAGAACCTTCCCGCCGCGACCTGGCGGGACTGGAAGGGCCGCACCGGGCTCGGCATCATCAACGGCATCGGCGCCACCGAGCTGCTGCACATCTTCATCTCCGCCGCCGACGGGCACATCCGCCCCGGCACGACGGGCCTGCCGGTGCCGGGCTGGCAGGCGCGCGTGGTCGAGGCCGACGGGACGCCGGTGCCGGACGGCGAACCCGGGCTGCTGGCCGTACGCGGCCCGGTCGGCTGCCGGTATCTCGCCGACCCCCGGCAGCGGGAGTACGTGCGCGGTGGCTGGAACATCACCGGCGACACCTATGTCCGCGACCCCGACGGATACTTCCGCTACGTGGCCCGTGCCGACGACATGATCATCTCGGCGGGGTACAACATCGCGGGCCCCGAGGTCGAGGACGCGCTGCTGCGGCACCCGGACGTCCTGGAGACGGCGGTCGTCGGGCGGACCGACGAGGCGCGCGGACAGATCGTGGTGGCCTACACCGTGGTCAAGGAGGGGGCCCGCAGGGACTCCGAGGCGCTGCGCACCTTCCTCAAGTCCGAGCTGGCGCCGTACAAATGCCCCCGCGAGATCGTCTTCCTGGACGCGCTGCCCCGGACCGCCACGGGCAAGCTCCAGCGGTTCAGACTCCGGGAGGAGACGTCGTCCGACGGCGGTACGGACACCCCGTCGGCACCCGCTCCACGGGAGCCGGCCTCCGCGCCCGAGGGCGGCCCGCCCGCGGACGGCGATTCCAAGTGATCTTCGCGCACTAGAGTGATCAACGTGTCAGAGCACCACGCCCCCCGGTCCCTCATCGTCACCTTCTACGGCGCCTACGGCCGCTTCGCTCCCGGCCCGGTGCCGGTGGCCGAGTTGATCAGACTCCTCGCCGCGGTCGGCGTGGACGCGCCCTCGGTGCGCTCGTCGGTGTCCCGGCTCAAGCGCCGCGGGCTGCTGGAGCCGGCACGCACCATCGCGGGCGCGGCCGGATACGCATTGTCGCCGGACGCACGGCAGTTGCTCGACGACGGCGACCGCAGGGTGTATGCGACGACGCCTCCCGAGGACGGCGGCTGGGTGCTCGCCGTGTTCTCCGTACCCGAGTCGGAGCGCCAGAAGCGGCACGTCCTGCGCTCGCGACTGGCCGGTCTCGGCTTCGGCACGGCCGCGCCCGGGGTGTGGATCGCCCCGGCACGGCTGTACGAGGAGACCCGGCACACCCTGGAACGGCTGCGGCTCGACGGGTACGTGGAGCTGTTCCGGGGCGAGCATCTGGGATTCGCGGCGACGGCCGACGCGGTGGCGCGCTGGTGGGACCTGACCGCGATCTCCAAGGAGCACGAGGCGTTCCTCGGCCGGCACGCGCGGGTGCTGCACGCCTGGGAGGAGCGGAAGGACACCCCGCCCGACGAGGCCTACCGCGACTATCTGCTCGCCCTCGACTCCTGGCGCCATCTCCCCTACACGGACCCGGGGTTGCCCGCGGCCCTGCTCCCCGAGGACTGGCCCGGTGCCCGATCGGCGACCGTCTTCCGGGCGCTGCACGAGCGACTGCGGGACGCGGGCGCGGAGTTCGCCGGGGTACCCCCGTGGCCGGGGCACCCGGACGCTATCGGCCACCCAGGCTGAGCCGGGGTTTGGGGGCGTCGGTGCGGCCGGTCTGCGGGCGGCGGCTGCCCGCGCGGTAGGGCATCGGCCAGTCGGCGCCCGGCCCTTCGTAGCCCTGCTCGGCCGCCGCGTGCAGCGTCCAGTTCGGGTCGTACAGATGCGGCCGGGCGAGTGCGCACAGGTCCGTCCGTCCCGCCAGGATCAGGGAGTTGACGTCGTCCCAGGAGGAGATGGCGCCGACGGCGATCACCGGGAGCCCGGTCTCGTGCCGGATCCGGTCCGCGTACGGCGTCTGGTAGGAGCGTCCGTACTCAGGACGCTCGTCCGCCACGACCTGGCCGGTCGACACGTCCACCGCGTCGGCGCCGTGGGCGGCGAAGGCCCGGGCGATCGCGACCGCGTCGTCGCCGGTGGTGCCGCCCTCGGCCCAGTCGGTGGCGGAGATGCGGACGGTCATCGGGCGTTCGGCGGGCCACACCGCGCGCATGGCGTCGAACACCTCGAGCGGGAAACGCAGCCGCCTCTCCAGCGACCCGCCGTACGCGTCGGTCCGCCGGTTGGTCAGCGGGGAGAGGAATCCGGAGAGCAAGTAGCCGTGGGCGCAGTGCAGTTCGAGGAGGTCGAAGCCGCAGCGGGCCCCGCGGCAGGCGGCCGCGGTGAACTGCTCGCGCAGATCGGTCAGCTGGGCGCGCGAGAGCTCGCGGGGAGTCTGGCTGTCCGGCCGGTACGGGAGCGGGGAGGCGGCCACGAGGGGCCAGTTGCCGTCCGGCAGCGGCTCGTCGATGCCCTCCCACATCAGCCGCGTGGAGCCCTTGCGGCCGGCGTGGCCGAGCTGGAGGCCGATCGCGGCGCCCGGTGCCTGACGGTGCGTGAAGTCCACGATCCGCCGCCAGGATTCGGCCTGCCGGGCGGTGTAGAGGCCCGCGCACCCGGGCGTGATGCGCCCCTCGGCGCTGACGCACACCATCTCGGTCATCACCAGTCCCGCGCCGCCCAGGGCACGGGCGCCCAGGTGCACGAGATGGAAGTCGCCGGGAACGCCGTCCACGGCCGAGTACATGTCCATCGGCGAGACGACGACCCGGTTGCGCAGCGTCAGTCCGCGCAGCCGGAACGGGGTGAACATCGGCGGGGTGCCGGGCGGGCAGCGGAACTCGCGCTCGACCGCGGCCACGAAGCGCGGATCGCGCAGCCGCAGGTTGTCGTGGGTGACCCGGCGGCTGCGGGTGAGGAGGTTGAACGCGAACTGCCGGGTGGGCTGGCCGAGATAGCGGCCGAGGTTCTCGAACCAGTCGAGGCTGGCGCGGGCGGCCCGCTGGGTGGAGGCGACGACCGGTCGCCGTTCCTCCTCGTAGGCCGCCAACGCCTCCGCCGGCGTGGGCTGTTCCTCCAGGCAGGCGGCCAGCGCGAGCGCGTCCTCGACGGCGAGCTTCGTACCGGAGCCGATGGAGAAGTGCGCGGTGTGCGCCGCGTCGCCGAGCAGGACCAGATTGCCGTGCGACCAGCGGTCGTTGACGACCGTGCGGAAGCTCGTCCACGTCGACTTGTTGGCGCGCAGGGGGCGTCCGCCGAGCGCGTCCGCGAAGATCTTGCCGCACCGCTCGATGGACTCCGCCTCGTCGAGGTCCGCGAACCCCGCCGCGCGCCAGACCTCTTCGCGCATCTCGACGATGACGGTGGAGGCGTCGGCCGCGTACGGGTAGCCGTGGAGCTGCATCACGCCGTGCTCGGTCTCGGCGATCTCGAAGCGGAAGGCGTCGAAGGCGAAGTCGGCGGCCAGCCAGATGTAGCGGCAGCGGTGCTCCTCGACGGACGGGCGGAACACCTCCGCGTGGGCCGCGCGGGTGAGGCTGTGGACGCCGTCGGCGGCGACCACGAGGTCGTACCGCGCCATGAGTTCGTCCACGGGCGGGGCCTCGGTGGTGAAGCGCAGGACGACGCCGAGGGAGCGGCAGCGTTCGTGCAGGATCTCCAGGAGCCGGCGTCGTCCGAGCGCGGCGAAGCCGTGGCCGCCGGAGGTGTGCCGCACTCCGCGGTGCACGATGTCGATGTCGTCCCAGCGGACGAACTCGGCCTGGAGGGCGGCGAACACGACCGGGTCGGCATGCTCGATGCCGCCCAGGGTCTCGTCCGAGAGGACGACGCCGAAGCCGAAGGTGTCGTCTGGCGCGTTGCGTTCCCAGACGGTGATCTCCCGGTCCGGGTCCAGACGTTTGAGGAGGGCCGCGGCGTAGAGTCCGCCGGGGCCGCCGCCGATCACCGCGACCCGCGTCGCGCCGGCCTTCACGCGCATCGCGGGTTCACCTCCCCTGCCACTTCGGGGCCCGCTTCTCCGTGAAGGCGGCGTGGAACTCGGTGTAGTCCTCGCCGTTCATCAGCAGGGCCTGGGTCGCGGCGTCCAGTTCGACGGCGGCCGCGAGCGGCATGTCCAGTTCGGCGGTGAGCAGCGCCTTGGTCTGCGCGTACGCCAGCGCCGGGCCGTCGGCGAGCCGGCGGGCCAGCGCCTGAGCGCCCTCGTCGGCGTGCCCCTCGTCGGTGAGTTCGCTGATCAGCCCGATGCGTTCGGCCTCGGGCGCCCGCACCGGTTCGCCGAGCATCAGCAGCCGGGTCGCGTGACCGAGCCCGACCACGCGGGGCAGCAGATAGGCCGCGCCCATGTCGCCGCCGGACAGCCCGACCCGGGTGAACAGGAAGGCGAAGCGGGCGCTCGGGTCGGCCACCCGGAAGTCCGCGGCCAGCGCCAGCACCGCTCCGGCGCCCGCCGCCACCCCGTGCACCGCCGCGATCACCGGGAACGGGCATTCCCGTACGGCCCTGACGACCTGGCCGGTCATCCGGTTGAAGTCGAGGAGCTGGGCGGTGTCCATGGACAGGGTCGCGCCGATGATCTCGTCGACGTCGCCGCCGGAGCAGAATCCGCGGCCCTCGCCGGCGAGCACCAGAGCGCGCACGGACCGCTCGCGGGACAGCTCGGCGAGCAGGTCGCGCAGGTCGGCGTAGGCACCGAAGGTGAGCGCGTTCAGTTTCTCGGGGCGGGCCAGGGTGACCGTGGCGACGCCGTCGGTGAGCTCGTACCTCAGATGCTGCCAGTCGGCGGTGCGGCCGGCGGAGCCGGTGAAGGGACTCATGGCGGGCGGCCTCCTAGGGCGGGGGCGACGCGATACGGCTGTGCCACCAAGTTATCACTCATTCGTGACCGTCGTCACGAGTGCGCTATAGGCCAAGAGGGGATCGACACCTTGGGGTCGCGTGACGCCTACGAGGCATGAAGGGACGGTCGCCCAGGGTGAGAGGGCGGCCACATCTCGTGAACACGGGGGCCCGAGGGGTCCGTGGTCCGTGACCCCGTCACGGCCCTTCGACAGACGTGTAACGGCGGGAGCGGACGCGGGAGGAGGGCCGTTCGTCCGGGTACACAGCCGGTATCCGACCGAACGTCCCGAAACGAGAGGGGGAAGCCCCGGGGGACACACCGGCCGATGTCCCGAGAAAGCCCACCGCGCGCGTTCGGCCGGTGGAGCCGTACCATTCCTTAGGTTGCAAGCAGGACAGCCTGCTCCATGAACGGACTCGCCTTGCCCGACACCCCAGCACCCGCCTCCTGGCGCATCGCGCTGCCGCACACCGTCGCGGCCGTGCCGGTGGCCCGCGCCCTGGTCCGCACGGCACTCGCGGAGCGGGAGCACGCGGCCGACAGCGACACCGCCGAACTGCTCACCGCGGAGCTGGTCGCCAACGCCGTCGAGCACACCGCGGGCGACGGCCCCATAGAGCTGGTCGTCGAGCTGATGCCGACCGGTTGCCGGGTCGAGGTGCACGATCCCGACCCCGAACCGCCCGTCGATCTCACGCTGCCGCACCCGCCCGGCGAGCCGGACCCCTGGCAGGAGCACGGGCGCGGCCTGCTGCTGCTCCGCGCCCTCAGCTCGGCCTGCGGACACCGCCCCACCGACTCCGGCAAGGCGGTCTGGTTCAGGCTCCCCGTCATTCCCGCACAGCGCCGGCCGGCGTTGTAGCGGGAAGGCCCCGGGGCCGGCGCGTCAGCGCAGCGTGGCGACCATGATCGCCTTGATGGTGTGGAGCCGGTTCTCCGCCTGGTCGAACACCACGGAGTGCGCCGACTCGAAGACCTCGTCGGTGACCTCCAGCGAGTCGAGTCCGTACACCTCGTACAGCTCGCGGCCGACGCGGGTGCCGAGATCGTGGAAGGCCGGCAGACAGTGCAGGAACCTGACGTCCGGGTTCCCGGTGGCGCGCAGCACGTCCATGGTCACGGCGTACGGGACGAGGGCGCCGATGCGCTCGGCCCACACCTCCTTGGGCTCCCCCATGGAGACCCAGACGTCGGTGGCGACGAAGTCGGCGCCCCGCACGCCCTCGGCCACGTCCTCCGTGAGGGTGACGGTGCCGCCGCTCTTCGCCGCCAGTTCACGGGCCCGGGCGACGATCTCGTCGGCCGGCCAGTAGGCCCGCGGGGCCACTATCCGGACGTCCATGCCGAGCAGCGCGCCGGTGATCACGTACGAGTTGCCCATGTTGAAACGGGCGTCACCCAGATAAGCGAACGTGATGTCGGCGACCGGCTTGGGGCAGTGCTCGGTCATCGTGAGGACGTCGGCCAGCATCTGGGTGGGGTGCCACGTGTCGGTGAGACCGTTGTAGACCGGCACTCCGGCATGGGCGGCCAGCTCCTCCACCGCGTCCTGGCTGTCGCCGCGGTACTCGATCGCGTCGAACATGCGGCCGAGCACACGGGCGGTGTCCTTCACGGACTCCTTGTGGCCGATCTGGGAACCGGAGGGGTCGAGGTACGTCGTCGAGGCACCCTGGTCCGCGGCCGCGACCTCGAAGGCGCAGCGGGTGCGCGTCGAGGTCTTCTCGAAGATCAGCGCGATGTTCATGCCGCTGAGATACCGGGTCTCCGCCCCGAGCTTCTTGTCCGCCTTGAGCCCGGCGGCCAGCTCGACCAGGCCGAGGAACTCCTCCTCCGTGAAGTCCAGCTCCTTGAGGAAGTGACGGCCGGCGAGGGCGGTCGGGACTGTCGCCATGGGGGCGCTCCAGGGATGACGGTGACGAGGACGGGGCCGGACGCCTGAAATTCTATACGACGCTCAGCATTTCTATGCGGTCTGTCGTTCGACTCCGCCCGACGGCCCCGCCCCTCGGCCCGCACGGGCCCCTACACGGGGTCCCGCACGACGGGACAGCTCATGCAGCGCGGGCCGCCCCTGCCCCTGCCCAGCTCGCTGCCCGGGATCTCGATCACCTCGATGCCCTGCTTGCGCAGATGGGTGTTGGTGGTGGCGTTGCGCTCATAGGCGATGACGACGCCCGGCTCGACGGCGAGGACGTTGCAGCCGTCGTCCCACTGCTCCCGTTCGGCCGCGTGCACGTCCTGCGTGGCGGTCAGCACCCGGATCTCGTTGAGGCCGAGCGCCGCCGCGATGGCGCGGTGCATGTGCTCCGGCGGATGGTCGGTGACCTTCAGCTCCTTGTCCCCCACGCCCGGCTCGATGGTGTACGAGCGGAGCATGCCGAGCCCGGCGTACTGCGTGAAGATGTCGCCGTCGACCATGGTCATCACGGTGTCGAGGTGCATCAGCGCGCGCCGCTTGGGCATGTCGAGCGCCACGATGGTGCGGGCCGAGCCGGCCGCGAACAGCTTGTGGGCGAGCATCTCGACGGCCTGCGGGGTCGTCCGCTCGCTCATGCCGATGAGCACCGCGCCGTTGCCGATGACGAGGACGTCGCCGCCCTCGATGGTGGACGGGTAGTCGGCCTGGCCCTCCGACCAGAGATTGAAGCCCTCCTCACGGAACAGCGGGTGATGCCGGTAGATCGCCTCGAAGTGCACGGTCTCGCGCTGCCGGGCCGGCCAGCGCATGGCGTTGATGGAGACCCCGTCGTAGATCCAGGCGGAGGTGTCGCGAGTGAAGAGGTGGTTGGGCAGCGGCCGCAGGAGGAAGTCGTCGAGGTCCATGACGTGGAAGCGCACGGAGGTGGGCTCCGCGTGTGCGTCCAGGAACTCGCGCTTGGTCATGCCGCCGACGAGCGCGGACGCCAGTTCCGGGGCGGGCATGGCGTCGAAGGCGGCCCGGAGGTGGTCGGTGGCGAGCGGCCCGTACTCCTTCTCGTCGAAGACCCGGTCCAGGACGAGCGACCTGGCCTCCGCGGTCGCCAGGGTCTCGGTGAGCAGGTCGCCGAAGAGGTGGACGGTGACCCCACGGTCGCGGAGCACGTCGGCGAACCCGTCGTGCTCCGCCCGCGCCCGGCGTACCCACAGCACGTCGTCGAAGAGGAGTGCGTCCTTGTTGCTGGGGGTGAGCCTTTTGAGCTCGAGATCGGGCCGGTGCAGGATGACGCGGCGCAGCCGCCCGGCCTCGGAGTCGACGTGGAATCCCATGCCTCCATCCTGACCATCCGGACGCGTGTTCACCCGTGGATCGCCCGAGCCGCACCGCATTCATTTCGTCCCCTTGACGATAAGCGGGTGGATTCATTATCGTCTCGATGACGACAACGAAGGACGCGGGACCGCCGGGACCGACCGGCGGCGAGGGGGTACTCATGGCCGACATCACGCGACGGCTCGGCTGGCGCCATCTGCGGGGGGCGCCCACCGCCCACATCCGGCACCACAGGTCGGGGCAGCTGGTCCACGACGGACCCGGGCTCAGCTTCTGGTACCGCTCACTGACCGCGGCGCTCTCCGAGGTCCCGGTCGACGACCGCGAGCTGGCGATGACCTTCCACGCCCGGACGTCCGACTTCCAGGACGTCGCGGTGCAGGCGACCGTCACCTACCGCATCAGCGACCCCGCGGTCGCGGCCGCCCGCATCGACTTCTCCATAGACCCCGACTCCGGCGCCTGGCGCGGCACCCCGCTGGAACAGCTCGGCTCGCTGCTGACCGAGACGGCCCAGCAGCACGCGCTCGACGTACTGGCCAGGACGTCACTGGCGTCCGCCCTGGTCGACGGCGTCGCGGCGGTGCGGGAGCGGATCGCCGAGGGCCTCGCCGCCGAACCCCGGCTGCCCGCCACCGGCATCGAGGTGGTCGCGGTACGGGTCGTCGCGCTGCGCCCGGAACCCGAGGTGGAACGGGCGCTGCGCACCCCCGCGCGTGAGCAGATCCAGCAGGACGCGGACAAGGCCACGTACGAACGCCGGGCGGTCGCCGTCGAGCGGGAGCGTGCCATCGCCGAGAACGAACTCGCCAGCCGGATCGAACTCGCCCGGCGCGAGGAGCAGTTGGTCGACCAGCAGGGCACGAACGCCCGCCGCGAGGCGGAGGAGCACGCGGCGGCGGACGCGGTGCGCGCCGGGGCGGAGGCGGCCCGCACCGTCCGGCTGGCCGAGGCGGAGGCCACCCGGTCGCTGCGGCTCGCCGAGGCGGAGGCCACGCGCAAGGTACGGCTCGCGGGGGCCGAGGCGCAGGCGGCGCGCGAGGTCGGCGCGGCGCGTGCCGATGCCCAGGCGGCCTGGCTGCGGGTCCACGGCGACGTCGACGTCGCCACGCTGCACGCCCTGACCGGCAGCCGGCTCGCCGAGAACCTGCCGCGGATCGAGAACCTCACGCTCTCGCCGGACGTCCTCACCGGGCTGCTCGCCAAGCTGGGCAACGGAAGCGCCGGGGACCCGGCGTGAGTCTCGCTCCCCGGGTCGTCCTCGTCCACCGGACCACGGAGTACGAGGAGTTGACGGCCCGGCACGGCACGCACGGGCAGGCGGCGTTCTTCCTGTCCTCACGTGGCCGGGACATCGCGGAGGTCGCCGAGCGGCACCGGCGCTCCCGCGAGGCGCTGGCCGCGGTCGTGTCGGCCATTCCGCTGACCTGGCGTCAGGCACGCGTGGAACGGGCCGACCTGGACCGCTTCCTGTTCGCTCCGGAGGACGTGGTGGTCGTGGTCGGCCAGGACGGGCTGGTCGCGAACGTCGCCAAGTACCTGACGGGCCAGCCGGTGGTGGGGATCGACGCCGACCCCGGGCGCAATCCGGGCGTGCTCGTGCGGCACCGGCCCGCGGACGCGGCGGCGCTGCTCGCCTCGGCGCACGGGGGCGGCGCGGACGAGCTGACCATGGTCGAGGCGGTCGCGGACGACACCCAGCGGCTGGTCGCGCTCAACGAGATCTATCTGGGGGCCGCGGGCCATCAGACGGCCCGCTATCGCCTGGGGCTCGACGAGTACGGGGGTGCCGTCGAGCCCCAGGCGTCCTCCGGGGTGCTGGTGGGGACCGGGACCGGGGCCACCGGCTGGCTCCGGTCGGTGTGGCAGGAGCGGGGCGAGCGGCTGCCGCTGCCGGGGCCCACGGACGAGCGCCTGCTGTGGTTCGTCCGGGAGGCCTGGCCCTCGCCGGCCACGGGCACCTCGCTCGTGGCCGGCGAGCTCACCGGGGCCGGGCGGCTGTCCCTCACGGTGGAGTCGGACCGGCTCATCGTGTTCGGGGACGGGATGGAGGGGGATGCGGTGGAGCTGGTCTGGGGCCAGACCGTGCAGGTGGGTGTGGCTGGGGTTCGGCTCCGCCTGGTCGGCTGAGGCTCGCTCCGCTCCCTCACCGACCCCGGCCGCGCCGAACCCCGCCGGGCCCCGCCGCCCCGGACCGGGCTCACCCCGGCCGGGGTGGGTTTCGGCTGCCCGTCCGGTGGGGGCCGGCCGCGCCGTTCCCCGCGCCCCTGACGGGGCTTCTGCCGCGCCGGGGACTACCGGTCCCGGTGGGTTCGGGTTCGGCCGCCCCTCCGGTGGGGGCTGGGCGCGCAGTTCCCCGCGCCCCTGACGGGGCTTCCCCCCACCTGGGGGCGTGGCAGCCCGCCCGGCAAGGGCCGCGTTCGGCTGTCCGCCCGGTGGGGGCCGGGCGCGCAGTTTCCCGCGCCCCCAAAGGGGCCCGCCCCGCCCGCGGACGTAGGGACCCGCCCGGCAAGGGCCCCGCGTTCGGCTGCCCGTCCGGTGGGGGCCGGCCGCGCCGTTCCCCGCGCCCCTGACGGGGCTCGCCCCGCCCGGGGACGTGGCAGCGCGCCCCCAAAGGGGGCTTCCCGCGGCCGGGGTGAGGAGGGTGTACCCGCTACAGGCGGGGGTCGACCGGTTCGGATTCCAGGGACAGGACTCCGAAGACCGCCTCGTGGACTCGCCACAGGGGTTCGCCCTCGGCCAGGCGGTCCAGGGCTTCGAGGCCCAGTGCGTACTCCCGGATGGCCAGGGACCGCTTGTGGTTGAGGAAGCGGCCGCGCAGCCGGGCCAGGTTCTCCGGGCGGGTGTACTCGGGACCGTAGATGATCCGCAGGTACTCGCGGCCCCGGCACTTGATGCCGGGCTGCACCAGACGTCCGTGCTCGCCGCGCACCACCGCGCCGACGGGCTTGACGACCATGCCCTCGCCGCCCCGGCCGGTCATCTCCAGCCACCAGTCGACACCGGCCCGCACCGACTCCGGGTCGGCGGTGTCGACGAAGAGCCGCCGGGTGGTGTGCAGCAGTCCGCTCCCGTCGTTCTCCACGAGCCGGTCGATCAGGGCGAGTTGTTCGTCGTGCGGCAGCGCGGCGAGGCTCCGGCCCTGGACCGCCAGGATCTGGAACGGTGCGAGGCGGACGCCGTCGAGGCCGTCGGTGGTCCAGCAGTAGCGCCGGTACGCGTCCGTGAACGCGGCGGCGTCCGTGGCCCGTTCACGCTGGCGTGCCAGCAGGTCCGTGACGTCGATGCCCCGCGCCGCCGCCCCTTCGAGCGCGGCCACGACTCCCGGGAACACCGCCCCGGACGCGGCGCCGACAGCGGCGTACTGACTGCGCAGCAGCCCGGACGCCTTCAGCGACCACGGCATCAACTCGGCGTCCAGCAGCACCCAGTCGGTGCCCAGCTCCTCCCACAGCCCGGCCTCGGTCGCGGCGGCGCGCACCCGGCCGAGGATTTCCTCGGTGACGGCGGCGTCGTCGAAGAAGGGGCGGCCCGTACGGGTGTACAGCGACCCGGTGGGGCCGTCGACCCCGAACCGCTCGCGTGCCACGTCCGCGTCCCGGCAGACCAGGGCCACCGCCCGCGACCCCATGTGCTTCTCCTCGCACACGACCCGTCCGACGCCGTCCTCCCGGAACTGGGCGAAGGCCTCGGCGGGGTGCTCCAGATAGCCCTCGACGTGCGAGGTGGCAGTGGGGGCCATGGTCGGGGGCAGGTACGGGAGCAGGCGGGGGTCCACCGCGAAACGGCTCATGACCTCCAGTGCCGCGGCCGCGTTCTCCTCACGGACGGCCACCCGCCCGGCGTGCCGGGTCTCGACGGCCCGGCGTCCGTGCACGTCGGCCAGGTCCAGCGGACGGCCCTCGTGACCGCCGGGCGCCTCGGTGGCCAGCGGCTTGGCCGGCTCGTACCAGACCCGTTCGGCGGGTACGTCGACCAGCTCGCGCTCCGGCCAGCGCAGGGCGCTGAGCTTGCCGCCGAACACGGCGCCGGTGTCCAGGCAGATGGTGTTGTTGAGCCAGGTCGCGGTGGGAACGGGGGTGTGTCCGTACACCACCGCCGCGCGGCCCCGGTAGTCCTCCGCCCACGGATAGCGCACGGGCAGCCCGAACTCGTCGGTCTCCCCCGTCGTGTCGCCGTACAGCGCGTGCGAGCGCACCCGGCCCGAGGTGCGGCCGTGGTACTTCTCGGGCAGACCGGCGTGGCACACGACCAGGCGTCCGCCGTCGAGGACGTAGTGACTGACCAGTCCGTCGACGAACTCCCGCACCGAGGCCCGGAACTCCTCGCTCTGCGCGTCCATCTGCTCGATGGTCTCGGCGAGTCCGTGCGTGTGCTGGACCTGGCGGCCCTTGAGATAACGGCCGAGCTTGTTCTCGTGGTTGCCGGGCACGCACAGGGCGTTGCCGGAGCCGACCATGGACATCACGCGGCGCAGCACGCCGGGCGAGTCCGGACCGCGGTCGACGAGGTCGCCCACGAACACGGCCGTACGGCCCTCGGGGTGCACACCGTCGACGTAGCCGAGCTTGCCGAGCAGGGTCTCCAGCTCCGAGGCGCAGCCGTGGATGTCACCGACGATGTCGAACGGGCCGGTGAGGTGGGTCAGGTCGTTGAACCGCTTCTCGGTCACGACGGTCGCGTTCTCGGCGTCCGCCACCCCGCGCAGGACGTGCACCTTGCGGAAGCCCTCACGCTCCAAGGAGCGCAGGGAACGCCGCAGTTCGCGGATGTGGCGCTGGATCACCCGGCGCGGCATGCCGGCGCGGTCGGTGCGCGCCGCGTTGCGTTCGGCGCAGACCTCCTCGGGCGTGTCGAGCACGATGGCGATGGGCAGCACGTCGTACTTCCTGGCCAGCTCGATCAACTGGCGGCGGCTGTCCTGCTGGACGCTGGTGGCGTCGACGACGGTCCGGCGGCCGGCCGCGAGCCGCTTGCCGGCGATGTAGTGCAGGACGTCGAAGGCGTCGCCGCTGGCGCTCTGGTCGTTCTCGTCGTCGGCGACCAGACCTCGGCAGAAGTCGCTGGAGATGACCTCCGTCGGCTTGAAGTGCCGCCGCGCGAAGGTGGACTTGCCGGAGCCGGAGGCGCCGATCAGCACCACGAGGGAGAGGTCGGTGACGGGCAGGACCCGCCCCTGTTCGGTCTGCTCGCTCATGCGGCCTTCTCCTCCTTCGCGTTCGGGGTGCCGGTGTTTCCGGTCGTGCCGGTGGCCTGGGTGAAGACGGCCATCTGGGTGGGCGGGCCGACCTCGGGATCGTCGAGGCCGACGGGGGTGAACTCCACGTCGTATCCGTGCCGTTCGGCGACCGTGCCGGCCCAGGAGCGGAACTCCTCGCGGGTCCACTCGAATCGGTGGTCGCCGTGCCGGGAGTGGCCGGCCGGCAGGGTCTCCCAGCGGACGTTGTACTCGACGTTCGGGGTCGTCACGAGGACGGTCCGCGGGCGGGCGGAGCCGAACACCGCGTACTCCAGGGCGGGCAGCCGGGGCAGGTCGAGGTGCTCGATCACCTCGCTGAGCACGGCGGCGTCGTATCCCTTGAGGCGGCGGTCGGTGTAGGCGAGCGAACCCTGCAGGAGCCGGACGCGGGCGGCCTGCCGCTCGCCCATGCGGTCGAGCTTGAGGCGGCGCGAGGCGATGGTGAGCGCGCGCATCGACACGTCGACGCCGACGATCTCGGTGAACCGCGTGTCCTTGAGCAGGGCCTGCACCAACTGGCCCTGTCCGCAGCCGAGATCGAGGACGCGGCTCGCACCGGAGGCGTGCAGCGCGGCGAGGATCGCGTCCCGGCGCTGCACGGCGAGCGGCACCGGCTTCTCCTCGGTGTCGGTCTCCTCGTCGACGGCGTTGTCGATCTCCTCGACCGCGATGTCGTCGGTCTCGGCGAGCCGGGCGAGTTCCAGCCGCTCCAGGGCCTGGCGGGTCAGCGACCAGCGCCGGGAGAGATAGCGGCTGGTGATCAGCTTCTGCTCCGGGTGGTCCTGAAGCCAGCCCTCGCCCGCCCGCAGCAGCTTGTCGACCTCGTCGGGCGCCACCCAGTAGTGCTTGGCGTCGTCGAGGACCGGGAGCAGTACGTACAGGTGCCGCAGCGCCTCGGCGACCGTCAGCTCACGGGACTCCAGCTCCAGGCGTACGTAGCGGGAGTCGCCCCACTCCGGGAAGCGCTCGTCGAGCGGCACGGCCTCGGCCGTCACCGTCCAGCCCAGCGGCTCGAACAGCCCTCGTACGAGCTCGGCGCCGCCGCGCGCGGGCAGCGCGGGCACCTCGACGCGCAGAGGCCTGGTCTCGGCGGGCAGCTCGGGCCGGGCGTTGCACTGGCCCTTCATCGCGCTGGAGAACACGGCGCTGAGCGCCACGGCGAGCAGCGAGGAGGCGGCGTACGGGCGGTCGTTGACGTACTGCGCGAGGGCCGCGTCGGGAGCGCCGCCGCGCCCCTTCCCCTTGCCCCGCCGGACCAGCGCCACCGGGTCGACCTCGAGGATCAGGGCCGCCGTGCACCGCTCGGCGGTCGCCTCGGGGTAGATCACGTGCGCCGTGCCGTACGAGGTCGAGAACTTCTGCGCGTTGTCGGGATGCTTGTGCAGCAGAAAGCCGAGGTCGGTCGCGGGCCGCTCTGGGGTACCGGTGGTACTGATCGTCAGGAACACGGTGTCTCTGCCTCGAAACGTCTTCTGAGCTGTGCGGACCCGGCCGTTCGTCCGGTCGGCGCGCAGCGCGCGTCCGCCGGGCGCCGTCGGGCCACAGCGTGGGCGAGCGCGCCTCGGCCGCCGCCGCTCCCGGCTTCTCCGCAGCCCCGCGTGGCCCCCGGCCACGCCGCGCCGCGGCCGACCGCAGGGGCGACGCCTGCCCTCGGCGCGCCCCCACAACGTACAGCGGAAGCCGCAGGTGGACCCGGGGTTTTTCACCGCGCTCGGACGGCGCGGGCGGGGCCGGCCGGGGGCTTCCGGGCGACTCGACCACGGGCGTCCGGACCGGGCGTACGGAGGGTCCGGGCAGGTCAGCCCGAGGTTTCCGGGGCCCGGGGTGCGGTGTCGTTCATGCCCGCGCCGGTGAGCAGGGCGGTGGCGGTGGCGAGGGCGAGGCCGTCGAGGCCCTGGCCCTGCATGACGGCCCGGACGCCCGATCCGTCGAAGGTGACGGTCAGTTGGCGCGCCAGAAGCTCGGGGTCCCCGGCTCCGCCGCGCGCCGCCTCCTGCCGGAAGAACGCGGTCAGCTGGTCCTTGCAGCGGCGGGCCACCAGGCTCGCGGGGTGGTCCGGTGCCTTCAGTTCGGCGGTCACGGCCACGAAGGGGCAGCCGCGGTAGTCCGGGCGCGCCGCCGTCTCCTCCAGTCGCTCGAAGACGTGCAGGATGCGATCACGCGGCGCCCGGTCGTCGTCGTCGGGAGGCAGCAGGAAGGCCAGGTAAGCGGGCGCGCTGCGCTCCAGGCTCGCCGCGAGCACGCTGTCCTTGCTGTCGAAGAGCTGGTACATCGAGCGCTTGGACACCCCCGCGACCCGGCACAGCGCCTCGACACCGACGCCGACGCCCTCGCGGTAGAAGAGCTCCGCCGCGGCGTCGAGCAGTCGGTCGCGGGTCGGTGAACCGGCGGTCGCGGTCGAGGTCGCCTGTGTCATGGGCCCAGCTTACGTTCTCCGCTTGCCTTTCGGAAACCGATCGGTTTACAGTGCGGGCACCGACAGAAAACCGATCGGTTTACGATGAGGCGGGGACGGGCCGGACGCGACGGAGGCCACGGCCGACCGCCCCTCGACCGCTTCGTCTCCCCGATTCCCGGCGGACCTCAGAAGGAGAAGCTCATGACCAGCATCGACGGCTCGGTGGCGCTCGTGACGGGCGGCAGCCGAGGTATCGGCAAGGCCCTCGTGGACGCCCTCTACGAACGCGGCGCCCGGAAGGTCTACGCGACGGCCCGCGACCCGCGGACCGTCGCGCATCCCGACGCGGTGCCGCTGGCCCTGGAGGTCACCGACCCTGCGTCGGTCGCGGCCGCGGCCGCGCAGGCGCAGGACGTCACCATCCTGATCAACAACGCGGGCGCGACGACCCCCACGTCCTTCCTGGACTCGCCCGTCGAGGACGTACGGCGCGAGTTCGACATCAACTTCTTCGGACCGCTCCTCACCACCCGGGCCTTCGTGCCCGTCCTGGAGCGCAACGGCGACGGACACATCCTCACCGTCCACTCGGTGCTGTCCTGGGTCACGGTGCCCGGCGCCGACGGCTACAGCGCCGCCAAGGCCGCCCTGTGGTCCCAGAGCAACGCCCTGCGGCTGGAGCTCCAGCCGCGCGGCATCAAGGTCACCGGGCTGCACGTCGGTTACGTCGACACGGACCTGACCGCGAGCCTCGACGTGCCCAAGGTCTCCGCGCACAGCGTCGCCGGCCAGGCGCTCGACGGGATCGAGACCGACGCGCACGAAGTCCTCGCCGACGCGCTCACCCGCCAGGTCAAGGCCGGTCTCTCCGGTGAGGTGAGCGACCTGTACCCGCAGCTGGCGGTGCAGCGGTGGTAGCCCCGCGCGAGGAGGGGCCCCGGCGCCAGCGGTTCGGCACGGGACGGCTGTTGTGACCGGTGCATGATGGATACATGGATCTTCGAGTCTTCACAGAACCGCAGCAAGGCGCGACCTACGAGACGCTGCTCCGCGTCGCCAAGGCCGCCGAAGACCTCCATTACGGAGCCTTCTTCCGCTCTGATCACTATGTGCACATGGGATCCGTCGACGGGCTCCCCGGCCCCACCGACGCGTGGATCACCCTGGCCGGCATCGCCCGCGAGACGAGCCGCATCCGCCTGGGTACGTTGATGACCGCCGGAACCTTTCGCCTCCCCGGCGTCCTGGCCATCCAGGTCGCCCAGGTCGACCAGATGTCGGGCGGCCGTGTCGAACTCGGGCTGGGTGCCGGCTGGTACGAGGCCGAGCACACGGCGTACGGCATTCCCTTCCCGAAGGAGAAGTTCGGCCGGCTGGAGGAGCAACTGGCCGTCGTCACCGGGCTGTGGAGCACGCCGGTCGGCGAGCGATTCACCTTCGACGGAACGTATTACCAGCTCAAGGACTCGCCCGCGCTGCCCAAGCCCGCGCAGGCGAAGGTGCCCGTCCTGATCGGCGGCCACGGAGCCCGGCGGACCCCCGCTCTCGCGGCACGCTACGCCGACGAGTTCAACATCCCCTTCGCCTCGGTCGCGGACACCGAGCAGCAGTTCGGCCGGGTCCGCGCGGCGCTGGGACAGGCAGGGCGCAAGCCCGACGAACTCGTCTACTCCAACGCCCTGGTGGTGTGCGTCGGCCGTACGGACGGCGAGGTACGGCGACGGGCGGACGCCATCGGCCGCGACGTCGACGAGCTGAAGGCCAACGGGCTCGCGGGCTCGCCGGCGGAGGTCGTCGAACGCATCTCCCGCTATCAGGCGGTGGGTTCACAGCGGATGTACCTCCAGATGCTGGACCTCGCCGACCTGGACCACCTGGACCTGATCGCCTCCGAGGTGGCCCCGCAGCTCGGCTGACCGGCGAACACCACGAGCGGTTCCGGTCGGGCGACGCGCCACGACCGGGGCCGGTTCCCCGGCGAGGCCCGGGGTCTCGTGGGGCAGCGGGAAGCGGCCGACGGCCTTCGGTACGGCGGGCTCGCCAGGTGGCTAGCCCGCGGCCGTGTCCCGTTCCACCACGCGTTTCTCGTCCCGCACCGCGAGGCGTCTCAGCATCTCCAGGACGCGGTCGCGGGACTCGTCCGCCGCGTCGATCGCCTCCATGCACTGCCAGTACGTCCCCTCGTCGTCCGCCGCGCAGGCGATGCCGACCAGGGCTATGCCGACCTCGGCGAGGAGGCCGCCGAGACAGAGCAGGGCCTCGCGCGCGTCGCCCAGCTCCGTGAGCTGGGCGGCCCGTAAGACCCCGACCCCGAGGGCGTGGTCGCCGAGGATTCCGCAGCCACGGCCCGCCAGCTCGGTCAACCCCAGCGCCTCGCCCCGGAGTTCAGGGGGCCCGGACACGGCGAGGCGGCTGCCGATCGCCTGTGCCAGGGAATGCCCCTGCCACGCCTCCGCCATGACCTCCGGAGTCTCGCCGCTCTCCGCCAGGGCACGTCTGCTCGCCACGATGAGCCGCACCGCTTCCATGCGCTGCCCCCGTCTGTCCGACGCGCTCGCGCACGTCCACCCGAACTCCCTTGTTCACTACCCAGAGTGAAGTCGGTTGAGACGAAAAGCCAGAGGAAGCCCGAAATCTGTGGACACGGAATTGCATCGGAGTGCGGAAATGACTACAGAGAGTACCTAATTCCACTTTGCGGGCCGTGCGACCGCCGGTCCGTCAGGGTTTCTCCGGCACCGGGAAGCGCCGCTCGTTCCGGTCGATCTTCGCGTCGAGGGCGGCGAGCGGATCGACGCCCAGCACCTCGCAGAACTGGAGGAGGTACGCGAGGACGTCCGCGACCTCGTCGGTGACGCGGTGCGCGGTGTCCGGGTCCTCCATCACGCGGGCCGATTCCTCCGGCGTCAACCACTGGAAGATCTCGACGAGTTCGGACGCCTCCACGCTCAGGGCGGCGACCAGGTTCTTGGGGGTGTGGTACGGCTGCCAGTTCCGCGCGGCCGCGAACTCGGCCAGTCTGCGCTGCAGCGTCGCTACGTCCAGTTCACTCACGGCGTCAGGTCTATCACCGTGACACCGGCCGTTCCGAGCGCGTGCGTCCCCTCGCTCACCGCGCCCAGCAGCCGGATGTGCCCCCGCTCGCACATCCGGGCCGCCAGCCGCACCAGTTCCCCGGCCTGCCCGGAATCCAGTCCGCGGTCGAATCCGTCGGCCAGGACCGTCAGCGCCTGGAGCGCGGCGGGCACCTCGCCCGCCGGGTCGACCTCCAGGACACCGGGCCCGGTGAGCAGCACCAGGGCGAGCGCGAGATACCGCAACTCGCCGTCCCCGAGCAGCCCGAGCGGCGTACGGACACCGTCGCCGCGGTCGAGGAGCGCGCGGACCGTGCCGTCGCCGAGCACGTCGGCGAGGACGTCCGTGACCGGACCGGCGCATCCGGCGCGCACCGCCGCGACCAGGTGGGCGTACCGGTGGCCGCACTCCGACCGGGTGCGCCACAGCACTTCGGCGAGGTTCCCGCAGCCGCGCAGCAGCCGGCC
Organism: Streptomyces sp. NPDC001914; assembly: GCF_042891215.1. Classification (NCBI taxonomy): domain Bacteria; kingdom Bacillati; phylum Actinomycetota; class Actinomycetes; order Kitasatosporales; family Streptomycetaceae; genus Streptomyces; species Streptomyces sp. NPDC001914. The sequence goes on from NZ_JBIASW010000006.1 coordinate 331,074, forward strand.
CGGGCCGAGCGGGGCGGGGGCCCGCATGGAGTCCGGGTCCGGATCGCAGACGTAGACGGACCGCAGGGCGAGCACCACCTGCTCGGCCGCGGCCAGGACATGACGCTCCCCCGCGGTGCGGCCCGCGACGCGCAGGGGCAGCAGCGCGGTGCCGAGGCGGTCGTCGGGGAGCGGGACCCGCGTCACCGCCGAGGACCCGCCGGTGTGCCAGGCCGCCTGGACGGACGGGCGGCCCGGATCGCGCAGGGCCGTCTCCAGCAGCGTCCGCCCGCCCGCCGACAACCGCTCGCCCACGACGCGCAGTTCGGGTTCGGCCTGGACCGCGACGTCGAGCCGGACCGGGCCTTCGGGGCCGTCGACCGTGCAGCCGATGCGGAAGCCCCGGCGGTGCTGGGCGTCGGGCCGGGACCGTTCGGGCACGCAGGCGACCGGGTCCGGGAACACCTCCGCGAGCCCGGCTCCCGCACCGAGCCGCGCCAGCGCCTCGTAGGCGCGCAGTACGGCCGTCTTGCCGCTGCCGCTCGGGCCGGTGACCAGGGTGAGGGGCCCGAGCGGGAACCGGAGGCGGCGGTGGGCGGCGAAGGCGGCGAGCCGCAGCTCGGTGACACCCGGACGGACCGGGCGCGCCGCCACCGCCGTGGGGGCTTCCGGTGAGGACAGAGTCATATGCGGACGGTAAGCCGCCGCCCCGGGGCGAACCGTTACACCCGGTGGACCTTCCTACGATCGGGGGACGCGGCCCCCGATCGGGGTCGGGCACTGTCCGCGCGGCGCACCAGGGTTCAGAGGCCGGGAACGCCGACCCCCTCCATCAGACCGCGCACCTCGGTGCCCGGGGGCGTCAGCAGGAAGACGTTCCGGTCGACCCGGTGCATACCGCTGGCCAGGCCGAAGACCACACCCGTGCTGAAGTCCAGGACCCGCTTGGCGACTTCGGTCTCCGCGCCGGTCAGGTCGAGGAGCACCGGGACGCCGGACATGAGCGTCTCGGCGACGTCGCGGGCGTCCGCGAAGACGTTCACCCGCAGGACCACGAAACGGCGTCGCGTCTCGGTCGCGGCCTCGGGTATCGACCGGTGACGGACCGCGGACGGCCAGGCGTCCCGGCCGCGCAACGGAACGACCTGGGCGAGCCCTTCCCACTGTTCATCGGTGACGTCGTGGCCGTTCATCGATCCACCCCGTCCTGGCTCGCACTCGTAGTCTGCACCGGGCAATTCTTACGCATGGTCACCCGTTCGGCCCAACAGCGACACGGTCCGCGACCCGGACCGGGAGCCGACGCGTGCGGCAAGCTACGCATATACGCCCGTATCCATCACGCAGCACGGCAAGCGAGGCCACCGCATGAGCCTGAGCATCCGCAATCAACTCCCCGGCACCGTCACGGCCGTCACCGCCGGTGAGGTGATGGCGACGGTCAGGGTCCGGCTCGACGCCGGAGGGGAGATCACCGCGGCCGTCACCCTGGAGGCCGTACAGGAGCTCGGGCTGTCCGCCGGCTCCGCCGTGCGGGCCCTGGTCAAGTCCACGGAGGTCGCCCTCGCGACCGGCCCGGTGGACGGGCTGAGCATCCGCAACCAGCTGCCGGGCACGGTCACCGACGTCACCTCCGGCGGCGCCATGGCCCGCGTCAAGGTCCGGGTCGCGGGCGGCGAACTGACCTCCGCGATCACCAGGGACGCGGTCTCGGACCTGGGTCTCTCGGAAGGTTCCGAGGTCGTCGCGCTCATCAAGTCCACCGAGGTGTCGCTGTCCAACGCCTGACGCGCCCGGTCGCCCGCGGACGGGCTCTTACTGGCCTCACACCGGACTCTTCACACCCCGCCACACCCCGCTCACCTGGGACAACTAGCGTGTCGGGCCGTGTACTCGGCAGAAACCAAGCCGGCGCCCGTCCGTCGGCAGACCTCTTCGAAGGTCTCACCCGGCGCGCCGGCCGCGCGATGGGACCCGGACGAGGCGCCCGCGCAGTGGCACCGCGTCCTGACCCTCCTGGCCGACATCAGCCTGTTCATCGGCACGCGGCCGCTGTGGGCGCAGGCCGCGAGCCACCGGCTCCTCGTGGCCGCCGTCGTCTCGCTCTGCTACGCCTCGATCCTGGCGACGGGCGTACTGACCCTCGTGGTCCGCCGGGGCCGCTCGCTGGCGCGGCTCGACCTCGTGGTCCTGGTGACCGCGGTGACGCTCGTCGTGTGCGGGCTGGTCATGAACCACCAGGGCAGCGACGAGTCGGTCCTCACCACCCGGGCCGCGCACGAGTTCCTGGCCGGCCACCAGGTCTACGGCCGCCCCTGGCCCCGGCTCTTCGGCCACGGCGTCGCCCTGACCGCGACGATGAACGGCGGCTACGACTACACGTACGGCTATCCGCCGCTCGCGCTCATGCTCACCGCGCCGCTGCTGTGGGCGGGACTCGGTCCGGCCGCCGCCACGATGGTCGGCACCGGGGCGCTGATCGCGGGCGCGGTCGTCATGTGGCGGACGCTGCCGGTGCCGTGGCGGTCCGCCGCGACGCTCGCCTGTCTCGGCTTCGGTCTGCTGCCGACGTACGCGCGGCTCGGGTATCCGGCGGTCCTCGCCTGCGCCCTGCTCGTCCCGGTGGTCCTCGGATGGCCGGGCGCGGGCCGCGGGGGTCGGGCCGACATCGTGCGGGCGGCCTGCCTCGGGGCGGCCTGCGCGGCCCAGCAACTCCCCTGGTTCCTCGCCCCGTTCCTGCTGGCCGGGGTGTACGCGCTGCGCCGCGGCGACCTGGGCGCACGGGCGGCGGCGATCGCGGTGGGCCGGATCGTCGGCGTCGCCGTCACCACCTGGCTGCTGATCAACGCGTACTTCGTGGTGAGCGAGCCGCGCGCCTGGCTCTCCGGGATCGCGCTGCCCCTCACCCAGGACGCGGACGTCCACGGACAGGGCCTGGTCGGCATCTCGCTGTACCTCACCGACGGCAGCGACCGCCTCGCCTGGTACGCGCACGCGAGCCTGCTGCTGGCGGCGGGTCTGCTGGCGCTGTCCGTGCTGTTCGTACGGCGGCTCGGACCGGCGGCGACGGTGCTGCCCTGGTGCGCGTTCTACGCGGCGACCCGTTCGCAGGACGGCTACTACCTGCTGATGACGCCGTTGTGGGTGGCCGCCGCGATCACCGCGCCCTGGCAGTCGTTCCGCACCGCCTGGCAGCCCCGGCCGGCCTTCCTGCGCGGTCCGCACCGGCGCGGGGCCCGGGTGGCCGCGGTCGCCCTGCTGCTGGCCCCGTCGGCGGCCGCGGTGGGCCTGGCGGCCACCGGGTCGCCGCCGCTGCGCATGCGGGTCACCGAGGCACGCCGCGCCGCGCACGCGCTGACCGGACTCACGGTCGGCGTCACCAACCTCGGTGCCGCGGCACTGAGTCCGCACTTCACGCTGACCACGGGCCAGGGCATGAGCCGCTACTGGTCGGTGACCTCCGGCCCCGCCACCCTGGCGGGCCACGCCTACGGCCGCTACGAACTGAGGCCCCCCGACGGGAGGTTCAGGCTCCCGCGCGCCGGCGTCCGCATCCGGCTGCGAGCCGTCTCGGCGTCACCGATGACCCTGTCGAGCACGGATCTCCACCTGCCGAAGCCCCGGTCCTGAGCCTGGTGCCGGCGAGGCGGACGTGCTGGAATGACCCGTCTCCCCGACTCGCTGGGACGGTGAAGCCCATGCCGGAACCGTCGGACCTCTCACACCGCTCGGACTTCTCGCACCGCTCAGACCTCTCACACCGCTCGGACTTCTCGCACCGGAAAGGGGTCGCGTTCGTCGCCGGCGGGACCGGCGGCATCGGCGCGGCCGTCGTGCGGATACTCGCCGAGCGGGGCAGCGACGTGGTGTTCACGTACCGCTCCAGCCGTGCGGCCGCCGACGCACTCGCCGCGGAGATCACCGCGGAGTTCGCGGACCGGGGCCGCCAACTGCACCATCTGTGCCTCGACTTGAGCGAGGAGCGGGCCGTCGCCGCCGCCGTGTCCGAGACGGCCGCCGCGCACGGCGGACTGCACACCCTCGTCCACGCGGCGGGCCCGCACGTGCCGATGGTGCACCTGAGCCGGGTCGCGCCGAGCGCGTTCCGCGCCCAACTCGACGCGGACGCAGGCGCGTTCTTCAACCTCGCGCATCCCGCGCTGCCCCTGCTGAGGGAGAGCCGGGGCAGCATCGTCGCCGTCACCACCGTGGCGACGCGCCGCTACCCGGTGCGCGACGGCCTCTCCGCGGGACCCAAGGGAGCGGTCGAGGCGGTCGCCCGCGCCCTGGCCGCCGAGGAAGGGCGCTACGGCGTCCGGGTGAACTGCGTCGGACCCGGCATGCTGACCGACGGCATCGCGGCCCGGCTGATCGGTTCCGGCGAACTCGACGAGGCCGCACTGGAGATCACCCGCCGCAACACCCCGCTGCGCCGCTTCGGCACCGCGAGGGACGTCGCCGAGGCCGTCGCGTTCCTGGCCTCGGACAGCGCGGGCTTCATCACCGGACAGGCGCTGGGGGTCGACGGCGGGTACAGCGTGTGAGCATACGCCCGACGGACGCTTCCCCCTTCCCCCCGCCCGGACCTGCCCTGCGACGCCCGGAACCCTCTAACCGATCTCGACCACACGCGCCCAGGCGGGCGGTTCGTCGGGTACGTAGTCGGGATCCTCCTCGTCCCAGGAGCCGTCCCCGCGCGGGAAGAGACCGACGACCGTCCGGCACGGGGGCCGCGATTCCGGCCAGGGGGTCTGGCCGTCGGTCAGGACCACGACGACGTCGGGGCGCGGCCGGGCCCGTAGCGCCGCGGTGAACCCCGAGCGCAGATCCGTACCGCCGCCGCCCAGGAGCGGAATCCCCTCGGCCCGGCACAGCGGGTGCGCGACCCTCGCCGCCGCGTCGCACGAGACGACACTGACCAGGTCTCGGCGGCCGCCCACGGCACGGGAGATCGCGGAGACCTCCAGCAGGGCGCTGCCCAGCTCCGCGTCGCTGACCGACCCCGAGGTGTCGATGACGACCGACACCCTCGGCGGTCTGCGGCGCAGGCTCGGCAGGACGACACCGGGCACCGAGGCCGAGCGCCGCGACGGCCGGCCGTAGGTGTAGTCCTGCCCCGCACCGGCCCCCGAGGCCGCGGAACGGACGGCGGCCCCCAGCAAATCCCGCCACGGCTGCGGCTGGTGGAACGCCTCCTCCGCCCACCGTTCCCATCCCGCCGGGCTCCGCCCGGGGCGGGCCTTGATGCCCTGCGCGACCCTGAAGCGGACCGCGTCGCGTTCCTGCGCGCTGAGGCCGTGCGCGCCCTCCGGCCCGAGGTCCCACTCCCGCTCGCGCCCGTCGGCGCCGCTGCCGCAGTCCAGCCAGGCCAGGCTCTGGGTCCGCGGCCCGAGCCGGAACTGGCGCAGATAGTCCTCCATCAGCTCGCCCTGGGGCAGCTTCAGGAACTGTGGGGTGACGGCGCCCTCGGGCCGGACGAGCCCGTCCCCGAACGCGTCGTCGTTGATCTCGCAGTCGGCGGCGATGTTCATCCGCAGCCGCTCGGCGGGCCCGGTGAGCCCGTGTTCGCGGGCGAACCGCTCGCTGCGGCCGTGGTGGTCGCGCAGCAGGTGCGACACCTCGTGCACCCAGACACCGGCCAGTTCCTCGTCGGGTGTGCGGTCCACGAACCCGGGCGAGACGTAGCACCGCCAGTACCGGTCGACGGCCATCGTCGGAACCCACCGCGACTCGACCGTGTGGAGGGCGAACAGCGCCGTCGCCAGATAGGGCCGGGCACGCGCCGCCTGCAGCCGGGCGGCGTAGAGCTTCTCCAGATCCAGAACCCCGGGCGCGGCCGTCGTCATCGGCTCGCCTCGGCGGCGACCGCGACACGGGCCGCCGCGTCGTCCGCGCGCCGGGACAGGGCCACCGCCCCGGCCAGCCGCTCGATGGACGCCGGGACGTCCCAGTCCTCCCGGCGCAGTGTCGCGAGGGTCGTCGCGGGGACGACCACCAGGTCCGGGGCTCCGGTGTCGAGCGCCCGTACGAGCAGCGCCCAGGCGGCGTCCCAGCGGGCCCGGTCGGGCCGCTTGCGGACCGCGGCCACCACGCCGTCGAGGACGGCCTGGCGCAGATCCCCCCGCTCGGGAAGGACGGCGGCCGCCGGGTCGGCGAGCAGGGTCTCGGGGTCGGGCAGGTCCATGCGGTCGACGCTCGCCAGCAGTTCCAGTCCCGGTCCGTCGCCCACGGCGCCTCTGACCAGCAGGGAGAGCACCTCTCTGGAGGAGCCGGCCGCGTTCGCGAAGGCCACGAGCCGCACGGTCGTCTCCCAGCTCCGGGGTGAGGGCCAGGCCCCGCCGCGCCGGGTCTCGCTGCTGGGCAGCCGGTGGACGAGTCCGGGGCGGGCGGCGAGGAGCCCGCACACCGCGCGGCGGGCGAAGTCCACGGCCTCCGGGAGCCGCCCGGGGTCGAGCCGGGGCAGGGTCGCCCGCGGCCAGGTGCCACCGAGCCCGCGTACGACGACCTCGTGGTCGTGGGCCCACTGGAGATGGACGAAGCGGTTGGCCAGCGGCGGGCTCAGTTCCCAGCCGTCGGCCGCCGAGGAGCGCGGGTTCGCGGCGGCCACGATCCGTACCCCGGGCGGCAGTTGAAGGGCTCCGATGCGCCGCTCCAGGACGAGGCGGAGCAGCGCGGCCTGAACCGCCGGGGGCGCGGTGGACAGTTCGTCCAGGAACAGCAGACCGCGGCCGGCCCGTACGAGCCGCACCGCCCAGTCCGGCGGGGCCATGGGCACGCCCTGCTCGGCGGGATCGTCGCCGAGGACGGGCAGCCCCGAGAAGTCGGAGGGTTCGTGGACACTGGCGATCACCGTGGTCAGGGGGAGCCCCAGCGTCTCGGCGAGCTGGGTCAGGGCGGCGGTCTTGCCGATCCCGGGCTCACCCCACAGGAGTACGGGCAGATCGGCGGCGACGGCGAGCGTCAGGGCCTCGAGCTGACTGTCGGGGCGCGGCTCGGTACCGGTGTCGCGGAGCAGGGCCGACAGGGCGTCGGCCACGTCGAGTTGGGTGGGTCCGGGCGGGGTCCCGGGGGCGCAGGCCGCGGCGGGTCGCTCGGCGTGGGCCGGTTCGGTGCCGGCGTCGGCTTCGACGTGAGCGCGGACTTCGGGTTCGAGTTCGAGTTGGGCTTTGGCTTTGGCTTCGGCGAGAGGAGCGTATGTGGGCATGTCTGATCACCTTTGGGTTCGTGAACGAGCCGCCTGGGCACGGGGCTTGGCCCTGGGGCGGTCAAATGGCTTGCGGTGTGCGGTGGACGAGCCGCCTGGGCACGGGATTTGGCCCCGGGGCGGTCAAATGGCTTGCGGTGGGGTGTGGACGGGCGGTCAGCGGCCGGTCGTGTGGCGCGGGTGGGAGCGAATGCCGGGCGGCCGGACGGGCCCCGGCCTGAGGCGGTCGGGTCCGGGTCCGGTCAGGCCCGCCCTGAACAGTCCGTAGGTGAGGCGTCGCTGCGCGGCCGCCCGGAGTTCGTCCCGCAGGGCGCCGCCACGCAGGACCGCCTCGGGGCCCAGCAGCCCTTCGACGACGGCCAGCGCACCGGCGGTGTCGCCGTGGCGCAGCCGTTCGCGGACGTCGGAGAGGCACTGCGGTTGCCGGTGCGCCTCGTCGATGACCCGGAGACAGGGAAGCGGTGTGCCGGTCAGGGCGACCAGCAGCTCCTCCCGGCGGATCTCGGCCGGATCGTGGTCGAGCGGCACGAGCACGCCGTCGACCAGACCGATCCGGTGCGAGGCTCCCCGGCACTCCACGAGGCGCGCCGCTCCCGGCGCCACCTGCCCGGCGCCACCGGAGGGACCCGGGTTCCCACCGGCGCGGGAGGGAGCCGCGTCCCCGCCGACCGCGGAGGGGGCCTCGTCCCCGCCGGCTCTGGGCGGAGCCGCGCGCCCGTGAACGCCGGACAAGGCCGCGTTGCCGCCGGAGCCGAAGGAGTCCGCGCCCCCGCCGACACCGAAGAAGGCCTTGTCCCCGGCGACCCCGGACGGAACCGCGCGCCCATGGGCGCCGAAGAAGGCCGCAGCCCCGCCTGCCCCGCCCAGGGCCGCAGGCCCGTCCAGGGAAGGCCCGCCGAGCTCGGACGGGCCGTGCCCCGGTGTCAGTGCCGAGGCGACCAGCGGATGCAGGCGTTCGGGGGCGATGGCGCCGGCGCGGATCAGGGTCAGGTCGGGCAGTTCCCACGTCGCGGCGTCGGGCAGGGCCGGCACCGTGAGGTCGCCGCCCCCGTCGGCGGGTGCTTCGGTGATCCGCAGGGCGGGCGGTCCGACCCGTGCCGGGTCCGCGACCAGCTCCAGGAGCAGCCGACGGCGGGCCCCGATCCGTACGGTGACCGTGCCGGTCGTACGGCCCTCGTCGCGCAGCACGATCGCGGCCTCCTCCGCCCACCGGCCGACGGCGCAGCCGAGGCCGGGCGGCACCGGACCCGGCGGCACCGGACCCGGCGGCACCGGACCCGGCGGCACCGGACCCGGCGAACCCGCGCTCCCCGAACGGGCGTCGCCCGGCGGCAGGTCCGCCCCGGAACGCACCCGCAGCTCGTCGGTCCTGCGGGTGTCCCACAGGTGGCGGTGCAGATCCAGGCGGTACCGGCGGCTGGGACGGGGATGCGGATGTCGGCGTGCGCCGGTGTCGAAGAAGAACCGTTCGCGGGACGTGCCCGGAGTCGCGTCCCACAGCGCGAGGCTCATCCGCTGCCCCCCGTCCGCCCAGGCCGGCGGCGTACGGACCACGAGGTGCACGGGCCGCGGGGGATCTGCGTCATCCGGCCCGGCGGCACGGTCGTACCGGGCCAGCGTGATGGTGAGACCGGGGCGCAGCAGCCCGTCGGGGGCGACTCTCGGCATGTGCCAGCGCAGCAGGTCGGGAGCCAGATGACGCAGATCGCGGCGGATCCGGGACGCCAGCTCGCGACCGTGCGTGCGGGTCAGCGAACGCAGATCGAAGTCGATGTCGACGCCGGCGGCGGCACACGCCCCCGCCCAGTCCCCGTGTCTGCGGCGGACGGTCGCGGTCTCGATCATGGTGGGCGGCACGGCGAAGTCACGCACGCGCGGCCAGAAGGAGAGGAGGGAATCCTCGTACGCGGTCGAAGTGAGCATCAGCACTCACCTTGCGCGGACGGGTCCCCCAATCTGATTGCGGAGGAAGTCATCATCGCGGCGAGCGTAACCCGACGCCGACGATCTGTCAGGTCCCTTTTCCGGCCCGCGGCGGACGCCGGACCGGTCCGGGGGGGGGGGGGCGGGGGGGGGGGCGCGCCCCCGGGGGGGGGCGGGGGGGGGGGTGGGGGGGGGGGGGGGGCGGGGGGGGCGGGGGGGGGGGGGGGCC
>NZ_JBIASW010000006.1:340418-522480 GCF_042891215.1 Streptomyces sp. NPDC001914
GCCGGCGCGTCCCCACATTATGTTGGGGATCTTATCACTCCCCGCCGCCTCCACAACCCCCCCCCCCACGCGCCCCCGGCCCCCGCCCCCCCCCGCCGGCCCCCCCCCCCCGGCCCCGCCCCCCCCCGACGGAGGTCGACGGACGCCAGGTGATGCCGGGTGATGCGAGGTGACGCGGGGAGCGTCCGGAGAACGCGGCGGACGTGGACGCGGACGGATCAGGCGGGGCTCCGGGCTTCCGGCGCCCCCGTCACCGGCCCGTCGCCGGACCCGGTCAGGTGCGGGGTGCCGTCGTCGTCCAGGAACTCGACGATCGCCAGGGCCAGCAGGGCCAGGACGGCGATCCACACGGTGACGGCGGCCGTGGGGTAGTTCCAGACGAGCAGGATGGCGGCGGCGACCGCGACGACGGTCCAGTTCAGCCAGGTCTTGGCCCGGTGCACCCACGCCCCGACCGCGCCCAGTTCGACTCCGGTCGACGTGCGCACGGCACCGATACCGCCCTTCCAGGCGGCGAGGACCCGCGAGGCCGCCCGGCCGCTGCCGGTCAGCCAGGCCGCCAGCGCCACGATGATGCCGAGGGTGATCACCAACCGTACGGACGTCCGCAGGTAGCGCACCAGGGTGTCGTAGACCGACTCGGCGGCGGGCTGGGAGACGTCCGACGGCAGACCGTCGAGATAGATCTCCCGGAAGATCCACAGGGCGATGCCGAGGACGGCGGCCCCGGCCGCCACCAGGAGCGCCGCCGTGACGAGGGCACGGCGTCTGCGTACGGCGAGCAGCACACCGCCCGCCGCCAGCACCAGGGTCAGGACCGGGAGCCAGAACCCGACCAGCTGGAGCAGCCGGTAGATCTTCTTGGCCTTGCCGATGGACTCGGAGGTCATCACGGTGAAGTTCGTGTGCACCTGGGGGATCTTCGCCGCGATGGTGAGCCCCTGGTCGACGAGGGCCTGCTTGACCTGGTCGATGACGGGGGCGAGGTCGATGACGACCGCGTCGTTGGTGAGCTTGACCGCTCCGCCGCCCTTGCCGGTCAGCGCCTTGTCGACGGCGGCATGGGCTCTCCGGTTCAGCTGGGTCCACAGGGTGGCGAAGGCGTCGCTGCTGACGAACTTCAGGGCCACGGAGTGCACGAAGTCGGTGAGGCCGCTGGTGATCGGACCGCTGAGCGGTCCGATCGCCTTGCTCAGTTCGGGCCGGTCGGCCGGGGCGACGGACTCGAGGAGCGCCTTGACGTCGACGTGCTGCATCACCGCGTCGGTCACCCGGTTGGCGACGGCGTCCTGGATGTCCTTGTCGGAGGCGAGTGGCTCCATGGTGGCCACGTACCGGTCGGTGTTGCCGATCAGATCGCTCGACCAGGCCGCCACCGCGCTCAGCGGGGTGAGCAGGGCCGCGAGGAGGATCAGTACGACCGCGAAGGTCGACCGGACGCGGTGGTGCTCGGCTCTCGGCGGACGCTTCTCCAGCTCGGCGACCCGGGCCCGCAGTTCGGCGAGCTCGCGCGCGTCCGCGCCGGCGCCGTTCGCCCCGGCACCGCCCACGTCTCCGGTGCTCACGTCGTCTCCGGATCGTCGACGGGGCCCGCAGGGCCCCGGGCGAGCAGACCTGCTCGCGTCCGGTCTCTTACGTCATCCATGGCGTGTCTCGCTCCACTCGGCGGAGAGTTCCGCGTCAGCGCGGCTGTCGGTGGCCGGGCCGGTACGTGGCCAGCGCCCAGATGACGAAGACGTCGATGGCCAGGAGGATGACCGACCAGATCGGCGCGTACGGCAGGAACATGAACTGGAACAGCATGCTCAGCGACGCCAGCACGATGCCGGTGACCCGGGCCCAGGCCGCGTCCTTGAGGATCCCCCAGCCGGTGACGGCGGCGATCGCGCCGAGGATCAGCAGGATCCAGCCCCAGCCGGTGAGGTTGATCCGGTACACGTAGTCGTTCACGCGCGTGTAGACGTCGTCCTTCGCGATCGCGGAGATCCCCTGGAGGATGTTGAGGCCGCCGTTCACCAGCATGAGGACACCGGCGAAGGTGACTCCGCCCGCCGCCCAGCCGCTGCTGCCCGAGGGCGGCGGCCCCATGCCTCCCGCGGCGGGAGCGGCACCGGACCACTGGTCTCCCCACAGCGGCATGTCTCCGCCGCTGGGCTGGGATCCCGTGCCGCCACCGGGCGGGGGGCCCGGAGGCCTCGAAGAGTCCTGGCTCATGCTCGACCACCTCGCTGCGCTGTCGGAAGCATCGGGGAGTTCGAGCGTCCGCCCGCCATGCCTCCCCCGCCACGGGGGTTCCACCGACCGGGTGACTATCTCGACGAACACGAGGTGGACCGCCGACACACCGACGCACGAACCGGGCTCACACGACCCGGCCCCGCGCCCCCCGGTCCCCCGCCGAACTATCCGGCGATCACCGGCTCCTCCCCCGCCGTTTGTTCCAGCTCCACCCCCGCCTTCCGGTCCGGCTCCTCTTCCCCGTTCTGTTCCGCCACGAGGTCCAGCGCGCGTCCCAGTGTCGTGAGCCGTTCGTCCAGGGTCGCGCCGGCGGGGTAGAAGCGGACGGTGTCGACTCCCGCCGCGCGCCAGACACGAAGCCGCTCGCGGACCATGTCCTCGGTGCCGATCAGGGTGGTGCCGAGGACCATCTCGTCGGTCACCAGCCCCGCGGCGCCGTCCCGGTCACCGGCCTGCCAGCGCTCATGGACCTCGGCGGCGACGTCCGCCCAACCCTGCCTGCTGTAGGCGGCGTTGTAGAAGTTGGTGGTGGCGGAGCCCATTCCGCCCAGGCTGAAGGCGAGTTCCTTCTTGCGGCCCGCGACCATGGCACGCAGCGCGTCCTCGTCCTCCGCGAAGGCCACTTCGGCGCCCTGGCAGATGTCGAGGCCGGCACGGGTTCGGCCGGCCGCGGCGAGACCCGCGTCCAGGTGGTCGAAGTACGCCTCCTTGGCGCCCTCGGGCACGAAACTGGTGCCCAGCCAGCCGTCGGCGATCTCACCCGTCAGGTGCAGCATCTTCGGCGAGAGCGTGGCGAGATAAACGGGCAGGTCGTGCTCGGCCCGTATGGACATCCGCATGGGCCGCGCCTCGCCGCCCGGCAACGGGATCGTGAACTCCCGTCCCTCGTAAGAGAGTTTCTCCCCGGCGACGGCCTGTCGGACGATCTCCACGGTTTCCCGCATCCGGGACAGCGGGCGCGCGAACGGCACTCCGTGCAGCCCCTCGATCACCTGGGGCCCGGAGGGACCGAGGCCGAGGAGGAAGCGCCCCTCGGAGAGGTTGGAAAGGGTGATCGCGGCACGGGCGATGGCTGCCGGGGTGCGGGTCCCGAGCTGGATGATCCCGGAGCCGAGCAGCAGCCGGTCGGTCCGGGCCGCCAAGTAGCCCAGCGGGGACGGCGCTTCGGCGCCCCACGCCTCCGCGACCCAGCAGATGTCCATCCCCAGCTTCTCGGCCTCGACCACGAACTCGACGGTCTCCCGCCAGTCGCCAGCCGATGCCTCGATCGTCGTGGAGGTCCGCATCACGCACCCGCCCCTTCCGGGCTCTCGGCCAGCTTCCTGATCGCCGCGACGGTCTCCGTCATGCTCCGCTCGAACTCCCGCATCCGCACGAACACGATCTTCTCTTCCTTCTCCGGCATCCGGTCGATCGCGAAGGACAGCCCCGAACGGCCCGGCCCCATCCGCATCCACTGGGTCAGCTCCGTACCGCCTTCGGCCTCCTCCAGTCCGAACCGCCATACGGCACTGGGGTGTTCGAGGTCCGACACGGCCCAGGCGAAGGCGCGGCACGGGTCGCACTCCACCACGTACGAGGTGGTCTCCCACTCCCCCAGCGACTCGTGCCTGCTGCGCCCCACGAATCGGGCGCCGAGGCGCGGCGCCGTCACACCGTCGAGCCATTCGACCGACTGGAGTTCGGCGCTCAGGTCCGGCATCAGCCGGATGTCGGAGACGAGGTCCCACACCCGTCGCGGTGGAGCGTCGATCCGTGTCCGCACATCGACGGTCGGCTGGTCCGCGTAGCGGGCGCCCGTCCACTCCATGAGTCTCCGGCCTTCCTCTCGTCCCCCAGGATTCCACCTGTCCCAGGGCCCTGAGCTTGAGAGTTGCGTAGATAGACTTACCTGTCAAGGAAAACCGCCCCCGGCACACGGGCCGGGAGCGGGATCGGGAACGGGAACGGGATCGGGAACGGAACCGGACGTCGAGTCCGCGCTCAGTCGGTGAAGCGCCGCTGGATGTCCGGCCGTTCGGCGAGGTGGGGCGGATAGCCGGGGCCGAGCCGCGGGCGGGTGTCCTCGGCCGTCATCGGCTCGCCGCAGTCGGCGCACACGACGGCGGCCTCGGCCTGGTGTCCGCAGCGGTCGTGGTGGAAGACGACCGGCGGCCCCTGCTCACCGCTGAGCCAGCGGTTGCCCCAGCTGTTCATGGCGGCCAGCACCCCGAAGAAGTCCCGGCCCATCTCGGTGAGGACGTAGTCGTAGCGCACCGGGTCCGTCTGATAGGCCCGCTTCTCCATGAGCCCCTCGTCGACGAGCCGGCGGAGCCGGTCGGTCAGCGTGTTGCGGGCGATGCCGAGTTCCTGCTGGAACGCGTCGAACCGCTTGATCCCGTAGAACGCCTCCCGCAGCACCAGGGGCGTCCACCAGTCGCCGAGCAGATCCATCGTGCGCGCGATGGAACAGGGCCAGTTCGCAAAAGAAGTCCGCCTCACAGGCCCAGCATACGAAGGTCCCGGAACGCGGCTCGCCCTCCGAGGAGGGTCTGCGCCCGCTCGCGTCGAGGGCACGACCCGGGAAGCCTCGGCCCGCAGCCCGCAGGAGACGTGATCACACCGCCGTGAAGGCCGCGTCAGCCCCGCCGACCGGCCTGCAAGTCGAAGTCCCGTAGCTGTTGCCGGAGGGGTTGACCGTGACGGCGGGCGCGACGATCTCGTCGACGGCGTACGTCTTCCTCGCTGCCGCGGACCAGGCGCGGTCGAGGTGCCCAGCGGGTCCCTCGCGGCGGACATCAGCCAGGCGGCCGAGGCGGGAGTCGTCTGCGGCGGGATTATTAAGAGGTTCCAGTGACCCATGCGGTACGAGCACAGCAGCAGTTCGTGCGGGTGCTGCTCGGCCAGGAACCAGCCCACCTTCACCACGTGCCCGGCGACGGGCACGTTGCCCGGAACGACCGGCCAGTGGGTGGGGTTCACTCTCCTCGGACAGATCCGACAGACCGTACGGTCGACGGAGAAGCGGCCTCAGGAGTCCCCGCACAGGGCCTGCGCCCCCAGAGGAAACAGTCCGGGCAGGAGGGCTGATCGGCATGCCCGCGAACGGCGTCCGCCCGAGATCGGTGTGGGGTCGCGGACTCCCTCGTCCTGCTCACGCGCCGCCGGGACCTCCTGGTGATCCCCTCTCGGAGCCGGGCGCCGCCTGGGCCGCCCGGCTCATGGCCGCCGCGAGCGCGGACACCGGTCCGCCGGGGACCGCGACTGCGCTCATGACGGCGGAACGGGCCCGTCACGGACGCAGGGCGCGGAGCGGGGAGGACGGGAACGGCGGTGCCTCTCGTCACACGGCCGGAACCGGCAACGCACGGCCGGGATGTGACTGCACGCAGAACGCGCTTCCCGCCGCGGCCGGGCAGCGCCGGGGCGGGTCCCGTCACCCGTGATCGCCGGCGGCGGCTGCCATGAGAGGTTCCGCAGCCTCCTCGGTCGTGTCCGGAGGCACGACCAGCAGGTCCCAGCGTCCCTGACCGGGAGCGAGCAGGACGATCGTGTGCGGGGCGGATACCGCCACGGTCCTGCACAGTCGTACGACCTGGTTGAAGACGAGCATGCGGCCCGGCACCGCGGGCCACATCGCCCCGTGGACGGTGACGCTGGTGATGTGACCCCACGCGCTGGGCAGACCAGCGAGCAGCTGGGGGAGTTCGGCGAGCAGATCGGACGAACGGGGCCACCACGCTCCGTCGATGGGCCGGGGCATGCTGCTGCGGGATGCGAGACGCAGCCGGAGGAGGGGTCGGGAAGGAGGCGGGGACTGCAATGCGGTGGTCATGAATGGCTCCTGCCAACTGCCTTGAGAAATTGGGTGGTCGGCGTCGAACACGGCGGGCCGCGCCCCGCTCCGCAGTCGGCCGGCGCATGTCGTGCACCCGGCCGAGGCGTTCGAGGAAGCGGATGACGGCGGCGGAGGGGTCGAGCCGACCGCCGTCGACGCCGTGGCGGGCACTGGTGCGGTCGGCGTGGCGGAGGTCGTGCAGCCGGCCGGCGAGCCCGATCGACACCAGCGGCAGGACGACGATCACCGTCGCCACCGTGACGTACAGCCGCTCACCGCCGTCACGCGCGGGCGCCGGAAAGGGGGACGTCCCGTCGTGGCACTCGGGCGGTGGGGCGGGGCCCGGCGGTGTGACCGCCGCGGACGCGCTGGGACCGAATGGCATACCTGGCTCCTCGGCCTGGATGCGGATGGCGCGGCCGGGGTCACGGGCTGCCCATGTGAGGACGGTTGCGTGCGGTGGAAGGCACATGGTCCGGAAAACTGCGGAACACGAGACGGCGGTCCGGGACCGGCCGGATTTCCGGCATCGGATTTCCGGCATACGGAAAGCCTTCGTGGTGTCCACCGTACTCCCCTTTGTTCGAAACAACGGCTGCTTCGGAAGCGGCGTCGCGTTTACGGGGACAGGCCCCCGGAGGAATCCCCTGGCCGTGGGCAGGCACTCGCCCGGGACGGGTGGTGCCGCCCCTTCGGGACCCGAACGCCAGAGGGCCTGCGCGGAAGCCCCCGTTCATCGGACCGAAGGTGGGCGAGCGGGATCTCGCGTCGGCCGTGCGAGCTGGTTCCAGTCGGGGGATCATCGGTACCGATATGTCCGTTTCCCTGACGCGCCCACAGTCCTCGGTGGGAGGCTGTCGTGGCTGGAGGGCGGCGTGGTGGAGGATGCGGCACCCGGTGGGGGAGGTGAGGGGCGGCCGTGGCCGGCGGCCGAACCGGACTTCTGGCGGCAGGTCGTCGAGCAGCTGAGCACAGCCCTGATGGTGGTGGATCCGGTCGGCCGGATCCTCGACGCCAACTCGGCCGCCGAACGGCTGCTGGGCCGAGCCACCCGCGCGATACGCGGGAAGGACGCGCACGATCTGCTGCACCGGGACGCGGACGGCGGCACGCTCCTGCGCGAACGGTGCCCGCTGCTCCGGGCGCTGGCCGAGGGGGCCGCCGCGCGTGGGGAGGGCGACAGCTACATGCGCGGTGACGGTCGCCTGGTCACGATCTCGTGGTCCGCCTCTCCCCTGACGGACGGCGGCTCGTTCAAGGGCATGGCCGTGCTGTTCACCGACATCACGAACGACCGCAGCGGGCGCCGGGAGCGTGCGGCCTATACGAGTGCCCTGGAGGACCTCAACGAACGGCTGACGCTGGTCGCGGAGATCACCGACGTCCTGGGTCAGACCCTGGAGACCGACGAGGCACTCGCCCGGCTGGGCCGCCTGCTGGTTCCTCGCCTCGCCGACTGGGTGGCGGTTGACCTCCGGACCGGCTCCGGACAGGTCCACCGAGTTGCGGTGACCGGCCCCGCGGGCCGGGATGCCTCCCTGGAGGGCAGGCGCGAGCGCCTGCCCTCCAGGGAGGCGGACCGCTCGGTTCTCGTCCAGGTGCTGCGCGGAGGTGATCCCGTACTGCAGAACGAGCCGGACGAGCAGAACGCGGCGGAGACGACCACAGCGCCCGGCCCTCCCCTGGCCGTCGCCCACCGCGACTTCCTGCGGACGGTGGACGCGACGTCCGCCATCACGGTCCCGCTGGGCTCATACCAGCGGATCACCGGCGCTCTCACGGTGGTGCGCACCGATCCGGCGCATCCCTTCGACGCCGCCGACCTGGCGGTGGTGAGCGACATCGGCCGCCGGGTCGGTCTGGTCATCGACAACGCACGGCGGTTCGGCCGCCAGCGCGCCGTCGCCGAGGCCATGCAGCACAACCTGCTCGCCCCGCTGCCCCAGCCCGGCCGCCTGCGCCTGGCTGCCCGCTACCAGCCCGCCCCCGCCGGCTCCCAGGTCGGCGGCGACTGGTACGACGCGTTCGAGCTGAAGGACGGCACGCTCGCGCTGGTCATCGGCGACGTCGTCGGCCACGACCTGACCGCGGCCGCCGGAATGGCCCAACTGCACGGCATCCTGCGGTCCCTGGCCTGGGACCGCACCGGATCGCCCGGCGCTGTCGTCGACCGCCTCGACGACTCCATGCCCGCCATCACCACCGTCCCCATGGCCACCCTCGTCCTCGCACAGGTCGAGGGCCACCCGCACACCGGCCCATGGACCCTGCGGTGGACCAACGCCGGACACCCGCCGCCTCTCCTCCTGTCCCCCGGCGGACACGCGCAGTACCTCGAAGCCGGACAGGGAATCATCCTCGGCGCCCCCCTGGACACCCGCGTGGGCCGGCCGGACGCCACGCACCCCTTGCCGCCGGGTTCGACCTTGCTGCTCTACACCGACGGCCTGGTCGAGGTCCCCGGCAGCGACCTCGGCACCGGCCTGGAGCGGCTGCGCCGCCACGCCCTCGCGCTCGCCCACGCGCCGCTGGACACGCTGTGCGACCATCTGCTGGCCCGTATGCCGCCTGGCAGCACCGACGACGTGGCCCTGCTCGCCCTGCGTCTGCCGACTCTGTGACAGGGGACGCGATCAGTGAGCGGTGAGCGCCCTGGGCGTGCCCGTGGCGGATCGCCGCCGGCTCAGCGCGGCAGCCGCACCGAACCATGGGAGCACCGTCCTGTTCACCGGGGCCAGGACCCGCGCCCACCGAACCCCGGAGAACGGCCGCCGACCGCGCGTCGTCCCGACGGCCACGACCAGGCGGTGTCCAGGGACGGCGGATGCTTCCCGGATCGACGTGCCGTGTGCAGGGGAACACGTCAAGGGAAGCCGTCCGGGCCGACGAACCCGCGGGTCAGGCCCCCTTGGTCGCCGGCTCCAGGATCGCGACACACTCCACGTGGTGCGTCATCGGGAACAGGTCGAACGCCCGGAGCGTCCGCACCTTGTACCCGCCGTCGCGGAAGTACGCCAGGTCGCGGGCCAGGGCCGCCGGGTCGCAGGCCACGTAGGCGATGCGGCGGGCGCCGAGGGACGCCAGGTGCTCGACCGTCTTCTTGCCGGCGCCCGCGCGGGGCGGGTCCAGGACGATGATGTCGACCTCGGTGATGCCGGTGCGCGGCAGGACCGCCTCGACCTTGCCCTGTTCGATGCGGACGCGGTCGAAGCCGGCGAGGTTGTGCCGGGCGTCCTCCACCGCGCGCTTGCCGGACTCGATGCCGAGGACCGCGCCCTGGTCGCCCAGGCGGTCCGCGAGGGCACCCGCGAAGAGGCCGACACCGCAGTAGAGGTCCAGGGCCATCTCGCCCTTGCGGGGCAGCAGGCCCTGCATGACGGCCTTGACGAGGGTGTCGGCGGCCATCGGGTGGACCTGCCAGAAGCCGCCGCTGCCGACCCGGTGGGTGCGGCCGTCGGCGCGCTCGCGCACGAAGGCGCGGCCGTGGACGCGGTGGATGCCGCCGTCCTGTTCGGCGACCCGCATCACCGAGACCGGCTTGTCGAGTTCGACCAGGGGGAGCCTGGCGCCGGGGCGGGGCTCCAGGATCACCATGCGGTCCTGGGAACCGGTCGCGGCGATCGCCTCGACGGCCTCCATGCCGGACCAGTCGCGCTCCTCGATGCCGAGTTCGGTGACACCCGGCGCGGCGATCATGCAGCGCTCGATGGGCTCGACCTCGTGCGAGCGGTGGCGGCGCAGTCCGGCGTTGCCGTCCGGGTCGACGGCGTACTGGACGCGCGTGCGCCACTGCGGGACTTCGCCGGCGGGCAGCTTGTCGCCCTCGGCGGGCATCACCGTGCCGTCCCAGCCGGCCTCCTCGGGGGTGAGACCCGCGAGGCGCTGCAGCTGCTCGGCGATGACCTCGCCCTTGAGGCGGCGCTGCGCGCCGGGCTTGGCGTGCTGCCAGTCGCAGCCGCCGCAGCGGCCGGGTCCCGCGTACGGGCAGGGCGCCTCGACGCGGTCCTTGGAGGCGTCGATGATGCGTACGGCGTCGGCGCGCAGGAACCGCGCGCCCTCCTCGCCCTCGGTCACCCGGGCGACGACCCGCTCACCGGGCAGCGCGTGCCGGACGAAGAGGACCTGGCCCTCGTCCGTCCGGGCGATGCAGTGCCCGCCGTGCGCCACGGGGCCGATCTCGACCTCGTACTCGTCCCCCACCAGCGACTTCTTCGGTTCTGCCTGCATGGTGGGGTGACTCCAGATGAGAGGGGGAAACGGCCGGGGAACACGGCCGGACAACAGCCGTCCAGTCTACGTGCTCACGGCACCGCTTCCCGCCTCGTCCGCGAGCACTCGGCGCGCTTCCCGCCCCCGTCAGCTCTTCTGGGTGGGCTCCTTGGGCCGTACCTGGGCCGGTCCCCGGCGCACCGCGCCCGGGGCGTTCCAGTCCTGGCGCTTGCGGGCGCGCAGCTTGGCGGCCTCGGACGACTCCAGCTGGTAGGGCACGGAGGTGACCATGACGCCCGGGGTGAACAGCAGGCGGCCCTTGAGCCGCAGGGCGCTCTGGTTGTGCAGCAGGTGCTCGTACCAGTGACCGACGACGTACTCGGGGATGATCACGGAGACCGCGTCACGCGGCGACTCCTTGCGCAGGCCCTTCACGTACTCGACGACCGGACGGGTGATCTCGCGGTAGGGCGAGTCGAGGACCTTCAGCGGTACGTCGATGCCGCGCCGCTCCCACTCGTCGCGCAGGGTCTTGGTCTCGGCCGGGTCCACGTTGACGCTGAGCGCTTCCAGGGTGTCGGAGCGCAGCAGCTTGGCGTAGGCGAGGGCGCGCAGGGCCGGGCGGTGGATCTTGGAGACCAGGACGACGGAGTGGACGCGGGAGGGGCGGACGCTGTCGTCGGAGGGTCCCTCGGGTGCGGCCAGTTCCTCGGCGACGCGGTCGTAGTGCTTACGGATCGCGGTCATCGTCGCGTAGAAGATCACCATGCCGAGCAGGGCGACCCAGGCGCCGTGCGTGAACTTGGTGACGAGGACGACGACGAGAACCAGCCCGGTGAAGAAGGCGCCGAAGGCGTTGATCGCGCGGGAGCGGATCATGTGGCTGCGCTTGGCCGGGTCGGTCTCACTGGCCAGGTGGCGGTTCCAGTGGCGGACCATACCGGTCTGGCTGAGAGTGAACGAGACGAACACACCGACGATGTAGAGCTGGATCAGGCGCGTCGAGTCGGCCCCGTAGATGATGACGAGCATGCTCGCGGCGCCGGCCAGGAGCACGATGCCGTTCGAGAAGGCCAGGCGGTCGCCGCGGGTGTGGAGCTGGCGCGGCAGGTAGCGGTCCTGGGCGAGGATCGAACCGAGGAGCGGGAAGCCGTTGTACGCGGTGTTCGCGGCCAGGAACAGGACGAGGGCGGTGGCGGCGGCCAGCAGGATGAACAGGAAGCTGCCCTTGCCGAACACGGCCTCGGCGACCTGGGAGATCACCGGGTTCTGGACGTAGTCGGCGCCGACCGCCACGCCGTTGTGGATCAGGTCCGTGGCGGGGTTCTCGGCCATGCGCACGTTGGTGGCCATGGCCAGGGCGATGATGCCGCAGAACATGGTGACGGCGAGCAGGCCCATCGCCGCGAGCGTGGTCGCGGCGTTCTTCGACTTCGGCTTGCGGAAGGCGGGGACGCCGTTGGAGATCGCCTCGACGCCGGTGAGCGCCGCACAGCCGGACGAGAAGGCGCGCAGCAGCAGGAAGACGAGGGCGAAGCCCGCGAGTCCCTGGTGCTCGGCCTTGATGTGGTACTCGGCGGTCGGCGCGTGCATGGTGTCGCCGAGCACGAGCCCGCGGAAGGCACCCCAGGCGATCATGATGAAGACGCCGGCGACGAAGACGTAGGTCGGGATCGCGAAGAGCTTTCCGGACTCCTTGACCCCGCGCAGGTTCATCAGCGTGAGCAGCACGATGACGGCGACCGCGCAGAAGACCTTGTGCTCCACCACGAACGGCACCGCCGAGCCGAGGTTCTCGATGCCGGAGGCGATGGAGACGGCGACGGTGAGGACGTAGTCGACGAGCAGCGCGCTGGCGACGGTGAGGCCGGCCCGCGGACCGAGGTTGGTGGTCGCGACCTCGTAGTCGCCGCCGCCGCTCGGGTAGGCGTGCACGTTCTGGCGGTAGGAGGCGACCACCGTGAACATCAGCACGACGACCGCGACCGCGATCCAGGGGCTGAAGTGGTAGGCCGACACGCCCGCGATGGAGAGGACCAGCAGGACTTCTCCGGGCGCGTACGCCACGGAGGAGAGCGGGTCGGATGCGAAGACGGGGAGGGCGATGCGCTTCGGCAGAAGCGTTTCCCCCAGCCGGTCGCTGCGCAGTGCACGCCCGATGAGGATCCGCTTGGGCACGTCGGTCAGTTTGGACACAACAGGGAATCGTAAGGGTTCGAACTGGCAGTCGCCCACCCGCCTTCCCCGTTCTGCACGTGATCTGCTCTCCGGGTGAAAACGGGGTGGCTCCGGCTGCGGATTCCGCAGCACCGGAGATCCACGTGTCTATATGACAAAACCCCGGCCCCGACCGCCCTGGAGGACCCATGCATCTGACCGCTGAGCTCATCGGCGCGGCCGTGGCGCTGGCCGGCCTCGGAATCCTCACCCTGGCGAGTGTTCGCAGCATCACACGGCGCTGAACCCCGCGCGTTCGCCGCCGTTCACCCCCGTCCCCCGAACGCTCCGCGAAAAAGGCACAGGCGAACCTGCGCAACGAAGCCCCTGGTGGACCGTGCGTGTGTAGCTTGGGCGGCGGTCTGAGACCCTGTTTAGCCTGAGCCGTAACCATTCATGCGGAAGGACGGTCGTGCACATCGTCATCATGGGCTGCGGAAGAGTAGGTTCCGCTCTTGCCCAGAACCTGGAGCAACAGGGGCACACGGTCGCCGTGATCGACCAGGACCCCACCGCTTTTAGGCGGCTGGGCTCCGGGTTCGGCGGCCGTCGCGTCACCGGGGTCGGCTTCGACCAGGACACCCTGCGCGAGGCGGGCATCGAGGAGGCCGGGGCCTTCGCCGCGGTCTCCAGCGGTGACAACTCGAACATCATCGCCGCCCGCGTGGCCCGCGAGATGTTCGGCATCGAGAACGTCGCCGCCCGTATCTACGACCCCCGCCGCGCCGAGGTCTACCAGCGCCTGGGCATCCCGACGGTCGCCACCGTCCGCTGGACGGCGGACCAGATGCTCCGCCGGCTGCTGCCCTCGGGTGCCGAACCGCTGTGGCGGGACCCCACGGGCGGCGTGCAGCTCGCCGAGGTGCACACCTCCGTCGCCTGGGTGGGCCACAAGATCAGCCGCCTCCAGGACGAGACGGGCGTGCGCGTCGCCTTCCTCACCCGGCTGGGCGAGGCGGTCCTGCCCAGCTCGCAGACGGTGCTGCAGGAGGGCGACCTGGTGCACGTGATGATGCGGACCGACGAGGTGGACAAGGTCGAGGCGGCGTTCGCCAAGGGCCCTGAGGAAGAGGCGGGGCACTGATGAGAGTCGCCATTGCCGGTGCCGGTGCCGTGGGCCGCTCGATCGCGGGCGAACTCCTGGAGAACGGCCACGAGATCCTGCTGATCGACAAGGCGCCGACCGCCATCTCGGTCGAGCGCGTCCCGCAGGCGGAGTGGCTGCTCGCCGACGCCTGCGAGATCACCTCGCTGGACGAGGCGGCGCTGCAGCGCTGCAACGTGGTCATCGCGGCCACCGGGGACGACAAGGTCAACCTCGTGGTCTCGCTGCTCGCGAAGACCGAGTACGGCGTCCCGCGCGTCGTCGCCCGCGTGAACAATCCCAAGAACGAGTGGCTGTTCAACGAGTCCTGGGGCGTGGACGTCGCCGTCTCCACCCCGCGCCTGATGTCGGCGCTCGTGGAGGAGGCGGTGAGCGTCGGCGACCTCGTGCGGCTGCTCCGCTTCAGCCACGGCGACGCCAACCTCGTCGAGCTGACCCTGCCGCCCGAGTCCGCCCTCGCCGGCACGACCGTCGGTGACGTGGCGTGGCCGGAGGACACCTCGCTGGTGACCATCATCCGCGGCACCCGCGTCCTGACCCCCTCCCGGGAGGACTCCCTGGAGGCGGGCGACGAACTCCTCTTCGTGGCCGCCCAGGCCCGTGAGGAACAGCTCGAGGACCTGCTGTCGGTGCGCCGCGACACGAGCACGACGAAGTAGCCGTTCCGTCCCGCCGGCGGTACGACGTCCGCCGGCGGGACGCGTCTCGCGTCTCGCGCAGAGGTACGACGAAGGGGGCGCCCGGAATTCCGGGCGCCCCCTTCGTCGTACCTCTGCCTCGTACCCCGGTTCGTGCTCAGCCGGCCGGAGGCGTCCTCGGACCTGCCGGGCTCACGCCTCCCGGCGGTGCCTGGCCGGAGCCGGGGCGTCCCCGCGCTCCTGCGCGAGAGCGGCCTTGCGCTCCTTCTCCGCCTGCTCCTCGGCCTCCATCTCCGCGAACACGTCGATGGGCGGCGGCGCCTTGGCCAGGAAGACCCAGGTGAGCCAGACGGCGAGCAGGAACGGCGGGATCTTCAGGGCGATCAGGACCCAGCCGAACTGGGCCGTGTCGGCCCACCAGTAGAGCGGGAACAGCACCGCGCACTTGGCGAGCAGGATCAGGCCCCAGGCCCAACTGGCCTTCGCGTACGCCTTCTTGCGGCCGGGGTTGCGGGTGCGCCAGGAGAGGTTCTCCTTGAAGACCGGGCCGAGGATCAGACCGATCAGCGGGACGCCCGCCAGGGTGGTCACGATGTAGGCGACGGCGAGACCGAGCGTGTAGAGCATGCCCGGCAGGTAGAAGTCCTTCGCGTTGCCGGTCATCATCGCGAAGACCACGCCGAAGGCGACACCGAAGACACCGCTGAAGGCGTGCTTCACCGTGTCGCGCCGCACCAGGCGGACCACGACGAGCAGCAGGGACACCGCGAGGGCGGCGATCGCCGCCCAGTGCAGGTCCTTGTTGATCGTGAAGGTGGTGACGAAGAGCAGGCCCGGCACCACGGTCTCGACCATGCCGCGCAAGCCGCCGAACGCCTCGAAGAGTGCGGCCTCGGTCACCGCCCGTGCATCCTGCTGGGCGTCCTGGGCGTCTTCGGTCGGCTTGTCGAGCGACGTCACCGGCTACTCCCGTCCGAGGGGTCTGAGTTCGTACTTCGGATTGAACAACACCCTACGGCCCCGGCTCATCGAGATACGGCCGGAAGCGATCAGCTTGCGTCCGGGCTCGATGCCGACGATGGAACGGCGGCCGAGCCAGACCACGTCCAGAGCGGCCGAGCCGTCGAACAGCTCGGCCTCCAGGGCCGGGACACCGGCCCTCGGCCGCAGAGTGACCGTGCGCAAGGTACCAGTAACCGTGACTATCTGCCGGTCGTGGCAGTCACCGATCCGGGTGCAGCCGGCGGTCGCCGTGTCCTCCCGCAGCTCCTCCGACTCCAGGTCCTCCTGGGACGAGGAGAGCCGGTCCATCATGCGCCGGAACCGGCCCGCCGGCTTTTCGGAACGAGGAACAGCACTCATACCGAAAGCGTACCGGGGGGCACCGACAGCTTCGTACCCGCGGCACCGCCGGCCGAACCGCCCGCGGTCCGCGCCCGGTCGGGCGACCGTCGCGGCCCGCACAGACGATCGAAGGGGCATGATCGCGTCACCGTTCGAACCTGTACCCCATCCCCGGTTCGGTGATGAAGTGCTTCGGGTGCGAGGGGTCCACCTCCAGCTTGCGGCGGAGCTGCGCCATGTAGACCCGCAGATAGTTGGTCTCCGTGCCGTAGGACGGGCCCCAGACCTCCTGGAGCAGTTGCTTCTGGCTGACGAGGCGGCCGGAGTTGCGGACGAGCACGTCCAGCAGATGCCACTCCGTGGGGGTGAGCCGGACGTCCCGCCCGTCGCGGTGCACCTTCTTCGCCGCCAGGTCGACGGTGAACCCGGCGGTCTCCACGATCACGTCGTCCTCGCCGCCGCCCGTGGGCTCCGCGCGACGGACGGCGGCACGCAGCCGGGCGAGCAGTTCGTCCATGCCGAACGGCTTGGTGACGTAGTCGTCGGCGCCCGCGTCGAGGGCCTCGACCTTCTCGTCCGAGGAGTGCCGGGCCGACAGCACCAGGATCGGCACCCGCGTCCAGCCGCGCAGCCCCTTGATCACCTCGACGCCGTCCATGTCGGGCAGGCCGAGGTCGAGCACGACGACGTCGGGGTGACGGGCGGCGGCGAGCTGGAGCGCGGTGGCTCCGTCGGGGGCCGCGTCGACCTCGTACTTGCGTGCCTTGAGGTTGATCACGAGGGCTCGGGTGATCTGCGGCTCGTCGTCGACCACGAGGACCCGGGTCATGAAGCCTGCCTTTCTGCGGCTGCTGATCGGGCTGCCAGGTCGGGACGGCGGTCCACCGCCCGCACCGTCAGCACCATGGTGAGTCCGCCGCCGGGGGTGTCCTCGGCGTTGAGGGTGCCGCCCATCGCCTCGGCGAAGCCGCGCGCGACCGCGAGGCCGAGGCCCACTCCCGTGCCGCGCGGGGCGTCGCCGTAGCGCTGGAAGGGCGCGAAGATCCGGTCCTTGGCGTCGTCCGGGACACCGGGGCCGCGGTCCACCACGCGGACCTCCACGCGGTCGGCCATGGCACTCGCGGCCACCAGGACCCGTTCGCCGAAGGGGCTGTACTTGACGGCGTTCTCGACGAGGTTGGCGACGGCGCGTTCCAGGAGCCCGGCGTCGACGGCGACCATCGGCAGGCTCTCCGGTATCTCCAGGACCACGCTGTCCTCGGGGACGCCGCCGAGCGCCATCGGGACGACCTCGTCCAGGTCGATCTCCCGGATCAGCGGAGCGACCGTGCCGGTCTGGAGCCGGGACATGTCCAGCAGGTTGCCCACGAGGTGGTCGAGGCGGTCGGCACCGTCCTCGATGCCCGCGAGGAGCTCGGCCTGGTCCTCGTCCGACCAGGCCACGTCGTCGGAGCGCAGGGAGGAGACCGCCGCCTTGATGCCGGCGAGCGGGGTGCGCAGGTCGTGGCTCACCGCGGCCAGCAGGGCGGTGCGGATGCGGTTCCCCTCCGCCAGTTCCTTGGCCTGGTCCGCCTCGTGCTGCAGGCGCTGGCGGTCCAGGACCACCACGGCCTGCGCGGCGAACGCGGCCAGCACCCGGCGGTCGGAGGCGGGCAGGACCCGTCCGGACAGGGCGAGCGCCATGTGGTCTCCGACCGGCATGTCGACGTCGGCGTCCTCGGGGCGGGTCGCGGGCTTCGGTCCCGCGCTGCCCGCGCACGTCCACGGGTCGACGTCGCCCGCGCGCTCCAGCAGGGCGACGGATTCCATTCCGAAGGTCTCCCGGACGCGCTCCAGCAGCGCCTCCAGGCTGGTCTCGCCGCGCAGCACACTGCCCGCCAGGAAGGACAGGATCTCCGACTCGGCCCGGAGCCGCGCCGCCTGGTGCGTACGCCGGGCGGCCAGGTCCACCACCGACGCCACGGAGACGGCGACGCCCACGAAGATCACGATGGCGACGATGTTCTTCGGGTCGGCGACGGTCAGCCGGTGCAGGGGCGGTGTGTAGAAGTAGTTCAGCAGCAGCGAGCCGAAGGCGGCCGAGGCGAGGGCCGGGAGCAGTCCGCCGAGCAGGGCGGCCGCGACCGTGACCGCCAGGAACAGCAGCATGTCGTTGGCGAGGCCGAGGTCGATCGTGTTGAGCAGCAGGGCCATGGCCACGGGGCCGCCGATGCCGACCGCCCAGCCCCAGATGATCCGGGAGCGCCCGAGCCGTGCTCCGCGCGCCACCGGCAGACCGCGCCCCTTGGCGACCTCCTCGTGGGTGACGATGTGGACGTCCAGGTCGGGTCCCGACTCCCGGGCGACCGTGGTGCCGACGCCGGGACCGAAGACGTACTGCCAGGTCTTGCGGCGGGAGGAGCCGAGGACGATCTGGGTGGCGTTGACGCCGCGCGCGAAGTCCAGCAGGGAGGCGGGGATGTCGTCGCCGACCACGTGGTGGAAGGTGCCGCCCAGGTCCTCGACCAGGGTGCGCTGCACCGCCAGCTCCTTGGGCGAGGCGGAGGTCAGTCCGTCGCTGCGGGCGATGTACACGGCCATGACCTCTCCGCCCGCCCCCTTCTCGGCCAGTCGCGCGGCACGCCGGATCAGCGTCCGCCCCTCCGGACCGCCCGTCAGCCCGACGACGATCCGCTCCCGGGACCCCCAGATCTTGGAGACCCGGTGCTCGCTGCGGTACTCGGTCAGGTATTCGTCGACCCGGTCGGCGACCCACAGCAGCGCGAGCTCGCGCAGGGCCGTGAGATTGCCCGGACGGAAGTAGTTGGACAGCGCCGCGTCGACCTTGTCGGGCTTGTAGATGTTGCCGTGGGCCATGCGGCGGCGCAGGGCCGGCGGCGACATGTCGACCAGCTCGATCTGGTCGGCCCGTCGCACCACCTCGTCCGGAACGGTCTCGCGCTGGCGCACACCCGTTATCGACTCGACGACGTCGCCGAGTGACTCCAGGTGCTGGATGTTGACGGTGGAGACGACGTCGATGCCGGCGGCGAGCAGTTCCTCCACGTCCTGCCAGCGCTTGGCGTTGCGGGAGCCGGGCACGTTCGTGTGCGCCAGTTCGTCCACCAGGGCGACGGCGGGGGCGCGGAGCAGCACGGCGTCGACGTCCATCTCGGAGAAGACACCGCCCCGGTACTCCAGTTCCCTGCGCGGCACCTGCTCCAGGCCGTGCAGCATCACCTCGGTGCGGGGCCGGTGATGGTGCTCGACGAACGCCACCACGCAGTCCGTCCCGCGTTCGATGCGGCGATGGGCCTCGGAGAGCATCGCGTAGGTCTTGCCCACGCCCGGAGCCGCACCGAGGTAGATCCGAAGCTTGCCGCGTCCCATGAGCCCATTGTCTTCCTGTCACCACTGTGTACGCAGCGTCGACCTTACGGCCAGGAATCCCGGCGAAGGGGACGAGCGGCCCGCCGGGGAGCGTCCTTGACGCAACCCTGATGCCCCGCGGGCCGCGGTGGTGGTGACGGCGGTGATGCTGGTGACGGCCTTGCTCATGTTCTCTCCCCGTGATCCTCGTGACCGGCGGTGGACCGGGCGCCGGTGTCCCGGCCGGACGCCCGGTCCCTCATCCCTCATCCACTCATCGCACGGGACCCCCGGTTCGGTTCACGCGGGATTGTCACCGTGCGTCAGCGTCTCCCACGCCACGAACAGGTTGTTGCTGCCGGCCGGCCGGTTCTGCTGGGTGAGCGTCTGGGTGTTGGTCATCGCGATGCCCAGGCGGTTGTGCAGGGCGTTGTAGCCGACCTCGGTGACCGGGCCGAGCCCGAGGTTGAGCGAGCCGCCGCACAGCCAGCTCGGCACGGCCGTACCGAGCTGGTACTTGGACTGGAAGCCGAGCGCCTGGCGCAGCCGCTCACCCACGTCGGTGCCGTACAGGTCCTGCCCCTGGATGCGGCTGGTCTCGGCGACGTGCGAGATGGCCGAGATGCCGTATCCGGTGTGGGTGAGGTCGCGGCAGGTCTCCTGGGTGAGTCCGGTGACGAAGGTGGACTGCCCCTGCCAGTAGCCGACGATCTTCGCGGTGGTGTCGAGGTTCTGGCTCGGCACGGTCTTCGGCACGGCGCCGTCGGTGGAGAGGTAGACGTACGCCGCGGTGCGCGTCCGGAACTTCGCCATGGCCTTGTCGTACGACGTCTTGTCCTCCAGGAAGACGGAGATGCCGACCGCGGCCTCCATCATCGACAGCTCCCAGTTCCCGTTGGAGTTGGAGCCGTTGATGATCTGGGGCAGGTAGACGTCGCGCAGCATGCTCGCGAAGCGGCCGGAGTTGGCCCAGGATCCGGTGTACGTGTACTTGATGATCTCGGCGGCCTTCGGCCAGGAGGAGCCCGCCCAGCCGGTCTGCAGGGGCGCGTTGCTGTTGGTGTGGGACTTGATCACCGCGGACCAGGCGTCCATCAGCTCGATGGCCTTCCTGGCGTACCGGTCGTCGCGTGTGACGTACCAGGCGAGCGCGTCGGTGTAGGCGGCGATCGCGTCCTCGCGCTCGTCCGTGCAGCCGTAGTTGGGGTTGGAGTACGAGCCGCACTCGACGGTCGCGCGGGGCGTGGGGGTGCGCGTGAGCGAGGCGTACTTGCTCGCCATCATCTGGTCGTAGGCGCCCTTCCAGGGCTGGGCGCCGGCCAGGACCTGGGTGCGGGCGAAGTCGAGCTGCCCCCGGGAGACGGTGACTCCGGGGTGGACGAAGGCAGCGGGCGCCGCCTCGGCCCGGTGTGCGCCGGGCCAGGACAGGAGGGTGCCGACCAGTGCGGCGGTCGCGGCGGCGACGGTGACGAGGAAGGCCGGACGCCGTCGGCGGCGATGCCGAGTGGGGGTGTCGGACATGCAGAGTCATCCATTCTTGTATGTGAACTACACACGGGATGCTGAACATGGTGCGCTGGCCGGTGACCATAGGTATGGACCAGGCTTCCGTCAAGACCTGAAGAAAGAGCCGCTGCTCAACCACTGTTCACATACGAGAATGAGTGAGGCCGGGGCGTACGCCGATGCCGCCGGAGATCCGCACACGGGAGCCGGGCGAGCCCCCTGCACCCGGGTCGGGCGGGCCTGCGCACCAGGTCTGGACGGGCCCGCGCACCGCGGTCGGGCGACCCGGCGCACGGAAGCCCCGGGTGAACCCGCGCACGGGAAAGGGCCGCATCCCCGGGGGATGCGGCCCTTCTGTCTGCCCGATTTTTCGTACGGTGTACGGCCCTCGCGGGCCCTTGTCCCTAGCGGACCTCGGTGATCTCCGGTCCGCGCTGGAGCTGCCCCATGCCGCCGGAGAAGCGGGAGCCGCCCTGGTCCTCCTGCTGGACACCCTCGGGGACCATCTGCGCGTCGTTCGGCAGCTTCAGGACGATCGGGTCGCGGGGGGCCATCGGACCCTCACCGCGGACGACGACCGTGTCCCGGAAGATCTGCTCCAGCAGACCCGCGGCCTGCGGCTGCACCGCGCCCTGCCCGGAGATCACTCCGCGCAGGAACCAGCGGGGACCGTCCACACCGACGAACCGCACGACCTGGAAACCACCCGTGCCGTCCGGGAGCTGGACCGGAACCTGCGCCCGCAGCTCCCAGCCGAGCGGGCCCTCGACCTCGTCGATGACACCGCCCTGCTGGGTGATCCCGGAGGCGATCTCCTCGCGCACCTCGCCCCAGATTCCCTCGCGCTTGGGAGCGGCGAAGGCCTGGAGCTGTACGGCGCTGTCGTTGACGACGACGGTCGCCGCGACGATCGCGTCGCCCGCGACCTCGACCCGCAGCTCCATGCCGTCGACTCCGGGCACGAAGAGGCCACCGAGATCCACCCGGCCCTCGGCCGGGTCACGGACCTCCGCACTGTCCCAGGGCCCGTCGGGGCGCGGCTCGGGTTCGAGCCTCACACGCTCGCGCTCCACGTCCTCGTCCGCCTCAGTGTCGACGCTGTCGACGACCTGCTCGGCCTCGCCCGCCGCGTCCTCGGCGGCACTGCCCTTCTTGCGACGTCCGAACACGTCACTGTCCTTCCCGGTCGGATACGACCGAAGCGTATCGATTCCCACCCGTTGTGCTGTCCACAGCGGCATGGCCGCCGGTGGACCCGAAGCCCCCTGCGGCCCGCGCCGAGCCGGGAAGTTCCGCGACCTCCTGGAAGCGAACCTTCTCGACCTGCTGGACGACCAGTTGAGCAATCCGGTCGAAGCGCTCGAACCGCACCGACTCGCGCGGATCGAGATTCACCACGATCACCTTGATCTCCCCACGGTACCCGGCATCAACCGTCCCCGGGGCATTCACGAGAGCGACGCCGCAGCGGGCGGCCAGGCCCGAGCGCGGGTGCACGAAGGCCGCGTACCCCTCGGGCAGCGCGATGGCCACTCCCGTCGGCAGCACGGCCCGTTCACCGGGCTGCAGCTCGCGGCTCTCGGTGGTGCGCAGATCGGCTCCGGCGTCACCGGGGTGCGCGTACTCGGGAAGGGGAACTTCCGGATCGACGCGCGTGATCATCACGGGGACTTCCGGGCGGGGCTCGTCGGCCCCGGGGCTACGGGTCACGGGTTCACCTCGAAGGCACGGGCTCGCCGGATCTGGTCCGGGTCGTTCATCGCCGCGCGGATCTCCTCCGGGCGGCCGTTGTCGATGAAGTGGTCGACCTTCACCTCGACGAAGAGGGCGTCCGCGCGGACGGCGACGGGTCCGTCGGGGCCGCCGATCCGCCCGGTGGCGGTGCAGTAGATCTTCCGGCCGGCCACCGCGGTGACCTCGGCCTCCAGATGCAGCACGGTGTCGACGGGGACGGGGCGGAGGAAGTCGGTCTCCAGACGTCCCGTCACGGCGATCGTCCGCAGCAGCCAGTTCAGCGAGCCGAGCGTCTCGTCGAGCGCGGTGGCGAGGACACCACCGTGCGCGAGGCCCGGGGCGCCCTGGTGGACGGGGCGCACGGTGAACTCCGCCGTGATCGTGACGCCCTCCCCCGCGCGGGCCTCCAGATGGAGTCCGTGGGGCTGCGCACCACCGCACCCGAAACAGTGTTCGTAGTGTGCTCCGAGGAGCTCTCCGGGGGCGGGCGCGTCAGGGTGCCGCACCGGCGCGACGGCGTCGGCGGGAGGCGTCAGAGCTGCGGAAGTACCACTCACAGGCGCAGACCTTACCCGCGCGTCCACCAAGTCTTCGCACCGTGCCAAGCTTGGCGTCATGCAGCTCTCCGCCTCCCCGTACGAAGAACGCCTCACCGCACCCCGGTCGTGGTGGGTGATCAGCTTCCTGGTCGGGCTCGCGCTGGCCTTGATCTTCCTCCCGTTCGGCACCCTGCCGACCCTCGGGGCGCTCGTCGGCGGCACCGCCGTCGCGGCGGTCGCGGCCAGTGCGTACGGCTCGATCCGCATCCGTGTGGTGGGGGACGCGCTGATCGCCGGGGACGCCCGGATCCCCGTCTCCGCCCTCGGCGACGCGGAGATCATGGACCCGGAGGAGGCGCGCGCCTGGCGCACCCACAAGGCCGACACCCGTGCCTTCATGCTCCTGCGCTCGTACATCCCCACGGCGCTGCGCGTCCAGGTCACGGACCCGGCGGACCCGACGCCGTACCTGTACCTGTCGACCCGGGAGCCGGAGCGTCTGGCGGCCGCCCTGGAGACGGCACGCGCGTCGGTCCGTCCCGCGGAGAGCTGAGACGGCCGACGGCCGATCCCTTGAGGCGATCCACCGGCGAAGGGAGCGGGGCACCGGTGACGGGACGCGGGGACGGGACGGTCCATCCGCGCGCGTGGGCGTCCGCCTGAAGCGCGCGAACGGCCGCGGGCACGGACCCGCGCACGCAGGGACCCGCCCGCGGGCGGGCGGCGCCCGCGAAGGCGTTCAGTCCCCGAGGTCCGTGGGAATCTCTCCGATCCGCACCGGATCCAGCGGCTTCTCCAGCGGCGGCAGCTGCGGGAGCGCGTCCCAGGGCACCTGCATCTTGCGCAGGTCCTTGCGGATGTGGCCGGCCACGCGCTTGGTGTCGCGGCGGTTCATCACGGCGCCCACGGCCGCTCCGACCATGAACGGCATGAGGTTGGGCAGGTCCCGGACCGTGCGCTTCATGATCTGCTGGCGCAGTTCGCGCTTCATCTGGCCGCCCAGCGCGGCGTTGATCGTCATGGGTTTGGCCACGTCGATGCCGCGCTCGCCCGACCAGGAGTGCAGATAGGCCGTGCTGCGCTGCTTGAGGTTGCCCTGCGGACGCAGGCCGTAGACCTCGTGGAGTTCGGCGATCAGCTTCAGCTCGATCGCGGCGACGGCGGTGATCTCGGCGGCCAGCTCCGTGGGCATGGCCGGCGGCACCGGCAGCATCGCGGCGGCGCCGATGCCGGCGCCGACGGTGGACGTCGCGGCGGCGGCGCCCGCGACGAGTTTGTCCGCGAGCTCCTCGGGGCCGAGGCCCGGGAACTGTCTGCGGAGGGTGGCCAGGTCCCGTACGGGAACCCGGGGGGCGATCTCGATGATGCGGTCGGTGACATACGCGAGGCCCGCCCTGGCGCGGACGCCGCTCCTCGTGACGCCCCGCCTGACCCCGTTCCTGACAGCCTCCACGCGACGCCGCGCGACGGGCGAGGCAGTGTCCGCGGGGGCCGTCAGGCCGTCTGTGGCGGCCGCTCGGTCGAGCGAGGCTGATCCCTGTTCGGAAGAGCCCCGCTCGTCGTCACGCACGCCTTCAGGGCCCTTGGCGGGCCCTTCGTCCGCCGCCCTGGAGGGGAGGCGGCGCTTCCAAGGTGGGGTCGAGCCGTTCACGGCCGACCCTGCCTCAGTCGCAGTCGCGGCAGATCGGCTGACCGTTCTTCTCGCGGGCCAGCTGGCTGCGGTGGTGCACCAGGAAGCAGCTCATGCAGGTGAACTCGTCCTGCTGCTTCGGCAGCACCCGGACGGCCAGCTCCTCGTTCGAGAGGTCCGCACCGGGCAGCTCCAGGCCTTCCGCGGCCTCGAACTCATCTACGTCGACGGACGAGGTCGACTTGTCGTTCCGGCGAGCCTTCAGTTCTTCAAGGCTGTCCGAGTCGACGTCGTCGTCGGTCTTGCGCGGGGTGTCGTAATCCGTTGCCATTGTCGCTCTCCCCCTCTGGGTGTCTGCGGTGTCTCCAGCGCACGTAACGCGTGAGAGGCCGGACTTGTGCCCGACCTGAGGCGGAGATTTTGCCTCACATCAAGGTCTGTTACTCAATCGACACCCAACCGGACTCATCAAGAGTGATCGGCTTGGATGGCGATGCGGACCGTACACGGTCCCGAGGCCGCACTTCAAAGGCGCCCCACCGTGTACTTCCCGTGATGAGGACCCCAGAAAACCCGGATTTTCCCGGCTTTCCGGCAGTCCACATGATCACGGAGAGTGGATGGACGGAAAATCGCCCTTGTGATCGATCACACACGGGTCACTCGGGCGGGTGGCCCGAAAATTCCGCGCAAAGCGAACATCGCCGCGTGTGCGCGACATGCTCTCAGATGGGAAGGGTGACGCGCATCACGAGCCCACCCCCTTCTCGGGGCCGGGCGGCGATGTGACCCCCGTGCGCCCGGGCAACCGACCGGACGATCGACAGGCCAAGGCCCACGCCCTTGTCGCTGCCCGTGCGCTCCGTGCGCAGCCGCCGGAAGGGTTCGAAAAGATTGTCGACCTCGTACGCGGGAACGACCGGTCCCGTGTTCGACACCTCCAGGACCGCCCTGCCGTGCTCCGTGGCGGTCGTGACCTCGACCCAGCCGTCCTGCGGCACGTTGTACCGGACGGCGTTCTGGACGAGGTTCAGGGCGATCCGCTCCAGGAGGACGCCATTGCCCTGGACGACCACCGGGGCGCGCACCCCGCGGATCTCCACGCCCTTGGCCTCCGCCTCGGCGTGCACCTGGTCGACGGCCTGCGAGGCGACCTCGGCGAGGTCCACCGGCTTGCGCTCGACGATCTGGTTGTCGCTGCGGGCGAGCAGCAGCAGGCCCTCGACGAGCTGTTCGCTGCGCTCGTTCGTGGCGAGGAGCGTCTTGCCGAGCTGCTGCATCTCCGTCGGCACCCCGGGTCCCGAGAGGTGCACCTCCAGGAGCGTGCGGTTGATCGCGAGGGGGGTGCGCAGTTCGTGGGAGGCGTTCCCGACGAACCGCTGCTGGGCGGTGAAGGCCCGCTGCAGCCGCTCCAGCATGTCGTCGAAGGTGTCCGCGAGCTCCTTCAGCTCGTCGTCCGGGCCGTCCAGCTCGATGCGCCGGGACAGGTCGGAGCCGGCCACCGCGCGCGCGGTACGGGTGATGTGGCCGAGCGGTGACAGGACGCGGCCCGCCATCGCGTAGCCGAAGGCGAACGCGATGACCGCGAGGCCGAGCAGGGCCAGGAGCGACCGGCTGAGCAGGTCGTCGAGGGCGTGCTGGCGCTGCTGGTTCACGCAGCCGGCCATCGCGCGGTTGAGCTCGTCCGCCGAGGGCGCCGCCGGGAGGTTGCAGGTGCTGCTGCCGACCTGACCGGAAATGATCTTGAAGGGGAGTTCGCTGCCGACGTTCAGCGCCTGGGCCGCGAGCAGGTAGATGATCGACAGCAGCATGATGCCGGCGATCAGGAACATGCCGCCGTACAGCAGCGTGAGACGTATGCGGATCGTGGGGCGCAGCCAGGGGAAGGGCGGTTCCGTCCTTCTGGGGTCCCAGGTGGGCTTCGGAGGCGCCGCGGGCGGCGCGGGTGTGGTGGCCACGGTGGATCAGATCCTGTACCCGGAGCCGGGCACGGTGACGATCACGGCGGGCTCGCCGAGCTTGCGCCGCAGCGTCATGACGGTCACGCGCACGACGTTGGTGAACGGGTCCGTGTTCTCGTCCCAGGCCTTCTCCAGGAGCTGCTCCGCGGAGACGACGGCGCCCTCGCTGCGCAGCAGCACCTCCAGGACGGCGAACTCCTTGGGGGCGAGCTGGACCTCCCTGCCGTCGCGGAAGACCTCGCGGCGGTTGGGGTCGAGCTTGATCCCGGCACGCTCCAGGACGGGCGGCAGCGGCACGCTCGTACGGCGGCCGAGGGCACGCACGCGTGCGGTCAGCTCGCTGAACGCGAACGGCTTGGGGAGGTAGTCGTCGGCTCCGATCTCCAGGCCCTCGACACGGTCGCTGACATCGCCGGACGCGGTCAGCATCAGCACCCGGGTGGGGATGCCGAGCTCGACGATCTTCCGGCAGACGTCGTCCCCGTGCACCAGCGGGAGGTCGCGGTCCAGCACGACCACGTCGTAGTCGTTGACCCCGATGCGCTCCAGCGCGGCCGCGCCGTCGTACACGACGTCGACGGCCATGGCCTCCCGGCGCAGTCCGGTGGCCACCGCATCGGCGAGCAGCTGCTCGTCCTCGACGACGAGTACACGCACGTCGCTAGTCCTTCCTCTGTCCACCGGCGGGGCACGTTCCAGCGCACCACGCGGGCAGGTCCGTCACGGGATGAGAGCTCCATCCTGCCCGTTTCGGCCATAAACCGGCTGTAAGACGGGGGAGGCACCGGAGAAGCGCGCCCGGCGGACCGGGAATGCGGGATTTTCTCGCCGGGTTGAGGTTTCCGTGGAAGAGAGCGGGGGGAGGACGGCTTTACACCCCGCGATCACGCTCTGCATGTGGCAAGCCACATTGTGGTACGTCCAACCGCTTCCGCAGAGCGGGCGTGGGTGTCCGGCACCGTCGCCGCCCAGAGCGGGCAGCGCTGGGCACCCCATTCGGAGACGTGATCGCCCCTTCCCACCGGCACACCCCCGTGCCACCGACCCACGACCCAGGACGAGGGGGCGCAGCATGGACGCATTCACCACAGGACTTCTGCAGCGCATAAGGACGACCGAGTCCGACCTGACCCGCGCTCGCGAGACGGGCGACGACTTCCTCGCGGAGGTCGAGCAGGCCGAGCTGGACGACCTTCACCGCCTTGCCGCCGAGCACGGCGTGGAGGTCGGCGCCGCACGCGTCTGATCAGCACGTACGAGAGCGGGGCCCCGGTATCGATCCAGTACCGGGGCCCCGCTCTCGTTCCCGTGCCCGGCCGCTGCCTGCCGCGGCCGGGCCTCCGTCGGTCGCCCGGTCGGGCGCGCGGTCAGTCGTGCCAGGCCCCGAAGTCCTCCAGGAGCCGCTGGAGGGGCTCGAAGACGCCCGGGGAGGCCGCGACCGCGAGATCGCCCGTGGGGCCCTCTCCGGGGCGTCCACCGGTCACCGCGCCCGCTTCCCGGGCGATCAGGTCCCCCGCCGCGAGATCCCAGGGGTGCAGACCGCGTTCGTAGTAGCCGTCGAGGCGGCCGGCCGCGACGTCGCACAGGTCGACCGCCGCCGAGCCCGAGCGGCGGATGTCGCGCACCAGCGGGATCAGCCGCTGGGCCACGTCGGCCTGGTGGGTCTTGACCTCGGTCACGTAGTTGAAGCCCGTCGAGACGAGGGCCTGGTCGAGCGGCGGGGACGGGCGGCAGGCCAGCCGCCGTTCGCCCACCCAGGCACCGGAGGAGGCCCGGGCGCCCCGGCCGCGGACCGCGTGGTAGGTCTCGCCGCGCATGGGCGCGGCCACGACGCCGACGACGGTCTCGCCGTCCTGCTCGGCCGCGACGGACACCGCCCAGGTCGGCAGTCCGTACAGGTAGTTGACCGTGCCGTCGAGCGGGTCGACGATCCAGCGGATGCCGCTGGTGCCCTCGGTGGCGGCGCCCTCCTCGCCGAGGAAGCCGTCCTGCGGGCGGTGCTCGGCGATCAGCGCGGTGATCAGCTTCTCGGCGGCGATGTCCATCTCGGTGACGACGTCGATCGGGCTGGACTTCGTGGCGGCGACCGCCAGGTCCGCCGGGCGGCCGTCGCGCAGCAGCTCACCCGCGCGGCGGGCGGCCTCGTGCGCGAGCTGGAGGAGTTCGGCGTGCAGGGGGTCGGTCACGTGGCTCCTCATGCGTAAGGGCTGTCGGCGCCCGCGGCGGCGGGCTTGGGCGTGCGGGCCGGACAGCAGCCCACCGGGCACAGGTCGTGACTCGCGCCCAGCGCGCCCAGGGCACACCGTGTCACCTGGCGGCCGCTCTCGGCCGCGGCGCGCTCCAGCACCAGTTCACGGACGGCCGCGGCGAACCGGGGGTCGGAGCCCACCGTGGGCGAACGGCGCACCGGCAGCCCCAGCTCCCCAGCCTTCGCCCGTGCCTCGGTGTCCAGGTCGTACAGGACCTCCATGTGGTCCGAGACGAATCCGATCGGCACCATCACCGCCGCCTCGGCTCCCGCTCCGTGCAGCTCCTCCAGGTGGTCGCAGATGTCCGGCTCCAGCCACGGGATGTGCGGGGCCCCGGAGCGCGACTGGTACACGAGCTTCCACGGGTGGTCGGTCCCGGTCTGCTCGCGCACCGCCTCCGCGATCAGCCGGGCGACGTCCAGGTGCTGCCGGACGTAGGCGCCGCCGTCCCCGTGCCCCTCGGCCGGGCCGGAGGTGTCCGCCGCGGCGACCGGGATCGAATGCGTGGTGAACACCAGGTGCGCGCCCGCCCGGACGTCCTCGGGCAGCTCGGCGAGCGACCTGAGGACACCCTCGGTCATCGGCTCCACGAACCCGGGATGGTTGAAGTAGTGCCGCAGCTTGTCGACCTTCGGCGGCTTAAGACCCTCCCCTTCCAGGACGGCCAGCGCGCCCGCCAGATCCTCGCGGTACTGCCGGCAGCCCGAGTACGAGGCGTACGCGCTGGTGGCCAGCACCAGGATCCGGCGCCGCCCGTCCGCGGCCATCTCGCGCAGCGTGTCGGTCAGGTACGGCGCCCAGTTGCGGTTGCCCCAGTAGACCGGCAGGTCCAGACCGTGCTCCGCGAAGTCCTTGCGCAGCGTGTCGAGCAGCGCGCGGTTCTGGTCGTTGATGGGGCTGATCCCGTCGAACAGGAAGTAGTGCTGCCCGACCTCCTTGAGGCGTTCCTTCGGGATGCCTCTGCCCCGCGTCACGTTCTCCAGGAACGGGACCACGTCGTCCGGGCCCTCCGGACCGCCGAACGAGAGCAGGAGGAGGGCGTCGTAGGGGGTGGCATCGAGCACGTCTGGCATGCGTCCGATCCTGCCACCCGTCACTGACAGGCGATAACCGGCGGGGTGGCGTGAGGGGAACGGCGACGGGGCGGGCGGATGCGGTACCGGGCGAGCAGCCGACCGGCGGGCCGGGCGCCGGGCCCGGCGGCGGGCCCCGCGACGGCAGCGGGGCGAACCGTCGGACGGCGAGCTGGCGGCAACGCTCCCGGCAGCGGGGCGCGCGCCCGGCCGGGCGGCGCTCGGACAAACGGTCGAACGGGTAGGCGAGGCTGCGTTAGGGTTGCCTAACCAGTAAGCTGTATCGGCCATCTTCACGCCTTACCGAGTTCGGTCCGCCCGTGGTGACCGGGAGAGCCGAGCCGAGCCGACGGAGACCTTCGTGCCCAGCCCGTACCGTGCCCTGTTCGCCGCCCCCGGCTCCAAGAGCTTCTCCGCCGCGGGCCTGCTCGGCCGGATGCCGCTGTCCATGATGGGCATCGGCGTCGTCACGATGATCTCCCAGCTCACCGGGCGCTACGGTCTCGCGGGCGCCCTCTCGGCGACCATCGCGCTGGCGGCCGCGGCGATGGGTCCGCAGGTCTCGCGCATGGTGGACCTGCACGGCCAGCGGCGGGTCCTGCGCCCGGTGACGCTCGTCGCGCTGGCGGCGGCCGGGGGGCTGCTGGTCGCCGCGCACTACGGGTGGCCCGACTGGGTCCTGTTCGTGTGCGCGGCCGGCATCGGCTGCGTCCCGAGCATCGGCGCGATGATCCGGGCCCGCTGGGCGGCGCTGTACGGAGGCACCCCGCAACTGCACACCGCGTACTCCCTGGAGTCCGTGGTGGACGAGATCTGCTTCATCTTCGGGCCGATCATCTCCATCGGCCTGTCCACGGTGTGGTTCCCGGAGGCCGGACCGCTGCTCGCCGCCTGTTTCCTTTCGGCCGGGGTCTTCTGGCTGACCTCCCAGCGCGCCACCGAGCCCCAGCCGCATCCGCGCGGACAGCACAGCGGCGGCTCGGCGCTCCGCTCGGCCGGACTCCAGGTCCTCGTGGCCACGTTCGTGGCGACCGGGACGATCTTCGGAGCGGTCGACGTGGTCACCGTCGCCTTCGCCGAGGAGCAGGGTCACAAGGGCGCCGCGAGCATCGTCCTTGCCCTCTACGCGGCGGGCTCCTGCCTCGCGGGAGCCGTCTTCGGACTGCTGCACTTCAAGGGGGCGGCGGAAGGCAGGTGGCTGCTGGGCATATGCGCGATGGCCGTGAGTATGATCCCCCTCCTACTGGTCGGAAACTTGCCGTTCCTGGCCGTGGCGCTGTTCGTTGCGGGCCTGTCCATCGCTCCCACGATGATCACGACGATGTCCCTCATCGAGCAGCACGTACCTCGCGCGAAACTGACCGAAGGCATGACCTGGGTGAGTACCGGGCTCGCCGTCGGGGTCGCGCTCGGTTCCTCCGTGGCCGGCTGGGTGATCGACTCCGCCGGCGCGAAAGCCGGGTACGGGGTTCCGGCGGTGTCCGGGGCCGTCGCGGTCGCGGTCGGTTTCCTCGGGTACCGCCGGCTCAGCAGGCCGGTTCCGGAGCGGGGAGGGCACCATGAGCACCGCAGTGAGCGAGAAGAGCGGCACGTGGCGTAACTGGGCGGGGAACGTCACCGCCCTTCCCGTGCGGGAGGTAACCCCCGCCTCGGTGGAGGAACTCTCCGCCGCCGTGCGGAAGGCGGCCGAGGACGGTCTCACGGTGAAGGCCGTCGGGACCGGGCACTCCTTCACGGCCGCCGCCGCGACCGACGGCGTATTGATCCGCCCTCAACTGTTGACCGGGATCCGCAAGATCGACCGCACGGCCATGACGGTCACGGTCGAGGCGGGCACCCCGCTCAAGAGACTCAACATGGCGCTGGCGCGCGAGGGTCTGTCGCTCACCAACATGGGCGACATCATGGAGCAGACGGTGTCGGGGGCGACCAGCACCGGCACGCACGGCACCGGGCGCGACTCGGCCTCGATCGCCGCCCAGATCACGGGCCTGGAGCTGGTGACGGCGGACGGCTCGGTGCTGACCTGCTCCGCGAGCGAGAACCC
The DNA here is from genome assembly GCF_042891215.1 of Streptomyces sp. NPDC001914. NCBI lineage: Bacteria > Bacillati > Actinomycetota > Actinomycetes > Kitasatosporales > Streptomycetaceae > Streptomyces > Streptomyces sp. NPDC001914. The sequence continues at coordinate 372,074 of NZ_JBIASW010000006.1, forward strand.
GGAGATCTTCGCGTCGGCCCGCATCGGCATCGGCGCCCTGGGAATCGTCACCGCGATCACCTTCGCCGTGGAGCCCGTCTTCCTGCTCACGGCCCGCGAGGAGCCGATGACCTTCGACAAGGTCACCGCGGACTTCGACGAACTCTTCGCCGAGAACGAGCACTTCGAGTTCTACTGGTTCCCGCACACCGGCAACTGCAACACCAAGCGCAACAACCGCAGCGCGGGTCCCGAGAACCCCGTCGGCCCCGTCCGCGGCTGGATCGAGGACGAGTTCCTCTCCAACGGCGCCTTCCAGGTGGCGAACCTGCTCGGCCGGGCCGTACCCGCGGCGATACCGTCGATCGCCGGATTCTCCAGCCGCGCGCTGTCCGCGCGGACCTACACCGACATCCCGTACAAGGTCTTCACCTCTCCGCGCCGCGTGCGGTTCGTGGAGATGGAGTACGCGGTGCCCCGCGAGGCGCTGGTCGAGACACTGCGCGAACTGAAGGCGATGGTCGACGGATCGGACCTGCGGGTGAGCTTCCCCGTGGAGGTGCGCACCGCTCCCGCCGACGACATCACGCTCTCCACGGCGTCCGGCCGGGACAGCGCGTACATCGCCGTCCACATGTTCAGGGGCACCCCATACCAGGCTTACTTCACCGCGGCCGAGCGGATCTTCACCGCCCACGAGGGCCGGCCCCACTGGGGCAAGGTGCACACCCGCGACGCCGAGTACTTCTCCCGGGCCTACCCGCGCTTCGGCGAGTTCACCGCGCTGCGGGACCGTCTCGATCCGGACCGGCGCTTTGCGAACGACTACTTGCGGAGGGTTCTGGGGTCGTAGCGGTCGCGCTGGGCCCGGGAGTCGGGGTGCCGTCCCCGGTCTCCGGTTCCGCCGACGCGCCGTCACCCGGGGTCGGCGCCGCGGACGTGTCACCGCCGTCGCCGCCCGTGTCACCCGATCCGGCACTGTTCCCGGACGGCGCCGGCGCCTCCTGGGAGGCCGCCGGGGAGGACTGCGGGGACGTCGAGGACCCGGTCGAAGGTGCCGTGTCCGGCGCGCCGTTCCCCGAGCCGGACGTGTGCCCCTTGAAGGCGTCGCCGACCGTCGTACTGGTGCCCGCGCCGCTGAAGCTCCGCCCCGAGACCATCTCGTACGAGGTGATTCCGGCCATCGTGACGCCGAAGACGAGAGCGGTCGCGACGAGCGGCCTCTTCCAGCTCGTGACCCGCGCGCGGTAGACGGTCCCCTCGGTGAACTCGCCGGAGGGACCGGGCAGCGGCCGGGGCCTCGGTTTCGGCTGCACCTTCGCGTCGCGGATCTGTTCGCCGGTGCGCTTGAAGAAGTGCTGGAAGACCGTTCCTCCGCAGGTGGCGACGACACTGACGAGTCCGGCGCCCAGGATCGTCCCGTAGACACCGAAGTACGACGCGAGCTTCGCGGCCACCACCGCGGCGACCGCGCTCCCCGCCACCTGGGGGACGCTCAGGTCCAGCCGCCTCTTCCTCGGTTCCCCGTCGGCACCCGGCTGCTCGCCGCCGACTTCCGGCTTCTCACGCATTCCCGGACCTTGCCTGCCTTTCCCGTACTTGATCGACCGACCGCACGAGAAAGGGACGTACGGGCGAAACGATAAGTTCCGTTTCTGCCGATTACGTGAAGTGCGCCACGTCCGCCGGCCGCCGGACGGGCGCCGGGATCGGCCAACTAGCACCCCCCGCTCGAAGTTGGGCGGCGTGCCGATCCACGCAAGTGGCCCGAATGGAGTACTGTTGCGAGCCCTGGGTCCGGACTCCCGCCAGGGTGTCCGGGGCCTTGCAGGACCACCGGGAGGGGGCTCGTTGCACAGGGTGATGGAGTTCGTCACTTAGCGTTGCAAAACAGGTAACCGTGCCATAACGGCGACCCCGGGCCCGTGCCCGACACGCCGGGCAACTCGGCAAGGTTGTGGCAGGCTGCACCCGGGCAGGCCACACTCGACTAGCGGAAGCAGCGACGCACGTGACGTCGGCAGGCACCACCCGGGAGGTCCCCATGCCCGAACTGCGTGTCGTGGCCGTCTCTAACGACGGCACACGGCTGGTGCTGAAGGCTGCGGACAGTACGGAATACACGCTTCCGATTGACGAGCGGCTGCGTGCCGCCGTACGCGGCGACCGTCCCCGCCTCGGCCAGATCGAGATCGAGGTGGAGAGCCATCTCCGCCCCCGCGACATCCAGGCGCGTATACGCGCCGGCGCCTCCGCGGAGGAAGTCGCCCAGCTCGCCGGCATCCCCGTCGATCGCGTACGCCGCTTCGAGGGTCCCGTGCTGGCCGAGCGCGCCTTCATGGCCGAGCGCGCCCGGAAGACCCCCGTCCGCCGCCCCGGCGAGAACGCCGGTCCCCAGCTCGGCGAGGCCGTCCAGGAGCGGCTGCTGATCCGGGGTGCCGAGAAGGACTCCGTCCAGTGGGACTCCTGGCGCCGCGACGACGGCACCTGGGAAGTCATGCTCGTGTACCGCGTCGCGGGCGAACCACACGCCGCTTCCTGGACCTACGACCCGCCCCGGCGGCTCGTCCAAGCCGTCGACGACGAGGCGCGCTCGCTGATCGGCGAGTCGGACGACCTCGCGGCGCCCGAGCCGAGCTTCCCGTTCGTGCCGCGGATCGCCCGGCTGCCGCGGGACCGTCCGCTGGACCGTGCCCTGGAACGGCAGACGGAGCGCCCGAGCCTGCCCCCGGCCTCCCCGGAACCCGCCGAGGAGACCGAGGACCGGGACTCGCTGACCAGCCTTCTGGAAGCGGTGCCCAGCTTCCGGGGCGACATGGTCGTGCCCGAGCGGCCCGCCCCCGCCGAGCGCCCCGCCGCCGAGGAGCCCGCCCCCGAGCCCGAGGAGGAGGAGCCCCCGGCTCCCGCCGCCTCGGCCGGTGCCGGTTCCGCGTACGCGGACGTCCTCATGCCGCGCTCGGTGGGCAGCCACCGTGACCGGCTCGTCGGCGCGACGGACCGTCAGGCCGAGGCGGACGGCGTCCGCCCCGGCCGCAGAGCGGCAGTCCCGAGCTGGGACGAGATCGTCTTCGGCACGCGCCGCAAGAAGCAGGAGTAGCCGGCCACGTCCGGACCACGACGGCGGGGCCCGCACCGATCCGGTGCGGGCCCCGCCGTCGTCGTGCGGGCCCCGCCCTCCACGTGCGGGAGCGGCCGGGCCGGACGTGCGCGCCCGCGGCACGGGAGCGGCGCGACCGACGGGCCACGCCTCGCGCGACGGGCGGCCCCGCACGTCTGCGAGGAGAGCACCCGCCTCGCCGGGGTGGTACCGCGAGCGCCGGACCCGGCGACGCGGGTGTCACTGGGGGTCGGGGCCCACCGCGACGGGGCGGTTCACGTCCTGGGACCACTCCGACCACGAACCCACGTACAGCGCCGCCGGAACGCCGGCCACGGCGAGGGCCAGCACCTCGTGGGCGCCCGAGACCCCGGAGCCGCAGTAGACGCCGACCTCGGACTCCGGCGTCACGCCGAACGACTTGAAACGGTCCGCGAGTTCGGCCGCCGGCAGGAACCGTCCGTCCTCCGTCACGTTCTCGGAGGTGGGCGCGGAGACGGCACCCGGGATGTGGCCGCCGACCCGGTCGATCGGCTCGACCTCGCCCCGGTACCGCTCCCCCGCGCGCGCGTCCAGCAGCAGCCCGGTGCGGGCGAGCGCGGCCGCACCGTCCGCGTCGAGCGCCGCCCGGGCGCCGGCCTTCGGCAGGAACGTTCCGGGCGCCGGCGAGGGGACGTCCGAGGACACCGGTCCGCTCCAGGCGGCGAACCCTCCGTCAAGCACGCGTACCGACGGGTGACCCGAATAGCCCAGCAGCCACCAGGCGCGCGCGGCGGCCCAGCCCTGCCCGCCGTCGTACACGACGACATCGCGGTCCTCGGACACTCCCGCAGCCCGCATCGCCGCGCCGAAGGCCTCGGGGTCGGGGAGCGGATGCCGGCCCGCCGCACCGGCCGGACCAGCGAGTTCGGAATCCAGGTCGACGAAGACCGCACCGGGGATGTGTGCGCTCTCGTACTCCGGGCGCTGATGGGGACCGCCCAACTGCCAGCGGACGTCCAGGAGGACCGGCGGGTTCGGCCCCGCCAGGTCACTCGCGAGTTCGGGTGCCGTGATGATGGCGTTCATGGTCCCCATCCTTGCGCACGGGGTGGCCGCTTCGTCCATGTGCCGCTACTCTGCTCCGCCGGGCAGGTCCGATCACCGGGCGTACGGGATCGGGCACATGCTGTACAACCGATGGGCACCACACGGCATGGCGCGGCGGCGGACGGATCGGGTGTCCCCCGCTCCCGCGCGGCCCGGCGGCGGCGCGGGAGGACGTCCGGCGCGACCGGTGGTGCGAACATCGGCACGGGGCGTGCACGCACGCGACTGGGTACGCGTGTTCGCAAGCGGAAGGTGACCGGCCACCGCGAGGGGCCGAGAAGAGAGTGACGATGACCGAGGCACGGGAATCGGCCGGCGCGAACGGCACCACGCACGCTCGGAACGCGTCCGGGACGCCCTGCTGGGTAAGCCTGATGGCGCACGAGACGGCCGCGACCCAGGACTTCTACGGAGCGCTGTTCGGCTGGGAGTTCCAGCCCGGCCCCCCGCAGCTCGGCCCCTACGCGCGGGCACTGCTCGACGGCCAGGAGGTGGCCGGGATCGGCCAGTTGCCGCCCGACCGGCACCTGCCGGTCGCCTGGACGCCCTATTTCGCCTCGGTCGACGTGGACCACACCGCCGAGACCGTGCGGCTCAGTGGCGGAACCGTGGGCGTGGGCCCGCTGGACGCCGCCGAGGCCGGCCGGCTGGCGATCGCCTCCGACCCGTCGGGCGCCGTCTTCGGGATCTGGCAGAGGGTCGCCCACCTCGGTACGGAGATCACCGGAGTGCCGGGCACTCCGGCGTGGAACGAACTCGTGACGCGCGACACCGAGAGCGTCGTGAAGTTCTACAAGGGGGTCTTCGGCTACGAGCTGCGGCCGGGCGGCTCGGCCGACTTCGACTACGTGACCCTGCACATCGACGGACGGCCGGTGGCCGGCATCCACGGCGTCGGGAACGCCCTGCCGCGCGACCGGGGCCCGCACTGGCTGACGTACTTCGAGGCCGCCGAACTGGACGACACCGTCAACCTCGTCACGGAACTCGGCGGGCGCCTCCTGGAGGAGGCCCACGACTCCCCGTACGGCCGCGTGGCGACGGTGGCGGATCCGGAGGGAGCGGTCTTCTCCCTGATCCACGCCGTCACCTGACCCGGCGGGTCCCCGGAAGGAAGACCTGCGAAGACGGATCTACCGAGGCGGATCGACGGATGCGCATCGGCGGAGCCGGCTTTCCGGTGACCGATCTCCGGAGCGGGCCTCAGACCGGTGCGATCGGCAGGACGTCGGGGGACAGGGCGCTCGCGCGGGCCGTCGCGGCGGTCATACGACGTCGGTGGTGCCGGCGGCACAGGACCTCGTAGCCGATGCTCTCGTGCTGGTTGACGTCGCCGACGACGACCTGGGCGCCCTCGACGACCATCTCGCCGCCCACGGTGCGGGCGTTGTGCGTGGCGCGGGCGCCGCACCAGCACAGGGCCTCGACCTGGAGGACCTCGACCCGGTCGGCCAGTTCGACGAGCCGCTGGGAGCCGGGGAAGAGCTTGGAGCGGAAGTCGGTGGTGATCCCGAAGGCGAAGACGTCGACGTCCAGGTCGTCCACCACGCGGGCCAGTTGATCGATCTGCGCGGGTGCCAGGAACTGGGCCTCGTCCGCGATCACGTAGTCGGCCCGGCCGCCCTGCGAGAGGTGGTCCACCAGATACGCGTACAGGTCCTGGTCGTCGGCCACCTCGACGGCGTCGGTGACCAGCCCGAGGCGCGAGGAGAGCTTGCCCTCGCCCGCGCGGTCGTCACGGGTGAAGATCATGCCCTGCAGACCCCGCGTCGAGCGGTTGTGCTCGATCTGGAGAGCCAGCGTGGACTTCCCGCAGTCCATCGTTCCGGAGAAGAACACCAGCTCGGGCATGGGGAGTTGAGCACCTTTCGGCAACAGGGAAGAGGGAAGGACGTCAGGAGCGTACTTGGAGGAGGGGTACCAGCTGCTCGGCCGGGGTCATCGAGCCGTGGTTGCCGACCATCAGCGACTCCTTCGGCTCCCGTTCGGACGCGGTGATCAGGACGTCGTCCCTGGCGGCGGCGACGACGTCACCGAGCCGGGCGTAGACGCGCTCGTCGACCCGGGGGCCGAACCAGCCGGCCTCGATCGCCTCGTCACGGGATGCCACCCAGAACTGCTCGCCCAGGACCTCTCGCCAGCAGGTCAGCACGTCCGCCTCGGCGCCCGGAACCGCGTACACGTGGCGGGCGCGGCCCTCGCCGCCCAGCAGGGCGACCCCGGCGCGCAGCTCCCAGTCCTCGTCGAAGTCGATGCGGTGCTGCTCGTCGAACGGGATGTCGATCATGCCGTGGTCGGCGGTGACGTACAGCGCCGAGCGCGGCGGCAGCTGCTCCGCGAGACGCTGGACCAGCCGGTCGACGTACATGAGCTGACCGCGCCAGGGGTCGGAGTCGACGCCGAAGCGGTGACCCTTGCCGTCCACCTCCGCGTAGTACGTGTAGACCAGGGAGCGGTCACCGGCGGACAGTTGCTCGGCGGCGAAGTCCATGCGTTCCTCGCCGGACAGCCGGCCGTGGAACGTCCCCCCGCTGAGCGCGATCTTCGTCAGGGGCGTGTTCTGGAAGGTCGGCGAGGAGACCTGGGCGGTGTGCACGCCGGCCGCGTCGGCCTGCTGGAAGATCGTGGGGTAGGGCTGCCAGGCGCGCGGCTCGGTCCACGGGTTCCAGCGGAGCTGGTTCATCAGCTCGCCGGTGGCCGGGTTGCGCGCGGTGTAGCCGGGCAGACCGTGCGCGCCCGGGGGCAGGCCGGTGCCCACGGAGGCGAGGGAGGTCGCGGTGGTGGCCGGGTATCCGGCGGTGATCGGACGTCCGGTGCCGCCGCGCGAGGACGCCAGCAGCGACGTCATGAACGGTGCCTCGTCCGGGTGGGCCTTGAGCTGCTCCCAGCCCAGACCGTCGATCAGGAACACGCAGTTCCGGTCGGCCGGGGCCAGCTCGGGTATGGCGGCGGTCACGCCGGGCACGGCCATGCCGGCGGCCAGCGTGGGGAGCAGATCGGCCAGCGAACCCGCGCCGTACTCGGGGACGGGCGCGGAGGCGACGGCGAGCGGCTCCGGGTGGTCCCAGGTGGGCAGGGCCATCAGCGGGCGACGTCCGCGGTCGCCTCGGACAGGGACTGTGCGAAGGCGAGGGCCTGGCGGACGGTCTCCGGACCGTCCCCCGCCTCGCTGACCCGCAGGCTCAGGTCGTCCGCCGTCGAGTTGCCGGTGTAGCCGTGATCGGCCTCGCAGTTGGGGTCACCGCAGGCGGCCGGCTCCAGGTCGATGCGGGAGACGGCGCCCCAGCCGATGGTGAGGACCACTTCGCGGGGCAGCGTGCCGGGCGTGTACGACTCGGGGTTCGCGACGACGCGGCTGACGACGACCGAGGAGATCCGGCCGAGCTTGACCGATTCCGTCGAGGTCGTGGCGTACGGCGTCGGGGAGGTGGTGTCCGCGTTCTGCTCGTCGGTGTGGCTCACGATGAAACGGTTGCCGGTGAGGACCAGCACGGTCACGTGCCGGCGCACCTCGTTCGCGTCGAACGTCGTCTCCTGGTGGACCAGGTACGACCGGATGGTCTCGCCGCCGATCGCGGCCTCCACCGCCTCGGCCACGAGGGCCGGGTAGTAGCCGCTGCGCTCGATCGCCGCTCGCAGCCCCTGGGTCGTCGTACTGGTCTTGGCCATGCCGTCCATCCTACGGGGGCCCGCTGACTGCGAGGCACCGCTCGCGTGGGTCTGTCGTGGACCGATCAGACCGAATCGCGCAGGGTGACCGGTGGGACGCGGGCACGGCAGGTATCCCGGCGGGGTGCCCCTCGTCACAGAGGCATCCCCTCCCGGCGCCCCGGAGGACCTGGCCGGGGCGGGCACGGCCCGGGCGGCTCAGACGACGGGCAGTGTGCGGGGGCCGAGGTCGTCCCGGAGCGGGGCGCGGGCCAGCCGTACCGTCGCGCCGAGGACGCTCAGACCGGCCGGGGCGACCACCACCGGCTCCAGCGAGACCGCGACGACCTCCGGGTGGTCGTCGACCAGCCGGGAGACCCGCAGCATGAGCTCTTCGAGGGCGGCCGTGTCGACCGGCGCGGAGCCCCGCCAGCCGAACAGGAGCGGTGCCGTCCGGATCGACCGGACCAGCGAGGCCGCGTCCCGGTCGGTGACCGGAACCAGCCGGTGCGCGGTGTCGCCGAGCAGTTCGGAGGCGGCTCCGGCGAGCCCGAAGGAGAGCACCGCACCGGCCGCCGGGTCGATCACCGCGCGGACGACCGCGTCGACACCGCGCGGCGCCATCCCCTGCACGACCGGGCGCAGCACCGTCGGCGGCCCGAACACCTCGGTCAGCTCCGCGTACGCCCGGCGCAGCTGCTCCTCGTCGGCCACGTCCAGGCGTACGCCGCCGAGGTCCGCGCGATGCCTCAGGTGCGGGGCGGTGGTCTTGAGGGCCACGGGGTAGCCGATGGCGCGCGCGGCCTCCGCGGCCTCGTCCGGGGTGGGGGCGGGCAGGGCCCGGTGCACGTCGATGCCGTAGAGCCCGAGCAGCGCCGCCGTCCGTTCGCCTCCCAGGGTCAGGCCCTCCCCGCGCGCGAGGAGGTCGTCGATCAGCCGGGCGGCCCCCTTCTCGTCGATGTCCTCGTACTCGGGCACCTTGCCGGGCTCATGGGCGTCCGTGCGCCACTGGGCGTACTTGACGGCTTCGGCGAGGGCGCGGACGGCCCGTTCGGCGGCGGGGTAGGCGGGGATGAGCCGGGAGTCCGGCGCGGCCTCGGCGCGCGGCGCCGCGGGCGACCGGTCCGAGGGGTGGAAGCGGGCGCCGGACGCCGCGCCGGGTGCTCCCTCCGGGGCCTGCGGGGCGGTGCTCGCGGCGGCGGACAGGGCTTCGGCGAGTCCGCCCAGTTCGACGTGGACCACGAGCACGGGTTTCGCCGGGGCCTCCAGGGCGGAGGACCGCAGCGCCTCGGCGAGCGCCGCGTCGGCGGCCTGGGTCTCCCCCACGGCCGGTATGGCGGTCACGACGACGGCGTCGCAGCCGTCGTCGGCGAGTGCCTGCGACAGGGCCTTGTGGAAGTCCTCCGCCGAGGCCGCCGTGGTCAGGTCCCGGGGCGGCAGCGGCCTGAGCCCTTCGGCGAGACAGGCGTCGTACGTCAGCAGTCCCAGGGACTCGGAGTTCCCGAGGATCGCCACGCGGGGTCCCCGGGGAAGCGGCTGGCGGGCCAGCAGCAGGCCGGCGTCGACGAGTTCGGTGATCGTGTCCACCCGGATGACCCCGGCCTGGCGGAGCAGCGCGGACACGGTGGCGTGCGGCAGTCGCGTGGCCCGGACGGCGTGCCCCTGGGGAGCGGCCCCGCCGTGCCGTGCTCCCTGGACGACGACCAGGGGTTTCGCGGCCGCCGTCCGCCGCGCGAGGCGGGTGAACTTGCGCGGGTTGCCGATGGATTCGAGGTACATCAGGGCGACGTCGGTGTCCGGGTCCTCGTACCAGTACTGCAGGACGTCGTTGCCGGAGACGTCCGCGCGGTTCCCCGAGGAGACGAAGGTCGACACCCCGGTCACGCCGGTGACGCCGCCGCCGCGCCGGTGCAGCCGGGACAGCAGGGCGATGCCGATGGCGCCGGACTGCGCGAACAGGCCGATGCGTCCGGGGCGGGGCATCTGGGGGGCGAGCGAGGCGTTCAGCCGCACGTCCGGCGCCGTGTTGATGACGCCGAAGGCGTTGGGTCCGATGATGCGCATCCCGTACGTGCGCGCGTGCCGTACGAGTTCGCGCTGGCGTTCGCGTCCCTCGGGGCCGCTCTCGGCGTACCCGGCGGAGACCACCACGAGTCCCTGCACGCCGTGTTCGCCGCATTCGGTCACGACCTCGGGGACGTGGGCGGCGGGCACGGCGACGACGGCGAGGTCGACTGGGTCGGCGATGTCCCTGATGGAGCGGTGGGCGGGGACTCCGTCGAGTTCCTTGTCCTGGAGTGCCGCGTTCACCGCGTACAGGCGTCCGGTGAACCCGGCCTGGCGGAGGTTGTCGAGGACGCTGCGGCCGACCCCGCCGGGCGTGCGCCCGGCGCCGATGACGGCGACCGAGCCGGGGGCGAGCAGCCGCTGGACGGAGCGGGCCTCGGCGCGCTGTTCCCGGGCGCGCTGCACGGCGAGCGACCGGTCGGTGGGTTCGAGGTCGAACTCCAGGCGTACGACACCGTCCTCGAAGCTGCGCTTCTGGGTGTAACCGGCGTCCGTGAAGACCTTGATCATCTTGTTGTTGGCGGGCAGCACCTCGGCGGCGAAGCGGCGGATGTCACGCTCGCGGGCCACCGCTCCGATGTGTTCGAGCAGCGCGGAGGCGACGCCCCGGCCCTGGTGGGCGTCCTGCACGAGGAAGGCGACCTCGGCCTCGTCGGCGGGCGCGGAGGCGGGCATGCCGTCCGCGTTGATCCGGTCGTAGCGCACGGTGGCGATGAACTCGCCGCCCACCGTGGCCGCGAGGCCGACCCGGTCCACGAAGTCGTGGTGGGTGAAGCGGCGGACGTCCTTGGCGGACAGGCGCGGGTAGGGCGCGAAGAAGCGGTAGTACTTCGACTCGTCCGACACCTGCTCGTAGAAGCTGACCAGGCGTTCGGCGTCGTCGACGGTGATGGGCCTGATGCGCGCGGTGCCGCCGTCGCGCAGCACCACGTCGGCCTCCCAGTGGGCTGGGTACTCGTGCCGGTCCGACGAGGTCTGCATGGGGCCCAGAGTACGGCTCGCGTACGACAACGGCGCGAGGCAGTCTGAGGGTGACGGGCGTCGGAGCGGGTCTTCGACCGACACCGCGGCGGGTGATGCCCGGGACCGTCCGGGCACTCCTCGCGATATGGAACAATGGTCTAGACAACCCTGAACACCCGAAGGGCAGCATCTCATGGCTGAGCGCCGCGTCAACGTCGGCTGGACCGAGGGCCTCCACGCCCGCCCCGCCTCCATCTTCGTCCGGGCCGCCACGGCGTCCGGCATCCCCGTGACGATCGCCAAGACCGACGGCACCCCCGTCAACGCGGCCTCCATGCTCGCGGTCCTCGGCCTGGGCGCCCAGGGTGGCGAGGAGATCGTTCTCGCCTCGGACGCCGACGGCGCGGACGTCGCCCTCGACCGTCTGGCGAAGCTGGTCGCCGAGGGGCTCGACGAGCTCCCCGAGACCGTCTGAGCCTGCCCGCGAGGCAGTCGGACCCACACGGCCGAGCCGCGGCACCCTTTCTCCGGGTGGCGCGGCTCGGCCGTTTTCCGTGGACCCGTCCGCGAATTCCCCACGTGTCACGCAGGCCTCGGGCCGCGGTCGCGGTAATGCCGCTCACCGGAATTCCGGACAAACGAATAAAAGGGCATCAGAAATGAGCCCCCGCAGAATATCCCTCTTTGTATACGGTGCCTGTGTTAAAGACGCGGGCCCGTCATGTTTACGGGATGTTGCGAACTTCTCACACGGTCCGGCCGGTCGCCGCCGGGAAATCGGAGCCGGTGCGCGGCCGTGGCGCGCTCGGTGTGCAGGGCCGTGATCGCGCGGGCCCGCTCGCTGTCCCCGCGGGCCACCGCGTCCACGATGCCGCCGTGCTCCGCCCAGGACTCCGCGGGGTCGGCCGGCGCCTCGACCGAGTACATCCAGGCGATCTTGTGACGAAGCTGGGCGAGCGTCGAGGTCAGCGCCGGGCTGCCGGACGCCTGGGCCAGCGTCTCGTGGAACCAGCCGCCCAGCGAGCGCAGATCCTCGCTGTGGCCTCGCCTGGAGCGCTCCTGCCCCAGCCTGACCAGTCCCCGCAGCACCTTGAGGTGGGCCTCCGTGCGCCGCTGCGCCGCCCTCGCGGCCCCCAGCGGCTCCAGCAGCATGCGCATCTCCAGGAGGTCCGCCGCCTCCAGCTCGGTGGGCTCGGCGACACAGGCGCCCGCGTGCCGGCGGGTGACCACGAAGCCCTCGGCCTCCAGCGTGCGCAGGGCCTCGCGCACGGGGACGCGAGAGACGCCGTAGCGGCGCGCGAGCAGTTCCTCGGTGAGCCGGCCGCCGCGCTCGTAGACACCCGCGACGATGTCGTCACGGATCGCCGTGCACACCGAGTGCGCCGGAATACGCATGACCGACCTCCGCTTTAATCCCCGTGAAACGCCGTCGATTGACGCTTGTTCAGTGACTCTATTGCAGGAAGCCTGAATTTCCGATGGCGGGCCTGAATCCATGGATATTTTTTGGACAGACGGCGTCCGGAAACGACGATGCCCCGGCTCGGTGAGCCGGGGCATCAAAAGCGGTGGGAAGCCGCGAAGCGGTCGTCAGACGTTGACGCCGTGCGAGCGCAGGTACGCGACCGGGTCGATGTCCGAGCCGTACTCCGCGGTCGTGCGGGCCTCGAAGTGGAGGTGCGGTCCCGTGGTGTTGCCGGTGTCGCCGGAGAGGCCGATCTGCTGGCCCGGGGTGACGGTCTGCCCCACGGACACCCCGATGGACGACAGGTGGCCGTACATGGTGTACGTGCCGTCGTGCATCTTGATCACGACTTGATTGCCGTAGGCGCCGCCCCAGCCGGCCGTGACGACCGTGCCCGAGCCGACGGCGTGGACCGAGGTGCCGGTGCCCGCGTGGAAGTCGACACCGGTGTGGCTGCCGGAGGACCACAGGGCGCTGCTGGCCTGGTAGCCGGTGGAGACGTACGAGCCGGTGATCGGCATGACGAACGTGTTCAGCCGCTTGCGCTCGGCCTCGCGGGCGGCGCGCTCCTTGGCCGCGCGGAGCTTCGAGGCCTGCTCGGCGGCCTCCTTGCGCGCGGTCTGCTCGGCCTGCTTGCGCGCGGCGGCCTCGTCGGCGGCGCGCTGCTGGGCGAAGGCCTGGGCGTCGATCTGGTCGGCGACCGTGTCGTTGAGGGTGACGGTCTGGGTGAGCCCGGTCTGCTCGACGGAGGCTTCCGCGGCGAACGCGGGGGCGGCCAGGGTTCCGATCACACCGGTGGTGGTGAGCGCCGCGACCCCGACGGCGGTCGTGGTGGTGCTGTGCACCCGGCTGCTCGTACGACGATGCTTGCCGGTGCCACAGGTGAACGCCATGTAGGGGCTGATCCTTTCCTTCCCTCTCGCCTACCGGGTTAGCTGACGGGTTCGGAGCAGGAAGGTCTCCTACGGGCCCCCTCCGAGGAGGGCGTCCGATTCACCCCAGGGACTGAGTGGGTCCCCGGCTCCCCTGACTCGCGTCTCGGGGACTCGGCGATGACTGTCCGGTGCCGCGGGCGCGGCGCACTGCGTGACGAACAGCCGGACCGACGCTAAACGGGGTGACTTTCGAACAACAAACGGATCACGATTTTTGTTACGCATGCCACAGGGCAGAAGGGCAACCGCCGTACGAATGCGGACATCTTGGGAACGGCACCTGTAAAGGAAAGGCCCTGACGGCTCTTCAGCCGTCAGGGCCCTCTCGTGTCGCACGGGTTCTACTCGGCGGCCACCACGGTGACTTCACCGATTCCGAGGGCCCTCACCGGGTCCGCGATCTGCGCCGCGTCGCCGACCAGGACGGTCACCAGACGGTCCGTCGGGAAGGCGCTCACGGCCGCCGCGGTGGCCTCCACGGTGCCGGTGGCGGCCAGTTGCCGGTAGAGCGTCGCCTGGTAGTCGTCCGGCAGGTACTGCTCGACCTGGTCCGCGAGCGTGCTCGCGACGGCCGCGGCCGTCTCGAACTTGAGGGGCGCGACGCCCACCAGGTTCTGCACGGCCACGTCCCGCTCGGTGTCGGTCAGGCCCTCGGCCGCGAGGGTGCGCAGCACCGTCCACAGGTCGTCGAGCGCCGGCCCGGTGTTGGGGGTGTCGACGGAGCCGCTGATGGCGAGCATCGCGGCGCCCGTGCCGTCCGGCGCGGAGCGCAGGACCTGCCCGAACGCCCGCACGCCGTAGGTGTAGCCCTTCTCCTCGCGCAGGACGCGGTCCAGGCGCGAGGTGAGGGTGCCGCCGAGGCAGTAGGTGCCGAGGACCTGTGCGGGCCACACACGGTCGTGCCGGTCGGCTCCGACGCGGCCGATGAGGAGCTGTGTCTGGACGGCTCCGGGGCGGTCGACGATGATCACGCGGCCGGTGTCGTCGGCGCTCACCGGCGGCACGGGACGCGGCTCGGCGGACGAGCCGGTCCAGGAGCCGAGCGTGTCGGCGAGCAGCTCGTCGAGATCGACACCCGTCAGGTCGCCGACGACGACCGCGGTGGCCGTGGCGGGGCGCACGTGCTTCTCGTAGAAGGCGCGCACACCCGACGCGTCGATGCTCCGGACCGTCTCCTCGGTGCCCTGACGGGGGCGCGACATGCGCGCGCTCGCCGGGAACAGCTCCTTGGAGAGCTCCTTGGCCGCACGACGGGCCGGGTTCGCCGTCTCGTGCGGGATCTCGTCCAGCCGGTTGGTCACCAGCCGCTCGACCTCGCTGTCCGCGAACGCGGGGGCCCGCAGCGCGTCCCCGAGCAGGCCGAGCGCCTTGGCCAGGCGCGAGACGGGCACTTCGAGCGACAGCCGTACGCCGGGGTGGTCGGCGTGCGCGTCGAGCGTGGCGCCGCAGCGTTCCAGCTCGGCGGCGAAGTCCTCGGCCGAGTGCTTGTCGGTGCCCTCGGAGAAGGCGCGCGCCATGATCGTGGCGATGCCGTCCAGGCCCGCCGGCTCGGCGTCCAGCGGCGCGTCGAGGATCACCTCGACGGCGACGACCTGCTGGCCGGGGCGGTGGCAGCGCAGCACGGTCAGACCGTTGTCCAGGGTGCCGCGCTCGGGAGCGGGGAACGCCCACGGCTTCGGCTGGCCGGCCTGGGGCTGCGGGTGGAAGTCCATGGTGGCGAGCTCGGTCACTTCGCCGCCTCCTCGTCGGTCTCGTCTGTCTCGTCGGCGGAGCCGGCCGCGTCCGCGGCCTCGGCGGTGGTCGGTTCGTAGACGAGCACCGCGCGGTTGTCGGGGCGCAGGCGGGCCTTGGCGGCCTCCTGGACCTCCTCCGCCGTGACGTCGAGGACGCGCTGCACGGCGGTCAGGGCGAGCTGCGGGTCGCCGAACAGGACGGCGTAGCGGCACAGTTCGTCGGCGCGGCCGGCGACGGTGCCGAGCCGGTCGAGCCATTCGCGCTCCAACTGGGCCTGCGCGCGCTCCATTTCTTCGGCCGTGGGGCCCTCCTCGGCGAACCGGGCGAGCTCCTCGTCGACCGCGGCCTCGATGACCGGGACCTCGACGTCGCCGGACGTCTTCACGTCCAGCCAGCCCAGGGAGGGCGCTCCGGCGAGGCGCAGCAGGCCGAACCCGGCCGCGACGGCGGTGCGGTCACGGCGGACGAGCCGGTTGTAGAGCCGGGAGGACTCGCCGCCGCCGAGGACGGTGAGCGCGAGGTCGGCCGCGTCGCACGCGCGCGTGCCGTCCTCCGGGAGGCGGTAGGCGGCCATCAGGGCGCGCGCCGGGACGTCCTCCTCGACGACCTCGCGGATCTGCTCACCGATGATCTCGGGCAGCGAGCCGTCCCGCGGGGCCGGCTTGCCGTCGTGCCCGGGGATGGAGCCGAAGTACTTCTCGACCCAGGCGAGCGTCTGCTCCGGATCGATGTCGCCGACGACCGACAGGACCGCGTTGTTGGGCGCGTAGTTGGTGCGGAAGAACGCGCGGGCGTCCTCCAGGGTGGCCGCGTCCAGGTCCGCCATCGACCCGATCGGGGTGTGGTGGTACGGGTGCCCCTCGGGGTACGAGAGCGCGGTGAGCTTCTCGAAGGCGGTGCCGTACGGGACGTTGTCGTACCGCTGGCGGCGCTCGTTCTTCACGACGTCGCGCTGGTTCTCCATGGACTCGTCGTCCAGCGCCGCGAGCAGCGATCCCATGCGGTCGGCCTCCAGCCAGAGGGCGAGCTCCAGCTGGTGGGCGGGCATGGTCTCGAAGTAGTTGGTGCGCTCGAAACTCGTCGTGCCGTTGAGCGAGCCGCCGGCGCCCTGGACGAGTTCGAAGTGGCCGTTGCCGTGGACCTGCTTGGACCCCTGGAACATCAGGTGCTCGAAGAGGTGGGCGAGTCCGGTCCGGCCCTTGACCTCGTGGCGCGAGCCGACGTCGTACCAGAGGCACACCGCCGCGACCGGGGTCAGATGGTCCTCGGAGAGCACCACGCGCAGGCCGTTGGCCAGGCGGTGCTCGGTCGCTGTCAGGCCGCCGGAGCCTGCCTCAGCTGTGGCCGTGTGACCCATGGGCATGTACGTCCCTTCGATCGCGGAACTACGTCATTCCTGTCGGTCCTGCCACTGTATGCAAGCGCGCGGACGCCTGGCGAAGTTCCCGCACCTCGTACGCCGAGAGCGAGACTCGTGCGTGTACCCGGCGCGCCCGGGGAAGCCCTCCGGGTACCGCCGCGAACCCCCCTCGGGGGCCGCCGGGCACCGGCCGGACCCGCTCGGGGACCGCCCGCGCGTCCGGCCCGGACGGCCGCCCGGAAGCCGCTGCGCAGACGCCCGCGGAGCCTGCCGCGGGGGCGCAATGGACGGGTCGCGGTCGGGGTTGTCAGTGGGGCGGTCCACAATGGTGCGCGTCAGCACCCGTTCATGCCCCGGCAGAGACTGTGAAGGAGCCGCAGCAGCGATGGCCCGCCGCAGCACGAAGACCCCGCCGCCCGACGACTCGTACGAGGAGAAGATCCTCGACATCGACGTCGTGGACGAGATGCAGGGCTCCTTCCTCGAATACGCGTACTCGGTCATCTACTCGCGAGCCCTGCCGGACGCCCGGGACGGCCTGAAGCCGGTCCACCGCCGCATCGTGTACCAGATGAACGAGATGGGCCTGCGCCCCGAGCGCGGCTATGTGAAGTGCGCCCGTGTCGTCGGCGAGGTCATGGGTAAGCTGCACCCGCACGGCGACGCATCGATCTACGACGCCCTGGTGCGTCTGGCGCAGCCCTTCTCCATGCGTCTGCCCCTGGTCGACGGCCACGGGAACTTCGGCTCCCTCGGCAACGACGACCCGCCGGCCGCCATGCGGTACACCGAAGCCCGCATGGCCGACGCGACGTCGCTGATGACGGAGTCGATCGACGAGGACACCGTCGACTTCACGCCCAACTACGACGGCCAGGAGCAGGAGCCGGTGGCCCTCCCGGCCGCCTTCCCGAACCTCCTGGTCAACGGCTCGTCGGGCATCGCCGTCGGCATGGCCACGAACATGCCGCCGCACAACCTCGGCGAGGTCATCGCCGCCGCCCGGCACCTCATCCGCTACCCGGGCGCCGACCTCGAGACGCTGATGAAGCACGTCCCGGGACCCGACCTGCCCACCGGCGGCCGGATCGTCGGCCTCTCCGGGATCAGGGACGCCTACGAGTCGGGCCGCGGCACGTTCAAGATCCGCGCCACGGTCTCGGTGGAGGACGTCACCGCGCGCCGCAAGGGCCTCGTCGTCACCGAACTGCCCTTCACCGTCGGTCCGGAGAAGGTGATCTCCAAGATCAAGGACCTGGTCGGCTCGAAGAAGCTCCAGGGCATCGCCGACGTCAAGGACCTCACCGACCGCGCGCACGGCCTGCGTCTGGTCATCGAGATCAAGAACGGCTTCGTGCCGGAGGCGGTCCTCGAACAGCTCTACAAGCTGACGCCGATGGAGGAGTCCTTCGGCATCAACAACGTGGCCCTGGTGGACGGCCAGCCGCTCACCCTGGGCCTCAAGGAGCTGCTGGAGGTCTATCTCGACCACCGCTTCGACGTCGTGCGCCGCCGCAGCGAGTTCCGCCGCGGCAAGAAGCGCGACCGGCTGCACCTGGTCGAGGGTCTCCTCGTCGCCCTCCTGGACATCGACGAGGTCATCCGCCTCATCCGCTCCAGCGACAACTCGGCGCAGGCCAAGGAGCGGCTGATCGAGCGCTTCTCCCTCTCCGAGATCCAGACCCAGTACATCCTCGACACGCCGCTGCGCCGCCTGACCCGGTTCGACCGGATCGAGCTGGAGTCGGAGCGCGACCGCCTCAACGGCGAGATCGACGAGCTGACCGGCATCCTGGAGTCGGACGCCGAGCTGCGCAAGCTGGTCTCCGGCGAACTGGCCGCGGTGGCCAAGAAGTTCGGCACGGACCGGCGCACGGTGCTCCTGGAGTCCGCGGGCGCCCCCGCCGCGACCGTCTCGCTCCAGGTCGCCGACGACCCGTGCCGCGTCCTGCTGTCCTCCACGGGGCTGCTGGCGCGCACGGTGACCGCCGAGGCCTTCGGGCAGGACCCGGACGCCAAGCGCACCAAGCACGACGTGATCGTCTCCGCGGTGCCGGCGACGGCGCGCGGCGAGATCGGCGCGGTCACGTCCCTGGGCCGCCTCCTGCGCCTGAACGTGATCGACCTCCCGCAGCTCCCCGAGACGGCGTCCGCGCCGAACCTCTCGGGGGGTGCCCCGGTCTCGGAGTTCCTGTCCTCCCTCGAACCGGACGAGACCGTGGTCTGCCTGACGACGCTCGACGAGACGTCGCCCGGCCTGGCCATCGGCACGGAGCAGGGTGTCGTCAAGCGTGTGGTGCCCGACTACCCCTCGAACAAGGAGGAGTTGGAGGTCATCACACTCAAGGACGGCGACCGGATCGTCGGCGCCGTCGAGCTGCGCACCGGCGAGGAGGACCTGGTCTTCATCACGGACGACGCCCAGCTCCTGCGCTACCAGGCGTCCCAGGTGCGCCCGCAGGGCCGCGCCGCGGGCGGCATGGCGGGCATCAAGCTGACCGACGGCGCGAAGGTGATCTCGTTCACCGCGGTCGACCCGGCGGTCGACGCGGTGGTCTTCACGGTCGCGGGTTCACGCGGGACGCTGGACGACTCCGTCCAGACCACGGCCAAGCTCACGCCGTTCGACCAGTATCCGCGCAAGGGCCGGGCCACGGGCGGTGTGCGCTGCCAGCGGTTCCTGAAGGGCGAGGACTGCCTGTCGCTGGCCTGGGCCGGTCCGGTTCCGGGGCGGGCGGCACAGAAGACCGGCATGCCGGTCGACCTGCCGGAGATCGACCCGCGCCGTGACGGCTCGGGCGTGTCGCTGGGCAAGCCGGTGTCGGTGGTGGCCGGACCGGTGTAGCCCGCGGTCAGCCCTCCGGGCCGGGTGCGGGCTGCAGGCCGGGTGCGGGCTGCGGGCCGGGTGCGGCCCGCGGTCAGCCCTCCGGGCTGGGCTCCGGCTCCTGTACGTAGCGGAGGACGCCCCACATGCTGTGTTCGTCGGCGTGCGGGGCGTCCTCTTTGCATGCCTCCAGCTCCTTGGCCAGCGCCACCGTGTCGATGCCGGAGCCGATGAGGACGAGCTGGGTGAGCCTGTCGTCCGCGTCGGGCCAGGGCTCCGGATAGAAGCGCAGGAACCGGCCGACGGCATGCACCGCGTACCGGTTGCGGAGGTCCTGGACGCCGAAGTCGACGTATCCCTTGATCCGGTAGAGCCCTTCGGGCCTGCTGTCGAGGAAGGCCATCAACTGCCGTGGCCCGAGGGGCACTTCGGAGGTGAAGGAGAGGGAGTCGTAGGCGGAGTGCAGGTGGCCGAGGTGGTCGTGATCCGTGCGGCCCCGCTCTTGGTCGCCCTCTCCCGGATACCCGTCACCGCTGTGGCCGCCGTTGCCTCCATCCCCGTCGCCATCGCCGTCGTACCGATGGAGATCGTCGAAGGACAGTTGCCCGATGCGTTCCTCGCTGGGCCGGCAGTCGAAGAGGAACTCCGGATCGACACGGCCGTAGGTGGCGGGGACGACCGCGGCCGCGTCGGCGAGGTCCCGGACGACACTCAGGACGCATCCGGCGTCCTCGGCCCGGTCGATCTTGTTGACGACCACGAGATCGGCGAGGGCGAGGTGCCGGTCGATCTCGGGATGCTTCTCGCGCGTGCCGGCGAACTCGGCCGCGTCGACGACCTCGACGAGGCCTCCGTACACGATGCCCGGGTGCTCACTGGCGAGCACCATGCGCACGAGTTCCTGGGGTTCGGCGAGCCCGCTCGCCTCGATGACGATGACATCGATCCTGGCGGAGGGTTGAGCGAGCCGGTCCAGATATTGATCAAGTTCACTGACGTCGACCACACAGCACAGGCATCCGTTGCCCAGCGAGACCGTGGAGTCGCCGAGTGCTCCGGCCACCGCCATGGCGTCGATCTCGATCGCGCCGAAGTCGTTGACGACGGCTCCGATGCGGCTGCCACCACTGCGGTGCAGGAGGTGGTTGAGCAGTGTGGTCTTGCCGGAGCCGAGGAAGCCGGCGAGAACGATGACCGGGATCTGGCGGCTACTCGACCGACTCACCACGCGCCCTCTCTGAACCAGTGCGCACACCGGCTCACGGGACCGGCGCTCACGCGGAGACTGAATGCCAACACAGCATACGAGGGGGGAAACACCCCCGAAGTGAACGATTGTTAGCGGCGCTCGCGGGGCACACGTTGGACATGGCGCCGGTGAATGTGACCCGCACATCCCTCCGTGCGCCTCCTCTCCGCCTCCCTGCCGATCAGAGCCGCTCGGCAACACTGGGAGACGGCAAGCGCGCCGCCCACCGCTCGCCGGTCCGCTCCCTGTCGCCCCACAACCGACGACCGGCGGACGGTCGCCTGATTCGGGGGTTGACATGGCCACACAGATTTCCGCGATACGGAGGCTCGGCTCAGCCGCGCGGGCAGGGCTCGGGGCCGCGGCGACCGCCATCGCGGAACGAAGCACACGTCAGCGCCGACGCGCCGTGCTGACCGAGCAGCACCGCCTCCATTTCGATCTTCTGTGCAAGGCCATGGACGATCCCGCCCTCGCCGCGGTCCTCAACACCTACGAAACCGAGATCGGCCCCGAGAAGCAGCGCCAGTACCTCTTCGCGAACGCCCTTTACATCAACGCCCTGTACTTCCATCGGATCGGGGCACTTACGCGCGCGGAGCTCCACGGGCACTTCCGGATCATGTGCCAGAACCCGGTTTTCCGTGAGTACTGGGAGGCGACGGAGCACCACCGCAAGAGCCTGCCCGAATCCTCCGATGAGGCCCAACTAGGCCGAATGATGGACACTCTGATTCAGGATCAGGCGGATGCCGACGCCGATGAGTGGTGGGTCGTGGGGGAGCCGGACGAGGGATAGCCCTGACACGCCTGGATCGCACCGGTAGCCTCGCACGCGGGGGCCGAGCCTCGCACGCCCCTCCCACACTCTTGTACGCCAAATACCACGTACCACCCACATACCACCCCTGGTCCAGCAAGCCTGTCCAGATTCACTCGACCGCTTGCCTAGCTTCACACCCAGGAGACAGCAGAAACCGCTAGCGTTAACGCCTGCTCAGACCTCTGAGCGCTCCGGTCGATCACCCCTGCCCGGAGTTCTGCCTCCGACATTCACCAGTGCTCGGAGTGCCTCACTCCGAGGGAACCGGCGCTCGGAATATGGTCATTTTTCTACGATTTCCGAGCCATAGATTGGTACAACTCCGTGAAGATCGTGCGACGTGTCGGGGCTACTCCACGCGAGCGCGGCAGCGCTACGGGCCAGTCCTGCCCCGACATCTTCGAGCTCAGTGACGGCAGCTTCGCCGTCATCGGGCGCGAGGCCACCAAGGAGCTCGACCCCGAGCTCCCGCCCGACGCCGCACGGGCAGACTACGAGCGAATCGTCGTCATCACGCGCGAAACCCTATTGCGCGCCAAGAAGGACATCCCGGACGCCTGACGCCCGGAGCACGGCTCATTCACGGAGCGGCGAGAATCTGACGGCCCGACAGTGAACCGACCGATACACGCTTTCAGCCCTCTTTGATTGCCTTCATACTCTTCGTTTTCACCTCGACACTATCCTTCCGACCACGGGGCCGAGCCCGGCATCATCGCGGTGCCGGGCCCTTGACGTGCGGCCCAGCGACCTGGTCGCCCGCACAGTCACCGTCGGCCGGCGTCAGGCAGCGGACGGCACCGCCACCGGTGCAGACGGGCCCACATAGCGAGCCGCCGGGCGGATGATTTTCGAGTCCTGGGACTGTTCCATGATGTTCGCGCTCCAGCCGACCACGCGGGCGGCGGCGAACGTGGGGGTGAACATCTCCCGGGGCAGTCCGCAGAGTTCCATGACCACGCCGGCGTAGAACTCCACGTTGGTGTGCAGCTCCCGGCCCGGCTTGAGTTCGGCCAGGATCGCCTCCACCTGTCGTTCCACTTCGACCGCGAACTCCACGAGCGGGCCGCCGAACCCCTGAGCCATCTCGCGGAGCATCCGCGAGCGCGGGTCCTCGGTGCGGTAGACGGGGTGCCCGAAACCCATGATGCGTTCCCCTGCGAGGACGCGTTCGCGGATCCAGGGGTCGATGCGGTCGGGGGTCCCGATGGCGTCGAGGGTGTCCAGGGCACGGCTGGGAGCGCCTCCGTGGAGCGGCCCGGAGAGAGCCCCGACCGCCCCCACGAGGCAGGCCGCCACATCCGCACCGGTGGAAGCGATCACCCGCGCCGTGAACGTTGATGCATTGAACCCGTGGTCAATGGTTGAGATGAGGTATTGCTCGACTGCACGGGCGCGGGCGGCGCCCGGCTCCGAACCCGTCAACATGTACAGGTAGTTGGCGGCGTACCCCAGGTCCTCACGCGGCTCGACAGGATCCAGCCCCTGCCCGATCCGGTACAGCGCGGTGAGCAGGGTCGGCACCGCCGCCGTCGCCGCAAGGCCGTCGTCACGGCGGCGCCCGGCGTCGATGTCGTACACCGGACGGAACCCCAGCGAGGCTCCGAGCAGCGACAAGGCGGTGCGCAGTCCGGCCAGGGGTCCTGACGCCCCGGTCGCCGCCGCGATGGCGGGCAGTGCGGCTCGTACGTCGTCCGGCAGCCGGCGCAGCCGCGCGGTCCGCTCGGTGAAGGCGGCGCGGCGGGCCTCGTCGGGCAGCTCGCCGTGGGCCAGCAGATGCCAGACCTCCTCGAAGCCGCAGGACCGCGCGAGGTCGACGGCCGAGTACTGGCGGTAGTGGTAGAAGCCCTCCAGCCCCCTGACGTCACCCAGCTCGGTGTCGGTGACGACGACGCCGGCGAGACCGCGCGGGACATCGGCAGGCACTTGTGCAGCCGCATGGGCAGCACTGGACGCAGTGGACGCGGCTTGGTTGATCGGCATGTTTCCTCCCTGGACTTGATTCGACTGTCCATGCTTGACTCTAAGACTGTCAATATTGATTCGATCAATATGCTGATCCATAGATACGGTGGCGCTCATGAGGGATCGAGAAGCGGCAGGACCTGCACACGAGGGCCGACGGCTCAGCACCAAGGAGACCGCCGAACTGCTCGGCGTGAAGCCCGAGACCGTGTACGCGTATGTGAGCCGCGGTCAGCTCAGCAGCAGGCGGGAGCCGGGAGGGCGTGGCAGCACGTTCGACCCGAAGGAGGTCGAGGCCCTCGCCCGGCGCAACCGGCGTGAGGGCGGCGGCAGTTCGGGCGGTGGCGGCGAGCTCTCCGTCCGCACCAGCATCACGTTGATCGACAAGGACCGGTACTACTTCCGTGGCGTCGACGCGACGGAACTGGCCGCGCGGTACTCCTTCGAGGAGATCGCCGAATGGCTGTGGACCGGCGAACTGCGCCCCGGCGTCACGTTCACCGCCCCCGAGGCAGCCGTGGCGGCCGCCCGGCGCAGTGTCGACGCGCTGCCCGAGCACAGCGGCCCGACCGACCGGCTGCGCGTCGCGGCGATCGCCGCGGCGGCCTCCGACCCGCTGCGCTTCGACCTCTCCGAGAGCGCCGTACTCGGCACCGGGCGCACCCTCATCCCCACCCTCGTCGCCGCGCTTCCGACCGTGCGGCACGATCACCGTGACGTAGGCCCACTGGCCCACCGGCTGTGGGCACGGCTCAGCGGACGCACTCCCGACGATCCGTCACTGCGCGTGCTGGACACGGCACTCGGGCTGCTCGTCGACCACGACCTGGCCGCCTCGACACTGGCGGTCCGGGTGGCGGCGTCGGCCCGCGCCCACGCCTACGCGGCCGTGTCGGCGGGCCTCGGCGTCCTCGAAGGGCCTCTGCACGGGGCTGCCAGCGGGCTCGCGCACCGGCTGCTGCTGGACGTTCTGGACCAGGGCACCGCCGCCCCCGTGGTCGCCGACGAACTGCGCGCCGGGCGCCGTGTCCCCGGGCTCGGTCATCGGCTCTACCCGGGCGAGGACCCACGCGCGCGTGCCCTGTTCGCCCTCCTGGAGGACGTTCCCGGCGCGGAGCCCGCCCTGGCCGCCGCCCGCGACGTGGTCACCACCACCGCCCGGCACACCCCGCTGCACGCCAATGTCGATCTCGCGCTGGCCGTTCTCACCGTCTCGTCCAAGATGCCGGCCTCGGCGGGAGAGACGATCTTCGCCGTCGCCCGGACGGCGGGCTGGATCGCCCACACCCTGGAGGAGTACGCGGAACGCCCCTTGCGGATGCGGCCGAGCGGCCACTACGTGGGCGAACGGCCGCCCCGGCCGGTCCCCCGGTAACCGGCGCGCGCCGGGCGCAGGAAATGGGCCCGTGCGCGCCCTCCAGGCGACCCTTTCCCCATCCGCGCTTCCACCCGCCCGGCTACGCGCCGGGATACCCCCTGGCGCGCCCCCTACGGACGGCGGGAAGTCGCCCCGGGCGAAGTCAGGTTAGGCTCACCTCTGTGAGTAC
Organism: Streptomyces sp. NPDC001914; assembly: GCF_042891215.1. Lineage (NCBI taxonomy): Bacteria > Bacillati > Actinomycetota > Actinomycetes > Kitasatosporales > Streptomycetaceae > Streptomyces > Streptomyces sp. NPDC001914. Next base: position 396,819 of record NZ_JBIASW010000006.1, read on the forward strand.
GTGCACGACTGTGTCGCGGCAGCTCGACGAGCCGTTTTCCGGAACCGCGGCCACTGCGAGGACATGGCTGCTCATCGAGCAGCCCGGACCCTGGGGTGCCAAGGCGCTCACTTCGAGCCACCTGGATCCCGCGGTCGGCCGTGCCCTCGAAAGGGCGGCGGAGGCCACAGGGGTGCGGATCGCGCTCATCCGGCGCCCCGGCCGCCATGCGGACTGCGACGTGCTCGCCGAACGGCAGGTGTACGTGGCCCACACCACCCCGGGAAACGCCTGGGTGCACAGCGCCATGACGCGTGATCCCGGAGAGTTGCTCGACCTCGACTTCCCGGCCCTCGGCGCGGGTGATCCGCGCTCCTTCGACGAGGTTCTCGGGGGACGGCCGCACACCGGCGATCCGCTGGCCCTCGTGTGCACCAACGGCAAGCGCGACCGCTGCTGCGCCCTGCTCGGACGCCCCCTGGCCGCGGAACTGGCCGCCTCCGGCGTCGGAGGCATCTGGGAGGTCACTCATCTGGGTGGTCACCGGTTCTCTCCCACGGTGCTGGTCCTGCCGTACGGGTACGCGTACGGTCGTGCCGAGGCCCATGCCGTCAAGGAGATCCTCCAGGGCGTCCGGGAGGGCCGGGTCGTCACCGAGGGGTGTCGCGGGAACTCCGCCTGGGAACGTCCCGGCCAGGCCGCCGAGCTGGCCGTACGGACGGCTTCGGGCGAGCAGGCCGCCGATGTGCTGACGGTGATCCGCACCGACGGCGCCGCGCCGCGCTGGGACGTCACCGTCGCCCACTCCGACGGCCGGCTGTGGCGGGTCGTCGTCGCGCGGGGTGCCTCGCTGCCGCCCCGCCCGGAGAGCTGCGGTTCGGCACTCGGTTCACCCGCGCGGATGGACGTGGTGGCCGTCCGGCAGCTCGAGGAGACGGCTGTCGCCGTGGCCTGCTGACACCCGGCCCCAGGTTCGACCGGGCCGGAACACGGCAAACAGCACGATCAGGTACCCGCCGCGCATCCGGGCGGTGCGCTCGTCTCACGGCCGTCTCATCCATTGATCAAGAGATCCACACCACACTCTCTGTGGAGGGACACGGACGCCGCCGTACGGTCGTGGGCATGAGCCCCACTCCCCTCGCACGACGACTGCGCCTCGGTCTGCCGCGGCGGGTGTTCGCCCAAGTGATGTTGATGCAGATCGCGATCGCGGCGGGAGTGGCGGTCCTGGCCACTGGGCTGTTCCTGGCACCACTGAGCGCGCAGTTGGACGACGAGGCCATGCGGCGCGCTCTCGCGATCGCCCAGACCACGGCCGCCCAGCCGCAGATCGCCGTGGACGTCCTCGGGACGGCCCCCTCCAGGACCGGCCCCGTGCAGGCCGAGGCCGAGCGGATACGGAAGGCGAGTGACGCCGAGTACGTCGTCGTGATGGACACGCGAGGCATCCGCTGGTCGCACACGCAGCCCGCGCGGATCGGCGAACCGGTCTCGACGAGCCCGCAGCAGGCCCTGGCCGGCAGGGACGTCATGGAGATCGACACCGGAACCCTCGGGCGCTCCGCACGGGGCAAGGTGCCACTGCGTGACGCCACGGGCCGGATCGTCGGCGCGGTGTCCGTCGGGATCAAGTACGACAGTGTGCGGGCCCGGCTGATCGACGCGATCCCGGGGCTGCTCGCGTACGCGGGCGGGGCCATGGCCGTCGGTGCGCTGGCTGCCTATCTCATCTCCCGCAGGGTCCAGCGACAGACCCGTGACCTGGCCTTCTCCGACATCTCTGCGCTGCTGGAAGAGCGTGAGGCGATGCTGCACGGCATCCGGGAGGGTGTGGTCGCCCTGGACCGCGGCGGTCGCGTACGCCTGCTGAACGACGAGGCGCAGCGGCTGCTCGGCGTGGGCGCCGAGGCCGTCGGACGGCCCCTCGACGACGCGCTCGGCCCGGGTCGCACGACGGACGTGCTGGCAGGCCGCGTCACCGGCACGGACCTGCTCACCGTCCGCGGCCAGCGGGTCCTGGTCGCCAACCGGATGCCCACCGAGGACGGGGGCGCTGTCGCCACCTTGCGCGACAGGACCGAGCTGGAGCAGCTAGGCCGCGAGCTCGACTCCACGCACGGCCTGATCGACGCCCTGCGCGCACAGGACCACGAGCACGCCAACCGGATGCACACGCTCCTGGGGTTGCTCGAACTGGAGATGTACGACGACGCCATGGAGTTTGTCGGGGAGGTGGTTGGCGACCACAGGGTCACCGCGGAACAGGTCACCGAGAAGATCCACGATCCGCTGCTCGCCGCGCTCCTCGTCGGCAAGGCGACGGTTGCGGCCGAGCGGGGTGTGGCGCTGTGGATCTCGGACCGGACACTGCTGCCGGACCGGCTGGTCGACCCGCGGGGGCTCGTCACCGTCGTAGGCAACCTCGTCGACAACGCGCTGGACGCCGTCGCGGGCACGCCGCACGCGCGCGTGGAGGTCGAATTGCGCGCCGAGGGACGCACCGCCGTACTGCGGGTACGGGACACCGGGCCCGGCGTCCCCGAGGAGCGGCGGGAGCTGGTCTTCACGGACGGCTGGAGTACGAAGCAGCCGCCGGCTCACGGCAAGCGCGGCATCGGGCTCTCCTTGGTGCGGCGCCTCGCCGAGCGGCAAGGAGGCAGCGCGGAGGTGACCGACGCTGAAGGCGGCGGCGCGGAGTTCACGGTCGTCCTGCCGGAGGCGCTGACGGACCCGTCGTTGGCCTCGGAGGACGCCATCGGAGAATCCCGGTACACGGAAGGCACAGGCGCCGCCAGGAACACCTGGAATGCCGAGAACACCGGGGACGGCCGGCACGCCGGAGACCGCGACGGGGAGTCGGAATGATCGACGTCCTGGTCGTGGACGACGACACGCGGGTCGCGCGCGTCAACGCCGCCTATGTGGAGAGGGTGCCGGGCTTCCGTGTCGCGGGGCAGGCGCACAGCGCGGCCGAGGCGCTGCTCCGGATCGAGGAACTGCCGCATCCGGACCTGGTCCTCATGGACCACCATCTGCCGGACGATTCCGGTCTCGCGGTCGTCCAGGAGATGCGTCGGCGGGGTCATCAGATCGACGTGATCATGGTGACCGCCGCGCGAGACCTCGCGACCGTCCGGGCGGCGTTGCGGCAGGGCGTACTTCACTACCTGGTCAAGCCGTTCTCGTACGCCGGACTGCGGGACAAACTGGAGGCGTACGCCGATCTGCGACGCGCGCTCGACCGCGGCGGCATGGCCGAGCAGTCGGATGTGGACCTGATCTTCGGGACGCTCGCGGCGGGTGCGGTGCCCGACCTGCCCACGGGGCACTCCCCCGCGACGGCCGAACTCGTACGGCGCGCGCTGCTGAACGCCGAGGGCTCGCTGTCGGCCCAGGAGGTAGCGGCGGAGACCGGACTGAGCCGGCAGACCGCGCAGCGCTATCTGAAGCTCCTGGAGCGTACGGGGCAGGCGTGTCTGACCCTCCGCTACGGCGACGCGGGGCGCCCGGAGCACCGCTATGTACGGTCAACCCGCGGCTGAGGTTCTGGCCGGAGCCGCAACGGCCGCCCCGTCGCGTGGACGACCGGCGGGGGAGCACGGTCGTACACGCGGCGGGGCGGCTCTGTGCCTTCTCGGCGGGGAGGGTCAGCCGGCCGCCTTCTTCACGAACTCCGTGGTGTACGTCTTGCTCAGGTCCACATCGGCGTTCTTGATGTTCGGGTTGAACGCCTTGAGGACCTTCTCGACGGTCTCGGGGCCGTTCTCGGGCATCACGCCGTCCTCGGTGAACATGGGCAGCGTGCTCCCGATCGCCCCCGCGTACAGCGTCTGGTTTCCCTGGGAGTAGTCGGCGGGCATCTTGGCGGCGATCTCCGAGGCGCTGTGATCCGCCATCCATCGGAGGGTCTTCACGAAGGCGTTGGCCAGCTTCTGGACCGTCTCCTTGTGACCGTTGACCCAGTCCGTCTGCATGTACAGACTTGACGACGGGTACGGCCCGCCGAGCGCCTTCTGTGAGCCCTCGGGCGTGCGCATGTCGATGAGAACCTTGCCGAGGTTCTTCTCCATGACCGTGGCGACGGTGGGGTCCGTCGTCATGCCGCCGTCGATGGCGCCCTTCTCGAGGGCGGAGACGAACGTCGGTCCCGCGCCGACGGCGACCGGAGTGAACTCGCTGACCTTCACGCCGTTCTTGACGGCGAGGTACTTCGTCAGGAAGTCGGTCGAGGAGCCGAGCCCGGTGACGCCGAGCTTCCTGCCCTTGAAGTCCTTGGGTGAGGTGATCTCACCCGCACGCTTGTCGGAGACGATCTCGACCTCGCCCGGCGCGTGGGAGAACTGCACGACGGACTCGACCGCCTTGCCCTTGGTCTGGAGGTCGAGTGTGTGGTCGTAGAAGCCGACGGCTCCCTGGACCTGTCCCGAGACGAGTGCCGTCTCGGCCTGGACACCGGCGGGTTCACTGAGGAGTTCGACGTTCAGACCCTCGTCCTCGAAGTAGCCGAGCCGCTGGGTGAGCATCGCCGGCAGGTAGATGACCTTGTCGAGCCCACCGACCATGATCTTGACGTGCTCCCCCTTGCCGCCACCCCCGCCGCTGCCGGAGTCGGCCGTGGTGCTCGCCGCGTCGTTGGCGCAGGCGGTGAGCGAGGAGAGGGCGAGCAGACCGGCGGCTGCCAGCGCGGAGTATCTGGCGGTCTTGCGCATGGTGGTTCACGTCCTTGTGAAGGGAGGGAGGGAGGCCGTGCGTACGGCGGGATGGTGCGTACGGGCGAGATGGTGCGTACGGGCGGCTCGTACGTGGGTCAGAGAGAGGGCCTGCGTTGCTTGCGGGCGCGCGGGGTCAGCGGTCGGAGTCCGACGGCTTCCAGCGGAAGATGCGGCGTTCGCCGAACGTCAGCAGTCCCTCGGCGAGCAGGGCGACGACGGCGAGGATGACCATCGCCGCGTACACCCCCGCCGCGTTGAAGGTGCCCTGCGACTGCGCGACGAGCAGGCCGATGCCCTTGGTGGCCCCGATGTACTCGCCGACGATCGCGCCGATGAGCGCGAACCCGAAACTGACATGGAGGCTCGTGAAAATCCACGAGGTGGCGGACGGGATGACGACCTGCAGCGTCACCCTGCGGTCGCTCGCGCCGAGGATCCGGGCGTTGGCCACCAGGTTCCGGTCGACCTCCCGGGCGCCCTGGAAGGCGTTGAAGAACACCGGGAAGAAGACGAGCACCACGGCCGAGGCGACCTTGGACGCCGGTCCGAGCCCGAACCAGATCACGAAGATCGGTGCGAGGACGATCCTCGGTATGGAGTTGAGGACCTTGATGTATGGACCAAGGATGTCCGCGAGCAAGGTGATGCGCCCCAGCGCGATTCCGAAGAGCACGCCGGCGACCACACCGATGATCCAGCCGAGCAGCGCCTCGTGAAGCGTGTACCAGATCTGCTCGCCGAGTGAACCGAGCGCGGTCCCGTGCATCACCCAGGTCTGGATCTGCTCCCAGATCTTCGAAGGCATCGAGAAGTTGAACGGGTCGATGACCTTGGCCCGCGAGAGCACCTCCCACAGTCCGAGCACGGCGACCAGGAGCAGTACCCGGGCGGCGGCGACCACGATCTTGCGTCTGCGGGCGGCACGGGCACGGGAGTGCGCGCGGCCCGGCGTCTTGGCCGTGTCGACGACCGGAGCGCTGAGAACCTCAGGCGACATGAGCGGCACCCCTTTCGCGGGTGATGCGGACCTCTTCGCCGAGGGACTCCCAGATCTCGCGGTAGATCTCGATGAACCGCGGCTCGAGGCGCACCGATTCGACCTTGCGCGGCCGCGGCAGATCGATGTCGAAGACCTGCTTCACGGTGGCGGGGCCGGCGGTCATCACGACGACCCTGTCGGCGAGGGCGATGGACTCCTCCAGGTCGTGGGTGACGAAGACGACCGAGGCGCCCGTGCCTTCCCACAGTTCGAGCAGTTCGTCGGACATCAGCGCCCTGGTCTGCACGTCGAGCGCCGAGAAGGGCTCGTCCATCAGCAGGATCTCGGGGTCGTTGACGAAGGTGGCGGCGAGAGCGACACGCTTGCGCTGCCCACCGGAGAGCTGGTGCGGGTACCGGTCCTCGAAGGCGGCGAGCCCGACCCGGGCGAGCCATTCCCGGGCCCGTTCCTTCGCCTCGGCCTTGGGCACACCACGGAACCGGGGCCCCGCCATCACGTTGGACAGCACCGTGCGCCAGGGGAAGGTGGCGTCCTGCTGGAAGACGAAGCCGACCTTGTCTCCGACGCCGGCGACGGGCTCCCCGGCGACCAGGACCTCGCCCTCGGTGGGCTCCTCAAGACCGCTGACCAGAGTCAGCGTGGTGGACTTCCCGCAGCCGGTCGGGCCGACGACGGCCACGAACTCACCGCGGCCTACGGTCAGGTCAAGCTCCCTGACGGCTGTGTGCAAACCCCCCGACGGGGTCTTGAAGATCTTGCTCGCGCCCCGCAGCTCGATGGCGGGGCTGGTGTCTGTGCTCATGGCCGGGACCGTAGATGTGATGCGGGCCACGGCATCAGTCTTGTGGGCGCAAGGCGTTCTTCTGCTCGCAAGGGTCTGTTGTGCTCATTTTGCTCGCGCTACAACAGCGGAGCCGAAACACGGGCGCAACATACGCCCAGGCCTTGAGAGAAAGAGGCCCGATGATTGACGTCCTGGTCGTGGACGACGACTTCCGCGTCGCCGAGATCAACGCGAGGTACGTGAGCAAGGTTCCCGGATTCCGGGTGACCGCCCGCGCGCACAGTGCCGCCCAGGCTCTGGCGGCGATCGAGCGCACTCCCGTCGATCTGGTGCTGCTCGACCACTACCTGCCGGACCGGACGGGGCTCGAACTCGTCCACCGGATGCGGGAGAACGGTCAAGGCACCGACGTCATCATGATCACCGCGGCCGCCGACGTGGCCACCGTACGGGCGGCGATGCGTCTGGGTGCCCTGCACTACCTGATCAAACCGTTCACGTTCACGGCCTTGCGCACCCGCCTCGACTCGTACGCCGCGCTGCGCCGTACCGTCGAACGGGTGGGCGGCCGCGATGTGACGGGCCAGGAGCAGGTCGACCGGATCTTCGGGGCCCTGCGCACGGCCCCCGCGCCGTCCTCTCCCGGGCTGCCCAGCGGTCACTCGGAGCCGACCACGGACCTGATCTGCGATGTGCTGCACCAGGCGAGCCAGCCGTTGTCGGCCCATGAGGTGGCTTCCGAGACCGGCCTGAGCCGATCCACCGCCCAGCGCTATCTGCGGCATCTGGAACAAGCGGGACGGTTGCGCCTCTCCCTCAAGTACGGCGACACGGGGCGCCCGGAACACCGCTACGCGTGGGTGGCGCCCTGAGCCGGCACTCTCCCGACCACGGATCGCCGGAGTCGTGCCCCCTCAGGGCCGGTCGTGCGCGACGCTCGTGACCCCGTCAGACGGCCCCGGCGCCCGTGAGCGCGCGGACCTCGATCTCCGCGTGCTTGGCCTCGTCGGGCGGCTCGGCCGAGATGACGCTGCCGAGCCAGCCGGCGACGAAGCCCAGCGGAATCGACACGAGGCCCGGGTTCTGCAGCGGGAAGTACTGGAAGTCCACACCCGGGAAGAGCGATTCGGGACTGCCCGACACCACGGGCGACAGCAGCACGAGCACGATCGCCGGCACCAGGCCGCCGTACACGGCCCACACGGCTCCGCGCGTCGTGAAGGACCGCCAGAACAGGGAGTAGAGCAGCACCGGCAGGTTCGCCGAGGCGGCCACGGCGAAGGCGAGCCCGACCAGGAAGGCTACGTTGAGGTCGCGGGCGAGCAGACTGAGGCCGATGGCGATCACGCCGATGCCGACCGACGCGGCGCGCGCCACCGTGACCTCGCCGCGTGGCTTCGCGCGGCGGCGCCGCAACGAGCCGTACAGGTCGTGGGCCACGGCCGCGGAGGACGCCAGGGTGACTCCGGCGACGACCGCGAGAATGGTGGCGAAGGCGATGGCGGCGACGATCGCGAACAGGACCGTCCCTCCTGTGGAGTTGACCCCGCCGCCCAGATCCAGGGCCAGCAGCGGAACGGCGGTGTTCCCCGCGGCGTTCGATCCGCGTACCGCCTCGGGACCGACGACGGCGGCCGCGCCGAAGCCCAGCACGATCGTCATCAGGTAGAAGCCGCCGATGAGCCCGATCGACCACAGCACGGATCGCCGGGCGGCTCGCGCGGTCGGCACGGTGTAGAAGCGCGACAGGATGTGCGGCAACCCGGCGGTACCGAGCACGAGCGCGAGTCCGAGGCTCATGAAGTCGAAGCGTGCCGTCCAGTCGGCGCCGTACTTGAGCCCGGGTGCGAGAAAGTCCTTGCCGTGGCCACTGCGCCCCGCGGCGGCACGCAGCAGTTCGTTGATGTCGCCGTGGAACCGGATCAGGACCAGCACGGTGAGCGCGATGGCCCCGCCGATGAGCAGAACCGCCTTGACGATCTGGATCCAGGTGGTCGCCCGCATCCCTCCCATCGACACGTAGATCACCATGAGCGCGCCGACACCGATCACCGTCCAGTTGCGCGCCGCCTCGCTCGTGCCTCCCAGCAGCAGCGAGACGAGGCTGCCCGCGCCGACCATCTGCGCCACCAGGTACAGCACGGACACCACCACCGAGGACGTCCCGGCGGCGATCCGCACCGGCCGCTCGTCCATCCGGGCCGCGACGACGTCGGCGAGCGTGAACCGTCCGCAGTTGCGCACCAGTTCGGCGACGAGGAAGAGAACGACCAGCCAGGCCACCAGGAAGCCCACGACGTACAGCAGACCGTCGTAGCCGTACAAGGAGATAAGTCCCGTGACACCGAGGAAGGAAGCCGCCGACATGTAGTCGCCGGAGAGGGCAAAACCATTCTCCATCGGCGAGAACAACCGCCCGCCCGCGTAGAACTCCTCCGCCGAACCGTGCCGGTTGCGGCTCACCCACGTCGTGATGGCCAGCGTCACCGCGACGAACGCGCTGAACAGCAGAAGCGCCAGGGTCTGATGGTGGCCGCTCACCGCTCACCACCCCTGGCGTTCCGCGTCATCTCCTGGGTGTCCCAGCGCAGTTCGAGCGCGGCCCGGTCCCGGCGCAGCCGCGCATGGCGTGCGTACGCCCAGGCGAGCAGGAACGTCGTGAGGAACTGTCCGAGTCCCGCGAGCAGGGCCACGTTCACCGCACCGGCGACAGGACGGGCCATGAACCCCGGCGCGGTGGTCGCGGCCACCACATAACCCACATACCAGGGGAAGAAGACGGCGACGGCCGGAATCACGAACCGGCGGTACCGGCCGCGTACCTCCTGGAAGGCGGCGCTGCGCTGCACCTCCAGGTAGACGAGGGCGGCCTCGCTCGTGCCGCCTTCGTGCTCCGAGCGGGCGGCCGGCACGGTGGGAGCGAGCGCACCCGTGCCGTCCAGCTCGCCCCAGCCGGAAGCGAGCGCGTCGTACCAGGGGTCGTCGAACCGGACCTCCCCCGTGTCGCCGCCGTCGTGCTTGTCCACCGAACTCTCCTTGTCCGCGACCCGTTTCTGCCGCGTGCCCAAGGATGTGCAGATCGGAGGACTCCCCGACTCCTGTCTTCGCGCTCTTCACCCCATCAGGTGACTTCAACCCGCGGGCGGCCGTACGAGACCTTTCCCATAGGCATAACGGACCGCTTGTGCACGGTCTTTGAGACCCGCCTTCGCGAAGAGATTGTTGATGTGGGTCTTCACCGTGGCCGTGGACACATGGAGCTTGCGAGCGATCTCATGATTGCTGAAGCCCTCGGCGATCAGCACGAGAACCTCCGCCTCGCGGGAGGTGAGCCCGTCCGGGGCCTCCGGGGGCGGTGCGGGCTCCGGTTCCGGGGCCGACAGCCGCTCCAGCAGCCGTCGCTGGACGCTCGGCGAGAGCCCCGCGTCCCCGGAGAGCACGCTCTCCACGGCCCGCACGATCTCGTCGCCTCCCGCGTCCTTGGTCAGATAGCCGCGGGCGCCGGCACGCAGCGCGGGGAACAGCGACTCGTCGTCCGCGAACGTCGTGAGCACGACGACCTGGGTGCCGGGGTGCTCGGCACGGATACGCCGGGTCGCTTCGACCCCGTCACAGCGGGGCATCCGCAGATCCATCAGCACGACGTCCGGGGCGAGTTCGGCCACCAACTTCACCGCCTCGGCGCCGTCACCGGCCGCTCCGACGACCTCGATCCCGGGCAGCAGCCCCAGCAGCATCACGATGCCCTCGCGCACGACCGTCTGGTCGTCCGCGACCACGACCCGCGCCGGTCCCCTGCGCTCCTCCCGCTCGGTCATGCCGGCACCTTCAACGTCACCACGAACCCCTCCTCGTCCGGTCCGGCATCCAGCGATCCGCCGAGCAGTTCCGCCCGCTCCCGCATGCCCAGCAGACCGTACCCGGCTCCCGAACCGCCGAGTTCGCCCGGTTTTCCACCCGAATCCCGTACATCCAGCGTCACTTCGCCCTCGCCGTAGTCCAGCAGGATCTGCACCGCGGCCCCCGGAGCGTGTTTGCGTACGTTCGTCAGCGCCTCCTGCGCGACGCGGCGCACCGCCTGGGAGGCCTCCGCCGGCAGCGACCGGCGCTCACCGGTCACCGTCACACCGGCGCGGTCGGCGGTGGCCACCAGTTCGCCGAGGAAGTCCTCCAGCGGAGTCATCTCGCCCCGGAGCGCGGAGAGTGCCTGCCGGGTCTCCGCAAGCCCCTCGCGGGCCATCCCCCGTGCCGCCACCACCCGTTCGAGGACGGCCTCCCGGTCCGCTCCTCTCTCGATGAGCAGTCGGGCCGCCTCCAGATGCACGAGCTGTGCCGACAGGCTGTGGGCCAGGACGTCATGGATCTCTCTGGCTATCCGCGCTCGCTCCGCGAGGGCCGCCGACTCCGCCTCGGCCGCGCGAGCAGCGCGCTCCTGGGCCAGCAGTCGCTGCGCGCCCGCCCGTGCCTCCGCATCGAGGCGCAGCACGTATCCCGCGAGCGCCAGGCCCACGGCGGTGGCCGCGGTGGTCAGCCAGGCGTCGTCGTCGAACGCCGCGTAGGCGCCCAGCGCCACCGCCGTGACCGGCAGGGCCGCCGCGAGGGGCAGCCTTTCGATGGCGGAGACGGCGCACCCGCACAGCAGGACGAGCGCCGGGACCCGGAAGCCCGCGTGGTGCCCCGCGGCCGCGACCGCGAGGAGCAGCGCGAGCAGCACCAGGGACGGCAGCAGCCGATGCTCCAATGTCGTCCGCCAGAGTCCCCAGGCGAGGATCCCGCACAGGACGATCCCGGTGATGCCCCCGGCAAGAGCCCAGCCGTCGAGGTCCGGGTTCGTGAGTGTCGTCGCGATGAGCAGGGCCAGGACGATGACGCGGGTGACCCGGGCGAGCGTGCGGCGGGCTTTGTGCACGCCCTCGCGCGAGAGTGCTTCTCGAGAGGGCCAGCGCATCCAGGCGTTGTCCGTCACAGGCGCTCCTTCCGCAGGACGCGGCCGACACCGTCACCGTACGTCGGGCTCTGCCTCGTCACCGTCGGTCGCAGGGACTGCGCCCGACGGTTCAGGAGCCCGGAGCGGACCAGCAGGGTGGCCGCCAGGCCGAGCATCAGGGCCGAGGAGTTCTGGTGGACACCGAGCAAGGCGCCTATGCCGAACAGGCCCAGGCGCAGACAGATGCCTGCGGCCCAGACCGCCGCTCCGGCCTTGGTGGTCCTGCTCCACACGGCGCCGTCCGGCTCCGCCCATATGCGGGTCGTCCACGCCCATCCGGCTCCTATGGCCACCGCCGTCACCATTTCCGCGCCCAGGAGGAGGGACGCCTCGATCTGGTGGTGCGGGTCGATCACGCCGGGCTCGCGCAGAGCCAGGACGGCTAGGACGGCGGGCACGAGCCACCAGCGGCGGTCGGAGGCGATGCGCTGTGCGGTGAACTGGCGGGTGATCACGACTGCGGCGACGGCGAGGATCACCACGGTGTTCATGAGCCCGGGCATGCGGGGCCTCCGTGTGCGAGAGACGGGTGTCCGCAGCGAGCGCTGCCGACCCCATCGACGCTACGGACATCGCGCTCTCGGCAGATCGGCGCCGGGGTGGACCCCGGGTGGATCCTCCGTCCCCCCGCCTCTCCACCCACGGGTGGACCCATCCCGCACACCCAGCCCAGGCGCGGCGCCCGAAGGACTTGATTCGCCCCCTCCGCCCCTACCCAACCCGTACCTGGGGCTCCGCCCCAGACCCCGCTCCTCAAACGCCGGAGGGGCTGAAACTTTCCCCGGCCAGGGCTGACATTCACGACCGCGGACCCGCAGTCGTCCAGAAGGGCGGGCCACCACGACGCATCCGCACCCGGCGACGCACGCGAGGGGACGTGCCGGTACATCGATGGCCGTCGCCACTAACGGTCACTTCTCCGCCCGACAGCGACGGGCTGATGCACCGGCACGGCCTCGACCCACCCACCGGGGCGGCACCGCACCCCGGTGGCACCCCGGAGGGCTACGCGTCGATGCGTGACCGGTCCAGCGTCGCGGCCGAGCTGGAGATGAACTCCTTGCGCGGTGCCACGTCGTTCCCCATCAGCAGGTCGAACACCTGCTCGGACGCTTCCAGGTCGGAGATGTTGATCCGGCGCAGCGTCCGGAACCGCGGGTCCATCGTCGTCTCGGCGAGCTGATCGGCGTCCATCTCACCGAGACCCTTGTACCGCTGGATCGAGTCCTTGTAGCGCACGCCCTTGCGCTGCAGCTCCAGCACCGTCTCACGCAGCTCACGGTCCGAGTACGTGTACACGTACTTGTCCTGCCCCTTCTTGGGCTGACTGAGCTCGATCCGGTGCAGCGGCGGGACCGCGGCGAACACCCGGCCCGCCTCGACCATGGGCCGCATGTAGCGCTGGAACAGCGTCAGCAGCAGGATCCGGATGTGCGCGCCGTCGACATCGGCGTCGACGAGGAGAATGATCTTCCCGTAGCGCGCGGCGTCGATGTCGAAGGTCCGCCCGGAGCCGGCCCCTATGACCTGGATGATCGCTCCGCACTCGGCGTTCTTCAGCATGTCCGTCACGGACGCCTTCTGAACGTTGAGGATCTTGCCCCGGATCGGCAGCAGCGCCTGGAACTCGGAGTTCCGGGCCAGCTTCGCCGTACCCAGCGCGGAGTCTCCCTCGACGATGAACAGTTCGCTGCGCTCGACGTCGTCGCTGCGGCAGTCGGCGAGCTTGGCGGGCAGCGAGGAGGACTCCAGAGCCGTCTTCCGGCGCTGCGCGTCCTTGTGCTGCCGGGCGGCGATCCTCGTGCGCGCGGCGGCGACGGCCTTCTCCATGACGACCCGCGCCTGCGCGGCCTCGTCCCGCTTGGTGGAGGTCAGGAACGCCTTGAGTTCCTTGGTCACCACGTTCGTCACGATGCGGCGGGCGGCCGAGGTCCCGAGGACCTCCTTCGTCTGCCCCTCGAACTGCGGCTCGGCGAGACGCACGGTGACGACGGCCGTGAGGCCCTCCAGCGCGTCGTCCTTGACGATGTCGTCCTCGGCGACCCGGAGCATCTTCTTGGTCCGCAGGACCTCGTTCATCGTCTTGGCGACGGCCTGTTCGTAGCCGGCGACGTGGGTGCCGCCCTTGGGCGTGGCGATGATGTTCACGAACGACTTCAGGGTCGTGTCGTATCCGGTGCCCCAGCGCATGGCGACGTCGACGCCCAGCTCACGGGTGACCTCGGTCGGTGTCATCTGGCCGTGCTCGTCCAGGACCGGGACGGTCTCCTTGAAGGTCCCCTGCCCGGTGAAGCGGAGGACGTCGCAGACCGGCTTGTCGGTGGCCAGGAACTCGCAGAACTCGCTGATCCCGCCGTCGAAGCGGAAGGATTCCTCACCCTTGCTGCCGCCTTCGCCGAGCCCGAATTCGTCGCGGACGACGATGGTCAGGCCCGGCACCAGGAAGGCGGTCTGGCGGGCACGCTGGTGGAGGTGCTCCAGGGAGAGCCGGGCGTCCTTGAGGAAGATCTGGCGGTCGGCCCAGTAGCGCACGCGGGTGCCGGTGCGGGTCTTCGGGATCCGCTTGAGCTTGCGCAGCCCGCCGCTGGCGTCGAAGGCGGCGTCGGGGCCGTCGGCCTTGAAGGCTCCCGGGGTGCCGCGGCGGAAGCTGACGGCGTGGGTCTGGCCGTTGCGGTCGACCTCGACGTCAAGGCGGGCGGAGAGCGCGTTCACCACGGAGGCGCCCACGCCGTGCAGACCGCCGGAGGCCGCGTACGAGCCGCCGCCGAACTTGCCGCCGGCGTGCAGCTTGGTCATGACGACCTCGACGCCGGAGAGGCCGGTCTTGGGCTCCACGTCGACGGGGATGCCGCGGCCGTTGTCCCGCACCTCGACGGAGGCGTCGTCGTGCAGGATGACCTCGATGTGGTCGCAGAAGCCCCCGAGGGCCTCGTCCACGGAGTTGTCGATGATCTCCCAGAGGCAGTGCATCAGGCCACGGCTGTCGGTCGACCCGATATACATGCCCGGGCGCTTCCGCACTGCCTCGAGCCCCTCAAGGACGAGCAGGTGCCGCGCGGTGTAGTTGGAACCGTCCCGGTCTGCTCCGGTCAGCAGCGCTGTGGACGGCACGGACGTATCGGCGGTCACGCGGTTCGCTCCTCGCTGAATTTCATGGGAGACCCTTTTGGGTAAGGGCCCGGCTTCGGTCGCCGCTCAGAGGGTACCGAGGCCTGGTAGAGCCGTTGTAGCACCACCCTCGCACGAACTCACCCTAGTCCAGGATCGTATGAGTGTTCGATCCCTCGAAGGAGTGAAGTACATATCACGTTCCCTTCGAGGCATGAACCATTTAGGCTCCGGGCACGTCCTCATGAACAACCGGCAATCCAGCCGGGAGGACCGACACCTGACAGACAGCGCGAACCCGTACAGACACAAAGACACGCAATACGGCTCATTCGCCGCCACCCGGCAGCAGACAGCCGCCCCGAAAGAAAATTTCGAGGAAAAGCCGCGAGCGGGAACGTTTTCGGCCTGGTTGGATGTTGACCCTGGTACGACAGCTCGTCGAGCTAGAGAAGAGGCGACGTGACTACTGTTCTGACCCCCGCGAGCCCGCTGACGGCCGCTGACCGCTGCGACCGTTGCGGCGCCCAGGCATATCTGCGCGTCGTCCTCCTGAGCGGCGGAGAACTGCTCTTCTGCGCCCACCACGGTCGCAAGTTCGAGCCGGAACTCAAGAAGATCGCCGCTGAGATACAGGACGAGACGGAGCGGCTCACGTCCGTTCCCGAGAGCGTCAACGACGAAGATCGCTGACCCTTCGCATCAACGACGAGCGGGTACCGGCGACAGGCCGGTGAGTGGGCGGTCACACCCTGGACACAGGGTGTGACCGCCCACACTCGTATCGCATCGGGGCGAGAGCCCTCAGCGGCTCTTCTCCAGAGCGTGGACCGCCTCCGAGACCCGCGTGTAGACACCAGGGCTCTCCGCGCGCCCACAGCCGCTCCCCCAGGACACCAGGCCGATGAGGCGGCCCTGGGCGACCAGCGGCCCGCCGCTGTCCCCCTGGCAGGCGTCACGGCCTCCTGTGGGCTCTCCGGCGCAGACCATGGACGCGGCGTCGTAGGTGCCGGAGTCGTCGCCGGGATAGGCCCGCTCGCAGGCCTTGTCGGAAAGCACGTGTACGTCCGCGGCCCGCAGGCTGCTCGCGTAGTCGCCGCCGCCCGTCAGGTCACCCCAGCCGTAGACCGTGGCGACGGTCCCCGGCTGGTACGCCGGGTCTCCCGCGGGGGCCATACGGATCACGGAGGCGGCCGGCAGCGGCTCGGCGAGGGTCAGTACGCCGAAGTCCCCGGCGTTCGTCTCACTGTCGTAGTGCGGGTTGACCCAGATGTCGCGTACGGAGACCTCCTTGCCGTCGCGGGCCATCAGGTCCCCGCGCCCCGCGATGACCTTCAGATCGCTCCCGTCGCGCGACGGCTCCCCCAGCACGTCCTCGCCGAGGCAGTGGGCCGCGGTCAGGACCGTGGTCGGACCGACGACCACTCCTCCGCAGAACTGCCCCGCGCGCGTACCCCCGAACCGGTCACGGCTGGACAGCGCGACCGTCCACGGACTGTCGGAGATCTTGACCGGACGGCTTCCTATGACAACGCTGTCGGAGGATGCCAGAGCGGGGGTCGTCAGTGATATGACCGCTGTGGCGGCCGCAAGGGCCAGCGTCGGGGCGTAGGGACGGCGCATGCGCGCTCCTCACACTGGGAGGGTCGTGGAACACCCAGAGTGATCCAGTAGTCGGGCGCACGCACTCCGCGCACACGACGAGGGCCCGGCCTCCAGAAGGAGGCCGGGCCCTCGTCGACGTGCGGCCGAGGCCTAGTCGAGGTAGTCGCGAAGTATGAGCCACTGAGCGGTGTGCCCACCTGCGAAAACACTGGCCAGCGTCGAGCGCTGTGCCCTGCACTACCTTCTACTACTGGTCACGTCGGCCGGTCAAACCTCAGTACCGCCACACATCTGACGGTCCCGATCCCTTCCCGGTCACGCAAGCCCGGACAGCCCTTGCGGCGGCGCAAGCTACCCGCGAGGTTTGCGCCAAAACCCCTGGTCAGAGGGGGTATGGAGGCGTAGCGTCGAGAGGCAAAGCCCAACCAAGAGGGTGATCAAAATGGCGCTCGACCTCTCCGCATCCATTGCCAAAATGGATCAAGACGACCTGGCCGCCCTGGCCGACATCCTGCCCTCCATGAAGTGGCAGGCCCCCGAAGGAAGCAAGCGGCGCACCTGGGCGGACGCCCTCATGCGGCGCGTCATCGACGCCCAGGAAGCACGCGAGCGAACGGCTAGCGCCGGGTGAGGCGTGCCAGGAAGTTGCTGACGAACCTCTCCACCTCAGCCTTCTGCGTCGTGTCGCGCACGTCCAGACGAGCTACCCACTCGACCCCGGCGTTGATCAGCAGATCAGTTCGGCTGTGATCGTTGGAGGCTCGCTTGGGGCCCTCGTGGTGGGGGCCGTCCACTTCGATCACCCCCGCGCGGCCCTTGTAGGTGATCAGGAAGTCGGGTTCGAAGGTGTGCCGGGGCACTCGCACCGCCGCAAGGGGCATGATCCCGATGGTTTCGTGCTCCGGGAGTCGCGCCTGATGCTCCTTCAGGACTTGGTACACGTTGTGCTCCCACTTATTCGTGAAGTGGAGCCCGTCCTCTACAGGATGCTGTGGCTCTACACGCACACGTCGCGCCTGATTCGTGGGACGTGGACCGTTGGCCGCCTTGAGCTGCTGTCTCCAGTCGAGGCCCACGCTCGGAAGGATCGGGCGCACGTTGAGATCCTTGATCTCAAACGCATCCTTGCGCGTCGCAGCTCGCATAGCTCCCTCGATCCGGTCGAGGTTTTCCTGCGTGAACTGCGGTACGAGGTGAGGCTCCACTTCCAGGTGAGCCTCGTAGTAGTCCACGTTCCAGTCCGTTTCGCTGTACTCCAAGTCCAGCGTCACAAGTTCAGCGAGCATGACGGCCAGTTCGACGGCCTTGGCGTCCCCATCCTGATGAAGAAGGACCGCAGTGGTGCCAAGCACCTTCTCGCAGCGAAGACGATGAACCTCGTCAGCTGACATACCGTCGGAGTTGGCCAGCATGTCGGCCAGTGAGTGCAGCGCATCGGGCATGCGAATGATTGTCGCACCGCGCACTGACAACCGGGAGGCACAGCAGGCGAGTTACGGCTCGCAGGGAGCGCCGGCTCGGATGGCCTCAGCGATCCGCTCGGCGGCGTCGGCGCGCACCATGCCGAGGTGCACGTACGGCTTCCCGCTGTGCGTCACCATCGGCCGTACGCTGCCCCACACGCGTTCCGGCAGGCCCAGCCCGGCCAGGGCGGCCCGGATGGCCTCCGCCGCGTCCGTGGCCGCCTTGCGCCCGTCCCGGTAGGTCTGCATGTCCATCGGCATCAGCGGTGCCCCCCGGAGTGATCGCGGATCTGCGTGGCGTGCTTGGCGGCCTGACCGATGTCCCCGGCCCCCTCGGCGGCCTTGAGGCTCTGCCATTGGGTCTGACATGTCCCGCAGCCCGGCACGGGGGCGCAGTCCAGCAGCCAGGCGTTGAAGCCCACGGGGAGGTCGATGGGCGGTTCCTGCGTGGTCTTGTGTGTCGGCATCGCGTTCTGCTCCCCGGGAGATGTGGGCAACCGCCCCCGACGGTAGAGAGCGCAAAAGGCACGGGTCTACGAAGTTGCACGCGGTTGCACGTCGGCCCTGAGCAGCCTTGACGCCCCAGCCTGGACGGCGTGAGGCTGCGTGCAACCAACTGCAACCCGGCTCGACTTGAGGAGGGGCTATGCGTCTACGGTTCGTCGGGAAAGACCCGGAGTCCGGAGATCACGGCTGCCCGGCCGTGTGGGTGGACGAGGAAACGCAGGATCTCATCATTCAGGGCGTGACGGCCGACGCCGACACGACTGCCCGGACCGTCCACGACAGTCCGCTTCCGGCTCACGAGAGCGTTGTACGGCTGCCGCAGCGCATGATTCCGCTGCTGAGGGAGGCACTTGATGGCGCAAAGCCTGAGTAGCTTTGCCGACTTGATCCGGTCGGCTGAGCGGTCCGCCGTCCATCTGGAGATGCGCGACGTGTACGCCGTCGACAACGAGGACGAGGGCTTCGCGGCATGGCGGCAGGGCCATCGGCTCGACCCGGACGACCGCGAGTCGTGGTGGCGGCCCTGGCTCGACCTCGTACGGGAAGTCACCGCCAAGGGGGTGCGGGTGCGCCGGGCCCGCATCGTGAGCGAGCCGCCCAGCGAGTACATCCGCTACGAGCACTCTTTCACCTTCACCAACATCGCAGCGGGTGAGGAGATCCGTTGGCTTCCCCGCCGGTTGGCGTCCGGTCTCGCGCTGCCCGGGAACGACTTCTGGCTGTTCGACGGGAAGATCGTTCAGTTCAACGTGTTCGACGGTGACGGACGCTGGGTCCACACCGACCAGACCGAAGATCAGGCGACAGCCGGCCTGTGCTCCGACGCCTTCGAGGCCGTCTGGGATCTGGCCACGCCGCACGATAAGTACGCCATCTGAGAAGTCAGTTCATGCCCACGTCTCCGCTCTCCACTGCCCAGGCTGCCCGTGCGGCCATAGCTGCCCGTCTGGACGAGATGCGGCGGGACGCCGGGCTTACCGGGCATGAACTGGCCCTCCGGTGTGGCTGGCACAAGTCGAAAGCCTCCCGCATCGCGCGGGCCAAGACGGCCCCCTCGGACGCCGACATTCGGTCCTGGTGCCGGGCCTGCGGGGCCGAGGAACTGGCGGCCGACCTGATCGCCGCGTCCCGTACCGCCGAGTCCATGTACGTCCACTGGCGGCAGATCCACCGGGACGGGATGCGGAGGGTCCACGAGAAGACCGTCCCGCTGTACGAGCGAACGGCCCACTTCCGCGTGTACGCCTCCAACGTGGTGCCGGGGATGCTCCAGACCGCCGACTACGCGACAGGACTTCTGCGGTCCATCACGGCCTTCCAGGGCACCCCTGACGACGTAGCCGACGCCGTACAGGCACGCCTCAACCGGTCCCGCGTCGTCCACGAGGGAAACCACCGGTTCGGGCTGCTGCTCGAAGAGGCCGTTCTCTACTACCAGGTATGCGACGGGCCCGAGCTGGCCGCCCAGCTCCGGTACCTGCAAGAGGTCATGAGCCGCCCGAACGTGTCCCTCGGGATCATCCCGTTCGGGGCGAGGCGTACGGTCTGGCCGCTGGAAGCCTTCTACGCGTTCGATGACGCCCAGGTAGCCGTGGAAACACTCACGGCGGAGGTGAACATCACCGCCCCGGGCGAAGTGCACACCTATCTACGGGCCTTCGCGGAACTGGCACAGGTCGCTGTTTACGGGGCAGCGGCACGCGACCGCATAGATGCAGCCCTGGCGGCTTTGTAAGCCACTCTCGGCGTGCCGATGGGTAATTCAGGACGCATCATGGACCCATGACCGAGAATCGACCGACCATCACAGTGGAACAGTTCGCTGAGCTGTGCCGGATGGTTCATAAGATCGCCGATGAGCGCCCGGTGAGCAACTACATTGAGGAAAAGGAGTGGCCGACCGAAGCTGGGCCGAAGAGGATGCACAGGGAGTGGGCTCTCTACATCCTCGGCCAGCTCGGATTGGGCATCCAGCCCGGGGAAAACTCTGGCGAATTCCTCAAAGCTATGGGGATTTCGACATACCCCTAAGCATCCTTTCGGCCCCGGCAGCCCCTGCAACGCCTCTGCCCTTCCGGAAGGCTCCCCTTTCCGCCCATGCAGGGCTTTCCGCAGCCTACACACGGAACGACTCCAGTTTTCCGGGGCGGCATTCCATTGGCGCGAGCATTCGCGTACCACTCGCGGTAGATCCGGGCGCGGCGGGCCCGCACGCATTCCGGCTCACGGCAGTATTTCTGGCCCTTTCGCCCAGAGAAGGGATTCCGGCACTCGGCGCATCGCATAACGGCACCTCCAGTATGCAGTGAATATGCAGCATCGCATGAATATGCGGCAAATATGCAGCCTGCTGGACCCCTGCCGGGCGGTCGGACCCCCCTGCCCTGTCGAGCAAGGTTGATCACGCCTCTGAACTGCACTTTTAGCTCGTTCGCGTCAGTCTGACGAATAGGGAGAGAAACGGTTCACAGGGGCGGGGGTCGTCCGGGCCTGCATATACGCCGCATACCCACCCCCCTGGATCTCGCATACCTATACACGGATTATGCATGGGGGTGGGGTTGTCGGTTCCGTGTGCCGGTATGCCTTGCGTGTGCAGTCCCGGCCGTCGGCCGTGGTGGTGGATTCGGCGGTTATCCATGCCGCCGTAAGGGGATTCCTTGCGCTTGGCCATTTCTGTTCACCCCTTTCCCTGATGCGGGTGTCCTGTCGGCCCGTGCTAACAGCGTCAGCCACTGTGAAGCCTTGTCTCGACGCGCCTGTTCGCTCGGATGAATCGAAGTTCTTTCACTTTGATTCACTAATTGCATGAAATCCTTAATGTTCGCAGTTCGGTTCCTAGCGACTGGATGATGGAGGTCGAAAGGGTTGAGTGCTTGGGTTCGGAGCTGCATTCGAGTCGAGGTGAGGCACACACGCAAACGGTGAGCAGGTGCAGCCGTTCAGTACACCTACTCACCGCGCTGGGCCAGGGGCGGGCCGGGACCCTGGCATCCCACCGCCCACGCGAGCCTGGTCTTCTGTTCACGCTGTGCGTCGGCAGGCGTCCAGTTCGGCTGGACTAGGAAGGCGAGGCAGCAGCTTGCGTCGCAGCGTTACCTCGGCTTCGAGCTGCCTGTGTGTCGTTGAGCCCGGATACAGGGCTGCGTAGTGATCCCGGTCCATGCACGCGTATCCCAGTTGGAGTTCGGCTTGGGTAACACCCACAGTTTTCATGGCGGTTCGCCAATCTGCGGGTCATACGGAAGCCGGGGGCCCTTTGAGGGGAGCCCCCGGCTATTTCGGGGCGTTACCCGGTCACGGAGTCAGGTCGATGACCCGGAAGGCGGCCGGACGGTTCACCGCGAACCCGAACCGGCCCTCTGCGCGGAGCTTGACCCGGTTGGTGTCGAACAGGGCCCCGGAGTGGTCGGCGTCGATCGTGGTGCCCTGCCGGACGATCAGCCGGCACTGGGACCAGTCGGCCAGAAGTGCCGTACCGGCGGGGACACTTGTCGAGATGACCTTGGGGATGTCGCCGAAGATGTTCGCGTAGGCCGTCGAGTCGACCAGGTACTCGCCGTCGGCCGTCGTGAGGAGGTCCAGCCCCTCGGCGTCGGTCGGGTTGAGCACCCAGGCCGTGGGGGCCTCGTTGGCGTTCTCCATCGCGGTCCGGGCCTTGCGGAGGGTGACCGGCACGCTGGCCGTGTACGCGGTCGCCCCGACGCCCGAGGTGTTGAGGATGCCGACGACGTTCTCTCCCGCCACGGCACCGCTCACGATGTCCGCTTCGAGCTTGTCGAGTACGCCCCGGGACATCTCCGACTCCAGGAACCCGGACAGGTCCTTGTGGTCGGCGAAGAGGCGCAGCGGGATCGGCTCGGACAGGTGGGCGTAGACCCTCACGCGGTCCTGGATCGAGGCCACGGTGTAGATCGACGTGGGCTTGGTGGCGGCGTCCGCGACAGCGGCGGCGTTGTCCGTGCGTACGGTCTGCCGCAGGAACTCGAACTCGTTGCCGGGGACCTGCTGCCGGTCAACGATGAGGTCGAGCAGCCGGGCCGGGTTCGACGGCATGGCGAACAGGCCGGTGCGGACCATCGTGGGGGCGTCCACGGCCCCAGAGGTGAGCGCCTTGACGCCGTGCTGCTCGGCAGCCTTGGTGAGCGTCTGGGCGGCCTCCTGGGCCCACTGGCGGGCTCCCTGGCCGATGCTGGGGGCCGTGCCCTTGGTCGAGGGGAAGCCGCGCCCCTCGGGGCGCCGTGCGCCGTCGCCCGACTGGTAGCCGCTGCTGTTGCCTGCGGCCTCGCCCACCGCCTTGAGTTCGGCGACGCGGGCGTTGAGAGCCTTGATCTTGGCGAGCTTTTCGGCGTTGGTGCCGGAAATGCTGCGGATCTTGGCGAGATCGTATCCGCCGTCCTCGGTGGTGGCCTCGTTGATCAGGCCCGTGAGTTCTTCCTGAACGGCGCGAAGTGCGGGGTAATCCATGACAGTGGTCCTTTTCTGGAGTGCGTGATGTTGATTCGCAATCCGAGGACCGCCCAGTCGTCGGCTGCGGCGTAGCCGCCCAGCTACAGGGGAAGTTGAGGAGTCGGGAACGCGGGGGTCGGCCGTCCAGCCGACGGGAGAACGTACGCCCCCTGGTCGGTCTCCGCTCCCACGGGGAAACGAGGGAAATACCCGGAGGGGGGAGAGGGGGCGTACGTCACCATGAGGAGTTCCCGTGCCTCACCTATCACGATATCCCGGAATTGGGGGATAGAGCGAGAAAAGGGAATGGTGATACGAGTCACATTCCATTCAGCTCGAATTCTCGGGCCTGCGCCTCCCAGAGAGGCCACTCGGGCGCCCCTATCTCCCGCAGCCGGCGGGCCTCGTGCGCGAATTGTTCGGACAGTGGCTTTTCCCAGACGGGAGAGATATAGACGTCACTTCCGGCCTCTTGGCGCGCTTTCAGGACCTTCCGCCAATTCTTGGTGTAGGTGTCCACGCCTCGCTGGAATCTCGCCCAGTCGTCCTCCGAAAGCGGGTAGCGATCGAACGCGGCGAGTACGATTTCACCGGGGCCGGGAACGGGAGGGAAGTCGGGAATCGTCGTCATGGTGGTTCCTTTCGGGTAGGGCGTCCAGTTCGGGACGCCCAGGGGGGTGGTTGGAACGTTGGAAGTTGGAACAAGGGGGGTGTCGATCTGGACGGAACGAATTCGTACTCAAATCCTCACTCTCAGCGACACAAGCCTCTGACCAGTAAGAATAAGAATAGAAAATTCACTCACGTAGAGGGTGAATCACTGGGCGACACCCCCCTTGTTCCAACCGTTCCAACGTTCCAACGCCTTGGGAAATGGGGCTTCCTGCGTTCCAGCCGGCGAAGTTCCAACCGGGAAAGTTCCAACATCTACGGGTGCCGGATCTGGACGTGATCACCGCTCGCCGCCACGGTCACCCAGCCGCGTTCCTGGGCGTACTCCAGCGCCTCCGGGAGCAGACCGCGTTCCTTGGCCGCCACCCGAGTCCGCAGGCCGCCGCGTCCGGCGACGCTGACGCCTTCCGGTCCCGCCTCCGCCGCGTACTTCCGGACGCGCTCGGCGAGCCGGTGCAGCCGGGCGTAGTGCCGCTCATGGTCGGCGTACACCTCCCGGTCGGCGTGGGCCTGCCTCGCTGCCTCCGCAGCGGCCCTGACCTCCGCTGCCGCCTCGCGTTCGAGGTGGGCCCTCACGGCCTCCGAGGTGGCCGTCATCTGCCCGGCCAGCTCCCAGTACGCGACCGGCACCCGGTCGGCCGCGCCGTCGAGCAGCAGCGTGAGCAGCGCCGCGACCTTGAGCCGCAGGTAGGTTCGGTGCCCGTCCGTCTGGGCGTCGCCCCGCAGGCCGGCGAGTCGGGCGGCCCGGACCTCTTGAACGACGGCGGCAGGAAAGGTGAGGACCCGGAAGCCGCAGGCGGCCGTCTGGGCGTTCGCGGTGAGCCGTCGGGCCAACTCCTCGCACGACGGAGTACGCGCCCTCTGGGCGTCCTCTCCGGTGCCGGGGAGGGTGCTCTGTACGGGAACGTCCGGGGCGTTGGGGTCGGTGGCCGACAGGAACAGCACGCGTTGCGGGGTGCCCTGCGCCTTCTCGGCCAGCAGGGGGCGGACCGTTTCGGGCTGGAACGCCATGTAGACCCCGAGGGCGTACCCGCGCACGTCGCGCGACCGTTCACGGCTGGCGTTCTTCTGGCCAAGTGCCCCGCCGGTGAAGGCAGTTCGAAGGGTGACGCCCAGGGTAAACCCGGACCGCTCTCCCAGCTTGGACAGGATTTCCCCCTCGTCGGCCTCCAGGAAGGCGGAAAAGAACTTCTGACGCCTTTCCGTGACCGGCTTCCCATTCCGGCCCACTTCGCCGGTTTCGAGGTCACCCATGTAGGTCTCCGCGATTCCCTCACCGGAGCCCACATTGCCGAGCTGCACGTACGGAAAGTGCGCGGCCGGTATGAGCTGACCGGAGAATGCGCAGCTCTCCGACTTACTGGCCCCGGGCGGGCCAACTGCCGCCGTAAGCAGATTCAGGGTTGATGCGTCAGAGACGCCGGTGTCCACGCTTACAGCTTGCGGATTCACATAGCCTGCCATCCTGGCGAGCAGTGCCCCCAGAACTGCGTCCGGGCCGAGAAAACGGGCCCGTGCCGCCGTCCGGATATCCACGAGTGTCGGGTGAGCGTTCCAGAACTCTTCGGGGAGTTGAATGGAAACGAGTTGTTCACGACGCCGCTGATTGTGGAGGCGTTCCCTTTCAGACGCCCAGTGTTCTGCTATGAGACGTTCCAATTCGCCGCTGGGGTGTTCGTCATCAGGTACGTTGGGTGACGGCTGATCGAATCGGTGAGCGCGCACGCCGGACCCGCGCGGCGGGGTTTCACTGTCGGGGCTTTCCTGTAGCATTTGGAGCTACCTCTTTCTGGTTGATGAGTAGCCGACCGCTTCGCGGGTCCGAACGGTTGGCGGTTACGGCCCCCGGTTCGCTTCCCCGGGGGCCGTTTCATTTCTTGATCAAGGCGTCGATCTCGGCGAGATCCCAACGGGCCTGTCCGTTACCGGATTTGCCGTGGTTGGTGAGTCGACCGGCCTTGCTCCGGTTGTAGATCCACCGGCGGGCCTGTTTCTCGGTCGCCCCTTCACGGACAAGGAACGCCACGGCTACGTCAGTTGGGACGATCACGGGTTTCATACCGCCTCGCTTTCTGTCTCGTCAGGTTCGTTGTCGACCAGCGACTCAGGCGGCTTGGGCACGACGGCGATGACTGCGATCGACGGTGTGGGCGTTCAGCCACGCCTCAACGTCGGCGCGGGCGTATCGGACGTGCTTGCCGAAGCGGGAGTAGCGCGGCCCCGCCCCGCTGTGGTTCCACTCGTAGACGGTCTGGACGGGCACGCCCAGGAAGGTGGCGAGTTCCTTCGGGGAGATCATTTTCTCCATGGCTCTGGCCTTTCGGTGTCGCTCGCTGGTGGTTCCGGTTGGCTGGCCCAACCGTCCCTTCCGACCCCGACACCTGAAACCCAGAAATGGCCCGTACGGGACGCGAAGAAGGGGCGGCAGCCCGTAGGCCACCGCCCCTCGCCTGCGAAGGCTCGCAGATCAACGTCAAGCTGCTCGATCTTGAGGACGTTGCTTCTCGTGTTCTCGGAAGTCGGTGCCGATGGAGATGCTGAGGGCACGAAAGAGGCCGCCCGGGTGCACCGGACGGCCTCTTGGGGATCTGCGTTACGCGGCGCGCCGTGCCATGGATGACTTGAGCGCGAGGGCTTGGAAGTACGCTTTGCGGGCCGCTTGTGCCCGCCTGGCCCTCTCTTGTGGGGCCAGCCGGCCCGTCGGGTCCACCTGATCCTCGAAGCGCTTCAGGAAGGCTTCCCGGGCCGCCGAGGTCGCCGCTGATGGATCGTCTTCTCTCGCCCATCTGGCGTAGGCGGCGGCGCGGGCTTTCGTACGGCGTTGCTCCGGAGTCACGGGCGGCCCTCTCTCTTGGGGAGGAGCACACCGTACGAGAGGGACGCCGACAGCCTCACCAGTCGCCCAGTGACAGCTTTCGCGCTTCGTCGGCGGCCCGGCGCTGGCTGGTCGCTCTGGTGTACCGATCGATCATGTCTCGGCGGCTCCACCCGGCCACGGCCATCAGGCCACCCTCGGAACCGCCCGCAGCGAGCCACCTACCGGCCGCCGTGTGCCGCAGAACGTGCGGGTGGAACCCTTCGATACCGGCGGCCTCCGCGCGGCCCCTAAGCGCGCTGTAGAGCGCCTGGTAGCTGAACCCTCGCTGGCGGTCGCCGAGCCACAGGGCGTCCAGCTCGGCCATGCGATGGCCCCGGCGAGTCCGGAGGTACCGGTCGATCGCGCGGCCGGTCTGGGGCCCGAACGGCACCGGCCTCCCCCTGCCGCCCTTGCCCCGCTGGACGATCGCCACACCGGCCTTAAGGTCCACGTCGGCGGTCGTCATGGCGACGACCTCACCGGCCCGAAGACCCGTTTCCGCCATGAGGCGGATGATCGCTTCGTCACGACGTGCCCGGAAGTCATTGCCCGAGCAGACCTTGACCAGGGCCCGAAGCTGGGCGTCGTCCAGCTCGGGGATGACCTTGTGGTCGAGCTTCGGCGGCTTGAGCGTCGACAGGGCGTCGGCCGCGATCTCGCCCTCTTCAGCCAGCCACGCCGAGAAGCGACGTACCGCGAGCTGACGGCTACGGGCGGTGGATGCCGATGCCCCGGCGTCCAGCAGCGCCGCCACGAACGCGTTCACAGTCGGCCGGTCGAGTTCCGGGGCTCGTTCCTCACACTCGGCCCACCGGATGAACGCGCGCACCCCGTCGCCGTACGTCTTGAGCGTCTGGGCGCTCTTCCGTTCGGCAGACAGGTGCAGCAACCATGAATCGAGATATGCCGCTATGTCCGTGATGTTCATGCCGCCAGACCTTACGTTCCGTGTGTCGATACCTTGACCGGGAGCGCTGTGCCCGACGACAAAGGCCCCGACCTGCGCCATAAGCGCAGGCCAGGGCCTTAATCAGTGCTTTCGACTAGTCGAGGTAGTCGCGCAGCACCTGGGAACGCGACGGGTGACGCAGCTTCGACATGGTCTTGGACTCGATCTGGCGGATCCGCTCGCGGGTCACGCCGTACACCTTGCCGATCTCGTCGAGGGTCTTCGGCTGACCGTCGGTGAGACCGAAGCGCATCGAGACGACGCCCGCCTCGCGCTCGGACAGGGTGTCGAGGACGGAGTGCAGCTGCTCCTGGAGAAGCGTGAAGCTGACCGCGTCGGCCGGGACGACGGCCTCGGAGTCCTCGATGAGGTCACCGAACTCGCTGTCGCCGTCCTCGCCCAGCGGGGTGTGCAGGGAGATGGGCTCACGGCCGTACTTCTGGACCTCGATGACCTTCTCGGGGGTCATGTCGAGTTCCTTGGCCAGCTCCTCCGGGGTGGGCTCACGGCCCAGGTCCTGGAGCATCTGGCGCTGGACGCGCGCGAGCTTGTTGATGACCTCGACCATGTGCACCGGGATACGGATGGTGCGGGCCTGGTCGGCCATGGCGCGGGTGATCGCCTGACGGATCCACCAGGTGGCGTACGTGGAGAACTTGTAGCCCTTGGTGTAGTCGAACTTCTCGACCGCGCGGATCAGACCGAGGTTGCCCTCCTGGATGAGGTCCAGGAAGAGCATGCCGCGACCGGTGTAGCGCTTGGCCAGGGAGACCACCAGACGGAGGTTGGCCTCCAGGAGGTGGTTCTTGGCGCGGCGGCCGTCCTCGGCGATGATCTCGAGCTCACGCTTGAGCTTGGGGGCGAGTTTGTCGGCGTTGGCCAGCTTGTCCTCGGCGAACAGGCCGGCCTCGATGCGCTTGGCGAGCTCGACCTCCTGCTCGGCGTTGAGCAGCGGGACCTTGCCGATCTGCTTGAGGTAGTCCTTGACCGGGTCGGCGGTGGCACCGGCGGCGGCGACCTGCTGCGCGGGCGCGTCGTCCTCGTCCTCGTCGGACAGGACGAAGCCCTGGGCGCCGTCCTCGGTGGGCTCCTCCGCACCGGGCTTGCCGGGGGTCTCCTCGACGGTCTCTTCGTCGGCGAGCTCGGCGTCGTCCTTCTTGGCGCTCGTCTTCTTGGCCGCCGTCTTCTTGGCGACCGTCTTCTTTGCGACGGCCTTCTTCGCCGTCGTCTTCTTGGCTGCGGCGGGCTTGCCTGCGGAGGCGTCCTCGGCAGGATCGTCGGCGAGGGCAGCCGGGGCCGCGGTGGCGGTGGCCTTCTTGGCGGTCACCGTCTTGGCCGCCACCGTCTTGGTGGCGGTGCGCTTGGCCGGACTCTTCGCTGCGACGCTCTTTCGGGTGCGCTTCGGCTCCGCGGCACTGACCATCAGCGTCACACCCTCTTCCTCGAGGATCTGGTTGAGGCTGCGCAGTACGTTCTTCCACTGAGTGGCCGGAATCTGGTCAGCTTCGAAGGCCCGACGCACGTCATCGCCGGCGATCTGCCCCTCAGCCTTTCCCCGCTCGATGAGCGCCATGACAGAGACGGACTCGGCGATCTCCGGCGGGAGCGTACGGGATGTGCTGGCCGACACGAACAACCTCTCGGAACGTTGGAAAACGGCTTCCGGCCCCGTCCGCTGTGGACAGGAACCGACGACCGCCGACTGGGGATGGGCCGACGGCGCGGGCGGGGACCGGGAAGATGCACAGCGCCACACACGGCGTCTGTATTCCTTCCTCGGCTATCACCTCTTAGGTCATCGCGCTGCCCCGAAGAGCGTTACGCCCAATCTGCGTGGCCCGAGTCACACCCCGTAAGTGCCCAAAAGATGACAGATCCTGTCAATCCAGGTTAGTTCATGATCCGCCGCCCGGTCGCACCGTCGGGACCTCACCTCATCCGCGAGGGATTCGGTGCGGTCCCGACGGGTGACGACTCCCGGGTCCGACGCTGCCACGGGCGCCCGCGCGCTCCGGGCCGCGTCACCCGCGCGGCGCGATCAGTGCTCGCGCGGCGCGGGCACGACACGCTCCACCTCGGGGTGGACGGTGAGAAGCTGCCGCATGGCCGTCTCGGCCGCCGCGCCGTCGGCCGCCGCGAGGGCGTCGACGATGCGCGCGTGGTGCCCCAGCGAGGCCTCGTTCGGCCGGTCACAGCCGGTGACCGGGCCGCCGGAGACCTGGAGCGCGGCCGACACGATCCCGGAGAGGTGCTCGAGCATCCTGTTGCCCGCGAGCTGAATGAGGAGCGAGTGGAACTCGGTGTCGGCCCGCGAGAAGGTGAGGGCGTCACCCTGCGACATGGCGTGGCCCATGATCTCGACCATGTCGCCGAGACGCTGCTGGACCTCCTCACGTCCATGTCCGGCCGCGAGGCGAGCGGCGAGCGGCTCGATGGTCCAGCGGAGCTCGCTCAGCTCGCGCCGCTGGTCGTCCCGCTGCGGACCGAAGGCCCGCCACTCGATGATGTCCGGGTCGAGGAGGTTCCAGTCACTGACGGGGCGCACGCGCGTGCCGACGTTCGGGCGGGCACTGACCAGCCCCTTGGCCTCCAGTACGCGAAGGGACTCGCGGACGACGGTCCGGGAGACCTCGAACCGCTGGCCGATCTCCTCGGGCACGAGCGGACGGTCCGCGCCGAGGTCTCCGGAGACGATCATCTGGCCGAGCTGCTGGACGAGTTGGCCGTGCAGTCCGCGTCCGCGGCTGCCGGCGGCACGCCGTCCGACGCGGCCGAGCTCCGGCTCGGGGCTCTCCCACACGGGGGGACCGACGCGGTCGGCACCCGGCGAGTCGGCATAGGGGTAGCGGTCGAGTTCGCCCGGTCCGGCGAGGCCGGAGTCTGAGGAACGGGCGGCGGTCATCATGGTCTGCGCAAGGGTACTCACGGGTCTTTTGTCGGCGCCGACTCCAACTGCCTTGAGGTCTTTGGTGAAAAGCACACGAAAGGGTGATCGCTCACACCGTCGCAATTGACGCCTTATCGGAAAGAAATGGGCGTTCTTCGGGGAGTTGTGCGCACAGGGGGAACGGAAGGGTGCGGACGGTCGTCATCGGACCCGGCTCCGCAGGGTCGTGAGCAGATATGTGCAGAGCAGTGCGGTCAGCGACAACAGCAGTGCCCCGCCCACGGGTTGGGCGAGCACCCGCACACCGGCCGCCAGGTAGCGCCCGCCGCCGAACGGCCACTGCATGAGCACCAGTTCCCGGAGCCGCTCCGGGAATCCGGCGGCCGACCGCACAGACGGGCCCTCGAAGACCTTTTGTACGAGCGGTACGACGACGACCGGCACTGCGAGGACCGCCGCGAGCCCGGCGGCGGTGGACCGGAAGACGCCGGCCGCCAGTACGCCCGCCCACGCGCAGCCGACCACGAGACCGAACCAACTCGCGCTCAGCGAGAGCCAGTCCGAGGGAACTCCGGTGAGCTCCCGTCCGTAGACGAGGTACAGCATTTCGAGGTCGCAGCCCACGGTGAGGAACGCCAGCAGCAGCGCGGTGGCCGAGGCGACGAGGAGCTTGGCGGCCAGCAGTCCCAGCCGGCGCGGGACGGTGCCGCGGTCCGCGGCCAGGGCGGGGTGGCGGAACTCCTCTCCGAAGGCGACGGCGCCCAGCAGCCCGGCGCCGAGCGCGGCGGGCGGGAGCGGGAGTTCCCGCGGCCAGGCGGCGAGCAGGCGCGGCTGAGGCGTGTGACCGATTCTGGCCAGCAGGACGGACAGGAGGGCCGACGTGACGAGAACGGCGGCGGCCGTGACGTAGCCGGTACCGACACCGGCCGCCCTGCGCAGTTCGTAGCGCAGGGGACGCAGCGGACTCCGGGCCGGGCGCACGGCGATGGGGGGCGGAAGGGCGGACGCGTCGTCCGTGGCCGGCGTCTCGGCGGGGCACGGCTCGTCGCCGGACCGCTCACCCTCCTCCGGCGGCGCCGGAGTCGGCGCGGGGCCCATGTCTCCTGTCTCGTCGGCGAGTTGGTGTACGAGGATGCCGTGCCGGAAGGCCGTCTCGCCGACGTCGGCGCACGTGCTGCCGTACACCGAGAGCCGGTTGCCCTCCTCGCGCACGACTTCCACCGAGCGCCGTGCCGTTCGGGCCTCCTTCGTCAGGAGGGAGCCGAGCCGGGCGGCGTGCGGGCTGCGCACGGCGACCCGCGGCCGGAGCCGGGTGCGGGCGAACTCGGCGGCCTCCTGGTCGGCGACGAGGCGTCCCCGCTCCAGCGTGACGACCCGGTCGGCGGCCCGAGCGGCCTCCTTGGGGTCGTCCGTGGTGAACAGCACCGTGCCGCCCTGATTCGCGTGGGCGCGCAGCATCCCGTGCAGCCAGCGGCCTTCCCTGACGGACAGCCCGTCCGAGGGGGCGTCGAGCACGAGGGTGTGGGGGTCGGGCAGCAGCGCGCAGGCCAGTCCGAGCCGGCGGTCCATGCCGCGGGAGAGGGTGCCCAGGTTCTCGTCCCGCAGGCTGACGAGCCCGACCACCTCGAGGACTTCGTCCGCGCGGCGGGCGGGTACTCCGGCGGCGGCGCACAGCATGCGGAGCTGACCGCGGACCGTGCGTGCCGGATGCCCCGGCACCTCGCCCAGGAGCACGCCGACCTCGCGGGAGGGATGGGCGATGCGGTGCATCGGCCTGCCCCGGAAGTAGGTGATTCCACGGCCTTGGCGGAGTTCGAGCATGAGCCTCAGGGCCGTCGTCTTGCCCGCGCCCGGGGCTCCGAGCAGCGCTGTGACATGGCCCGCGTGCGCCTCGAAGGACACGTCGTCGACGGCAGGCGGACGTGCCTTGCGGGTGTTGCTGGTCAGTCCGATGGCCTGGATCACCCACAGCAAGATAGCGCGACATTCCGGATTTTCCGGGCGCCATGCGGCTCGCCTCCGCCGGGCCGCACAGGTCCGGTGAGGGTGCGGAGGTCCCGGCACCCGGAAGCGTGTCCGCCTCCTTCGTCAGACCTCGGGGCGCAGCATCGGCGGGTTGAGCAGCGTGGCGCCGCCAGCGCGGAACAGCTGGGCGGGGCGGCCGCCCTGGCGTGTGGTCGTGCCTCCGGTGGGCACGAGGAAGCCCGGCGTACCGGTCACCTTGCGGTGGAAGTTGCGCGGGTCGAGCGCCACGCCCCACACGGCCTCGTAGACGCGCCGCAGCTCGCCGACGGTGAACTCGGTCGGGCAGAAGGCCGTCGCGAGCGACGAGTACTCGATCTTGGACCTGGCGCGCTCCACGCCGTCCGAGAGGATCTGCGCGTGATCGAAGGCGAGGGGCGCCGCCTGCTCCCCGTCCCGCCCGTACCCGCCCTGTTGCAGCAGTTCCTCGACCGGTGCCCAGCGAGCGCTGTTCGCGTCGCCGCCCGCGCGCGGAGCGGGCAGGTCGGGGGCGAGGGCCAGATGCGCGACGCTCACAACGCGCATCCTGGGGTCGCGCTTGGGGTCGCCGTAGGTCGCGAGCTGCTCGAGGTGCGCGCCGTTGTCCTGCGCGGGTACGGAGGGGTCGTGGGCGCACAGGCCCGTCTCCTCGACCAGCTCGCGCGCCGCCGCCTGGGCCAGGTCCTCGTCGGTCCGTACGAATCCGCCGGGCAGCGCCCATCGCCCCTGGAACGGCTGCTCGCCCCGCCGTACCGCCAGCGCGCACAGGGCATGGCGGCGCACGGTCAGCACGACCAGGTCCACGGTCACGGCGAAGGGCGGGAAGGCTGACGGGTCGTAGGGCATGCCGCGATCATAGTCGTCTGCCTGACGATAAACACCTCCTTCGGGAGCCCGTTCCAAGGTGATCGACTTCCGTCCCGCACGGCACCCCGCCGCCTGGGATCCGTCCGCCTAGGCGGCCCGCGGTGTCACACCCCCAACTGCAGTCCGTCGCCCGCTTCCTCGACCATGGCGAGCCCGAGTCTGCTCACCCGCACGGAGAAAGGAGCGCCCGAGACACGCAGGCCGGTCAGCACGATCTCTCCCAGGGGCGCGGCACGGAACGGGCGCAGGGTCACCGTGCCGGCGGGTGCGTCGGGGCGGATCCCGGCCAGAGAGCACAGCAGCAGTACCCCGGCCGCCGCCGAGGTGGCCGCGGGGCGGGAGGCGGCCGGATGAGAAAGCGGGGCGCTCCCCCATGTGCGCTGCTCCCCCGCGTACATCTCGGGCGGTCTGCCCTCGAAGGACCCGGCCGCCGCCAGTACGCCGCGCAGCAGCGAGCCGGCCTCCTTCTCGTGGCCCGCCGCGGCGAGCCCCGTGACGGCGACGGCCGTCTCGTGGACTCTCACCGCCCCGCTGCGATGACCGAACGGGTTGTACGCCGTCTCCTTCGCCCCGAGGCTGCGCAGCCCCCAGCCCGAGTCCATGGCCGGGCCGCCCAGCAGCCGCGCGAGCTGTTCGGTCCGCGCCTTGTCGAGCAGACCGGGGGCGTGCTCTCCGGCGCCCGCCAGACCGGTGTCGAGGAGATGGGCGGTGCCCGAACCGAGCTGGGGCACGGGGCGTCCGTCCTGGGTGCGGGCGGCGGCCGGTCGGCCACCGGCCAGGTCCTCGACCCAGAAGTCGTCCCGGAACGCTCCCCGCATCGCCCGGGCCCACTGCCGCAGCCCCGTGCCACCGGTCCTGCCGTGCGCGTCGAGCAGGTCGGCACCGAGCAGGGCCGCGCGATGCGCGTGTGCCTGCGTCTCGCAGCGGAACGGCCCGCCCGGCTGGGGGTCGGGCAGATAGGTGCCGTCGCCGACGGTGGTCCGCAGCCATTCCAGACACCGCTCGGCCGCGGGCAGCAACTCCTCCACCTCCCGCCCGGCCAGCCCCCAGCGCCATGCCTCCGCGAGAAGCACCGGGAAGAGCAGCGTCGCCTCGGTCGCCGTGCAGCCCGGTGGCAGGTGTGGCCCGCTGTCCCGGAGCGGTCCCGGGATCAGTCCGGCGTGCGGTCCCGGACCGGCGAGTTGGGTGCGGGCGAGCGTGCGCAGGGTGCCCGCGGCGAGACGGGTGCCGAGCGGCAGGGTCATCCGTGCCGCGGCCAGTGCCTCGGCCGGTGCCAGCCCGCAGCGCCAGGGCGCTCCCGCCGCGAGGTGGATGTCGGCCGGGTGCCGGGGGTCGCGGAGCAGCAGGGCGCGAAGGTCGTCCACGCAGGTGCTCAGGAGTTCTTCGACCCCGGGCTCGTCGCTCACCACCCGGGCCTCGGCGAACGGGTTCGCCGCACCCCGGCCCACCGCCTTGACCGGCCCCTGACCGTCAGGTCTGACAAGCAGTTCCACCGTGAGCGTGCCGCCCGGCGGCAGTTCGACCTCCCAGCGCAGCAGTCCCGCCGAAGCCAGGGCGTCGGTGGGCGGTGGATCCGCGCTGACGGTCACGTGGCCCGTGGGGCTTGACCATCGCAGACCGGCCGCGTGGACGCTGGCGGGCAGCTCGGCCCCGGCCCGGCCCGAGGCGACGTCACCCAGCTCCGCGAGATCCGTCCCGAGGGCGACCTCGACGGGCAGACGCAGGGCACGCAGGGCCGAGCTCCGCAGGGTGATCCGTTCGACGCCGTCCGCGTGGCGGGTTCTTTCGACGACCACGTCCGGGTCCGGGCCGGTGTCGAGGCAGGCGCGCAGCGTTCCCACGAAGCGGGCGCGGTCGGCGGCGATCATCCGGGCCTGGATCGCGATCGGCTCGCGGCCCGCGACCCGGACCAGGCAGCGGGACAGGGTCCGTCGGCCCGCCATGTAGAAGCCTTCGAGACCGCGGCCGGTGAGCTGTCCTTCCTCCGTCGAGATCACCAGTCCGGGAAGGGCGGCACAGATCAGGGTGGTGTGGGCCGGCGGCAGGTCCGTCGGCCGGCCCGGCACGGGAAGGGGCGTCCGAGGAGTGCCGGGGCCGCGCGCTGCCGGGAGGAAGGGCGCACCGGCGTCGCGGCCCGGCCGTGGGGCCGCCGGAGCGTCCCCGTGTCCGGCAGGCGGTGCGGCGGGTTCGTGCCCGGACGGACGGCCGCCGTCGGGTGCCGGGGACGGATGGGGCATGGGCATGGGGTGGCTTCCTCCGCGCTCGGTGTGCCTGGAGCGCGCGGGGCTCCGGTCAGGGGCTCCGCGGGGTCGGGGGCGTGGCGGCGGCGCAATCCGGCCACGGATTCCGCCACTCAGGTGAACGGGACAGCCCTGTTCCGCGTCACGCATATGACCAGGAATCCGACCGAATGGCGGCGGGGCCGCCTGTCGGTCGCAGAGGCACCGGCCGGACGGTTGCCAGCCGCGCGGAAGGTGGTGCCCCGGGCCGCCGGGAGACGCGCCGCCCGGCAGCGACAGGACCGGGACACGGCCCGCAGGGCGGCCGGTCCAGATTCCGGCGCACCCCTGTGGTGCCGTGCGCAGGCCGCTCACGTGTCCTCCCCGGAACCGTGCTGCTCGGTGTCGGCTCGCCCGCGTCCCTGCCCACGCCTCCGGCCGTCCACCCGGTCCGCCGCTCGTCGTGGCCGGTGGCCCGCCTCTGGGCCGTCGCCTGACGGGCCGCGATCCTGGGTGTTCGAGGTACCCGGGCCGCGACGGCCCGGCCGGCCGGCGCCCATCGCCGTCGAGCGGGACCTGCGGCGGCGTGGTGCGGCAGGCGGCGACGGTTGCACGGGCGCGGGCGCGGCGGAACGTGCGGCCGGCATCGTGGACGGGGTGGGCGGCGCGTGGGAACCGGGTGGCGCCGGCTCGGCGGGCGAGAGCGGCGTGCCGGAGTCGGTCGGCCGTTCCGGGCTGGTCTGGTCGTTGTCCGTGCGCTCTGCGCGCAGACAGCGGCGGACGGATTCCGGGTCCAGGCCCTCATTGCACGCCTGGTGGAGAAGACGGGCGAACAGGTAGTCGGGATCGGCGCCGAGCGCCATGGCGAGCGCTTCTCGTGCCTCCAGTTCGTCGCCCATCGACCAGGCGACCCAACCCGCGAGGGTGAGGGGCGCCGCGGCGTGCTCGCGGTAGGGGCCGACACAGCGCCGGGCCAGGGCCCGCCACAGGCGCAGCGCCGGGGCGGCCTCGTCCCCCTCCATCCACTGTGCGGCCCGGTCGCGGGTCGTGCGGTCCTGGAGGCCGAGAATCAGCGTGGCGGCCTCGTCGTCCTCCAGGAGTCCGTCGTCACGCAGGTCCGAAGGGCGGATGCCCGACACGGGAAAGGCCGCCGCGAACCGGTCCCTGAGCCGCCGGGCCGTGGTCAGGGTCTCCTCGGCCACCTCGGCCCTGCTGTCGTCCCCCAGGATCCTCGGTACGAGGGCCACGCTGGCCGTGTCGAGTGCCACCTCCTGGCCGAGCGCGGCGGTGGACTCCCAGGGATGGAACCTCGCTGTGATGTCCTTCAGCGATCCGCGCACCTGGAGGCCCGCGTACGTCGCGGCGGCGGCGAGGACGGACGTACCCGGCAGGCCCATGGCCGTGCCTTCCGGCGGACAGCACCCCTGCCCCGGGCAGGTGTAGGTCCAGAAACGTCCGTCGGAGATGCAGAGTGCCTCGATCACCGGAACGTCGAGGCGTCCGCAGGCCGTCCGGAGCAACTGTGCGAGCGGCCGCAGACGTTCCATCACGTCCCGCCCGGATTCACCGCGCCCGGGTTCCTGACACAGGTACGCCACCATGCTCCCGGGGCGGGCGCCTCGGCGCTCGCTCCCCTTCACCAGCCCCTGCGCGAGCTGGTCGGACGCGGCCGGCCAGTCTTCGGCGTGGGCCGGAATGCCGAGCCGGGCCCGGCCGCCGAACCGGCCCCGCCGGTCCCGGTCGTGCAGGGCGACCAGCACGATGCTGTCGTCGGGGCGGTATCCGAGAAGATAGGGCAGCGCGTCGGCCAGCTCCGCGGGGGTGCGGAGGGTCACCTGATGCTCACCGCCGGGAAGACCCAGGCCGCCCGCATGATGACCGTCGCGGGCATGCCCCGCGTCGCCGCCGTGGCGCAGCCTGCCGGGAATGGCCGCACCGGCGTGGACCACCGGGCCGGGCCGGTGCGTCGGCCGAGCTCCGTCCTCTCGCCAGGGACCTCCCGTCGGACCATCCCGGCCGTCGCCTGTCCGACCGGCCGGACTGTCCAAGCCGTCGTGGGGCCCGCCGTCCAGTCCCTCCGACCCGTCACCGGCACGCCCGCCCGGACCGTTGCACCCGTCGCCGCCTCCGTCGCCCGGTCCGCCCGGACCGCCCGGTCCGCTTCGGTCACCGTGCCCGCTTCGGCCGCCCGGGCCGCCTTCACCGCCGGATCGGTCCCGCCCGGGGTTCCAGGCGCGTCCACCGACCGCGCTGATGTTCTTGTCGCCGGACATGCCGGTCGATTCGTCGTGATTCGTCATGCGGCGACCATCTCGCGGATCGCAGGATTCCGGTTGAGCCTGTGGATAACCACAGCCATGACCACGACAGAAGTTGTCCACAGCTCGACGGCTCGTTCGCGCATTGTCGGACCCATCCGGTTGCATGGAGCCATGACCAACGAAGACCCGCGACCCACAGACCCCGACAACGCACACGACTCCTCCCGCGAAGAGCTCCGGGCGACGGCCGACGCCGTCCTGGCGCGCCTGGTCGGCGCGCCGGCGGGCGAGGCGCGGCTGCGCGAGGACCAGTGGCGTGCCATCGAGGCGCTGGTGGCCGACAAGCGCAGAGCGCTGGTCGTGCAGCGCACCGGCTGGGGCAAGTCCGCGGTGTACTTCGTCGCGACCGCACTGCTGCGCGAGCTGGGCGCCGGACCCACGGTGATCGTCTCGCCGCTTCTCGCTCTGATGCGCAACCAGGTGGAGGCGGCGGCCCGCGCCGGAATCCGGGCACGGACGATCAACTCCTCCAACACGGAGGACTGGGAGACCATCCAGGCCGAGGTGGCGGCGAGCGAGGTCGACGTCCTCCTGGTGAGTCCGGAAAGACTGAACAATCCCGACTTCCGCGACCAGGTCCTGCCCAAGCTGGCCGCGGCCACCGGCCTGCTGGTGGTCGACGAGGCGCACTGCATCTCCGACTGGGGCCACGATTTCCGGCCGGACTACCGCCGCCTGCGCACGATGCTCGCCGACCTGCCGCCCGACACCCCGGTGCTGGCCACCACCGCGACGGCCAACGCTCGCGTGACGGCCGATGTCGCCGAGCAGCTCGGCACCGGCGTGAGCACCGACGCGCTGGTGCTGCGCGGCCCCCTGGACCGGGAGAGCCTGAGCCTCGGTGTGCTGCGACTGCCGGACGCCGCGCACCGCATGGCCTGGCTCGCCGAGCACCTGAACGATCTGCCGGGCTCGGGGATCATCTACACCCTGACCGTGGCCGCGGCCGAAGAGGTCACCGCGTTCCTGCGTCAGAGCGGCTACACCGTGGCCTCTTACACCGGCAAGACGGAGAACGCCGACCGCCAGCAGGCCGAGGAAGACCTGCTCGCCAATCGCGTCAAGGCGCTGGTCGCCACCTCGGCGCTGGGGATGGGCTTCGACAAGCCCGACCTGGGTTTCGTGGTGCACCTGGGGTCGCCCTCCTCCCCGATCGCCTACTACCAGCAGGTGGGACGTGCGGGACGCGGTGTGGAGCATGCCGAGGTGCTGCTTCTGCCGGGCAAGGAGGACCAGGCGATCTGGGAGTACTTCGCCTCGATCGCCTTCCCCCCGGAGGAGCAGGTGCGGCGCACTCTGGACGTACTGGCCCGGGCCGAGCGCCCGCTCTCCCTGCCCGCGCTGGAACCGCTGGTCGAGCTGCGCAGATCCCGCCTGGAGACCATGCTCAAGGTGCTCGACGTGGACGGGGCCGTGCACCGGGTGAAGGGCGGCTGGATCTCCACGGGCATGCCCTGGATCTACGACACCGAGCGCTACGCGTGGGTCGCCAAGCAGCGGGCGGCGGAGCAGCAGGCGATGCGGGACTACGTGTCGACGACCGGCTGCCGCATGGAGTTCCTCCGGCGGCAGCTGGACGACGAGGGCGCGGCGCCGTGCGGGCGCTGCGACAACTGCGCCGGCGGGCGGTTCCAGGCGTCCGTGTCCGCCGCCGCGCTGGACGCGGCGAACGGCGAGCTGGACCGCGCGGGCGTCGAGGTCGAGCCCCGGAAGATGTGGCCGACCGGGCTGGCCGCTGTCGGGGTCGATCTGAAGGGCCGCATCCCCGCCGGTGAACAGGCCGCTCCCGGGCGCGCTCTGGGACGGCTCTCGGACATCGGCTGGGGCAACCGGCTGCGGCCGATGCTCGCCCCGCAGGCCCCGGACGGGCCCGTTCCCGACGATGTCGCCCAGGCCGTGGTCGGTGTCCTGGCCGACTGGGCGAAGGGCCCCGGCGGCTGGGCCTCAGGGCAGCCCGACGCGCAGCCCCGCCCGGTCGGCGTGGTGACCATCGCCTCGCGCTCGCGGCCGCAGCTGATCAACTCGCTCGGCGCGCGGATCGCGGAGATCGGCCGGCTGCCGCTGCTGGGGTCCGTGGAGTACGTCGGCGAGGCGGCCCAGATCTCCCGGAGCAACAGCGCGCAGCGGCTCAAGGCGCTGGACGGGGCCCTGACCGTGCCACCGCGGCTGGCCGATGTCCTGAGAGAGGCCGCGGGTCCGGTTCTGCTGGTGGACGACGCCACGGACACGGGCTGGACGCTGGCGGTGGCGTCGCGGATGCTTCGCAGAGCGGATGCCCAGGCAGTGTTGCCGCTGGTCCTCGCCGTACAGGCGTGACTCGCGTGTCGCCATTCGAAACACCGGGCAGGTATATAGGACGCTAATCGCCCGAAAACGGTCGGTGGCCCCAATTGCTCGTTGCCGCAACCCAGTTCGACAGGAAGAATTGAGCTCCGCTCCCCGCACGGTTTGCCCGTGGTCCGGTAGGGCTCTGCTGCGGCGTGCCATTCCCCCAAGTCCGACCCCCGCCCGCTGTCCGGGCACGTAGCCGAAGGGAGGACCGTGACCTTCGGATTCGCTCCGTCCTCGGCGGCAACCATGTCTCCCGACCTGTCCGCCGCTTCCACCAATCCAACGACCCGCATGCTGGAACCCGCCGAATGGGCCTCGGCCGGAATTCCGCTTCTGCGCGATCCCCGTGAGGTCGTGAGCGGCCTTCACGCCCGGCACCGGCCCAGACCGTCGACCGCGGTCGTCGCGGTGCTCGATCAGGACGAGCGGCTGATGGCGAGCGCCTCCTTCACCCGGCGTTCGGCACCCGCCGACGGCTGGATGTTCCGCAACGCGCTGCTCGCGCAGCTTCGCCGGGTCATCCCGCACGACCTGCGGCGCCGCACTCCCGCGCGCACGGCCGTCCTGCTGTACTGCCGGGACGGCGACGCGCGTTGGACGGAGGAGGACGGGGCCTGGATGTGGGGACTGCGCGACGCCTGCACGCTCCATGGGCTGCGGTGCGGCGCGTACATCACGCTGACACGTGACGGCTGGCAGGTTCTCGGCGAAGGCCGCGGCGGGCGCCGCCCCAACTCGGAATCGGCGCCGGAGTTCTACGTGGGTGAGGTGCTGCCGCCCCTGCCCCGCACGGGAGGCGTCGCCTCCGAGGTGATGCGCCGGGCGGCCGCCCGCTGAGAGGCGGGTCCGACACGGCCGATGGCCCGCCCCGGGGGAAGGCGGGCCGCACACGCCCGTCGGGGCGGACGGCAGAGCCGTACCACTCGCACGCCGGTACGGCACGAACGCGTGGCCCGATCCGGGGCACGCCCACGCTCGGCGACCGAGTGGGCACACACCGGACACCTCGCGACCGACAGACAGGCCTTGGGTGCCTCACCCCGCCCCGGGCAGACGCCAGGCACGTGCCTCGCCTCGGAGGGACCTCTGGACACCTCATCGCAGGCAGGGCCTCGCCCCCTCACCGCGGCAGGCAGGCAGGCCCCGGAGCCCTCGCTCCGGACAGGTCCTGGGCCTCGCTCCCCGCACGGACGAGTGGCGAGCCGAGCGGGCTTCGGGCGTGGGCCTTCGCACGTGTGGACGTATCCGGGTATGCCGAAGGGACCGCCGTGCAGGTGCCGCCGTGGCGGCACCCTCAGCGTCCCGCCGGGCGCGTTCCGGAGCGAGTCCGGAACGCGCTCAGACGCCTGCGGCCAGGACCGAGTTGATCTGCTGCGGGTCGCCGCAGACGATCAGCAGGGCACCGGCCCGGCCGAGGGCCACGGGCAGGGCGGTCGCGGCGACCTCGCCGGAACCACCGTTGACCGCGACCACGACCACGGGACGGGAAGCGGCACGGCGCACGGCGGCGGCGTCGGCGTAGAAGACGTCGTCGCCCGCGTCGTGCTGCGCCCAGTAGGCGGCCTCGCCGAAGGAGAGCTCGTGCGCGGCCCACGGGTGCGGATCGCCGGTGGTGATCACCAGCACCTCACCGGGGGCGCGGCCCGACTCCAGCAGCAGGTCGACGGCTTCTTCAGCGGCGTCCAGCGCACCGTCGGCCGAGGCCGGGACGAGCTGGATCTGCGGGGTGACGGCCGCGGGTGCGGCCGGCTTGGCGGACGGCCCCGGTGCGGCCACGACCGGCTCGCGCGGGGTGCGTTGGGCCGGCATCGGCCGGACAGGACCCGGACGGCCGGGACGCGGCGGAGCCGCGGGACGGGGACCGGGTACAGGGCGGGGGGTCGGCGCGGTGCGGCCACTGGCCGGAGTGACGCGGGGACCCTGGGCACTCTCGTGAATCTGAGGCTCCTCGGGAATGAGAGGCATGAGCTGATATCTATCAAACGCCGGTGCGACTCGCCCCGGCGGGTGGCACATGAGTGCGAACGGAAACGTCAGAAGTCGAAGCCGAGCTGGCCTTCGATCTCCGGA
This sequence comes from Streptomyces sp. NPDC001914, assembly GCF_042891215.1. Taxonomy (NCBI): domain Bacteria; kingdom Bacillati; phylum Actinomycetota; class Actinomycetes; order Kitasatosporales; family Streptomycetaceae; genus Streptomyces; species Streptomyces sp. NPDC001914. Next base: position 438,590 of record NZ_JBIASW010000006.1, read on the forward strand.
ACGATTCCGTCCGTCACGCTGCGGACCTTCTTGAGGTGCCGCCACTGGGGCAGCGCATCAAGATACGCCCACGACAGCCGGTGGTACGGGGTGGGGCCCCGCTCCTCCAGCGCGGCTTTGTGGACCGGCGACGGGTACCCGGCGTTGGCCGCAAAGCCGAAGTCTGCATGGTCGACACCCAGTTCGGCCATCATTTTGTCGCGCTGCACCTTGGCGATCACCGAGGCCGCCGCGACGGCGATGCAGGACTGGTCGCCCTTGATCACCGTACGGACCTTCCAGGGGGCCCCGAGATAGTCGTGCTTCCCGTCGAGGATGACCGCGTCGGGACGGACCGGCAAGGCCTCAAGCGCACGTACGGCCGCGAGGCACAGGGCGGCCGTCATACCGAGTCGGTCGATCTCGTCCGGGGAGGCGTGGCCGAGGGCGTACGCCGTCACCCACTTCTCCAACTCCACGGCGAGCGCGGTCCGGCGCTTGACGGTCAGGAGCTTGGAATCGGTGAGCCCTTCGGGCGGGCGGCGCAGTCCGGTGACGGCGGCGCAGACGGTGACGGGACCTGCCCAGGCACCGCGCCCCACCTCGTCGACACCGGCAATGACCTTCGCTCCGGTCGTGGCGCGGAGGGAGCGCTCGACGGTATGGGTGGGGGGTTCGTACGGCATGGCGCACTCAGACTACGCCGCCCGAAGCCCCTCGCGACACCCAGGTCCCCGGCCCACCGGGAAGCCCTCCCCCGCACCGGCGGAACCCACCCGCACAAGCCGGTCGACCGACGCTCGCGCACCAGTCGGCGGCCGGCGCGATCCGGCCGCCCACGCGTACGCATCGGCCGACCCGCGCATGGGCATCTGCCTGCCCGGGCGTACGCATCGACCAGCACGCGCCCGCCTGCCAGCCGGCCGACAAGCACCGGCCGACCGGCCGTTCCGCACAGCCCGGCCAACCGTCCCGCACAGCCCGGCCAACCGTCCCGCACGGCCCGGTCAACGATCCCGCACGGCCCGGTCAGCTCACGCGCACGCACAGCAGCGGGACCATCATCTGGTCGATCATCTCCTGGAGATCCCGCTCGCTCCATTCGCTTGCGCACACCTTCGCGCGGTACATCATCATCGCCGGGACGGCATCGAAGACGTACGAGTTCGCGGCGTCGGGACGCACCTCGCCCCTGTCGATTCCACGCTGAACGACCTCACGGAGCAGCTGCAGGGTGGGTTCGACGACCCTGCCTCGGATGACTCGGTTGAAGCGTTCGGCCTGCCTCACATCGCACTCGTGAAGCACCGAGCGAAGGGCGATCCCCGGGGGCGAGAACATCGCCTCGCGCACCCGGCGGCACACCTCCAGCAGGTCCTCACGGACGCTGCCGAGGTCCGGAGCCCGCGTCAGGTCCGGCAGTCCGGCCTGGAGCGCGTCCACGACGAGGTCCGCCTTCGAGGGCCAGCGGCGGTATACGGCGGCCTTGCCGGTCTGCGCGCCGGCCGCCACCCCCTCCATGGTGAGGCCGTTCCAGCCGACCGCGCCGAGCTGTTCCAGGGCGGCTTCCAGGATCGCGCGTTCGAGCACGGCGCCGCGCCGGCGCGAGGGGGGCGCCTGAGCGGGGGCGGCCGTCCAACGCGAAGTAGCCATCAGAGTCTCTCCGTCGTGCGGGGAAGCGGTATTCGGGGACGTGCGGGTTGTCGTACGAGGGCGATCGGGCCGGTGTCGCCGGACAGCGACTTCAGTGAACGCTTGCGTTCACTGACGGGGAGTCACTACCGTTGACGGGCAAGTGAACGCTCGCGTTCACTAAGACACTTGTGGGGGCAGCATAGTGACAACCTCTCAGTTGATTAAGGACAGCAACCCAGGTGCGGCACGCCGGGAGGGGCATCCCGGCATCGCGCTCACCGTCATCGCGGCCTGCCAACTCATGGTGGTACTCGACGCGACGATTGTGAACATCGCGCTCCCGCACATTCAAGACGCACTCGACTTCAGCACGACAGACCTGACATGGGTGGTCAGTTCGTACACCCTCACCTTCGGTGGCCTGCTGCTTCTCGGCGCACGGGCCGGCGACATCCTCGGCCGGCGCCGGGTCTTCATGACCGGCATCCTGCTGTTCACCTTCGCCTCGCTGCTGGGCGGACTCGCCCAGGAACCCTGGCAGTTGCTGGCGGCGCGGGCCCTGCAGGGCGTGGGTGGCGCGATCGCCTCCCCCACCTCGCTGGCCCTGATCACGACGACCTTCCCCGAAGGTCCGGAGCGGAACCGGGCGTTCGCCGTCTTCGCGACCGTCTCGGCCGGTGGCGGTGCCATCGGTCTGCTCGCCGGAGGCATGCTCACGGAGTGGCTCGACTGGCGGTGGGTCCTCTTCGTCAACGTGCCCATCGGCGTCCTGATCGCGGTTCTGGCGCCGATGTACATCAACGAGTCCAAGCGCCATCCGGGACGCTTCGACGTCGCGGGCGCGCTCACCTCGACGGCGGGCATGGCCTCCCTGGTCTACGGCTTCATCCGCGCGGCGGAGAACGGCTGGCGGGACGGCCTCACGATCGGGTCGTTCGGCGCGGCCGCGGTGCTGCTGCTGGCCTTCGGGGTCATCGAGACGCGGGCGAAGGAACCCATCACGCCGCTCAGGATGTTCGCCGACCGGAACCGTTCGGGCACGTACCTGATCATGCTGAGCCTCGCCGCCGCGATGTTCGGCATGTTCTTCTACATCGTGCTCTTCGTGCAGAACGTGCTGGGGTACACGCCGATCTCGGCCGGTGTGGCCTTCCTGCCGGTGACGGTCGCGATCGCGGTCGGGGCGGGGCTTTCGCAGCGGTTCCTGCCGGTGCTCGGCCCCAAGCCGTTCATGGTCACCGGCTCGTCGCTCGTCGCCCTCGGACTCGGCTGGCTGACCTTCATCAGCCCCGACGACTCGTACGCGAGCGGAGTCCTCGGCCCGATGCTGCTGTTCGGCTTCGGCATGGGACTGAACTTCGTGACGCTGACGGTGACGGCGGTCTCCGGTGTCGCCCAGCACGAGGCGGGTGCGGCCTCCGGTCTGCTCAACGTCACGCAGCAGGTGGGCGGTTCGCTCGGCCTCTCCATCCTCACCACGGTCTTCGGTTCGGCCAGCCGCGACGAAGCCCAGAAGCAGATGCCGAAGTTCCTGGCGGACGGCTCGGCCGAGCAGAAGGCGGCCTTCGCCAAGACCCACCAACTGCCCGCCCCCTGGGGCCACGACGTGCTCGCCCACGGCATCTCGACCGCCTTCGTACCGGCGGTGGGCATGGCCCTGCTGGCCCTGACCACCGCGGCACTGGTGATCAAGGTCCGCAAGAGCGACCTGGACGCCCTCTCCGGCACGGCGGGACCGGCGGCGGGCTGACTCCGCTCAACCGGCACGGCCGGACCTGTCACGGACGCTGAAGACGCTTCGCCGGCACGGCCGGACCTGCCGCCCGGGCGCCGAAGACGCCCTCGTCAGAACGGCAGGACCGGCCGTGAGTTGAGGTCGGGCTCACCAGCGGAGAACCGGATCGCCCCCGGGTCGTGCAGACCCGGGGGCGACGGCGGTCCAAGCGTCCGCTGTACGGGCCTCTGCGGTCCGGGTGTTCACGGTCCGGGTGTTCACGGTACGAAGCCGGTGACGCCCAGGAACCGACGTCACTGACGTCACCGGTGGGACTGACGCCACCGGTGGCACCGACGACATCGCTGTCACCGGTGCCACGGGTGCCACCGGTGACCAGCCCCGCCGAAGCATCGGCGACCGGCGTTCAGCGGTATTCCGGGACCCCCGCCAACGAGTCGCACTCCCTCTCGTCGACGGACGCGGCGGGCGGGTGGTCGCGGAGAATGTCCCGGGCCCGGATCTCGCCCCAACTCGTCGCGTACCAGGGAGTGTCGTCGTCGCCCAGTTCGTCGGCGATCGCGGTCAGCACGCAGGAACGCATCGGTTCCTTGAGCTTGTCGAGGGCCGGTACGGCGTCCGCCGACAGATCGCGGGCGTACAGGAGGTCGAACTTGCCCGTGTCCTCGTACCGCTGGACGTTGCTCTCGGCGATCAGACCGTCGGGCGACATCAGCCCGAACGCGAGGACGCCGGCCGCCGCGGCGGCAGCGACGGCGCGGGGCAGCCAGCGGGCGCCCCACACACCGGCCGCCATGATGAGCACGATGACCAGGCCGAGCCACAGCTCCCCGGCCAGCACCGAGATCCTCAGCCGCGTCAGCCCGTAGGCATCCACGTACATGTCCATGCGTCGCACGGCGGATGCCACGACGACGAGCGTCAGCGCGCAGAGGGTTCCCAGCACGCCCCGCACCAGCTTCCGGTCGCCGCTGCCGTCCCGCGGTGCCCAGCGCAGCGCGAACACCACGACGAGCAGGGTCAGCAGCGTGACGAACAGGAGCTGCCAGAAGCCCTGGCGCGCGTACTCGGCGTACGTCTGGCCGGTCTCCTTCAGCACGGCGTCGTAACCGCCGAAGAGGACGACGAGCTGCACGGCGTTGAAGGCCGCGAAGAGCACGGTGAGCACGATCAGCGGGAGAGCCCACTCGACACGGTTGCGCGGGCGCCCGGGTCGCACCACGACGCGGTCCAGTCGTACCGGCGCGGCCGCCGTGTGAGCCACGGCCAGCGCCACGACCAGGCCCGAGGCCAGGAGCACCACGCGCACGGGTCCGCCGGAGACCGAGGCGTCCGGCACCAGGCCGCTGAGCAGATCGGCGAAGGCGGCGTCGGCTCCGGCGAACAGGGCGCCGAAGACGAGCAGCAGGAGCGCGCTCACGACGAACGCGCGCAGGCCGACACCGACTCCGCGACGGGCACCGCCGAATCGTTCCCTCAGCCCGCGCCAGCCCCACGCGGCGCCGGTGATCACCGAGTTGAGCACGCCGACGGGGCCGAACAGAACCGCGGGCCAGGTGCGGCCGCCGTTCAGCGCGAGCGAACCGAGCCCGACCGCCGTCACGACGGCCAGGAACGACGGCCAGCCCGCGTCCCGCAGAGCCGGTACGACCAGCAGACCGACGCCGCCGATGCCCCAGACCAGGCTCCACGCGCGCGTGCGGCGCCCCGCGGCCCGGCCGGCGAAGTACGCGCCGAGCGCCGCGGGGATCGCGACCAGCAGGAGGTTGATGGCGAGACCGCCGTCGAGGAGCAGCATGCTCAGCACACCGGTCGCGAGCACGGCCCACAGCGTCGGTGTGCGCACCGGGGCGGGCGAGGTGGCCCACAGCTCCGGCGACCACAGTTCGGGCGGGCCCGACGGCCCCGCCTTGCCCTTGCCGGTCCGCGCCTGCGGCGACCGTGCGGCCTGTGACCGCCCTCCGCCGACGGCCCCGGCGCCCACGGCCCCGGCCGCCCGCCCGGGCGAGGACTTACCCTCCACGCCCCTGGGCGCACCCGCGTCCCCGGACTCGCTCGCGCCCCTGGACTCGCCCGCACCCCCGGGACTGTCCGCGCCCCCCGACGCGTCCGCACCCCCTGTTGCGACGGCCTTCGCCAGGACGTCAGGACCGCTGTCCGAGCGCCGTCCCGTGGAACTCGGTGCGTCCGCGGCCGTGGTTTCCGGTGCGTCCTGATCCGCGGCGTCGGGTACGTCCTGATCCGCGGCGCCCGGCGCCTCCGGACCCGTGAAGTCCGCAGACTCCGGTACCTCCGGATCCGTCAGTTCCGCAGACCCAGCGGACCCCGTGGCCTCCGTGGCCTCCGTGGCCTCCGTGGCCTCCGTCGGCCGGGACTCGGCTCCCGGAGTCTGTCCGTCGGCTTCCGGTCTCTTCCGCTGCGCCGCTGCCCCGCCGTCGGGCTCGGGCGTGGACGGTATGTCGGACAAGGGATCCCCTCCCAGCCGGTCACCGGGCAGCCCGGATCGCGCCGCCGGGGCGGAGAGGCTGTCGACCGGTGTTTCGTCGGCACACGCCCGCCATGATCAACGGGCGGCGTGGCGCACAGGTTATCCAGGGGCAATGCGGCTCTCTACGGCGCTGCGGGGCTGTAGCAAGCCTGTGACACAGCCCGGCGCCCCCTTCACGCCCCCTGCTCACGCCCGTTCCACCGGAGCAGCCGCAAGCGTCGTACGCCTCGCACTCCCCCCGCGTCACGCCCCCGACGCGCGTCCGGGCAGCCATTCCGGCAGCGCCTCCGTGGTGTCCAGCCATGCCCCGGGGGGCGCGCCGGCCTTTCCGGAGGCGATCACGCCGCCGACGATGGAGCAGTTCGTGTCCACGTCGCCGCCGACCTGGGCGGTGGCCCAGAAGCCCCCTTCGTAGTCACCCAGGGCGCGGGCGGCGGACCACAGGGCGAAGGGAACGGTGTCGTGCGCAGACGTACGCCGTCCGCAGCCGAGCACGGCGGCCACGGTCGCGGCGTCCCCGTAGTCGAGCATGTCGCGGGCGCGCCGGAGCCCCGCGCCCACGGCGCTGCGCGGCACGAGCGCGATGACGCCGTCCAGCAGGGCCTCGGCGCTCGGCGGACCCGCCGGGTCGGCGGCCAGCGCGGCGGCCGCGGCGACGGCCATGGCGCCGACCACGGCCTCACGGTGCTGGTGCGTCGGATAGGCGGAGATCTCCGCCTGGTGGGTCGCCTGCTCCGGGTCGTCGGCGTACCAGGCGCCGAGGGGAGCGATCCGCATCGCGGCGCCGTTGCCCCAGGAGCCCTGGCCCTTGAAGAGCGCCGACGCGAGCTCGCGCCAGTCGCCGCCCTCCCGGACCAGTCTCAGGAGGCGGTTGACCGCCGGGCCGTAGCCGCGGTCGAAGTCGTGGTGGTGGGCGAAGGAGTGGGCCAGGGCGTCCTGGTCGACGCGGTGGTGGGCGGCCAGGACGGCGACCACGGAACAGGCCATCTCGGTGTCGTCGGTCCACTGCCAGGGGCCGGACGGCAGTTCCCGGCGCTTGAGCAGGGGATAGTTCACGGGCACGAAGAACTGCGAGCCCAGCGCGTCCCCCACCGCGAGTCCGCGCAGGCTGGCGAGGGCGCGCTCGAAGCGCCCGTCGGGAGAGGTGTCAGCGATCATCGCCCTGCCACTCTATCCGGTGGCTCCGAACGACTTCCGGATCGCGCCACTGCTCGAAAGGACGGTCGAGGGTGTACCGGCCGTCCTCCCCGAGAACGAGCATCCTCACCTCCGCGTTCCCCGGGTTCGACAGCGATTCGAACTCGGCGACCGTCCAGTGGAACCAGCGCATGCAGAACAGCCGCATGGCGAGACCGTGGGTCACCAGGAGGACGTTCGGCGGGTGGTCGGGGGCCTCGAAGCTGCGGTACAGGCTCTCCAGGAAGCCGCCCACCCGGTCGTACACGTCCGCGCCGGACTCGCCCTGCGCGAACCGGTAGAAGAAGTGTCCGTACGCGTCGCGATAGGCCTTCTGGAGGCGTACGTCGTCCCGGTCCTGCCAGTTGCCCCAGTCCTGCTCGCGCAGCCGGGGCTCCTCGCGGACCCGGATGAGGTCGGGGTCGAGGTGGAAGGCCCGGAGCGTCTCGTGGGTACGTCGGTAGGGGGAGACGTAAACGCTTACGCGCTCCCTTCCGAAGAGCTCGCGCAGCTGTTTGCCGGTGTCCTCCGCCTGCTGCCACCCTGTCTCCGTGAGCGCCAGAGCGTGGTCGGGCTCGCGTTCGTACACGGTGTCATCGGCATTGCCCACCGACTCGCCGTGCCGGACAAGGACGATGCGCCGTGGTCGTGCCATGCCAAAACCCTAGATCGTGCCGGAGCTGTTCGAGCGGTCGTACGGTCTCATAAGGCGCAGGTCACACCGTTCCGGCCGCACAGGTCACATCGTTCCGTACATCAGTTCGCCCCGCGGGAGGGTGCCGTCAGACGATCCAGCCGGGTTCGAGCTGTACGACGTCTCCCGCGAGAGCGGCTATGTCGGCCTCGAGCTGGGCGCGCAGCGCCAGCCTCTCCAGCCGCTCGGTGCGGTATTTGCCGTGTTCCGCGGCCGACTGCCACATGGACAGGACCAGGAACTCACTGCCGGGCGCCTCGCCGAACATGCCCCGGACCATGCCGGGCGAACCGGCCATGGCGGGGTTCCAGACCTTCTCCTGCATGAGGGCGAAGTGTTCCGCCCGCTCCTCGTGGACACGGCAGTGCGCGACCCGGACCACGTCGGAGTCCGTGAAGCGCGGCTCGAAGCCCGTCTTCACGTCGAAGCGGTAGTCGAAGAGTTTGACCTGGGAGTCCTTGAACGTGCCGGACTGCGAGGCGGCGAGCCGGTCGTGGGACCGGGCCATGAAGGAGTCGTAGAAGGCGCGGCTCTCCCAGAACGAGAAGATGTGCGCGACACCGGACCGCCCCACGCTCCACCCTCCCCCCTGTCCCCGGAATCCCGGCTCCCCCAGAAGCCCCGCCCACTTTCGCTGCCCCCGTTCGAAACCGCGGCGGTCCACCACGGTGCAGCGAATCCACTTGACCAGCACCGCGCCATCGTACGGCCCAGGAACGTGGCGCCGGTCACGCTCCGCCGGAGTGGATCCCGGCGCGCGCCCCGGCGCGCGTGGCACGATGGACAACCGGGCCTACTCTCAGGGGAGTTGGCCCGGTGACGGGCGAGGAACGGGGAGGGGACATCCGGTGAACGGTCTCAACAAGGGGATCCGCAAGGCCGAGTTGGCGATCAAGTGGGATCCCAGTCCCGTGGGCGAGCCCGCGACCGATCTCGACATCGTCGCGGCGACGTACCTGGCGTCCGCGCCACAGGGGAATCCGGACTACGTCGTCTATTTCGGCAGCCGTTCCCCGGACGGCACCATCTATCTGAACCGCGACAGCAAGGACGGCAAGGGCTTCGGCTGGGACGAGGTCATGACCCTGGAACTCGACCGCCTGGACAGCCGTTACGCGCGCGTGGTCGTCGGGGTCCTGATACAGCAGCGCACCGAGGCGCGGACCTTCGTCGGTGTCCTCAACCCCGCCTTCCGGCTGCGCGAGGGCTACACCATCCTGACGCAGGGGGACTTCGGGGACGTCCTGGGCTCGACGGCGGCGACCATCGGGGAGTTCGTCCGCGACCACTCCGGGGAGTGGACGTTCCACGCGGGCATCCAGGGCTACGACACCGACCCGGCGACCTTCGCCAGGGTCATGGGCAGCCCGCAGGAGGCGTGAGGCACGGCCCGGCGGCGGGTGTTCAGCCGCTCTTCCAGCCCGGGACCGTCGGCAGGACCAGCTCGGCGACGCGGAACAGTGCCGCGTCGTCGGGCACGACGTCGTCCTGACGCCAGATGGTGATCTCGAACGAACCGCCGCCCTCCTTGACGTCCTTGGCGACCAGCAGGCTGCGGGCGACGCCGCCGGGGCCGCTCCCGGCCTTGCCCGAGTCGAGCGTGAGGGCGGTCGTCCGGTCCGAGTAGAGGACCGCCGGGTGGCCCAGGATCTGCCGGGGCTGGGCCTGCGGCAGCAGATCGAGGCCCTGGGAGACGGAGAACCGGTCGTCCGAGGCGGACAGCTTCACGGAGTACGTCTCCAGCGTGACGTTCGCCTCCGGGCTCGCCATCCTGGTGCCGTCGACGGTCATCCAGTTGTCGTCGCCGTCGGCCGTCCGCACGGGCTCGTCGGGCGTCCCGAGGAGGACCGGCAGGTCCGAGCGGTTCAGCGCCCGGCAGAGCTGTGCCCCGGAGACGCGCTTCGGTGGCGGAGTGCCGTGCGCGTCGGAGCAGGTGACCTGTCCGCCGCTGTCCTCGCCGCCCGGAAGGATCCGCGACAGCCCCCGTATGCCCCCTGCGACGCCCGCGACCAGCACCACCGCCGCGACGGCCTGAACCCCCACGTTCAGGCCACTTCTCGATCCGGCCACCTTGTCGGCCATGTCCCCCGCCTCCCCCGTCGCGCTCCGTGCGCGCGGAGGGAGACTAGCCGCTGATCGTTTCGCGCGAAAGGCGAATTCTGCGCGGGCCCGGGACCGGGGCCGGGCCCTGCCCGGGAACACCCCGAGCCGGCCGGTGCTGCGGAGCCTTCCCAGGACGCGGCGGGGGCCGCCGGGAACGCCGAGGGCGGTGGAGCCCACTGCTCGCTCCACCGCCCTGATCAGCTGTTCACGCCCGGCGGGCGTCCGGTGTCAGCCGCGACCGTTTCGCTGGACCGGGCCCGGCGTCAGCCGCTCGCCGGACCGGCGTCCGGCGTCAGCTGCAACCGCTGGTCGAACCGCAGCCCTCGCAGATGTAGCAGGAGCCGGCCCGCTGCATCTTCGTACCGCAGGAGAAGCAGAGCGGCGCGTCGGCCTGGATGCCGAGCTGCATCTCCACCAGCTCGGCGCTGGTGCGGACCTGCTTGGGCGCGGGCTCGGCCACGACCGCCTCGGTCCTGGGGGCCGCGACGGCCTTCAGTTCCTGGGCGAGGGGCGCGGACTGGGCCAGACCCTCGACGTCGAGCTCGTCCTCGGAGGGCTCGTAGGAGCCCGTCTCCAGGTGACGCTGACGCTCCTCGGCGGAGTGGATGCCGAGCGCGGAGCGCGTCTCGAAGGGCAGGAAGTCCAGCGCCAGGCGGCGGAAGATGTAGTCGACGATCGACTGCGCCATCCGCACGTCCGGGTCGTCCGTCATGCCGGCCGGCTCGAAGCGCATGTTGGTGAACTTCGAGACGTACGTCTCCAGCGGCACGCCGTACTGCAGACCAACCGAGACGGCGATCGAGAAGGCGTCCATCATGCCCGCGAGGGTGGAACCCTGCTTCGACATCTTGAGGAAGACCTCGCCGAGACCGTCGTCGGGGTAGGAGTTGGCGGTCATGTAACCCTCGGCGCCACCGACCGTGAAGGAGGTGGTGATGCCGGGACGGCCCTTGGGCAGACGCTTGCGGACCGGGCGGTACTCGACGACCTTCTCGACCGCGGTACGGATGGTGTCCTCGGCCTTGGCCGTGACGGCGTCCGTCGCGGACTTCTCCTTCTCCTTGGTCTTGGCGGAGAGGGGCTGGCCGACCTTGCAGTTGTCGCGGTAGATCGCGAGCGCCTTGACGCCCATCTTCCACGCCTCGAAGTAGACCTCTTCGACGTCCTCGACGGTCGCCGTCTCCGGCAGGTTGACCGTCTTGGAGAGGGCGCCGGAGATCCACGGCTGGATCGCGGCCATCATGCGGACGTGGCCCATCGCGGAGATGGAGCGCTCGCCCATGGCGCAGTCGAAGACCTCGTAGTGCTCGTGCTTGAGGCCGGGGGCGTCGACCACGTTGCCGTGCTCGGCGATGTGGGCGACGATCGCCTCGATCTGCTCCTCCTGGTAGCCCAGGCGGCGCAGGGCCTGCGGGACGGTGCCGTTGACGATCTGCATCGAGCCGCCGCCGACGAGCTTCTTGAACTTGACCAGGGCGAGGTCGGGCTCGAGGCCGGTGGTGTCGCAGGACATCGCGAGACCGATGGTGCCGGTCGGGGCGATGACGGATGCCTGCGCGTTGCGGAAGCCGCTCTTCTCGCCGAGGCGGATCACGTCCTGCCATGCCTCCGTGGCGGCGGCCCAGATCGGGGTGTCCAGGTCGTCCATGCGGACGGCCGAGGTGTTGGCGTCGGCGTGCTGCTTCATGACGCGCTGGTGGGGCTGCGCGTTGCGGGCGTAGCCGTCGTACGGGCCGACGACCGCGGCGAGTTCGGCGGAACGCTTGTACGACCTGCCGGTCATCAGGGAGGTGATGGCGCCGGCGAGCGCGCGGCCGCCGTCGGAGTCGTACGCGTGGCCGGTCGCCATGAGGAGGGCGCCGAGGTTGGCGTAGCCGATGCCGAGCTGGCGGAAGGCGCGGGTGTTCTCGCCGATCTTCTCGGTCGGGAAGTCGGCGAAGCAGATGGAGATGTCCATCGCGGTGATGACCAGCTCGACGACCTGGGCGAAGCGCTCGACGTCGAAGGACTGGTGGCCCTTGCCGTCGTCCTTCAGGAACTTCATCAGGTTCAGCGAGGCGAGGTTGCAGGACGTGTTGTCCAGGTGCATGTACTCGCTGCACGGGTTCGAGCCGTTGATACGACCGGACTCCGGGCACGTGTGCCAGTGGTTGATCGTGTCGTCGTACTGGATACCCGGGTCGGCGCAGGCCCAGGCCGCCTCGGCCATCTTGCGGAAGAGCGACTTGGCGTCGACCTTCTCGATGACCTCGCCGGTCATGCGCGAGGTGAGACCGAAGGTGCCGCCCTCCTCGACCGCCTTCATGAAGGTGTCGTTGACGCGGACCGAGTTGTTGGCGTTCTGGTACTGGACGGACGTGATGTCGTCCCCGCCCAGGTCCATGTCGAAGCCCGCGTCACGCAGCGCGCGGATCTTCTCCTCTTCCTTCACCTTGGTCTCGATGAAGTCCTCGATGTCCGGGTGGTCGACGTCGAGGATGACCATCTTGGCCGCGCGGCGCGTGGCGCCGCCCGACTTGATCGTTCCTGCGGAGGCGTCGGCACCGCGCATGAAGGAGACGGGACCCGAGGCGTTGCCGCCGGAGGAGAGGAGCTCCTTGGAGGAGCGGATGCGGGAGAGGTTCAGGCCGGCGCCGGAGCCGCCCTTGAAGATCATGCCCTCTTCCTTGTACCAGTCGAGGATCGACTCCATGGAGTCGTCGACGGACAGGATGAAGCAGGCGGAGACCTGCTGGGGCTGGGGGGTCCCGACGTTGAACCAGACCGGGCTGTTGAAGCTGAAGATCTGGTGCAGGAGGGCGTACGCCAGCTCGTGCTCGAAGATCTCGGCGTCGGCGGGCGAAGCGAAGTACTTGAAGTCCTCGCCGGCCTTCCGGTACGTCTTCACGATGCGGTCGATGAGCTGCTTGAGGCTCACCTCGCGCTGCGGGGTGCCGACGGCACCGCGGAAGTACTTGCTGGTGACGATGTTGACCGCGTTCACCGACCAGAAGCCGGGGAACTCGACGCCACGCTGCTCGAAGTTGACCGAGCCGTCGCGCCAGTTGGTCATGACGACGTCACGGCGCTCCCACTCCACCTCGTCGTACGGGTGCACGCCGGGGGTGGTGTGAATGCGCTCGATGCGCAGTCCCTTGCTGGCCTTGGCTCCGCCCTTCGCGCGGGAACCTCGTGCCGGACCGCTCGCCGTCTCTGTCATGCCGCCTCCCTGTAACAGGCTAAAACGCGCTCAAGTGCCGCGAACTTCCCGTGGCACGGTCTGTGTCTGATGCCGCGCGCGCCGCCGAGGACGGCCGTGCGCTGCAAGTCTGTGGTCGCCGCCCGCGGGCGGTACCGGACGCCCCGAGGGGTCCGGTCCGCGGTCAGTCGGCGGCGGTGGCGGGCACGGGAACCTCGACGGTTCCGCCCTGCCCGTGATCGGTCTCCTGGCGCACCACGTCCGGGACGTCGTCGTCCTCGGCGGGGCGCTGATTCACCTGCCTGAGTTCCGCGATGGCGGCTTCGAAGTCGTCGAGCGAGTCGAAGGCCCGGTACACGGACGCGAACCTCATGTAGGCCACGAGGTCGAGTTCCTGCAAGGGTCCGAGTATGGCCAGTCCCACGTCGTGGGTGGTCAGTTCGGCGCTTCCGGTGGCTCGCACGGCCTCTTCGACCCGCTGGCCGAGCTGGGCGAGCGCGTCCTCGGTGACGGGACGCCCCTGGCAGGCCTTGCGCACGCCGTTGATGACCTTGATGCGGCTGAAGGGCTCGGTCACCCCGGAGCGCTTCACCACCATCAGCGAGCACGTCTCCACGGTCGTGAAACGACGGGAGCAGTCGGGGCACTGGCGGCGCCTGCGGATCGACGTGCCGTCGTCGGTCGTACGACTGTCGACGACGCGGCTGTCAGGGTGCCTGCAGAAGGGGCAGTGCATGGCTCCAACCCTCCTTCACAGCACGACTCAGGAACCTCGCGGGACCTCACGGGCCCCTCGAAGCAGCCTCAAGCATAGGCGATGCCCGAGGGTCGGGAGACCCGGGGGACCACAACTTCTGGGATGCGTCCGCAATCCAACCACTAGATGTGGGGATCGGCTTGTGAATACGCCCACGACGCGCGTGTCGTACACGTAAGGGCACGTGCCGCACAGGCATACCCATCCCGGACACACGGGGATAGCGTGGTCGGCGCACGGAAGGGGGTCGGTTCCCGACCGGTCGGCCTTCGGATGGCAGACTGGGCGACGGCCCAGGTCAGCCGGTACGGCCGCCGCCTCCGGCGCTGAAGGGTACAGCAATGGGCCCTTTTGTCCGCCAGGCGCGTCGACAGCCATACACCCAGACACATGCTCACGTCAGGCAATTCGCGGTTTTTCACTCGAACGTGTGTTTGGCGCAACCTTTCGAAAGCTACTACCGTTGTCCAGCAGGGAGACCATCGAGAGGGGCCGACGTGACCACCACCGCAGACAGCGCCACCATCACCGCCCAGGACCGCTCCCAGGGCCGACTCGAGCCGGTGCATGTGATGAACGAAGCCGCGAATCATGAGGGGCCAAAGCGCTCCCTGCCTGGCCGACCTCCAGGCATCCGGGCCGACAGCTCGGGACTCACCGACCGGCAACGCCGGGTGATCGAGGTGATCCGGGACTCCGTGCAGCGGCGCGGTTACCCGCCGTCGATGCGGGAGATCGGGCAGGCCGTCGGCCTCTCCAGCACCTCCTCCGTCGCACACCAGCTCATGGCGCTGGAGCGCAAGGGCTTCCTGCGGCGCGACCCGCACCGCCCGCGCGCCTACGAGGTGCGGGGCTCGGACCAGTCCTCGGTGCAGCCGACGGACACGGCGGGCAAGCCGGCCGCGTCGTACGTGCCGCTCGTCGGCCGTATCGCCGCCGGTGGCCCGATCCTCGCCGAGGAGTCGGTCGAGGACGTCTTCCCTCTCCCGCGACAGCTCGTGGGCGACGGAGAGCTGTTCGTCCTGAAGGTCGTCGGTGACTCGATGATCGAGGCCGCCATCTGCGACGGGGACTGGGTGACGGTCCGCCGCCAGCCGGTCGCGGAGAACGGCGACATCGTCGCCGCGATGCTCGACGGCGAGGCCACGGTGAAGCGCTTCAAGCGCGAGGACGGGCACGTGTGGCTGCTGCCGCACAACTCGGCGTACCAGCCGATCCCCGGGGACGAGGCGACCATCCTCGGAAAGGTCGTCGCCGTACTGCGCCGGGTGTGACACCGCGACGGGTGGTCCACCGCCCCCGCCCCTGACCGGGCCCCGGAACCAACTGCGCCGGTTCCGGGGTCCTGTGCGTTTTCGGGCCGGGGGCCTTGACCGGGATTCCCTGTCCCGGACCGGGATGCCCGCTCCCCCACCGGGAGCCCTGTCCCGGACCGGGAGCCCGGTCCCCCACCGGGATGCCCGGTTCCCGACCACCGGGTACAGAGCCCTGGGGCGACCGAGCAGCACCGGGGGCCGGCAGGCACCGGAGCCCCGGACCGGCAAAACAGACGTCGGCGATCCCGGTTGGCCGAACAGGCTCTGAGGCTAGGAGCGCCGGACTGACACCGGGACCCGGACGTTCCGCAGGCGCCGGGGCCGGGCGGGGCTCTGCGGCCCGGAGCGGGGGACGGACACCGGGGCCCGGAATCCCCGCAGGCGCCGGGGCCGGGCGGTGTCGGCCGTCGGTGTCGGCTCCGGGGCGGGTTACGCGTCCTCCGGCTCGGCCGGCGCGTCGGCGGGCTTCGCCGCCGCCTCCTCGGTCGCGCGGGCCTTCTCGTCGATCGCCGCCAGGGATCTGCGGACCTGGTTCGGGTCCGTGGTGTACCAGAAGTCGGGGAGCGAGGCCTTCAGATAGCTGCCGTAGCGGGCCGTGGCCAGACGCTGGTCCAGCACGGCGACCACACCCCGGTCGCCCGACGCCCGGACCAGACGGCCGGCGCCCTGGGCCATGAGGAGCGCGGCATGGGTGGCGGCGACCGCCATGAAGCCGTTGCCCCCGTTCTCCTCGACCGCTTTCTGGCGGGCGCTCATCAACGGGTCGTCGGGACGGGGGAAGGGGATCTTGTCCATGACGACGAGCTGGCAGCTGGGCCCCGGCACGTCCACGCCCTGCCACAGCGACAGGGTGCCGAACAGACAGGTCTTCGGATCGGCCGCGAAGTTCTTGATCAGCTCGCCGAGCGTCTCCTCGCCCTGGAGCAGGATCGGAAACTCGGGGATACGGGTCCGCAGCTCCTCCGCCGCGAGCTGGGCCGCGCGCATCGAGGAGAACAGACCGAGCGTACGACCGCCGGCTGCCTGGATCAGCTCGGTGAGTTCGTCGAGCATGTCGCCGCGGTCGGCGTCCCGCGCGGGGCGCGAGAGATGCCGGGCGACGTACAGGATGCCCTGCCGGGGGTAGTCGAACGGCGAGCCGACGTCGACGCCCTTCCACTGCGGGAAGTCGTCGCCCTCCGTGCCTTCGGGGGCGAGTCCCATCGACGCTCCCACGCCGTTGAAGTCCCCGCCGAGCTTCAGGGTCGCGGACGTCAGGACGACCGAGCGGTCGGCGAACAGCTTCTCCCGGAGGAGCCCGGACACGTTCATCGGGGCGACCCGGAGCGAGGCTCCGAAGCGGTCGTGACGTTCGTACCAGACGACGTCGTACTCGGAGCCGTTGGCGATTCTCTCCGCCACGGAGTGCACGGACTCGACGGACGCCAGCGCCTGCTTCCGCACGGCGTCCTCGTCCTGGACAGACTTGTCACGGGTCGAGCCGAGCGCGGTGATCACCGTGCGGGCGGCGTCGCGCAGCGCCATCAGCGCGTACCCGAGGTCCTCCGGGATCTCCTCCAGGCGGCCCGGCAGAGCCAGCTCCATCAGGCGTTCGAAGCCCTCGGCAGCGGTCTGGAGCTGGTCGGCCGCCTTCTCGTTGACGAGCTTCGCGGAGCGGCGCACGGCACGGTTGACCTGCCCCGGCGTGAGCTCGCCCGTGGCGACGCCGGTCACCCGGGAGACCAGCTCGTGGGCCTCGTCCACGATCAGCACCTCGTGCTGCGGCAGGACCGGCGCGCCCTCGATGGCGTCGATCGCGAGCAGCGCGTGGTTGGTGACGACGACCTCGGCGAGCTTGGCGCGCTCGCGGGCCATCTCGGCGAAGCACTCGGCTCCGTAGGCGCATTTCGTGGCGCCGAGGCACTCCCGGGAGGACACCGACACCTGGCCCCAGGCCCGGTCGGAGACACCCGGAGTGAGGTCGTCCCGGTCACCCGTCTCGGTCTCGTCCGACCAGTCGCGCAGCCGCAGCAGGTCCTGTCCCAGCTTGCTGGTGGGCGCGGCCGCCTCGAACGGGTCGAAGAGGCCGTCCTCCTCGTCCTGGGGCACGCCCTCGTGCAGGCGGTGCAGGCACAGGTAGTTCGACCGGCCCTTCAGCATCGCGAACTCGGGGCGGCGGCGCAGCAGCGGATGCAGCGCGTCGACCGTGCGCGGCAGGTCCCGCTCCACGAGCTGACGCTGGAGCGCCAGCGTGGCGGTCGCCACGACCACCCGCTCGCCGTGCGCGAGCGCCGGCACCAGGTAGCCGAGCGACTTTCCGGTGCCGGTGCCCGCCTGGATCAGCAGGTGGGAGCTGTCGTCGATGGCGGCCGCGACGGCTTCGGCCATCGTCACCTGGCCGGGGCGCTCCGTGCCGCCGACGGCGGCGACGGCAGCATGCAGGAGTTCGGGGAGTGAGGGCTTCGTCATAGCGCTGCCAGCCTACGGGGCTCCACTGACAACGGAGCGATCAAGGCGAGAACCGAGGGCGTGATCGGGCCGGGCGCGGGCCGGGGGATCAGGGGACGGGGCATGCGGGCTCCAGGGCAGAGGACCGGACCGGGCGATCGGCACGTCACGGGTGACGGCTCTGGAGCAGATCGCGCAGGGCCCGGTCCCGGATCATGAGGGCCGCTCGCTTACCGGGCAGATCGACCTCGGCGGAGAAGCGGAAGCCCGCGCTCAGGAACGCGGACACGGACGGGGTGTTGCGGAGGTCGGGCTCCGCGACGACCCGGGCGCACGAGGGGCGATTGTCCAGCACGTGGTCGGCGACGGCCCTGAGCAGGGTGGAGCCGAGGCCCCGCCCGCGGTCGGCGACACCGCCGACGAGGAGGTGGATCCCGGTGTCGTGGGGCCGGGCCGGGTAGTGGCGTGCCAGCGGGTCGAGGTCCGCGCGGTAGATCTCCCAGTAGCTCATCGGGGTGCCGTCGAGCACGCCGAGGCACGGGACGCTGCGGCCGTCGCCGTCGAACTGCCGGAGCACATGGTCCTCGACCACGGACGCGGGTCCCGCCAGCTCCCAGAACTCCGCGACGGCGGGGTCGTTCATCCAGCGGTGGAGGAGGGCCAGGTCGCGGCCGGGACGCACCGGGACGAGCTGGAGGACGCCGGCGGGTGTCTTGGCCGGCCCCCAGCCGCCGACGCGGTCGAGCAGATCGCCGCTGCCCGAGGTCGTGTCGCCCGTGTTCGAGGTCCTGTCCGTGGTCCCCGGCGGAAATCCGCCGGGGCCTCCTTTCCCGGCCCCTTCCCCCGATCCGGCGCCCTCCGCGAACAGGGCGATCAGTTCGTCGGAAAGGCGCAGGTCGAGCGTGTCCTCGCAGTCCGTGCCGGTGCCGGGTTCGGTGCTCTCGTCGGTGGGAGGCACGACGACGCTCCTCTCGGGAGACGGGGTGGGTCATGTTCCCCATGGATGAGGGGAGGCGGACGTCAGGAGTGGAGGGGGTTGGTGATCGTGACGTAGACGGACTGGGTGTCGACCGGACCGACCAGTTCGTCGAGGCCGTGCAGCCGGGTCAGCAGGTTGGCCTTGCAGCGCAGGACGGGCGAGTCGAGCAGCAGGGCGGGCAGCGGAGTGCGCAGCCGGGCTGGTCCGCTGAGCACGCCGGCGAGGAAGCGCCGGAACGCGGCGAGCAGCAGCGTTTCGTCGGCGAGCCGCTGGGAGCCGAAGGCCCCAATGAGGCCGAGCACGTTGTTGATGGCGAGGTAGTAGGCGAAGCGCTCGTCGGTGACCTCGTCGGAGACGAAGGTGTCGCTGTGCGCCCCGATGCCGGGCAGCCGGTGGTCGAGTTCGGCGCGCCGGGACTCGCGGAAGTAGTAGCCCTGGTTGTCGCGGTAGCGGCCGCCGGTGGGCCAGCCGTCGGCGTCCAGCAGGACCAGGGTGTTCTGCTGGTGTGCCTCCAGGGCGATGCCCGCCTCGCTGTCCAGCCAGAGCACGGGGCGGACGACCTGTTCGAGATAGCGCAGGAACCATTCGGTGGCCACGGCGCCGCGCGGGCGACCGGTCCGGCCCGCGAGCCCGGTCACGACCTCGGCGAGCCGGGAGCGCATGAAGGGCCCGCGCTCGGCCGGGCTGTGCGTGCCCAGGTGTGCGTACGGCCGGGGTGAGACCAGCCCCGCGACGCAGCCGACGTCGTCCGTCGGTGCGAACGGGTTGTGGCGGATCATCACGTCGAGCCCGGGGATCGGGTTGCCGTCCCGGTCGTCGACGGCGAGCCAGGACGGGTCCCGGACGATGTCGAATCCGGGGTGGACGGACTGCCATTGCTCGAACAGCCCGCCGCGCAGCAGACGGTGGACCTCGGCGCCGCGGTGCAGTTCCTTGCGGAGGTTCTCACGGCGGGAGTTGGTGATGCGCAGTCCCAGCGACAGTTTCAGCATCGCGGGGGCACCGGGGCGGTAGACGGTGCGGACGGAGGAGGTCGGGTGCCAGGGGGTGCCGTGCGGGCCGAGGTCGCGGAGGAGTCCGGCGTCCAGCAGGGCCGCGGTCTCGGGGCGGTGCCGGACCTCGCGCATCTGCCAGGGGTGCAGGGGCAGTACGGCGGCACAGTCTTCGGGGAGGGAGAGGCCGGGCCCGGCCAGCCGCGTCGTGAGCTGTTGCGCCGACACGGGGCGGCCGCGTTCCGTCCATGCGGAGTCGGATGCCAGGACCGAGGGGGCGACCGCCATCCAGTGCAGGGGGAAGGAGCCGCGCAACTCGGGTGAGTAGAGCCTGCCTTCCGTGTCGGAGAGGCCGTCGCGCCCCTTGGGCGTCGGGTGCAGGGGGTGGCCGAGGAGGAGCGCCTGTTCCGCGGCGAGGAAGTGGTCGGGCGGGTCGGCGGGGTGCTCCCTGCGGTCGCTGATGAAGACGGCTGTGCGCCGGACGGAGTCGGCGACGCGGCCGACGAGGTCGGCGCCCTCACCGGCCGGGCTGTCCGCGTGCCGGGGGTCGGCTTCACCCGGTGCCGCTGCCGCCGGTCCCCCGGCCGGTGCCGCCGGGTCGGCCGGGGCCGGTGTTCCGGGGGCCGTCTGGCGGGCGAAGAGGGCCGCCACGGTGACCGCGTCGACGGCCGGTGCCCGTTCGGGAGCTCCGGCGAGGACGGGTGGCCCGAAACGGTGCCAGCCGGAGCGGGACCAGTGGCGGACCGGAACGAGCAGGGTCGTGCCGCTGGCCGGCAGGGCGATGCGCAGGGTGCCGTCGTCCGGGGCGGCCAGGTCGTTCTCCCGTACCCAGCAGCGCAGCAGGTTCTCCACCGCGGCCGCCTGCGCCGCGGTCCCGGTGTCGGGGTGGTCGAGCGGGTCCACCGGGTCCAGTGCGTCGGCGGCCCGGCCCGGCCGTCGTTCGGCGGGATCGGCCGCCTCCATGGGCCGGGAAAGGGACTCCGGTGCGGGCGAGTACGGGGCCGGTACGCCGACGGTGACTCGCTCGTACGGGGCGGGAGGGCTGTCGGGTGCGGGGGTGGTGTTCACGAGGAGTTCCTTGCGGGTCGTTCGGGCTCGTGCGGCGAGGGACCGGGCCGGAACCTAGGCGGGTGGGGGCTCTCGGCGTTCCTGGTCGGTCCGTGGGGAGGGCGGTGAGGCGGGCGGCGAGGTCGGCCGTGAGGCTGGGGGGTGAGACGGGCCGTGAGGCTGGGGGTGAGACGGGCCGTGAGGCTGGGGGTGAGACGGGCCGTGAGGCTGGGGGTGAGGTCGGCCGTGAGGCTGGCCGTACCTAGGGGCCGGGCCGTCACTCGGGACCGGCGGCTCCCCGCTCCCCGTCCCTGCCGGGTCTCCGCTCCCCCGGGTTCGTCGCGCTCACCGCGCTCACCGCGTCGGCGAGGCGGTCGAGCACGGCGGACGCCTGTTCGTCGCTGATCGTCAGGGGAGGAAGGAGCCGTACGACGCTCGACCGGCGGCCCCCGAGTTCCACGATCAGGCCTCGGCGCAGGCACTCCCGCTGGACGGCGGCGGCGAGTTCGGGGGCGGCGGGGCGGGGGCCGTCGAGGGCAGGAGCATCGGAGGTGGGCTGCGGGGGCGCTTCGGGGTCGACGAGTTCGAGGCCGATCATGAGACCACGGCCGCGGACGTCACCGACGCACGGGAACTCCGTGGCGAGCGAGCGCAACCGGTCCAGCATGCGGGCCCCGACGGTCGCCGCGCGTTCGGCGAGGCCGTGCTCGCGGACGTAGGCCAGGGTGGCCGTGCCGGCGGCCATGGCCAGTTGGTTGCCGCGGAAGGTGCCGGCGTGGGTGCCGGGCTCCCAGACGTCGAGGTCGTCGCGGTACACCACGACGGCCAGGGGCAGGCTGCCGCCGATGGCCTTGGACAGCACCATCACGTCCGGGGTGATCCCGCTGTGTTCCACGGCCCAGAACGCGCCGGTCCGGCCCACCCCCGTCTGGACCTCGTCCACGATCAGCGGGATGGACCGGGCCTCGGTGATCTCGCGCATCCGCCGTGTCCAGGCGTCCGGCGCGGGGATGACCCCGCCTTCTCCCTGGACGGGTTCGAGGATCATCCCGGCGGGGAGCGGTACGCCCGACTTGGTGTCGTCGAGGAGGGATTCCGTCCAGCGCGCGGCGAGTTCGGCGCCGCGCTCACCTCCGATGCCGAACGGGCAGCGATAGTCCTGCGGATAGGGCAGGCGCGCGACCCGTACGTCGGTCGCGCCGCCGGACGCCTCCAGCGCCCCCGCGGTCATCCCGTGGTACGCGCCGGTGAACGCGAGCATGCCGGTCCGGCCGGTCGCAGCACGCACCAGCTTGAACGCCGCCTCCACGGCGTCCGTCCCGGCCGGTCCGCAGAACTGGACCCGCGCGCGCTCGGCGAAGCGCGAGGGAAGGCTGCGGAACAGCTCGGTGGTGAAGGCGTCCTTGACCGGTGTCGCGAGGTCCAGGACGTGCAGGGGTGCCCCCGAGTCGAGGACCTTTCTGACCGCTTCCAGGACGACGGGGTGGTTGTGCCCGAGGGCGAGGGTCCCGGCTCCGGAGAGACAGTCGAGATAGCGGCGCCCGTCGGCGCCCTCGATCGTCAGCCCGCGTGCCCGTACGGGCACGATCGGCAGGGCGCGCGCGTACGTACGGGCCGCCGACTCGCGTGCCGACTGGCGCCGCAGAATGCCCTCGTGCGCGGCGCGTGCCCGCTCGGCCGCGCCGGCGCCGGTCTCCCGCGCCCCCTCGGATTCCCCTGGCGCCCCCACCGGCACCATCGCTGACTCGGTCACGGCCACGACTTCAGGTCCTCCCGCTGTTCAGAGGCGAGTTGGCAGGAGGGTCCGGACGCAGGCGGCAGGCCCCCCGTACGTACCAACGACGCCGATCGCGTTGGGAAGCGGGTGGATTCGGGGTTCCTTGCCTGCTTTTTGCCGGGAAGGACCGGCCCAGGTAGCGGTGACCCTCCGTCAGAAAGCCACGGCCACCGCGGACACGCGCCCCCGTAGCTGAACCGTTGCCGTTCCGTCGGGCGTCCCGCACAGCGACCGCATAGTCTGTGATGCCGTTCGGCCCTGCCGGACGTACCGCTCAGGCGCCCGCAGACGCACCGCACAGTTCCCACACGTTCAGGGGGAGTTACCCACCATGCGATCCATACGCCCGCCCTTCGCCGCCCGTCGAGGCAGGAGCGCGCGCCGCAGAACGTCCCCCGTCCTGGCGGCCGTCGGCCTCGCAGCGGCCCTGACCCTGACGGCCACCGCCTGCGATTCGGGCAGCGACACGGCGAGCGGTGAGCCGACCGCCTCCGCGTCCCAGGACGGCGACGGCAAGATCCAGATCCCGGACGACATCAAGAACAAGCTCAAAGAGCACGGCATCGATGTCGACAAGTGGAAGGACGGCGCCTGGAGGAACTGGGACAAGGACGAATGGCTGCGCCAGGCCGACGACTTCATCAACCCGATCATCAAGGACCTGTGGAACCCGGACCGTATGCGCGGCGCCGACGACCCGGACAAGGACAAGGGTGTCGACGACGCCGACCTCACCGGTGACCAGGGCGTCACGGACCCGGAACCGGCCCCGGTGACGGCGCGGGCCGTGCAGGCGTCGTACCACGCCAACGTGCCCGTGGCGGGCAAGGTGTTCTTCGACGCCCCCGAGGGCACGATGGTCTGCTCGGCGACGGTGGTCGAGGACCCGGCGCACCCGGGCAAGTCCAACCTCGTGTGGACCGCGGGCCACTGCGTGCACGCCGGCAAGAAGGGCGGCTGGTACCGCAACATCGCCTTCGTGCCGTCCTACAACGACCAGGGCAGGACGGAGGCGCAGTTGGAGAGCGCCCCGCGCGAGGAGGTCGCTCCGTACGGTGTCTGGTGGAGCGACTGGGCGCAGACCTCGGACCAGTGGATCGAGCAGGGCGGTTCCACGGGCGGTCAGGGGGCGTCGTACGACTACGCGGTGCTGCACGTGACACCGGAGAAGGGCAGCAACGGCAAGTCCCTGGAGGAGACGGTCGGTTCGGCGCTTCCGGTGAACTTCAACGCCCCGGCCGTGCCCAAGGTGTCGAGCATCACGGCCACCGGATACCCGGCGGCGGCGCCGTTCGACGGCCAGAAGCTGTACCAGTGCACGGACCGGCCGGGCCGACTGTCGGTCGCCCAGGCCGACCCGACGATGTACCGCATCGGCTGCACGATGACCGGCGGTTCCTCGGGCGGCGGCTGGGTGGCCACGGGTTCGGACGGCCAGCCCGCGCTGGTGTCCAACACCTCGATCGGACCGGTCAAGTTCGGCTGGCTGGCGGGTCCGCGGCTCGGGGACGTGGCCAAGGGCGTGTACGACTCGGTGAGCGGGAAGTTCGCCGGGCGGTGACACGCGTGACGTGACGCGTCCGGGCGGGCGCGGCGGCTGGGTACGGGAGTTCCCCGGGAGCCGCCCGCCCGGCCGGCGCGAAAGCAGGGATTCCACCGGGGGGTACGGAACCATGGGATTCTCAGGACCGCGCCACAGGGTTCTCGCCGCCGTCGGCCTCGCGGCCGCGCTGGCGCTGACCGCGACCGCCTGCGGCAGCGGTGACGACCGGGCGGACGGCGGGGCGCTCCACCGGCGGATGAGCGAGGAGTACGGCGGCCGGTAGCGGCCGCGTCCGCCGGCACGGACCTCGCGCACGCGCGCACGGCGAAGGCCCGCCCCCTCGGAAAGGGGGCGGGCCTTCGTGCGTCCTCGGCGCGGGCCTTCGCGCGGACCCTCACCCGGACCTTCGTACTCCGGAGCGGGCACCCGCCGCTTTGCCCGCCGGACGGCCACGCGGACGCCCGGCCGGGTGTACCGGCGGACGTCCGGCAGCGTGTACTAGCGGAGCGCGGGCGCCGCCACGTACGGGGCGAGGTCCGCCGCCAGCTCCTCGTGGACCCGGACCTTGAGCAGGGTGCCCTCCGCGGTGTGCTCCTCGGAGATCACCTCGCCCTCGGTGTGGGCACGGGCGACCAGCTTGCCGTGCGTGTACGGGACGAGCGCCTCGACCTCGACCGAGGGACGCGGCAGCTCGTTGTCGATCAGCGCGAGCAGTTCGTCCATGCCCTGGCCCGTGCGCGCCGAGACCGCGATGGAACGCTTCTCGATGCGCAGCAGACGCTGGAGCACCAGCGGGTCCGCCGCGTCCGCCTTGTTGATCACCACGATCTCGGGGACCTTGGTCGCGCCGACGTCGGTGATGACCTCGCGGACCGCGGCCAGCTGCTCCTCCGGGGCCGGGTGCGAGCCGTCCACGACGTGCAGGATCAGGTCGGAGTCGCCGACCTCCTCCATGGTGGAGCGGAACGCCTCGACCAGGTGGTGCGGCAGGTGGCGTACGAATCCGACCGTGTCGGCCAGGGTGTACAGCCGTCCGCTCGGGGTCTCGGCCCGGCGCACGGTCGGGTCGAGGGTCGCGAACAGCGCGTTCTCGACGAGGACGCCCGCGCCCGTGAGGCGGTTGAGCAGGGACGACTTGCCGGCGTTGGTGTATCCGGCGATGGCGACCGAGGGCACCTTGTTGCGGCGGCGCTCCTGGCGCTTGATCTCGCGGCCGGTCTTCATGTCCGCGATCTCCCGGCGCATCTTCGCCATCTTCTCGCGGATGCGGCGCCGGTCCGTCTCGATCTTCGTCTCACCGGGACCACGGGTGGCGAGGCCGCCGCCCTTGCCGCCGCCCATCTGACGGGACAGCGACTGACCCCAGCCTCGCAGCCTCGGCAGCATGTACTGCATCTGCGCGAGCGCCACCTGCGCCTTGCCCTCACGGGACTTGGCGTGCTGGGCGAAGATGTCGAGGATCAGGGCCGTACGGTCGATGACCTTGACCTTGACGACGTCCTCGAGGTGGATGAGCTGGCCGGGGCTCAGTTCACCGTCACAGATCACGGTGTCGGCACCGGTCTCGATCACGATGTCCCGGAGTTCGTTGGCCTTGCCGGAACCGATGTACGTGGCCGCGTCGGGCTTGTCACGGCGCTGGACGACGCCGTCGAGCACGAGCGCTCCCGCGGTCTCCGCGAGCGCGGCCAGCTCGGCCAGCGAGTTGTCCGCGTCCTGGATGGTTCCCGTGGTCCAGACACCGACGAGGACGACGCGCTCCAGGCGGAGCTGTCGGTACTCGACCTCGGTGACGTCCTCGAGCTCGGTGGAGAGGCCCGCCACACGGCGCAGGGCCGCGCGCTCGGAGCGTTCGAACTGCTCGCCGTCCCGGTCTCCGTCGATCTCGTGGCTCCAGGCGACGTCCTCTTCCATCAGGGCATCGGCCCGAAGACCTTCGGGGTAGTTCTGCGCGGAAGTCTGCGCGTCCTGGGAAGGGGAAGAAGAGGAGGTCATTGGATCCTTACGTAGCTGGGATGAGCCGCGGGCCGACGCATGCCGCCCGTCACAGAGAACAACGTGCGTGGCCACCGGGAGATTCCCGGTTCCGGCCGGGCCGGTCCTCCGAAGGGGGCCGCGCCGCCGGTTCGACGATGGTCGCACGGGCGGGCACGGCGCGTCACGCGACTTATCGTGACCCGCCGGACACGCGGCGGGCACCCCACGGACACGGCTGCCCGCGGGGTGCCCGGGGACGCTCACGTGTGCTTGCGTGCCTTCGCCTTCGGGGCGTCGCTCTTCCAGTCCGGGTGTCCCGGCATCGCCGGGGTCTTCTCCGCGTACAGCCACGCCTTGAAGAAGCCGCTCAGATCACGTGCGGCGACCGCGGAGGCGAGGTCCACGAAGTCGGCCGTCGAGGCCACGCCGTCGCGGTTGAGGCTCACCCACGTGCGCTCAAGGCGCTCGAAGGCCGGCCGCCCGATCTCCTGGCGCAGCGCGTACAGGGCCAGGGCCGCGCCGTCGTAGACGTTCGGCCGGAAGATGCTGATCTTCTGGCCGGGCTTGGGTCCCTTGGGGCGCGCCGGCGGGCCGCCGGCGGCCCGCCAGGAGTCGGACAGCCGGTAGGCGGCCTTCATCCGCTTCTCCATGGGCTGGTGCGCCTTCTCCTCCGCGTACAGGGCTTCGTACCAGGTGGCGTGGCCTTCGTTCAGCCATACGTCGGACCAGGTGCGGGGGGTGACGCTGTCGCCGAACCACTGGTGGGACAGCTCGTGCACCATGATCGAGTCGACGTACCACTTCGGGTACGCGGGCTGGGTGAACAGCTCCTTCTCGAAGAGCGAGAGGGTCTGCGTCTCCAGTTCGAAGCCGGTCTGCGCCTGGGCCATCAGCAGCCCGTAGGTCTCGAAGGGGTACCGGCCGACCTTGCTCTCCATCCAGGCGATCTGGCCCGGGGTCTTGCGCAGCCACGGTTCGAGCACCGCGCGGTCGGCGCTGGGGATCACGTCCCGTACGGGCAGGCCGTGCGGCCCCTTCCGGTGCAGCACGGCGGAGCGGCCGATGGACACCTGGGTCAGCTCGGTGGCCATGGGGTGCTCGGTCCGGTACGTCCAGGTCGTGGCCCCGCGGGCGCGGCGGGTGCCCTCGGGGAGACCGTTGGCGACGACCGTGTACGGGTCGGGGGCCGTGACGTGGATGGTGAACAGGGCCTTGTCGGAGGGGTGGTCGTTGCAGGGGTAGACCAGGTGCGCGGCGTCGGCCTGGCCGGCCATCGCGAGCCCGTCCTTGGTCCGTACCCAGCCCCCGTCCTGGCCCTTGGCGCTCACCGGGTCGCTGGTGTGACGGACGGTGATGCGCACCGGGCTCCCGGCGAGGAGCGGTTCGTCCGGCGTCACCACGAGGTCCTCGCCGGCCTGGGTGAAGCGGGCGGGGCTTCCGTCGACCTGGACCGACCGGACGCTTCCGTGCGCGAAGTCGAGGTTGACGTGGTCGAGTGTCTCCGTGGTCACGGCGTCGATCGTGGTGACGGCGGTGAGCGGCTTGTCGTTGCTGCCGGGATAGGTGAAGCGCAGGTCGTACGACTCGACGTCGTACCCGGGGTTCCCGAGGGTGGGGAAGAGGCGGTCGCCGACCCCCAGGGGCCCGGCCGGGTCCGGGGCGCTCGCGGCGATCAGGCAGACGGAGACGGCCGAGGCGAGCAGGGCCGCCGTGACACGGCGGCTCCTCGGGCGTGCGGGCGTGGGGGTGGGGTTGTGCGACATGATCCACGGCTATCAGCGCGCACCTCCCGCGCGCAGCCGACTCGCGTCCGTCCCACCCGAACGGGTCGGTCCCGGGACTCTTTGGGTCCAGCAGACCTCCGCGACCCGCGATCCCCGATCTCACTCGCGGGCTCCCGTGCCACCGGACCAGGGACCACCGGGCCACCCGACCACCCGACCACCCGACCACCGGGCCACCGGGCCACCGGGCCACCGGGCCACCGGGCCACCGGGCCCACCCGACCAGTCCCCCTGTCCCCGGGTCTCCCCGTCTCCTGGGTCGCCCTCGCCCCTCCGTCCGGACGCCTTCACGTGGCTGACCGGAACACTCCGGGACGCCTCCGGAACGCCTTCCCCGGGCCCGCCGGTGAGGCCGGAGTCGCGGGACTACGGGACTACTGGGGCGTCGGGTGCTGGGGGCGGCTCACGTCGTACACGCCGGGTACGTTGCGCATCGCCCGCATGAGGGCGGAAAGGTGCGCCGCGTCCGGGAGTTGGAGCGTGTAGGTGTGGCGTACGCGCTGCTGGCTCGGGGGTTCGACGGTCGCGGAGACGATGGCGACCCCCTCCGCCGCGATCGCCTCGGTGAGGTCGGCGAGCAGATGGGGGCGTCCGAACGACTCGGCGAGCAGGGTGACGCGGCACTCGGTGGTGTCGCCCCAGCGCACTCCCACCTCGGGGCGCCCCGCGCTCTTCATGCGCGCCGCTCCGGCGCACTCGACGCGGTGCACGGTGACCACTCCCCCGCGGACGGCGAAGCCGGTCACCTCGTCGGGCGGTACGGGCGTACAGCAGCCGGCCATGCGGACGGACGCACCGGGCAGGTCGGCGACGGCGCTCGCGGGGCGGGCGGCCTGCGTCCCGGCGGGGCGGGCGCTCTGCGTCTCGGCGGGACGGGCCGGGGCGGCGGCGGGCTGCCGGGGCCCGGTGGCGGAGGCCTTGGCCGGCTCCTCGTGGCCGGGTGCGGGGTGGGTGGCCATCCAGCGCTGGATGGCGATCCGCGCGGCGGGGGTGTGCGCGTGCTCCAGCCACTCCCTGGACGGCTCGGAGGCGGGGTCCTGGCCCATGAGGAGCTGAACGGTGTCGCCGTCCCGCAGGACCGTACTCAGCGTCGCCAGGCGGCCGTTGACGCGGGCGCCGATACAGGCGTGCGCGTCCTCCCCGTACTGCGCGTACGCCGCGTCGACGCAACTGGCGCCCTCCGGAAGGCCCAGCGAGCCCCCGTCGGCGCGGAAGACGGTGATCTCCCGGTCCTGGGCGAGATCCTCGCGCAGCGTCGACCAGAACGTGTCCGGGTCGGGGGCGCCCTGCTGCCAGTCGAGCAGCCGGGAGAGCCAGCCGGGGCGGGTGGGGTCGGCGCGCTCGCCGTCGAAGGAGCGCTCGCCCGCGCCGTCGGGCTGGTCCTCCGACGGCGGCGCGTAGGGATTGCCGAGCGCGATGACTCCGGCCTCGGCGACCTTGTGCATCTGGTGGGTGCGGATGAGAACTTCGGCGACCTGGCCGTCGCCGCGGGTGACCGCCGTGTGGAGCGACTGGTACAGGTTGAACTTGGGGACGGCGATGAAGTCCTTGAACTCCGAGACCACCGGGGTGAGACAGGTGTGCAGTTCGCCGAGGACCCCGTAGCAGTCGGCGTCCTCGTTCACCAGGACGAGGAGGCGTCCGAAGTCGGCGCCGCGCATCGGGCCGCGTTTGCGCGACACCCGGTGCACGGAGACGAAGTGCCGTGGCCTTATGAGGACTTCGGCCTGGATCCCGGCGTCGCGCAGGACCGCGCGTACCTCCTCGGCGATCTCCGCGAGGGGGTCGTCGTCGCGGTTCGCGTTCTCGGAGATGAGCCCCCGGGTGTGTTCGTACTCCTCGGGATGCAGGATCGCGAAGACGAGGTCTTCCAGTTCGGTCTTGAGCGCCTGGACACCGAGGCGCTCGGCGAGCGGGATGAGCACGTCCCGGGTCACCTTGGCGATGCGCGCCTGTTTCTCGGGCCGCATGACACCGAGGGTCCGCATGTTGTGCAGCCGGTCCGCGAGTTTGATCGACATGACCCGGACGTCGTTGCCCGTGGCGACCAGCATCTTGCGGAAGGTCTCCGGTTCGGCGGCGGCGCCGTAGTCGACCTTCTCCAGCTTGGTGACGCCGTCGACCAGATAGCAGACCTCGTCGCCGAACTCCTCGCGGACCTGATCGAGCGTCACTTCCGTGTCCTCGACGGTGTCGTGGAGCAGGGAGGCGGTCAACGTCGTCGTCTCGGCGCCGAGTTCGGCGAGGATCAGGGTCACGGCGAGCGGGTGGGTGATGTACGGCTCGCCGCTCTTGCGCATCTGGCCGCGGTGCGAGGACTCCGCGAGCACCCAGGCCCGGCGCAGGGGTTCCAGCTTGGCGTCGGGGTGGTGGGCACGGTGGGCCTCGGCCACATGGCCGATCGCGTCCGGCAGCCGGTCGCGGGCCGCGGGCCCGAGCAGCGCGGCCCGTCCCAGCCGCCGCAGGTCGATCCGGGGCCGCGCCTTCCTGCGGTGCGCCGGGGGCGCCGCCGGCTCCAGGGACGCCGGGCGCTGGGCGGCGGGCGTGGCAGGGCCTGGCGTCGCGGGATTCGTCGCCTCCGCACTCATGGGCACCTCCGGCTGCGTCAGACCGGCGGACGGGTGCCCCATGGCGTACTCGGCTCAGGAGATGGTGTCGATCCCCCGTCCGGGCCGGTGCTTGATGCTACCGACCCCACCACGCCCGGCTGACCGCCTCTCGCCGAGCGTGAAACGGATCACCCATTCGAGCGAAGGTTTTGGGGTTTACGGATTCGATTTTCTGGAAGGGACGGCAAGGACGTACGACGTCCGGCCAGTTGCCGGAGCGGCGCCGGAACCCATGAGTGCGCGCGGTTCAGCGCCGCGCGCCGTCCAGCCACTCCGCGTCGATCTCGCCCTCGGCGACGATCACGGCGGGGCCCGTCATCTCGATCTCCCCGTCGGCGTGCTCGGTGATGACGAGGCGTCCGCCGGGCACGTCGACGGTGTACGTCGCCGGGGTGCCGGTCACGGCGGGGTCGGCGCCGTCGCGGCGGGCGGTGGCGACCGCCACGGCGCACGCGCCCGTACCGCAGGAGCGGGTCTCGCCGGAGCCGCGTTCGTGGACCCGCAGGGCGACATGGCGCGGCCCTCGGTCGACGACGAACTCGACGTTGACCCCGTCCGGGTAGGCGGACGCCGGAGTGAACGGCGGCGGGCTGTACAGGTCGCCGGCGTGCGCGAGGTCGTCCACGAAGGCGACCGCGTGCGGGTTGCCCATGTTCACGTTGCGCGCGGGCCAGCTGCGCCCGCCGACGCTCACCGTGACCTCTCCCTCGGGGAGGAGCGCCCTGCCCATGCCGACGGTGACGTCTCCGTCCTTGGCGATGTGGACGGGCTTCACGCCCCCGCGCGTGGCGACCGTGGTGTCGCCTTCGGCCACGAGTCCGGCGCGGTGGAGGTAGTGGGCGAACACGCGCACTCCGTTGCCGCACATCTCGGCGACCGAGCCGTCGCCGTTGCGGTAGTCCATGAACCACTCCGCCTCGGCCGCCATCCCGGCGGCCTCGGGGTGCGCGGAGGACCGCACGACGTGCAGCAGGCCGTCGCCGCCGATGCCCGCGCGGCGGTCGCACAGGGCGGCGACAGCGGCGGGAGGCAGGTCGATGACGTTCTCCGGGTCCGGGATGATCACGAAGTCGTTCTCGGTCCCGTGGCCCTTGAGGAAGGCGATCCGCGTGCTCATTCCTCGATCGTACGGGGTCGTCACGACAGCCCCGCCCGCGCGGTGCGGGACGGTGACGGCACCCGGGGCCGGTGCGGCCGGGGTCAGCGCAGCCGGGCGACGCGTCCCACGGCGAGCACGGCCACCGCGGCGACGATCACGACGTACGCGAGCACGACCCGCCAGTCGGCGCGCCGGCCGGAGCCGCGGGGCGGGAACCCGGGGAGCGTGTAGCCGACCCGGCGGGCGGCCATCATGCCCCAGCCGGCGGCGCACAGGCAGATCAGCAGCCCGAGCATGGCGACCACGGCACCGCCGTCACCGAACTCGAACGCGAGCGGGAAGGCGAACATCAGGGAGCCCGTCGCGCCGAGCGCCACGATGGGCGCGAGCTGCCAGATGCGCAGCAGGCGCTGCGGGCGCAGCTCGACCTCGACCTCGGGCTCCGGGGACATCTCGCCGGGGCCGGGGCCGTCGGCGATCACCCCGCCGGGGGTGTCCTCGGGGCCGTCGGAGCTCAGTCGCTCTCCGCCCAGCTCCGGGTCGACGCCGTGGTCGGCGTCCGGATCGATGCTCAGACGAACTCCGTCCCGATCAGCACCGTACTCGGTGCCTCGTGCAGTGTCGCGAGGGCCGGCCTCCATCGCCACGCGCCCTCCCAACTCGGACTTCACTGGTCGATCGAAGCTTGATGATGGCACGGCGCCGGAGGCCCGGATGACGGCCGGAGCGTCCCGATGCCATGACGTGATCAGGCTGTGACCGGTCGTTCGAGCAACGCCAGTGCGAGTTCCGGGAGTTCTGTGAGATCCGCCGCAGCCCCACTGAGCCAATGCACCCTGGGGTCCCGCCGGAACCATGAATCCTGACGGCGCGCGAAGCGCTTGGTGGCGCGAACGGTCTCGGCGCGGGCCTCGTCCTCGGTGCACTCCCCGGCGAGCGCCGCGAGGACCTGCTGGTATCCGAGCGCCCGGGAGGCGGTGCGCCCGGCGCGCAGGCCCTGCGCCTCCAGCGCGCGCACCTCGTCCACGAGCCCGGCCTCCCACATGCGGTCCACCCGCCGCGCGATGCGCTCGTCGAGCTCGGGGCGGGCCACGTCGACACCGATCTGGAGGGTGTCGTAGACGGAGTCGTGGCCGGGCAGGTTGGCGGTGAAGGGCTTGCCGGTGATCTCGATGACCTCCAGGGCGCGGACGATCCGGCGGCCGTTGCTCGGCAGGATCGCCTGGGCGGCCCCGGGGTCGGCCATGGCGAGCCGAGCGTGCAGGGCCCCGGGACCGCGCAGGGTGAGCTCCTCCTCCAGGCGGGCGCGCACGGCGGGGTCGGTGCCGGGGAACTCCATCTTGTCGACGGCCCCGCGGACGTAGAGTCCCGAGCCGCCCACCAGGATCGGCCAGCGCCCCTCGGCGAGCAGCGCGTCGATCCGGGCGCGGGCGAGCCGCTGGTACTCGGCGACGCTGGCGGCCACCGTCACGTCCCAGATGTCCAGGAGGTGGTGCGGGACTCCGCCGCGCTCGGCGGGCGTCAGCTTGGCCGTGCCGATGTCCATCCCGCGGTAGAGCTGCATCGAGTCGGCGTTGACGACCTCGCCGCCGAGACTCCTGGCGAGGAAAACGCCCAGATCGGACTTTCCTGCCGCGGTCGGTCCGACGACGGCGATGACCCGGGGTGCGGGGGGTGCGCTGCTCACGGTCCCAGTCTCGCAAACCCCGGGACCCGCCCGGCACCGAGCCGCGTGACGCGAGGGTTCCGGGTTCGTTCCCTCAAGCGGGGTTCCGGTCGCCGGTTCCGAGGACCGGCGGCCCGGGTGGCGCAAGGTGCCGCTCCGGGCGACGCGGAACTTCGCCCTCACGAGTAACGTAAGGAGCGGAAATGGGCTTTTTTGAGCGGCTTCTTCGGAGGTCGAAGGCCACCGAGGAGGCGCCGGCCGCCGAGGCGCGGGTGGCCGTGGCGGCCGAGGATTCGTCCGGGAGCGAGGGTGGGACGACGACGGGCGCCGGCGGGGCCGCCACCGCGGAGGGGGTCGGCATCCCCCGGCAGCAGACGCCCGAACAGGCCGCCGACCACGAGGCCGGCAAGGACTCCCGCACGTAACCGCCCGTCAGGGAAGGCGAACCATGGGTCTGATGGACAATCTGAGAGCCAAGCTGGAGCCGGCCAAGGACAAGGTCTCCGGGCTCGCGCAGCAGCACGGGCACAAGGTGGCCCACGGCCTCGACAAGGCCGCCAAGGTGGTCGACGACAAGACCAAGCACAAGTACAGCGACAAGATCAACACGGGTACCGGCAAGGCCAAGGACGCCGTGGACCGTCTCGCCCACAAGGACGGCGGCGGGGACGCGAGTCCGCCGGACACGCCGACCCCGCCCGGGGCGTCCTGAACGACCCGCGCGACGGTGGACGGCCGCGAAGCCCGGACGGCTTCCGGCCGTCCGCCGCGTCCGGACCCGCGAGGCCGACGCGTTCGACGGCCCGGGGAACTCCGCCCGGGTCCGGCGGGAACGGGTGAGCTCCGGCGGAACGGGCGGGTTCCGGCGGGAGCGGGTGGGCTCCGGCGAGATCAGGCGGGTTCCGGCGAGAACCGACGGGTTCCGGCGAGAACCGACGGGCCCCGGCGAGAACCGACGGGCCCCGGCAGAGCAGGCGGGCTCCGCCGAGATCAGGCGGGCTCCGGCGAGAGCAGGCGGGTTCCGGCGAGAGCCGACGGGCCCCGGCAGAGCAGGCGCTCCGCCGAGATCAGGCAGGCCCCGGCGAGAGCCGACGGGTTCCGGCAGAGCAGGCGCTCCGCCGAGATCAGGCAGGCCCCGGCGAGAGCCGACGGGTTCCGGTGAGAGCGGGACGACTTTGGCACTCGCTCGCTCGTCGAGGGGCTCGCGGGTCGGCTCGGGACCTACGACCAGGCCGCCACCAGGTAGCCAACTCCGTAGGGAGCGTCGTCGTAGAGCAGGGCGCCGCCGAGGCCGGCACCCTCGGCCGCGCCCGCGAGGACCTGCCAGGGTGCGCGTCCCGCGGCCTTCAGCTCGTACGCCAGCGAGGTGTCCAGCGCCTTGAGGGCCGCGACGTCGGCCGCTCCGAGCGCCCGCGCGACCAGCGCGTCGAAGTCCTTCGCCCGCTCGTCGAGATATCCGGGCGCCTTGAGGGTCCTGCAGGCGCTCGCGTCACCCATCACCAGCAGGGCCACCCGCCCGGCCCGCCCGCCGATCTGCTCCCCGGTGCGGACGCATCGCTCGGCCTCCAGCGGTTCCCCGACTCCCAGCCCCTCCACCGGGGCGTCGGACCAGCCGGTGCGTTCCAGCAGCCAGGCGGCGACGGCGAGCGAGGGCGGCAGCTCACGGTCCGGGGACGCGGGACCGGCGCCGTCCGCGCCGGGGTGCGCGCCGTCGGCCGTCGGACGGCCGAGACGCACGTCGAGGTCGACCCCGAAACCGCTGAACGAGCCGCGGGTGCCCTCCGGATGGGGCCCGCGGCCGCTCTCCGCGGCCGGGCCCACGACGACCAGCAGGTCGGGACGGGACGCGGCGAGCACGCCCAGCGCGTCCGTGCACGCGGCGCGCGCGGCGTCCAGCTCGGGGGCCGCTCCGGCGGCGACATCGGGCACGAGCAGCGGAGGACAGGGGCAGACTGAGGCGGCTACAAGCATGACCCGCAGCGTATCGCCGCAGCCCACCGGACCGCTCCGGTGCCGCCCCGGTCCCGCGCCTCGGATCTCGTCCGCCCCGGTCCCGTACGTGCTATCCGGTCCGCCCCCGGTTCCGTCCGACCGATCAGGTCCGGGGTCCACTCCGATGCCGCCCCAGTCCCGCGCCTCGGAGCGGGGGCAGGCCTTCGTGACGGTCTCGGTCAGTCGCAGCCGCAGCCGCTGCCCGTGGCGACCGGAAGCGGCTCCGGGGCGCCGATCCTCGGCAGGCCCAGCATGACGCCGGCCGGCTTGGCGGCCTCGGCGGCGTTGCGCTTCTCCCAGGCGTCTCCCGCGCGGGTGCGGCGCACGTCCAGGACGGCGCCCTCGGCGAGCAGGTGGTGCGGGGCGGCGTAGGTGATCTCGACGGTCACCACGTCACCGGGGCGGACCTCCGCGTCGGGCTTGGTGAAGTGGACCAGCCGGTTGTCGGGGGCGCGGCCCGAGAGACGGTGGGTGGCACCGTCCTTGCGGCCCTCGCCCTCGGCGACCATCAGCTCGAGGACCCGGCCGACCTGCTTCTTGTTCTCGTCCCAGGAGATCTCCTCCTGGAGGGCGACGAGACGCTCGTAGCGCGCCTGGACGACCTCCTTGGGGATCTGGCCCTCCATGGTGGCCGCCGGCGTGCCGGGGCGCTTGGAGTACTGGAACGTGAAGGCCGCGGAGAAGCGGGCCTCGCGGACGGCGTGGAGGGTCTGCTCGAAATCCTCCTCGGTCTCGCCGGGGAAGCCCACGATGATGTCGGTGGTGATCGCCGCGTGCGGGATGGCGGCCCGGACCTTCTCGATGATGCCGAGGAAGCGCTCCTGGCGGTACGAGCGGCGCATGGCCTTCAGGACGGTGTCGGAGCCGGACTGCATCGGCATGTGGAGCTGCGGCATCACGTTCGGCGTCTCGGCCATGGCGGCGATCACGTCGTCGGTGAAGTCGCGCGGGTGCGGCGAGGTGAAGCGCACGCGCTCCAGGCCCTCGATCTTGCCGCAGGCGCGCAGCAGCTTGCTGAAGGCCTCGCGGTCGCCGATGTCGCTGCCGTACGCGTTCACGTTCTGCCCGAGGAGGGTGATCTCGGAGACGCCCTCGCCGACCAGTGCCTCGATCTCCGCCAGGATGTCGCCGGTCCGGCGGTCCTTCTCCTTGCCGCGCAGGGCAGGGACGATGCAGAAGGTGCAGGTGTTGTTGCAGCCGACGGAGATCGACACCCAGGCCGCGTACGCGCTCTCGCGACGGGTCGGCAGCGTGGAGGGGAAGGCCTCCAGGGACTCGGCGATCTCGATCTGGGCCTCTTCCTGGACGCGGGCACGCTCCAGGAGGACCGGCAGCTTGCCGATGTTGTGCGTGCCGAAGACGACGTCCACCCAGGGCGCCCGCTTCACGATGGTGTCGCGGTCCTTCTGGGCGAGGCAGCCGCCGACGGCGATCTGCATGCCGGGACGCTTCGTCTTCATCGGGGCGAGGCGGCCGAGGTTGCCGTAGAGCTTGTTGTCGGCGTTCTCGCGGACGGCGCAGGTGTTGAAGACGACGACGTCCGCGTCCCCGTCCGCGCCCTCGGGAGCCCGTACGTAACCGGCGTCCTCCAGGAGCCCGGAGAGCCGCTCGGAGTCATGGACGTTCATCTGACACCCGTAGGTGCGCACTTCGTACGTCTTGGATTCCTGAACGTCCACTGCCTGACTCCGGTCGCCGCTGCTCATGGGACAAGGGTAGGCGGTGCCGGGAGTGCGTCCGGACGCCGGAGCCGTCGCCGGCCGCCTTCCGTCACAGGACGTGCGGATTCCGGCACCCGGTGTGCGGCGACGGGGCGTCCGGCGGCCCGGGAACCGGCCGGCGGCGGACGGTTCCGTACGGGCGGGCCCGCGCGGCCGGCCCGTGCGGCGGGTGAGTGCGGCGGGTGAGTGCGGCCGGCCCGTGCGGCGGGTGAGTGCGGCGGGTGAGTGCGGCCGGTCCGTGCGGCGGGTGAGTGCGGCCGGTCCGTGCGGCGGGTCCGGCGCGGGTCATCCACCCAGCGCGACGAACCGTTCGGCGACGGTCCTCGCGGCGGTGCCGAGGACGATCGTGTAGTGGTTGGTGCCCTCGATCAGCTCGGCGCGAAGACCTCCCGGGCCGCCGGTCCAGTGGTCGACGAGGGACGCCTCCAGCATCGGCGGCTCCTGGCCGAGCAGTCCGAGCGGGGCGTGCAGCAGCAGGGCCGGGACGCCCAGTCCCGTGAGGCGGGCGGCGAACAGGCCGGCGGACGTCAGCAGATCACGTCCGTCGTGCCGCACGGCCTCCTCCCGCACCTTCGACCGTCTCGCGCCCGGGGCCCCGGTGACGTCGTAGCGCACGTACGCCTCGACGTCCGCGTTCCAGTGCGGTCCGAGCCCCGGGTGCGCGCGGAAGAAGTCGACGTACGCCTCGTCGCTCTCGTACGTCCGCCCGAGGCGGGCCAGTGCGGGTCCGAGCGTGGCGCCGAGGACGGCGTCGGGGTCGGTGCCGGGCGGGACGGGCAGCGGCAGGCCGCCGTCGACGAGCAGCAGCCGGTCGAAGAGGTCGGGGCGGCGCGCGGCCGCGTCGAGCGCGGCGTAGGCGCCCATCGAGTGGCCGGCCAGGGCGGCCGGCCGGCCGTCGCCGAGGTGCCGGGCCAGGCCGCACAGGTCCGCGGCGTGCCGGTCGAGGCCGTAGGGGCCCGGGGTGTCCGCGCTTCCGCCGCGTCCGCGCAGGTCGGGCGCGAACAGGCTCCAGTCGTCGGGGAGATGGCGGGCCACGGCACGGAAGGACATCCCTGATCCGGTGATGCCGTGTGCCGCGAGGGCGGTCCGCGGCCCGTTGCCGAACCTGAGGACACGGAGGGTTCCGCCCTCGACGGGCAGATCGAGTTCGGCCGGCTCGTTCATGCGCTCTCCTGCTCGTCGCTGGTGCCCGTGCGATGGCGGCGGCCGTGCGGCCTTCCCCCCGGGACGGTGGCGCGGCCCTTGCGTGGCGGCGTCCCGGGTCCTACGCGTCCGGTGTGCTCCACCCCTGCCGCCGCAGCACCTCCGACACGTCCGGTGCCCGGTAGTGCTCGCCCTTGAGGACCTTGCCGTCGGCCCTGCGGGCGACGCGTCCGTCGGGGCCGAGCTTCGTCATGTTCGCCCGGTGGATCTCGGCGATCACCGCGTCGAGGTCGACCCCGTGGACGAGCGCGGTGCCGTACGCCACGTACACGACGTCGGCCAGCTCGTGCGCCAGCCGGTCGAGGGGGCCGCCGACCGCGACCTCGGCCACCTCGGCCGCCTCCTCCGCCAGCAGCTCGCCCCGGTGCGCGGCGAGCTTCGGGGAGACCTCGGTCGGGGTGCCGCGGACGTCGAGCCCGAAGGCGAGATGGAACTCACGGACCAGAGCGGCCGGGGAGGTCGCCGGCACGGCCTCGGAAACGGGGGATCCGGACCGGGTGTCTTGAGAGACCGGGGATCCGGGCGGCGGGACCTGCGGGCCGGGCGATCCGGGCGGCTGGTCCTGCAGGCTCGGCGATCCGGGGGGCTGGACCTGCGACGGCGGGGACGGCTGCATCCGGCGAGCCTACCCACCCGCCGGGGCCCGCTCCCGGGGCCGCCCTGGCCAGGACCGGGCCCGGGCTGGCAGGATCGCGCGCATGTTCCAGGCACTCACCCGTATCGGCCGGCGTCGCGCCCTGTTCGGCTCGGCGGCCGTCTGCGCGCTCGCCGGGCTGCTGCTGTGGTGGCTGCTGCCGCTGGGCGAGGAGTCCCCGAGCGGGACGATCACGATCAGCACGGGCACCCCGAAAGGGGTGTACCAGATGTACGGCAAGCTCCTGCAGGGCGCCATCGCCAAGGACATGCCCGACCTGAACGTGCACTTGCAGGACAGCGACGGGTCGCAGCAGAACATCGGCCGGGTGGCCACGGGCGAGGCCGACTACACCATCGCGGCGGCCGACGCCGTGGAGACGTACATCCTCCAGGACAAGCCGGGAGCGAAGCGGCTGCGCGGCTGCTCGCGGCTCTACGACGACTATGTGCACCTGGTGGTCCTGCGTTCCTCGCCCGTGCAGTCCGTGGAGGACCTGAAGGGCCTGAAGGTCGCCGTGGGACCGAGCGGTTCCGGCGTGCGGCTGATCGCGAACCATGTGCTCGATGCGGCGGGGCTCGACCCCGGCAAGGACATCGATCCGCTCGCCGTCGGCATCGCGGACATGCCCGGCCTGCTCGCCGATCACAAGATCGACGCATTCTTCTGGTCGGGCGGTCTGCCGACGAACGCCGTCCGGGAGCTCGCGAAGACCGACGACATCCGGCTGGTGCCGATCGGCAGCGACCTGATCGAGAAGCTGCACGAGCAGGGCGGCGGCTCGCGCTACTACCGCTCCGCGGTGATGCCCGCCGACGCCTACCCGAGGGCGCAGCGCGGTGTCGCCGTGCCGACGCTGGCCGTGGCCAACTTCCTGATCACCCGGGACGACGCGGACGCGAACCTCACCGAGGAGCTGACCCGCACGGTGATCGGGAGCCGCGACCGCATCGGCGGGGTGGTGCACGCGGCCCAGCTGGTGGATCTGCGCACGGCGATCTACACGGACCCGCTGCCGCTGCACGAGGGCGCGCGCCGCTACTACCGGTCGATCAAGCCGTAAAGGGAGACCCCGCGACGGGGACACCCCGCGGAATCGCTCAGGCCGTCGGCTCCGACCTGGGCACGGTCACCGTCACCCGCAGCCCGTGGGGTTCGTGGTGGCCGTACGTGATGGAGCCCCCGCCCGCGGCGAGCAGGGTCCGGGAGATGGAGAGGCCGAGGCCCGAGCCCTTGATGTTCTGATGGGCGGCGCTGCGCCAGAACCGGTCGCCGATCCGGGCCAGGTCCTCGTCGCCGAGGCCGGGGCCGCCGTCGGTGACCACGACGGTGGAGGACTCGCCGTTCGAGGCGACCCTCACCTCGACGGTCTCCCCCTCCGGCGTGAACTTGACCGCGTTGTCTATCACCGCGTCCAGGGCGCTGGACAGGGTGATGGGATC
This sequence comes from Streptomyces sp. NPDC001914, assembly GCF_042891215.1. Classification (NCBI taxonomy): domain Bacteria; kingdom Bacillati; phylum Actinomycetota; class Actinomycetes; order Kitasatosporales; family Streptomycetaceae; genus Streptomyces; species Streptomyces sp. NPDC001914. Next base: position 478,543 of record NZ_JBIASW010000006.1, read on the forward strand.
GGCCCAGGCGGTCGTGGGCGGGCAGTTGCCGGCCAGCCGTACGCCTCTGCTGTCGGCGACCGGCTGCCAGGACGCCACACGTTCGGCGGTCAGCGCGCCGATGTCGGTCAGGCGTGTGTCGGCCTCGGCGTGCTCGGCCAGTGCCAGGTCGAGCAGGTCGTCGAGCACCTGGGTCAGCCGCTTGCCCTCGGTGCGGACGGACGCGATCTCCTCGTTGCCCTCGGGGAGTTCGAGGGCCAGCAGCTCGATCCGCAGCAGCAGCGCGGAGAGCGGGTTGCGCAGTTGGTGCGAGGCGTCCGCGACGAAGGCGCGCTGCTGTTCCAGCACGCTCTCGACGTTGTCCGCCATCTCGTTGAACGACCGCGCCAGACGCTGGAGTTCGGGCGGCCCTCCGGCGGGCGCGACCCGGGACTTCAGACGGCCGGTCGCGATGTCGTGGGTGGTGGCGTCGAGAACGCGTACGGGCCTGAGGACCCAGCCGGTGAGGCGCAGCGCGGCGCCGAGCGCGAGGAGCATCGCGGCGATCTCGCCCGCGGCGATGATCAGCCAGCCGTGCAGGGTCGCCGAACGCATCTGCCCGGTGGGCGAGTCGGTGACGACGACGCCGATGACGTCGCCGTCCCTGATGACCGGGGAGGCGACGACGAGGCGGTGGTGCTGCCAGGGCCAGACCTGCCGGGGGTCGTGGCTGCGGCGGCTGACGAGGGCCTCTTTGTAGGCTTCGCGGGCCGGTCCGGTCTTGGGCAGGAGCCAGGTCTCCGGCGCGTTGGCCATCGGCTCGTCGTCGCGGTAGAAGACGCCGACCCGGATGCCGTACACCTCGTAGTAGCGGGCGAGTTCGGTGCGCAGGGTCTGGCCGCGCTCGTCCGGGAAGCCGGCCCGGGAGCGGCTCGGGGAGTCGGTGACGTACTGGGCGAGGGCCGCGAAGCGCGCGGTGTCGTCGATGCGGTCGACGACGACGCGCTGCTGCTGCTGCGCGGCGACGCTCGCTGCGAGCGGGACACCGAGCGCGAGCAGCACGGCCGCCATCAGGACGATGAGCAGCGGCAGAAGTCGGGTACGCACCCGTGCCCGCTAGGAAGCCGGGGCGACGAGCCGGTACCCGACGCCGCGTACGGTCTCGATCAGTGCCGGCATGCGCAGCTTGGAGCGCAGCGACGCCACGTGCACCTCCAGCGTGCGGCCGGTTCCCTCCCAGCTCGTGCGCCACACCTCGCTGATGATCTGCTCCCGGCGGAACACCACCCCCGGGCGCTGGGCCAGCAGCGCGAGCAGGTCGAACTCCTTGCGGGTGAGCTGGACCGCCGAACCGTCCACGGTGACCTGGCGGTTGGGGAGTTCGATGCGTACGGGTCCCAGGAGCACCAGGTTCTCGCCGGGCGCCGCCCCGTCGTCGTGGGCGCTGCGCCGGCTGACGGCGTGGATCCGGGCGAGCAGTTCGCCGGTGTCGTACGGCTTCACCACGTAGTCGTCGGCGCCGAGGTTGAGACCGTGGATGCGGGACCGGACGTCCGCGCGCGCGGTGACCATGATCACCGGCGTGGCGGTCCGCTTGCGGATCTTGCCGCAGACCTCGTAGCCGTCCTGGTCGGGCAGGCCCAGGTCGAGCAGCACGACGCCGAAGCCGTCGCTCTCCGGGACGAGGGCCTGTAGGGCCTCCTCGCCGCTGCGGGCATGGGTGACCTCGAAGCCGTGCCGCGCCAGCACGGCGGACAGGGCGGCGGCGACGTGGTTGTCGTCCTCGACGAGGAGCAGTCTCATTCCGGCCCCCTCCGGCTCATCGGTCGTACCGTTTCATCGGTCGTACGGTCTCGGGTGTTCATCGGTCGTACGGTCTCGGCCGTACGGTCTCGGGTCTCATCGGTCGTACGGTTCCTTTTCGAGAACGCGGTGCACGCGCGCGTGCACCGAAGAAGTCACGCCGATGGACAAGGACGGCGTCAAGGGGCTTCGGGTTGCCCGGGGCTTCCGTTACCCAGCCGGTACGCGCATCCGTGCGGTCGCTACGACACGTATCCGATTGCTATCAGATCGTGATGCTCAGATTCCCCTCAGATGTAATGACGCTGGTCGTGAGGGGTCACTACTGTCCTCCGAAACCGAGGAGGACGGAGCCCCAAAGCGATGACCGAAGCATCGGCGGCCAAGGACGCCATGGCCGGGACCGACGAACTGGTCGTCCTGAAGAGCGTCAACAAGCACTTCGGCGCGTTGCACGTGCTCCAGGACATCGACCTGACGATCACCCGTGGCGAGGTCGTCGTGGTCATCGGGCCCTCCGGGTCCGGGAAGTCGACCCTGTGCCGCACCATCAACCGTCTGGAGACGATCGACTCGGGAGACATCTCGATCGACGGCAAGCCGCTGCCCCAGGAGGGCAAGGCGCTCGCCCGGCTCCGGGCCGATGTGGGCATGGTCTTCCAGTCCTTCAACCTCTTCGCGCACAAGACCGTGCTCGAGAACGTGATGCTGGGGCAGATCAAGGTCCGCAAGACCGGCAAGAAGGCGGCGGAGGAGAAGGCCCGCGCCCTGCTCGACCGCGTCGGCGTGGGCACCCAGGCCGACAAGTACCCGGCGCAGCTGTCGGGCGGCCAGCAGCAGCGCGTCGCCATCGCGCGGGCGTTGGCGATGGACCCCAAGGTCATGCTCTTCGACGAGCCGACCTCGGCGCTCGACCCCGAGATGATCAACGAGGTCCTCGAGGTCATGCAGCAGCTCGCCCGGGACGGCATGACCATGATCGTCGTCACCCATGAGATGGGCTTCGCCCGTTCGGCCGCCAACCGGGTCGTCTTCATGGCCGACGGCCGCATCGTCGAAGAGGCTGTGCCGGACCAGTTCTTCAGCAATCCGCGCAGCGACCGCGCCAAGGACTTCCTCTCGAAGATCCTGCACCACTGACGTTCCCGCCCAGGAACCCGGGGGACTCGTCCGAAGGGGACGGCACCCGGGGCCCCGTCCAGAGGCACCACGCGCCCCGTCCGGGACCAGTCGCTTCACCCGCCCGTCGACGGCCGTACTCCGCTCTCACTCAAAGGATGTTCATCATGAAGCTCCGCAAGGCAGCCGCCGCCTCGGCCGCCGTACTCGCGCTCGCCGTGACCGCCACCGCGTGCGGTTCGAGCGACAACGACGACAGCGGGTCCTCGTCGTCGGGCGGCGGCAAGATCAAGGTCGGCATCAAGTACGACCAGCCCGGTCTCGGTCTCAAGCAGCCCGACGGCTCCTTCGCCGGTTTCGACGTGGACGTCGCGACCTATGTCGCGGGACAGCTCGGGTACAAGCCCAGCCAGATCGAGTTCATCGAGACCAAGAGCGCCGACCGCGAGAACGCGCTGGCCCGCGGTGACGTGAAGTTCATCGCGGCCACCTACTCGATCACCGACGAGCGCAAGCAGAAGGTCGACTTCGCCGGCCCGTACCTGCTGGCCCACCAGGACCTGCTCGTCAAGACGGACTCGGACATCGCCAAGGGCACGGACCTCAACGGCAAGAAGCTGTGCTCCGTGACCGGTTCGACCTCGGCGCAGAACGTCCACGACACCATCGCCCCGAAGGCCCAGCTCAAGCAGTACGGCGGCTATTCGGAGTGCATCGCCGCCCTGCAGAGCGGCGCCGTCGACGCGGTGACCACCGACGACTCGATCCTCGCGGGCTTCGCCGCGCAGGACAAGTACAAGGGCCAGTTCAAGCTCGCCGGCCTCAAGCTGAGCAACGAGAACTACGGCGTCGGCATCAAGAAGGGCGACGCCGAGCTGGAGAAGAAGATCAACGCCGCGCTGACGAAGATGGTCAGCGACGGCGCGTGGAAGAAGGCGGTCGAGAAGAACTTCGGCCCCGCGAACTACAAGTACGAGCAGGCCCCGAAGATCGGCGTCATCGTCCAGTAACGCGGGCACCGCCCAGCAACACGGGGATCACCGGGTAACTCGGGGGCCCTCGGGCAACGCGGGAAACCGCGGTTCACACGGGGCCTCGCAGGGGTGCCGCCGCCCGCCGCGATCACGGCGGCGGCACGCCGCGCCCACCCCGTCCGCCACGTACGCCACCACCCGGAAGCGCGGGAGATCGTGTTCGACTTTCTTCAAGGTTATGACGTCCTGGGGGCGTTCTGGATGACGGTGAAACTCACCGTCTTCTCCGCCCTCGGCTCCCTGGTCCTGGGCACACTGCTGGCCGCTATGCGGGTCAGCCCGGTCCCGCTCATGCGCGGATTCGGCACCGCCTACGTGAACATCGTCCGGAACATCCCGCTGACGGTCATCATCGTGTTCAGCTCGCTCGGACTCGCGGACATCTTCGGTGTGACCATGGGCGCGCCCGACAACTTCGACGTCCAGGGCTTCCGCCTCGCGGTGCTCAGTCTCGTCGGCTACCACGCGGCCTTCGTCTGCGAGGCGCTGCGCTCCGGCATCAACACCGTGCCGGTCGGCCAGGCAGAGGCGGCCCGCGCGATCGGGCTCGGTTTCGGGCAGACCCTGCGGCTGATCGTGCTGCCGCAGGCGTTCCGTTCCGTCATCGTCCCGCTGGCGAACGTGCTGATCGCGCTGACCAAGAACACGACCGTGGCCGCCGCCATCGGCGTGGCCGAGGCCGCGACCCTGATGAAGACGATGATCGAGAACGAGGCCCAGACGGTCCTCATCGCCGCGGTCTTCGCCTTCGGGTTCGTGGTCCTGACCCTCCCCACCGGCCTCTTCCTCGGCTGGCTGGGCAAGCGACTGGCGGTGAAGCGATGACCTCCGTCCTCTACGACGCCCCCGGCCCCCGGGCCAAGCGCCGCAATGTGCTCCTCTCGGTCCTCTTCGTCGTCCTGCTCGCGCTGCTGGTGTGGTGGATCTGGCTGGCCATGGACGACAAGGGCCAGCTCAAGTGGGCCCTGTGGGAGCCGTTCACCACGGCGGACGCCTGGAACACGTATCTGCTGCCGGGCCTCTGGGGCACCATCAAAGCCGCCGCGCTCAGCATGGTGATCGCCCTTCCCCTGGGCGCCGCCCTCGGTATCGCCCGTCTCTCCGACCACCGCTGGGTGCGCGTCCCGGTGGGCGCCGTGGTCGAGTTCTTCCGGTCGATCCCGGTCCTGCTGCTGATGCTCTTCGCCAACGAGCTCTACGCCCGGTCCGCGAACGTCGCCAGCGAGGACCGCCCGTTCTACGCGGTCGTCACCGGCCTGGTGCTCTACAACGCCTCCGTCCTCGCCGAGGTCGTCCGGGCCGGCATCCTCGCGCTCCCCAAGGGACAGACGGAAGCGGCGTACGCGATCGGTCTGCGCAAGGGCCAGACGATGACCAGCATCCTGCTGCCGCAGTCGGTCACCGTGATGCTCCCGGCGATCGTCAGCCAGCTCGTCGTCATCGTGAAGGACACCGCACTGGGCGGTGTGATGATCGGCTACCAGGAGCTGCTCACCGCGCGCAGCACCCTCGCGGCCAACTACGCGAACGTCGTCCAGAGCTTCATCGTGGTCGCCATCATCTTCATCATCGTGAACTTCGCGATCACCAGCTTCGCCTCCTGGCTGGAGGAGCGGCTGCGCCGTGGCAAGAAGTCGACCGGCGCGGTGCTCTCGCCGAACGACGCGACGATCGCCGGTACCGCGGGGACAGGGGCCGGCGGCGGCGGGGTCTAGAGCGGGGGCCTCTTCTGACGAATCGTCTTCTTCTGACGAATCGTCCGAACATCAGTCGATCGGTGTGACCGATGGGGTCAGTGACGGGACCGCCACTGACCCCGTCACTTGACGCAAGCAGCGGCAATGGGTTGCATACGTTCTGTGATCGTGCACCCTGCTCCACCTGCCTGTTCCCGTACGTCCCTCAGGACACAGCTCCGTGCAGGGGGCACCGCGCCGTGGACCCGGTGATCATCGTCGGTGCGGGCCCCGTGGGGCTCACGCTGGCCCTTGCGCTGGCCCGTCAGGAAGTCCCCTCCGTGGTCCTCGACGAGGGACCGGGCAAGGACGAACAGCGGCTCGCGCGGACCGTGGTGCTGCGCGAGGACACGGTCGCGCTCGTCGAACGGCTGACAGGTCTGCCCCTCGACGACGCCGGCTTCCGTTGGGCCGGATGGCGGTCGATGCGGCGCAGGCAGGTGATGCGCGAGATCGCGTTCGGCGACCGTACGTCCGGGAGCGCGGAGGGACCGAAGGACTCCGCCGGGCGCCCTGGCGCCGGGACGGCGTGGGGCGACGGTCCTCGGGGGGCCGACGCCGCGCGCGCCACCGGCACGTCCCGGCGGGCGGAAGACCTCGCGGACGGCGCGGAGTTCAGCGCTCCGCTGCACATCGCCCAGCACGCGCTGACCGGCGCGCTGCGCGAGGCCATCATCCACGAACGGCTCGTCAAGGTCGCCACGCACCACCGCCTCGACTCCGTCGAGCAGGACGCCTCCGGCGTCACCGCACACACCCGCGGCCCCAACGGTACCTGGTGGCGCGGAAGTTACCTGGTCGGCTGCGACGGACCGCGCTCGACGGTGCGCAAGCTCCAGGACATCCGCTTCCCCGGACGCACCGCCGTCGAGCGGCACGCCGTCGCAGCCCTGCGTACGGAACTCCCGTGGCCCGGTGAGGCGTTGCTGCACCGGTTGACGCCGTGGCGTGCCTCGGGGCCCTCGGCCGGCGAGGTGAGCGCCCGTCCGCTCGCCGAGGACGTCTGGCGGCTGGACTGGCTGCTGCCCCCGGGCAAGGACCTCGTCACCCCCGACCTGCTGGTGGCACGCATCCGGGAGACCCTCGCGGGCTGGAGCGGCGGTGCCACCCCCGCCTACGAACTCCTCGACACCGGAGTCCACGCCGTCCACCACCGGCTGGCCCGCCGCTGGCGCGTCGGCCGGGTCTTCCTCGCCGGGGACGCGGCCCACCTGCTCGGCGCCCTCGGCACCCAGGGCCTGGACGAAGGACTGCGGGACGCCGACAACCTCGCCTGGAAACTGGCACTCGGCTGGCACCACGGCCCGCACACCGCGCTCCTCGACAGCTACCAGACGGAACGCCGCGCGGTGGTCGCCGCCCGGCTGCGCGCAGCGGACCAGGCGCTGCCCCTGCTGCGAAGCGGCGGCGGCCTGCGTTCCTACGTCCCCGGGTCCGCCCGCGGACACGACGCGCTGCTCACGGACGGCCACCTGGGCCGCGGCCCGCTGGGCGCGCCGGGGGCGTACACCGGCTCCCCGCTCATGCCCCCGCCCGCCGAGTCGCACGCCGTCGTCGACACCGAGCCCGGCGCTCCGGTCGTCGACGTGCGGGTGACCGCGGAGGACGGCTCGTTCGTACGGCTGCGCGAGCGGCTCGGGCGCGGAGTCCTGCTCGTCGTGCTGATCGCTCCGGGTACCGGGGTGTGGGAGCGCAAGCACTGGGTGACGGCCGGCGTCATGCCGCGGCTCGCCGCCGCCGTGACCGCCCTGCCGCACCCCGCCGAGCTGCTCGTCGCGGAGGACTACCCGGGTGCGGCGGCGCACACCGTGCTGCTGATCCGCCCCGACGGGCACCTGGTCGGCGCGTTCGGCGGGGTCAGGCCGGCCGACCTGTACGAGGCGGCCGAGGCGGCACTCGGCGGACCGGCGTCCGCGGACACGGAGGGCGGCGCGGAGAACGGAGCGGAGAGCGGCACGGAGGCGACCGCGGGCAGGCGGTGAACGCCGGGTGACCGTCCGGCCCGGGTTTCCCGGCTCCTCGGGCCTGCATGGTCCATATAGTGACGGTGAGTTGACCGGTCTTCGCCACCATGGTCTACTCCGGATCGTGACCGACACCTGTGTGCGCCTGTGGCGGAGGGTCCATATGGACCTCGTCCGCTATGCGGGCTGCGTGTGTCGCCCGTCCTTCTGACTTCGCATCCTTCTCCCGCGCGCCGCCGCCGTGCCTCCGCGCGCCCCTCTCGCGAACCCTCAGGACGGTCCGAGTGTCTGTGCCACCCCCTGTCTCCACGTCCGCACCCGCTGTCACCCCTGCCCCCTCCGTGCCTGCCGCCGTCTCCGGTGCGTCCCGGGTCCCCACCCAGGCCGACCTGCTGGACTTCGTACGGCGTACGGCGGCCGACGCCGAGCTGATCGCCTCGCTCCCCCTCGACCCCGAGGGCCGTACCTGGGTGCGGCTCGAAGGCCCGGGCGGCAGTGAGGCCTGGCTCATCGGCTGGCCGCCCGGAACCGGGACCGGCTGGCACGACCACGCCGAATCGGTGGGGGCCTTCCTGACCGCGGCCGGCGAACTCAAGGAGAACTCCCTCGCCGCCCGGCTGCCCGCCGACGGCTGGAAGACCCTGGAACTCGCCGAAGACATCGACCGGAAGCGGAAACTGTCGGCCGGCACCGGCCGCGCGTTCGGCCGCCACCACGTGCACGAGGTGCTCAACGAGTCCACCGAGGAGCACGCGATCTCGGTCCACGCCTACTATCCGCCGCTCCCGCAGATCCGCCGGTACAGCCGTACGGGCCAGATCCTGCGTCTGGAGCACGTCGAGCGTCCGGAGGACTGGCAGTGAGCGACACCGGGCAGCCCGTGGGCATCGACGCCCTGCTGGAGCAGGTCCGCGCGGGCCTGGACCGGGTGGAGGCCGAGGAGGCGTTCGAGGCGGTGCAACGCGGTGAGGCGCTTCTGGTCGACACCCGGTACGCCGCCCTGCGGGAACGCGACGGCCTGATCCCCGGCGCTCTCGTCGTCGAGCGCAACGAACTGGAGTGGCGGCTCGACCCCACGGGCAGTCACCGCGTCCCGGAGGCCACGAGCCGCGACCTTCGGATCGTGCTGTTCTGCAACGAGGGGTACGCCTCCAGCCTGGCCGCCGAGTCCCTGCGCCGCCTGGGACTCCACCGGGCCACCGACCTGGTCGGCGGCTTCCAGGCATGGAAGAGCGCGGGCCTCCCGGTGACGGACACAGACGCTGGCCCGGACACAGACTTGGACACAGGCACGGGCACGGACTTGGGCACGGGCATACACAGCTGACCGCGTTCCGCCTCAAGGAGACCCGGTCGTCGGGACGAGCCGGGCTCTCGTACGGGAGCCCGGGCGGGTGAGCCCACGAGGGGAGGGAAGCCCTCACCAGGGAGGCTCGCGAGGGCACGGAGACGGGCGCCGCCGGGATCAGAAGCCCTCGTCGAGCCCTTCCGTGTCCTCGCCCTCTTCCTCCAGCGCCTGACGGACCACGCGCAGGGCCATGCCCTGGGAGTAGCCCTTGCGGGCGAGCATGCCGGCGAGACGTCTCAGCCGCTTGTCGCGGTCCAGTCCGCGCGTGGAGCGCAGCTTGCGGGCGACCAGCTCACGCGCGGTCGCCTCCTCCTGCTCGGAATCGAGCTGTCCGACGGCCTCGTCGATCAGTGTCGATTCCACGCCCTTGGTCCGCAGTTCCTGGACGAGCGCGCGCCTGGCCAGCCCCCGGCCGTGGTGCCGGGACTCGACCCAGGCGTCGGCGAAGGCGCTGTCGTTGATCAGCCCGACCTCCTCGAACCGTGACAGCACCTCGTCCGCCACCTCGTCCGGGATCTCGCGCTTGCGCAACGCGTCCGCCAGTTGCTTGCGCGTGCGCGGGGTCCCGGTGAGCAGGCGCAGACAGATCGCTCGCGCCCGCTCAGCCGGGTCCCCCGGGGACTCCCTCTTCTCGGCCCTCGACGAGGAGGGGGTGTCTCCGTTCCGCGGGTCGCCGGACGGTTCACCGAAACCGCCGGCCCGTCGACGACCTCTTCCGCCACGCGGTCCGCCCGCGGCGCGTGCTCCGCGCCGGGAGACCGCGTCCGGCGAACCGTGACCGCGCGGCAGGCCGTCACCATGCCGTGCGTCACCGTCCGTCGAACCGCCGCCGTCCGGATCCCCGTCGTCCGTACCGGCGCCGTGGAAACCATCGGCTCCGTAGAACCCGTCGTCGGGTCCGTAGAGCCCCCCGTCGGCTTCGTGAAACCCCCCGTCGGCTCCGTGGAACCCGTCGTCGGTGCCGTACGGCTGAGCGCCGTACCCCCCGGCACCGTCGTACGGCCTGCCACCGTCTCCGGCCGGGCCGCCGTCACCCCCGCCGTACTCCTGCCCCGGCCTCCCGGGAGTCGGGGGACGGTCGTACTCGGCCCAGTCGGTTCGTCGTGTCATGGACTAGCTCTTGGCGGCCGCGGCCCTGGACTTGGTGGCCTTGGCGGCCGGAGCGGGCACCGTCTTCGCGGCGTCGTCCGGGGCGGCCGAGACCGCGGCGTCCGCGCCTGGCTCCACGGCGGGCTGCTCGGGCCTCACACCGACGCCCAGCTTCTCCTTGATCTTCTTCTCGATCTCGTTGGCGAGATCGGGGTTGTCCTTCAGGAAGTTGCGGGCGTTCTCCTTGCCCTGGCCGAGCTGGTCGCCCTCGTACGTGTACCAGGCGCCGGCCTTGCGGACGAAGCCGTGCTCCACGCCCATGTCGATCAGACCGCCCTCGCGGCTGATGCCCTGGCCGTAGAGGATGTCGAACTCGGCCTGCTTGAAGGGCGGCGAGACCTTGTTCTTGACGACCTTGACGCGCGTGCGGTTGCCGACCGCCTCCGTGCCGTCTTTCAGCGTCTCGATGCGGCGGATGTCGAGGCGCACCGAGGCGTAGAACTTCAGCGCCCGGCCACCCGTCGTGGTCTCCGGGGAGCCGAACATCACGCCGATCTTCTCGCGGAGCTGGTTGATGAAGATCGCCGTGGTCTTCGACTGGTTGAGCGCGCTGGTGATCTTGCGCAGCGCCTGGCTCATCAGACGGGCCTGGAGACCCACGTGCGAGTCACCCATCTCGCCCTCGATCTCGGCCCGCGGCACCAGGGCGGCGACGGAGTCGATGACGATGAGGTCGAGCGCGCCGGAGCGGACCAGCATGTCCACGATCTCCAGGGCCTGCTCGCCGTTGTCCGGCTGCGACAGGATCAGGTTGTCGATGTCGACGCCGAGCTTCTTCGCGTACTCGGGGTCGAGCGCGTGCTCGGCGTCGATGAACGCCACCTGGCCGCCGGCCTTCTGCGCGTTCGCCACCGCGTGCAGGGTGAGGGTCGTCTTACCGGAGGACTCCGGGCCGTACACCTCCACCACTCGGCCGCGCGGCAGGCCGCCGACACCGAGGGCGACGTCGAGCGCGGTCGACCCGGTGGGGATGACCTCGATGGGCTCATTCGGCCGCTCGCCCAGGCGCATCACGGCGCCCTTGCCGAACTGCCGTTCAATCTGCGCGAGCGCGGCGTCGAGCGCCTTCTCGCGGTCGGTTCCTGCCATGGGTTCCACCCGGTTTGCTTGAGTCGATCGCTTCACGTCAAAGACGCTAACGCCTGCCACTGACAATGCGCCCCGACGCCCGTCCGGCCTGTGGATAACTCGGGCACATCTCCGTCGAAAACGTGCTGAATCACCCGTCGTACGCCCTGCCGGAACCTCCATAAGAATGGATGTTCGATTTTCGTGTCAAGCGCACCACGCGGCACTTCCGAGACTACGTTCGCGCTCCGACAACGCCCGAGGATCCCGCTCCTCCGGGCCCGGCACCAGCCCCGGCGCACCCCCGGAACCCGGTACCCGCCCGGACCGGGGCTACTCCCCCGGGCGCAGGGCCGTCGCCTTCGGACGTACGACGACACCGCCGGGCCCGCCCGGCAGGCTGTGCCCATGCCGACGACGACCCGTACCCCGACACCGCCCAGGCCATCGCTCCGGCCGGCCGAACGGCTCTGCCGGGCGACGGGCGCCCTGCTCGTCGTCTCGGGCCTCCTGCATCTGCTGGTCCTCGCCGTCGACGGCGGCCCGTGGGACGGTCCCGTCTCCTGGCGCAAGCCCGTCACCTTCGGACTCTCCTTCGGGCTGACCCTGATCGCGGTCACCTGGGTCACCTCGTACCTGCGGATGGAGGCGAGGGTGCGCACCGCGCTGCTCGTCGTGTTCGCCGCGGACTGCGTGCTGGAGGTCGGCGGGATCACCCTTCAGGCGTGGCGCCGGGTTCCCTCGCATCTCGACATGGAGACCGGCTTCGACACGGCGGTGTCCATGATGCTCGCGGTGGGCGGCGGGATTCTGGTCGTGGTGCTGACCGTGTTCGCGGTCGCCTCCTTCCGTAGCCGGCCCACGGGGCCCGCGGGCATGGCGCTCGCCGTGCGCTCGGGCTTCGCGATCCTGCTCGTCGCGCTGGCCTCCGGCGCCGCGATGATCGCGCGCGGGGTCGTCCTGACCAGGACCGGCCACCAGGAGGCCGCGTACCACTCGACGGCTCCGCTCAAGCCGCTGCACGGAGTGAGCCTGCACGCCGTCCTGGTGCTGCCCGCGCTGGCCTGGCTGCTCTCCCGCACCGGCTGGAGCGACGAGAACCGGCAGCGCATCGTGTGGGCCGCGGTCGCTCTCTACACGACGGCCGTCGTCCTCACCGGTGTCCAGGCCGTCCTCACCGGCGTCCAGGCCGTCCTCACCTGGTGAACGTCACCGGCCGAGCTGCCGCCGCACGCGCGTGAGGAGGCCCGCCGAGCTGCGGGTGCGGTGTCCGTGCACCCGCGGGTCGTCCGTGACGTCGTAACGCTTCACGTACGCGCCCAGGAACGCCTGGAGGGTGGCGACGGCGGGGATGGCGATCAGCGCGCCGACGGCTCCGAGGAGCGCGGTGCCCGCGATCACGGACCCGAAGGCGACCGCGGGGTGGATGTCCACCGTCCTGGAGGTCAGCTTGGGCTGGAGCACGTAGTTCTCGAACTGCTGGTAGACCACGACGAAGACGAGCACCCACAGCGCGTACCAGGGGTCGATCGTGAACGCGATCAGCATCGGCAGGGCGCCCGCGAGATAGGTGCCGATGGTGGGGATGAACTGCGAGACCAGACCGACCCACACGCCGAGCACGGGCGCGTAGGGCACGCCCAGCGCCTCCAGGAGGATGTAGTGGGCGATGCCCGAGATCAGTGCCATCAGGCCGCGTGAGTACAGGTAGCCGCCGGTCTTGTCGACGGCTATCTCCCAGGCGCGCAGCACCTCGGCCTGCCGGGCCGGCGGCAGCACGGAACACAGCGCGCGCCGCAGCCGGGGTCCGTCGGCGGCGAAGTAGAACGAGAACAGTCCGACCGTCAGGAGCTGGAAGAGACCGCCGAGGACCTGTCCGGACACGTCCAGGACGCCGGTGGCACTGTTCTGCACGTACTTCCGCAGCCAGTCGGAGTGGAGCAGGCCCTCCTGGATGTCGACCCGCCTGAGGTCGGTGTGGAAGTGCGTGTTGATCCAGTTGATGACCGAGTCGAGGTAGTCCGGGAAGCCCTCGATCATCTTGATGATCTGGCCCGCGAGCATCGAGCCGAGCAAGGTGACGAACCCGGCGATCATGATCAGCGAACCCAGGAAGACGAGGAAGGTGGCCAGCCCCCGGCGCATGCCCCGGGAGGCCATCCAGCTCACCGCGGGTTCTATCGCGAGCGCGAGGAAGAACGAGATCAATATGTTGATCAGCAGACCGGTGAGCTGGTGGAACGCCCAGCTGCCCAGCTGGAAGACCGCGACGAGCGCGAGGGCGAGCACCATGGCGCGGGGCAGCCAGCGCGGCATGCGCGCGCCCTGCCCGGTGGGGTCCGCGCCGGGCGGACCGGGCGGCGTCGTGCCGAGCGGGGATGCCTGCTGATCGACCTGCGTGTTCTCGTCTGTCGGGGCCACCCGCCAAGTCTGGCCCACGCCACCGGCGCGGGAACCACGTCCCCCTGGTCTTTCCCGGTCCTCGGTCCCGTTCAGTGGTTTTCGTACGGAACGTTCATGGTCGCGCACACCACGCGCCACACGTCCTTGGCCTCCCAGCCCGCGTCCAGCGCCTCGTGGACGGTGCGCCCGCCGAGTTCCGTCATCACGTGATCGCGCGCGAACGTCTCGGCGGACCCCGCGCCGAAGTGATCAGCCATTCGCTGCCAGAAGACCGTCAACCGCATGACATCAGTATCCCGCCCCTGAGAGTGGGCCCGAGCCGGGACCGCGTGGCGAGACCGCTTTCCGCCCTACGGTCTGACCCATGGCCGAAACCGGAGCATCCCGACTCCCCCAGACGTCCCCGGCGCACTCCGCCCTCGCCCGCGCCGAGCACTTCGTCTGGCTCACCGCGCGCGTGCTGGAACAGCGCCGTTTCGCCCATCACTTCCTCGGCGGCGGCGCCGACGCGGTGGAGACGGCGCTGTCCGCCTACCGCAACGACGACGAAGGGTACGGTCACGCGCTCGAACCGGACCTGTGCGGCCCGGTCAGCCAGCCGCTGCACACCGCGCACGCCCTGCGCGTGCTCGACTCGATCGGGCGCTGCGGCGGCCAGCGCGTGGAGCGGGTGTGCCGCTATCTGACCTCCGTGTCGACCGCGGACGGGGCGCTGCCCGCCGTCCATCCCAGCCAGCGCGGCTATCCGGCGGCCCCGTTCGTGCCGGTCGTGGACGATCCGCCGAGCGAACTCCTAGCCACCGGCCCGGTCGTGGGCCTGCTGCACCGCAACGAGGTGTGGAACGCCTGGCTGTTCCGGGCCACGGACTTCTGCTGGCAGGCGGTGGAGTCCCTGGAGAAGTCGCATCCGTACGAGATCGAGGCGGCCGTCGCCTTCCTGGACTCCGCGGCGGACCGCCCGCGCGCGGAGGCGAGCGCCGACCGGCTGGGCCGGCTCGTCCGTGAGCAGCGGCTCGCCGTGCTGGACGCCGGGCAGCTGGACGCCTACCCCGTCCCGCCCGGTTACGCGCCGGGTGAGCACCACTTCCCGCACGACTACGCGCGGACGCCGGACTCGCTCGCGCGCGCGTGGTTCACCGACGAGGAGATGGCCCGTTCGCTGGACCACCTCGCGGACGAGCAGCGGGAGGACGGCGGATGGCCGATCCGCTGGCGTCAGTGGGCACCGGGCACGGCCCTGGAGTGCCGCCCCATGGTGACCATCGAGGCACTGCGCACACTCCGGTCGTACGGCAGGGCCGTCGGCTGAGGACCATGGGACGGCGCCCGGGACTCAGCCGGTCAGCGCGCGGACCCCGGCCGTCACCACCACGGCCGCGGCGACGACCACCAGGAACGGGGCGCGCAGGATCAGGGCGACGGCCGCCGCGGCGAGCCCTGCGGCCTTCGCGTCGAGCACGAGGACCCGCCCGTCGGCGAAGGTCTGCTGGGCCGTGAGGGCGGCCAGGAGCGCGACGGGCAGCAGCGCGGCGAGGCGCTGGACGAGCGGCCGCTCCAGCACGCCCGCGGGGATCAGCAGACCGATGAGCTTGACGGCGTAGCAGCCGACGGCGGTGACGCCGATGGCGATCCAGATGTTCAACGCTCTTCTCCTGACCGGTCCGAACCGTCGTTGTCCGCGCAGGAGGACGACCCGTTCTCCCTGCGGACCCCTGCACCGCTCTCCGGGGAGGTCGGTGAACCGCTCTCCGCGCGGGCCGATGAACCGTTCTCCGTGCCTGCTTGCGAAGGGCTCTCCGCACGGGCTTGCGAACCGCGCTCCGTGCGGTCCGGTGAGCGGTTCTCCGCGTCCGCCGGTGCCCCGTCCGACGCGGCGGCGGAGGCACGGCGGGCGGTGTCCGCGCGGCGGCGACCGGTCGCCCAGAGCACGGCCGGGGCGGCCAGGGCGGCCACCAGCACCGGGACTCCGGCGGGCAGCACGGGCAGCAGACCGAGCCCGAGGAGGACCGCGATACCCGCGACGGCACGTTCCGTGGCGGTCCTCAGCATCGGCGCGAGCAGCGCGAGGAACACCGCGGGCCCGGCCGCGTCCAGGCCCCACGCGTCGGTGTCGCCGATGGCCTCGGCCCCGGCCGCGCCGAGCAGGGTGGTGAGGTTCCACAGCAGGTACAGGGAGAGGCCGGTGACGGTGAAGCCGATCCGGACGCTGCGGCGGGTGGGCTGGGCGAGCGCCACGGCCGTGGTCTCGTCGATCACCCACTGCGCGGCGAACGGGCGCACCGCGCGCGGGAGGGCCAGGAGCTGGGACAGCCGCAGCCCGTAGAACGCGTTCCGGACCCCGAGGAAGAACGCGCCGGCTGCCGCGGTGAGCGGGTTGCCCCCGGCCGCGAGAGCGCCCACGAGCGCGAACTGCGACGCCCCGGTGAACACCAGGAGGCTGAGGGCGCAGGTCTGGAGCAGGCTGAGTCCGCTGCCGGCCGAGGTCACGCCGAAGGCGAAACCGGACAGTCCGACGGCGACCCCGACGCCAAGGGCGTCGCGGACGACGGCCGCGTCGGGTTTTCCGCCTTCTTCACTGCGTATGTCTGGGAGAGCTGTCTGTTGTGCCACGCTCGCACGGTACGAGGAGTCGCGCTCCGGCGTCTTGTACGTTCTTGCGCTCCCGCTGGTAGGCGCCCGGAGGCACGCCCACGATCCGGCTGAAGTGGCGGTTGAGGTGCGGCTGGTCGGTGAAGCCGACGGCGACGGCCGCCTCGGCGGGTGTGGACCCGGCGTCCAGGAGCCGGCGTGCCCTGCGCACCCGCGCGTCGGTCAGCCAGGTGTGGGGCGGCATGCCGTAGGCGTCCCGGAAGGCGCGCAGCAACGCGAACGAGCTGGTGCCGAGGTCCGCGGCGAGCCGTTCGAGGGTCGGCGGGTCGGCCATCCGTTCGTCCAGCACGCCTCGCGCGCGTGCCGCGAGGCGGCCGCCGGCGGTGCGCACGGCCCGCTGCGGCAGCGGGCCTCCGTTCAGGCGCAGCAGCCGGGTCACGGCGACCCTCAGCAGGGTGTCGGCGGCCAGGGCGTTGCCCTCCTCCGCGGCCCGGAGCACCTGGTGGACCAGGCCTGCCGCGTAGGGGTCGTCGAGGACCGGGCGGCTGAATCCGGGGGTGCCGCGGATCGTGGTGGTCTCGGCGGCGATCTCGGCGACCGTCTCGGGCGAGGGGTACACGGCCCCGTACCTCCAGCCCTCGGGAACGGCCGCGCGCCCCGTGTGCGGGGTGTCGGGGTTGACCAGCGCCAGGGAGCCGGGGCCGGCGTACTGGTCGGCGCCGCCGTGGTGGAAGACCTCGACGCCCTCGGTGACGGCGGCGATGACGAAGTTCTCGTGGGTGTGCCGCACGAAGATCTTCTCGACGTAGCGTGCCCGCAGCAGATCGACACCGGGCAGCTCCGGGTACTGCCAGTGCCGAGCCCGCTCCTGCCCCGAACCTGCCACCTCCTCATTGTCCGCCACGGCGCCGGGACCGACCGCAGCCGTCCACCCAGCGGTCCGCCACCGCACCGCGGCCAACCGCGGCCGTCCACCCAGTGGTCCGCCACCTCGCCGGGACCGACCGCGACCGTCCACCCAGTGGTCCGCCACCGCACCGCGACCGACCGCGACCGTCCACCACCGCACCAGACCGGCCACAGCCGTCGCGTCCAGTGGTCTGGCACCGCGCCGGGACCGACCGTAACCGCCGGCCCCGCTTTGCCCTGATTCGTTCCGATACGGGCCGGAGCCGATCCTTCCCGCGACGCCCGGTCGTGGCGTTCTCGCAGGTCAGCGTGATTGTCAGTGGGCGGGTGCAGGATGGACGCATGGTCAGCTCCGCGCACCCTGCGCTCGACGGCTTCTCCCCCGCGACCCGCGGCTGGTTCACGGGGGCCTTTTCCGCGCCCACCGCGGCCCAGGCCGGGGCGTGGGCGGCCATCGGCGCGGGCTCGGACGTGCTGGTCGTCGCCCCGACCGGTTCCGGCAAGACGCTGGCCGCGTTCCTCGCCGCGCTCGACCAGCTGGCCTCGGCACCGCCCCCGGCGGACCCGCGCAAGCGCTGCCGGGTTCTGTACGTGTCACCGCTCAAGGCGCTCGCGGTCGACGTGGAGCGCAATCTACGCAGCCCGCTCACGGGCATCCGGCAGGAGTCCGTGCGGCTCGGGCTGCCGGAGCCGGAGGTGAAGGTCGGCATCCGTTCCGGCGACACCCCGCCCGCCGAGCGCCGGGCGCTGGCCACCCGCCCGCCGGACATCCTGATCACGACCCCCGAGTCGCTGTTCCTGATGCTGACCTCGGCCACACGTGACGCGCTGACCGGCATCGAGACGGTGATCCTGGACGAGGTGCACGCGGTCGCGGGCACCAAGCGCGGCGCCCACCTCGCGCTCACCCTGGAACGCCTCGACGAACTGCTGCCCAGGCCGGCCCGGCGTATCGGCCTCTCCGCGACGGTGCGTCCGGTGGACGAGGTGGCGCGCTATCTTTCGCCCCGCCGCAAGGTGGAGATCGTCCAGCCGCCGTCCGGCAAGGAGTTCGACCTGTCCGTGGTCGTCCCGGTGGAGGACCTGGGCGAGCTGGGCGGATCCCCGGCCTCCGAGGGCAAGGAGGGCGCGGAGAAGCCCTCCATCTGGCCGCACGTCGAGGAGCGGATCGCCGACCTCGTCCAGTCCCACCGCTCGACGATCGTGTTCGCCAACTCGCGGCGGCTGGCCGAACGGCTGTGCAACCGGCTGAACGAGATCGCGTACGAGAGGGCGACGGGCGAGCCCCTGGAGGAGGCCCACGCGCCGGCCGAGCTGATGGGCGGGTCGGGCGCGGCGCAGGGGGCGCCGCCGGTCATCGCCCGCGCCCACCACGGTTCGGTCTCCAAGGAGCAGCGGGCGCAGGTCGAGGAGGATCTGAAGGCCGGGCGTCTGCCCGCCGTCGTCGCCACCTCCAGCCTCGAACTGGGCATCGACATGGGCGCGGTCGATCTCGTGGTCCAGGTGGAGTCGCCGCCGTCCGTGGCCTCGGGGCTCCAGCGGGTGGGGCGCGCGGGTCACCAGGTGGGCGCGGTCTCCACCGGTGTCGTCTTCCCGAAGTACCGGGGCGACCTGGTGCAGGCGGCGGTGGTCACCGAACGGATGCGCACCGGCTCGATCGAGTCCCTGCGGGTCCCCTCCAATCCGCTGGACGTACTGGCCCAGCAGCTGGTCGCGATGACGGCGCTCGACACCTGGCAGGTCGACGATCTGCTGACCACGGTCCGCCGGGCGGCCCCCTTCGGCTCGCTCCCCGAGTCGGCGTTCACCGCCGTGCTGGACATGCTCGCGGGTCGCTATCCCTCGGACGCCTTCGCCGAGCTGCGACCCCGTGTGGTGTGGGACCGTGTCGCGGGCACGGTGACCGGCCGCCCCGGCGCCCAGCGTCTGGCCGTCACCTCCGGGGGCACGATCCCCGACCGGGGACTCTTCGGCGTGTTCCTCGCGGGGTCCGACCCGAAGAAGGGCGGCGGCCGGGTCGGCGAGCTCGACGAGGAGATGGTCTACGAATCCCGGGTGGGTGACGTCTTCACCCTCGGCACCAGCTCCTGGCGCATCGAGGACATCACCAGGGACCGGGTCCTGGTCTCCCCGGCGCCCGGCGTCCCGGGCAGGCTGCCCTTCTGGAAGGGCGACCAGCTCGGACGGCCGCTCGAACTGGGCCGCGCGGTCGGCGCGTTCCTCCGTGAGGTCGGCTCGCTCCCCGAGAGTGACGCCCGGCTGCGGCTGCTGGCGGCGGGCCTGGACGCCTGGGCCGCCGACAACGTCATCGCGTACCTCGCCGAACAGCGCGAGGCGTGCGGGCATGTCCCGGACGACCGGACGATCGTCGTGGAGCGCTTCCGCGACGAGCTGGGCGACTGGCGTGTGGTCGTGCACTCCCCCTTCGGCGCCCAGGTGCACGCTCCCTGGGCCCTCGCCCTGGGCGCCAAGCTCTCCGAGCGCTACGGCATGGACGCCCAGGTCATGCACGCGGACGACGGCATCGTGCTGCGGCTGCCGGACGCCGACCTGATGGGCCTGGACCTGCTCGACCAGGCACCCGCGAAGGCGGGCACGGAGTACGACGCGGAGCAGGCGCCGGTCGGCGCGGCGGACGTCGCCTTCGACAAGGGCGAGGTGGACCAGATCGTCACGGACCAGGTCGGCGGTTCGGCCCTGTTCGCCGCCCGCTTCCGCGAATGCGCCGCCCGCGCCCTGCTCCTGCCGCGCCGCAACCCCGGCAAGCGCACCCCGTTGTGGCAGCAGCGGCAGCGTGCCGCTCAGCTGCTCCAGGTGGCGAGCGAGTTCGGTTCGTTCCCGATCGTCCTGGAAGCGGTGCGCGAATGCCTCCAGGACGTCTTCGACGTGCCGGGGCTGACGGAACTGATGGGCGACATCGAGTCCCGCAAGGTCCGGCTCGTCGAGGTCACCACCCCCGAGCCCTCCCCCTTCGCCCGCTCCCTGCTCTTCGGATACGTCGCCCAGTTCCTGTACGAGGGCGACTCGCCTCTCGCGGAACGGCGGGCCGCCGCGCTGTCACTGGACTCGCGTCTGCTGGCCGAACTGCTGGGCCAGGCCGAACTGCGCGAGCTGCTGGACGCGGACGTCCTGGCCGAGCTGGAGCGCGAGCTCCAGTGGCTCACCGAGGACCGCCGCATCAAGGACGTGGAGGGTGTCGCCGACCTGCTGCGTCTGCTGGGACCGCTCACGGACGCCGAGTTGACCGAGCGGGGCGCGGAGCCGCAGTGGGCGAAGGAGCTGGCGTCCGCCCGCCGCTCCATCCGGGTCCGGATCGCCGGAGCCGACCACTGGGCGGCCATCGAGGACGCGGGCCGGCTGCGCGACGCACTCGGCACCGCCCTGCCGGTCGGTGTCCCGGAGGCCTTCACCGAGCCGGTCAAGGACCCGCTCGGCGATCTCCTCGCCCGGTACGCCCGCACCCACGGCCCGTTCACCTCGGCGACGGCCGCCGCCCGCTTCGGCCTCGGCACGGCCGTCACCGACGGCGCGCTGCATCGCCTCGCCGCGAGCGGCCGGGTCGTCCAGGGAGAGTTCCATCCGGCGGGCATCGGCCAGGAGTGGTGCGACGCGGCGGTGCTGCGCAGGCTGCGCCGCCGTTCGCTCGCGGCGCTGCGCCATGAGCTCGAGCCGGTGCCGCCCGCCGCGCTCGCCCAGTTCCTGCCGCAGTGGCAGCACGTGGGCAGCGGTCACGGACTGCGCGGCATCGACGGGCTGGTGCGCGCCGTCGAGCAGTTGCAGGGCGCGTCGGTGCCCGCGTCCGCGCTGGAGAAGCTCGTGCTGCCGTCCCGGGTCGCCGGTTACACCCCCGCGCTGCTCGACGAGCTCACGGCCGCCGGTGAGGTGGTCTGGGCCGGGGCCGGTTCGCTGCCCGGCAAGGACGGCTGGGTGTCGCTCTATCTCGCGGACGCCGCCCCCCTGCTCCTTCCGGCCGCGCACCCGCTGGAGCCGACGGCGCTGCACCAGTCGGTCCTCGACGCCCTGTCGGGGGGCTACGGCCTGTTCTTCCGGCAGATCGCCGACCAGGTCCGTGCCACCACGCACCCCGACGCGACGGATCCCCAGCTCGCCGACACGATCTGGGAGCTGGCGTGGTCCGGGCGCCTGACGAACGACACGCTCGCGCCGATGCGCTCCCTTCTGGGTTCGGGCCGCACCGCGGGCTCGACGGCCCACCGCGCCAAGCGCTCGGTCCCCCGCGGGCGCTACGGCTCCCTGACGGCAGGGGCGCGCCCCCAGTCGCGGACGGGTCCCCCCACCGTGGCGGGGCGCTGGTCGCTGCTGCCCGAGCGTGAGCCGGACGCCACCGTCCGCGCCCACGCCCTGGCCCGCACCCTGCTCGACCGGCACGGTGTGGTGACCCGGGGAGCCGTCGCGGCGGAGGGCGTCGAGGGAGGCTTCTCGGCGGTGTACCGCATCCTGTCGGCCTTCGAGGACAGCGGTCAGGCACGGCGGGGTTATGTGGTCGAGGGGCTCGGCGCGGCGCAGTTCGCCATGGACGGCGCGGTGGACCGGCTGCGGGCCGCGGCGAACGCGCGCGACCGGGGCGCCGCCCTCTTCGACCCCGCCGCTGCGGACAACTCCCCCGCTGCCCACGGCTTCCCGGACATCCCTGTCTTCCCGCCCTCCGGCGCGGGCTTCGGCGGCAAGGGGCAGGGCGAGACCCACGCGGACGGGGCCGGCATCGCGGACGGTCCGGATTCCCTGAACGACCTCGGCCGCGACCTCGGTGCCGACTCCCCGTTCGGCTCCGGCTCCGAGCTCGACTTCGATTTCGGCGACGACCACATGTTCACCGCCGACTCCGCGCTCGCGGCCGGGTCCCCCCTCCCCGACGCACCCCACCCGGACGCGCCCCACGGCCGGAGCACCCGGTCGGGCCGTGGCGGCACGGGGTACGCGGGGAACGGCTCCGGATATCCCGGCGGCGCCGGGTTCCCGGGCGCCCGCCCCCGTGCCCGTACGGCCTCCCCGGCCGTCGTGCTCGCCGCCGCCGACCCCGCCAACGCCTACGGCGCGGCCCTGCCCTGGCCCGAGTCCCCGACCGAAGCGGGCCACAAGCCGGGCCGCAAGGCGGGTTCCCTGGTCGTCCTGGTCGACGGCGAACTGGCCCTGTACATGGAACGCGGCGGCAAGACCCTGCTGGCCTGGCCGGCCGACCCGGATGCCTCCCTCGCGCAGGACACCCGCCTGGGCGCCGCGGCCGAGGCCCTCGCCGCCGCGGCCCGCGCGGGCTCCCTCGGCACCGTCACCGTCGAGCGGATCAACGGCACCTCGGCCCTCACCTCACCCCTCGGCACTCTCCTGGAAGGAGCGGGCTTCATCGCCACCCCGCGCGGACTGCGCCTTCGCGCCTGACCGGCCGCCCCACCGTGCCACCCTGGAGTCATGCCCGAAGGAGACACCGTCTGGCAGGCCGCGAGGCGCCTGCACGTCGCCCTCGCGGGCAAGGTGCTGACCCGTTCCGACCTGCGGGTGCCCCGGTACGCCACGGCCGACCTCACCGGTCGTGCCGTCCTGGACGTCACCCCGCGCGGCAAGCACCTCCTCACCCGGATCGAGGGCGGCCTGACCCTGCACTCGCACCTGCGGATGGACGGTTCGTGGAAGGTGTACGAGCCCGGCCGCCGCTGGAGCGGAGGTCCCGCCCACCAGATCCGGGCCATCCTCGGCACCGCGGACCGCACGGCGGTCGGCTACCGCCTGCCCGTGCTGGAGCTGCTCCGCACCACCGACGAGGCCCGCGCCGTCGGCCACCTCGGCCCCGACCTCCTGGGTCCTGACTGGGACCCGGACGCAGCCCTGCAAAACCTCCTCCGTGACCCCGAACGCCCCCTCGGCGAGGCCCTCCTCGACCAGCGCAATCTCGCCGGCATCGGGAACGTCTACAAGAGCGAGCTGTGCTTCCTGCTCGGCGTCACGCCCTGGCTCCCCGTCGGCGCGCTGCCCGCCGAGCGGGCCGGCCAACTGCCGGTCCTCGCCAGGAAGCTGCTGGAGTTCAACCGCGACCGTCCGATCCGTGTCACCACCGGACGCCGCGAACAGAACCTGTTCGTGTACGGCCGCGCGCCCCGCCCCTGTCTGCGCTGCGGGACGCCGGTCCGCTCGGGGAACCAGGGCGACGGATCCCGCGAGCGCCCCACGTACTGGTGCCCCCGCTGCCAGAGCGGCCCCACCCCGTCACCCGCCCGTCCGCACGGCAACTTGCGCACCACCAATTGACGACCCGTCAGATTTCCTCGTACCGTCCCCTCATGGGCCTCCCCGCGTACGACCTCACCGGACGCACCGCTTTCGTCACCGGCGCGGCCGGAGGCATCGGCCGCGCGACGGCTGTCCTGCTCGCGGAGGCGGGCGCCACCGTGCACTGCGCGGACCTCGACGAGCCGGGCCTGCACGAGACCGCGACACTGATCAAGGACCAGGGCGGCTCCGCCCTCGGCCACCCGCTGGACGTCACGGACCGGGCCGGCCTCCAGCGGGCCGTGGCCTCGTGCGGCCGCGTCGACGTCATGGCGTCGATCGCCGGGATCATGCACAGCAGCCCGGTCCTGGAGACCCTGGACGAGGATCTGGACCGCGTGCTGGACGTCAACTTCAAGGGGGTTCTGTACGCCTGCCAGGAGGCCGCCCGTTCCATGATCGCGAACGGTGTCCGCGGCAGCGTCATCACCATGGCGTCGGGAGCCATCGACTCCGGCGGTCCGGGCCTGCTGTGCTACAGCGCGGCCAAGGCGGCCGTCGTGCAGCTCACGAAGACACTGGCGACCGAGGTCGGTCCGCACGGCATTCGCGTCAACGCCGTGGCGCCGGGCTGGATTCGCACCCCCATGACCGACCGTCACGGAGGGCGCCAGGCTCACACCGAGGCGTTCATGGCACGCCTGTCACCGCTCGGCCGCGTCGGGGAACCCGAGGACATCGCCCACGCCGTCCTGTACCTGGCCTCGGACGCCTCGGTCTTCACCACGGGCCAGATCCTCCGCCCCAACGGCGGTGTCGCGATGCCCTGGTAGCCCGCCCGCCGCGGCGCCGGATCTCCCGCCATCGCCGCCGCCAGCGGCCCGACCCCACGGCTCCTGCGGCCGCGGACTTCGGCACACAGTGCACCGGCAGCAGACTCAGCCCCCAGCCGCCCGCGGCTATCGCCCCTTCGAGGACCCCGGCGCCGGGTGCCAGCGCGAGCCGAAGCGCGCTGAACCACCACAGCGCACCGAGCAGCAGGCACGCCCCCCTGCGCACTGTCCGCCCCGCCATGGCACCTCCTCCGGCGCGGCCCGGGGCCGCCGATCTCACGCGCGAGCACGTCACGCCGACGGGACACGGCACCGGCCGGGACGAAGCGGCTCCCGGGCGCTCACCCGTTCTCCGCCTGGAACATCCAGTGATGCTTCTCCAGGTCGGCCGTGATGGCGATGAGGACGTCCTGGCTCACCGGATCCGGGTCCGCGGTCGCGGCCACCCGCTCCCGCATCCGCGCGATCACCGCGCCGAGCCCTTCCACGAGCGTCCGTACGGCGTCGGTGTCCTTGATCCAGCCGTCGGGCGTGTGCCCGACGGCGCTGGTCGACGCCACGGTGGCGGCCCGTCCGTCCGGAGGGACGCCCAGGGTCGAGGCGCGCTCCGCCACGGTGTCCGCATGCAGGCGCGCGATGTCCACGACCTCGTCGAGCTGGAGGTGGACCGACCGGAAGCGGGGCCCCACCACGTTCCAGTGGACCTGCTTGGCCACCAGGGAGAGGTCCACGAGATCGACCAGTGCGCCCTGGAGCGCCTCGGAGACGGTCTTCAGGTCCGCGTCGGACAGGGAGCTCTTCACGACGTACATCCGCATCCTCCGATTGACGACGACGCCGGCGTCCGGCCCGACGGCCGCCCGGGCACAACGGCCGCACCGGGCACGACGGCCGCACCGGGCACGACGGCCGGCATGAGGCATGACGGCCGGCATCGGCTGCGCCGGATCTCTCCACCATGGAGGCCACGCCGGATACCGGCAAACGGGCCCAGGTCGGACTTCGGGGAACGCGAAAGCCCCGGCCCGGCTTCTCCGGGTCTCCCCGGGGAAACCCCGGCCGGGGCTTCGGTGGTACGTCTCTCAGCTCGGGAACGGGAGCCGGTGAGCCTCAGGCCGCGACGACGTCGACAGCTTCGGCAGGCGCCTTGATCGTGACCCGTTCCGGTGGCACACCGGTCACCGACACGGAATTGAGCATCGGGCGACGAACCGGTGCGGGCACCGGTTCGGTGGCCGCAGCCGACTGTGCCAGCTCCGCGAGGGCGAGCTCGTCGCTCACTTCCCGCATGAGCTCGGACATCCGTACGTCCAGCGCGTCGCAGATCGCGGAGAGCAGTTCGGAGGATGCCTCCTTCTGCCCCCGCTCCACCTCGGAGAGATAGCCGAGTGAGACTCGGGCGGACGAGGAGACTTCGCGCAGAGTACGGCCCTGGCGCTGGCGCTGCCGACGCAGCACGTCACCCAGCAGGCGACGGAGCAGAATCATCGGTGGCTCCCTCCTCGGACCGCGTAGCCGCATCCTTCACGCCCCACCGTACCGCCTTGCGCCGCGGCCGTGCGGGGAGCGATGTCGTGTTCACTCAGGGCTGCAAACATCAAAACCCCCCGTTCTGTTCCGTATCCTGTGCCCGCTCATTCCCGGTCTGTTCGCCCGCGAGCTCCTGAAGAAGCGCCGCGAGTACGCTGCGTACACTCTCCATACGGATTTCCGCCCGGTCGCCGTTCAACCGCAACGGCACCACTTTCCCGCCGCGAAGGGTGCCGGAGGGGCCTTCACGGGGCCCGTCGACGGCCACGTAGACCGTGCCGACCGGCTGTCCGTCCTGCGGATCGGGACCGGCGACGCCGGTGGTCGCGATCCCCCAGTCGGCTCCGAGCGCCGAGCGCACCCCGGCCGCCATCTGCGCCGCGACCTGCGCGTCCACGGCGCCACGTTCGGCCAGAAGAGTGACGTCGACGCCCAGCAGTTCGTGCTTCAGTTCGGTGGCGTACGCGGTCACGGAGCCGCGGAACGCCTTCGAGGCACCCGGCACCGCGGTGATCTCCGCGGCCACCAGGCCGCCGGTGAGCGACTCGGCGACGGCGAGGGTCTCGCCCCTCACCGTGAGTAGTCGCACCACGTCGGCGGCCGTGGGACTCACCGCTCGGCCTCCGCCGCGGCCGCCCGCCGTTCGGCGATCCCCCGGCGCCGCAGCACGACCGCCTGCCGCACGTAGTCGAGTCCGGTGACCACGGTCAGGACGATCGCGACGCCCATCACCCAGAACCTGAGGCTCGCCAGCGCCCCGGTCAGCGGCAGGATGTACATGCCGACCGCGGTGCCCTGGGCCAGTGTCTTCAGCTTGCCGCCCCGGCTCGCCGGGATGACGCCGTAGCGGATCACGACGAAGCGCAGCAGGGTGACGCCGAGTTCCCGGCCCAGGATCACGAAGGTGACCCACCAGGGAAGGTCGTCGAGGGCGGACAGACACACCAGCGCCGCGCCCATGATCGCCTTGTCGGCGATGGGGTCGGCGATCTTGCCGAAGTCCGTGACGAGGTTGTACGTGCGCGCCAGGTGACCGTCGAAGATGTCGGTGATCATGGCGACGGCGAAGGCCGCCCAGGCCCAGGCCCGCATCGCGGGGTCGTAGCCGCCGTCGGCCAGCATCAGCGCCACGAAGCCCGGCACGAGGACGAGCCGGATCATGGTCAGGATGTTGGCGATGTTCCAGAGGCTGGCCTGGTTGACGGCCGCGGCGCCCAGTTTCCCGCCGCGAGGCGTCTTCGGGCCTCCCGGCGCACCGGCCGCGCCCGGACCGTCGGGAGCACCGGCCACGCCCGGACCGTCCGGGGAACCGGCCCCGCCCGGAACGCCGGACGCGCCCGGACCACTGGATGCGCCCGGAGCACCGGATGCGCCGGGAGCGCCCGTCGCGCCTTTGGCGCCCGGGGAGCCGCCTGCCGCGGATGCCGGGGCTCCGGTCATCTGGCCGCCTCCTCAGCGCTCACGAGCGAGCCCGGGAGCGGCTCGGCCACCAGGTCGACACCTTCCGTACCGACCACCTTGGCCTCGACGATACGGCCGACGGTCAGACCCTCGCCGCTCGTGAACAGGACCTGGCCGTCCGTCTCGGGCGCCTGGTGCGCGGCGCGGCCGTACGCGCCGTCCTCGTCGTCGATGCCCTCGACCAGCACGCGCACGGTCTCGCCCACGCGCTCCTCCGCGCGCTGGGCGACCAGTTCCTCGGCGAGCCGGGACACGCGCGCCAGGCGCTCGGCGACGACGTCCTCGTCCAGCTTGTTCTCGTACGTCGCCGCTTCGGTGCCCTCCTCGTCGGAGTACCCGAAGACGCCGATCGCGTCGAGGCGGGCTCCGGTGAGGAAACGCTCCAGCTCCGCGAGGTCGGCCTCGCTCTCGCCGGGGAAGCCCACGATGAAGTTCGAGCGCACGCCGGCCTGCGGGGCCTTGGCGCGGATGGTGTCGAGCAGTTCCAGGAACCGGTCGGTGTCACCGAAGCGCCGCATGGAGCGCAGCACGTCGGGCGCGGAGTGCTGGAAGGACAGGTCGAAGTACGGCGCGACGTTCGGGGTCGAGGTCAGCACGTCGATGAGCCCGGGGCGCATCTCGGCGGGCTGGAGGTAGCTCACGCGCACCCGCTCGATGCCCTCGATCTCGGCCAGCTCGGGGAGCATCGTCTCCAGGAGACGGATGTCACCCAGGTCCTTGCCGTACGAGGTGTTGTTCTCGGAGACGAGCATCACCTCCTTGACGCCCTGTTCGGCGAGCCAGCGGGCCTCGTTCAGGACGTCGCTGGGGCGGCGCGAGATGAACGAACCGCGGAAGGAGGGGATGGCGCAGAACGTGCAGCGGCGGTCGCAGCCGGAGGCCAGCTTCACCGAGGCGACCGGGGATCCGTCCAGCCTGCGGCGCAGGGGCGCGCGGGGGCCGGAGACCGGGGCGACGCCCTCGGGGAGGTCGGAGGGGGCGCCGTGGCCGGGAAGGGCCACTTCCTCGCCGGCGCTCTGCCGCTCGGCCGGGCTGATCGGCAGCAGCTTGCGCCGGTCGCGCGGGGTGTGGGAGGCGTGGATGCCGCCGTTCAGGATGGTCTGGAGGCGGTCGGAGATGTCGGCGTAGTCGTCGAAGCCGAGCACGCCGTCGGCTTCGGGGAGCGCCTCGGCGAGTTCCTTGCCGTAGCGCTCGGCCATGCAGCCCACCGCGACCACGGCCTGGGTTCTGCCGTGCCCCTTGAGGTCATTGGCTTCGAGGAGGGCGTCGACGGAGTCCTTCTTGGCGGCTTCGACGAACCCGCAGGTGTTGACGACGGCGACGTCCGCTTCCTCGGCGTCCTCCACGAGTTGCCAGCCGTCCGCCTCCAAGCGGCCTGCGAGCTCCTCCGAGTCCACCTCGTTACGGGCGCAGCCAAGGGTGACGAGTGCGACGGTACGGCGTTCAGGCATGGGCTCAAGACTACTTTGTCTGGCCGACAGCCCACGTCGACGGGGTTGGCCGATCTTGACCGACCCCGTCGACGGTGTGCTGCTGGGGACCCTTATCCGACCTGCGGGTCGCCCTTGGTGTACGTCAGACGCTCCACGGCGCCCGGCTGGAACTGATCCTCGATCTTCTTGCCGTTGACGAAGAGCTGGATGGCTCCGGCGTCACCGAGGATGAGGTTGATCTTGGAGCTGTCCTGGAAGGTCTTCGACTCGCCCTGCTTGAGCAGCCCGTCGAAGAGCATCCGCCCGTTGTGGTCCTTGGCGGAGATCCAGCTGCGTCCGTCCGCGGCGCTGACCTGGACGGTCACCTTGTCCTGCGGAGCGGCCGCGATGGCACTGTCGGACGGCTCGGGCTTCGGGTCGGCGGGCTTGGTGGCGGTCGGCGACGGGGTGGCCTTCTTCACCGTGGGCGTGGACCCCTCGGCGACCTGGGTCTTCGAGTCGTCGTCGGCGCCGCCGCCCTTGACCATGGTGAACCCGACGAAGCCGATCACCGCGACGATCGCGGCGACCATGGCGGCCGTCCAGTTCGGTCCGCGGCGCTCGGGGCGGATGCGTTCCGCCTCGAACAGCGGGGCGGCGGGCGTCGGCGCGGGACGTCCGCCGTGCTCGGCGTCGTACTGCGCGAGCAGCGGAGCCGGATCGAGCCGGACGGCGCGGGCCAGGGTCCGGATGTGCCCGCGCGCGTAGACGTCGCCGCCGCAGGGCGCGAAGTCGTTCTGTTCGATGGCGTGGATGATCGTGATACGGACGCGGGTGGCGTTGCTGACGTCGTCGACGGTCAGATGGGCCTCGATGCGTGCCTTCTGCAGGGCACGCCCGATCGAGGGCCGATCGGCCGCAAGGTCGTCTTCGAACGGACGCTCGTCTTCGGGGGAGTTGCCGTCAGGTGAGTTGACGATGGACACGGGGGCGCCTTTCGAGCGTGTAGCCACCTGTGCTGGAAGTTCAGTCTAGGGGGGGTACGAAAGGGTGGGGCAACCGGGCGGTGGGACTTTGTACGCCATCAGAATGGCCGGTCATCCTGATATAGGGACATGGTGACGCCCCTTCGCACAACTTGACGTGCGACAAGGCGAAACGGTTGCCCACCGACTCCTTACGGGTGAGTCACATTCACATATCAGCCGGGTGCGGAACATGACGTTCCGCCATCCGCCCGACACCACGCCCGCTCCGTGAACGACCGCCACGCTCTCACCGCACCGTTGCCGGTTTTCCCGTCCCCCCTCGCCGGGGGCTCCAGGCGGTCCGAACGACACCGCCTACGCTTCTGCTTCCCCGCGCATCACGGCCAACACCCCGTCCAGCTCGTCGGCCTTCACGAGGACGTCACGGGCCTTGGAGCCCTCGCTGGGCCCGACGATCCCGCGCGACTCCATGAGGTCCATGAGCCGGCCGGCCTTGGCGAAGCCGACGCGCAGTTTGCGCTGGAGCATCGAGGTGGACCCAAACTGTGTGGACACGACCAGCTCGGCGGCCGCGCACAGCAGATCGAGGTCGTCGCCGATGTCCTCGTCGATCTCCTTCTTCTGCTTGGTTTCCACGGTGACGTCGTCCCGGAAGACGGGCGCCATCTGATCCTTGCAGTGCTGCACGATCGCCGCGACCTCGTCCTCGGTGACGAAGGCCCCCTGCATACGCGTGGGCTTGTTGGCCCCCATCGGCAGGAAGAGTCCGTCGCCCTTGCCGATGAGCTTCTCGGCTCCGGGCTGGTCGAGGATGACCCGCGAGTCCGCGAGGGACGAGGTGGCGAAGGCCAGCCGGGAGGGCACGTTGGCCTTGATCAGACCGGTGACCACGTCGACCGACGGCCGCTGGGTGGCGAGCACGAGATGGATGCCGGCCGCGCGCGCGAGCTGGGTGATGCGCACGATCGAGTCCTCGACGTCACGCGGCGCGACCATCATCAGGTCGGCGAGCTCGTCGACGATCACCAGGAGGTACGGGTACGGGGTCAGCTCGCGCTCACTGCCCTCGGGCAGCTTGACCTTGCCGTTCCTGATGGCCTCGTTGAAGTCGTCGATGTGCCGGAACCCGAACGCCGCCAGGTCGTCGTAGCGGAGGTCCATCTCCCGTACGACCCACTGCAGCGCCTCGGCGGCCCGCTTCGGGTTGGTGATGATCGGCGTGATCAGGTGCGGGATGCCCTCGTACGCGGTCAGCTCGACGCGCTTGGGGTCCACGAGGACCATCCGCACGTCCTCGGGGGTCGCGCGGACCATGATCGAGGTGATCAGGCAGTTGATGCAGGACGACTTGCCGGAACCGGTGGCTCCGGCGACCAGGACGTGCGGCATCTTCGCCAGGTTGGCCATCACGTAGCCGCCCTCGACGTCCTTGCCGAGCGCGACCAGCATCGGGTGGTCGTCCTCCGCCGCGTCCGCGAGACGCAGCACGTCACCGAGGTTGACCATCTCGCGGTCGGTGTTGGGGATCTCGATGCCGACCGCGGACTTGCCGGGGATCGGGCTGATGATCCGCACGTCGGGGCTGGCGACCGCGTACGCGATGTTCTTGGTGAGCGCGGTGATCCGCTCGACCTTCACGGCGGGGCCGAGCGTGACCTCGTACCGCGTGACCGTCGGGCCGCGGGTGAAGCCCGTGACGTCGGCGTCCACCTTGAACTCGGCGAAGACCTGACGCAGGGAGTCGACGACCGCGTCGTTGGCGGCGCTGCGGGTCTTGCCGGGGCCCCCGCGCTCCAGCAGGTCGAGGGAGGGCAGCGAGTACGTGATGTCCCCGGAGAGCTGCAGCTGCTCCGCGCGCGGGGGCAGCTCGCGCGGGGCCTCGGGCGCTGCCTTGGTGAGGTCGGGGACGGCCGTCTCGACCGGCAGGGCCTCCTGCTTGGGCCGCTTGGCGCCCGGGACCACCTTGGCGCGGGCGGCCGGCACCGGCGTCGTCTCCTCGTACCCGTCACGTTCGACACTGACGCCCTGCGTCAGATCGGCGACCAGAGGCGAGGGCGGCATCCCGTGCAGCACGGCACCGTCCAGCGCCGCCGCGGCGGCCGCCGCGACGTCCACGGCATCCATCGGACGGTTCATGTCGGGCTGCTGCGCGCCGGGCCGCCGGGGGCGGCTCCTGCGCCGGGTGAGCGCCTCCTGCTCGGCGTTGTCGGGGTCGTACGCCTCGGGGGCGCGCGAGCGTCCGCCGGGGCGCCCCGCGATCCCCTCGCGCCACTGCTCGTCGTAGCGCTCGTCGTCGCCGAGCAGGTCCTCGTCGAGGTCGGCCTGGACGATGCCGAGCTTCTGGCCGAGCAGCCGCAGCCGCTGCGGGATCGCGTTGACCGGGGTCGCCGTGACGACGAGGAGCCCGAAGATCGTGAGCAGCACCAGCAGCGGTACGGCCAGGACGTCACCCATCGTGTACGACAGGGGGGTTGCCGCCCCCCAGCCGATGAGCCCGCCGGCGTCCCTTATGGCCTGCATCCCGTCGCCGCGCGCGGGCGAACCGCACGCGATGTGCACCTGCCCGAGGACGCCGATCACGAGCGCCGACAGACCGATCACGATCCGGCCGTTCGCGTCGGGCTGCTCGGGGTGGCGGATGAGCCGTGCCGCGATCACGGCGAGGAGTATCGGCACGAGGAGGTCGAGACGGCCGAAGGCGCCGGTCACCAGCATCTCGACGAGGTCGCCGACGGGACCGCGCAGATTGGACCACGTGCCCGCCGCGACGATCAGCCCGAGGCCGATGAGCAGGAGCGCGACTCCGTCCTTGCGGTGCGCCGGGTCGAGCCCCTTGGCGCCGCGCCCTATGCCTCGGAAGGTGGCTCCGACGGCATGGGCGATGCCCAGCCACAGGGCGCGTACGAGTCTGTACACGCCCGCGGTCGGGTTGGGCGCCGGCGCGGGGGCGGGCTTCTTCACGGCGGCCCTCTTGGCGGGCGCCCTGCCGGCGGCCGCCTTCTTCGCGGGGGCCTTTTTCACCGGGGCCTTCTTTGCCGGAGCCTTCGTCGGAGAGGCCGCCTTCTTCGCGGGCGGCTTCTTGGCTGCGGACTGACGTGAGGCCATGTGTGTGAGGTTACCGGTGGAGACGACAGCGGACACGTGTGCCCAGTGCTTCACCCGATCGTGTCGCCCTTGCGGAAAGCGGAACTGACGCTTCCTCAAGGTGTCCGCGGGCGCTTCCTCAAGGAGTTGCGAGCGCTTCCTCGAATGTGACGCGCCGTCCGGCCCGCGGAGGTGACGCGCCGTCCGGGCACGCCCGCGCGGGCCTCAGCCCTGCGAAGGCACCGAGGGCGCCCCGCTCCCGGTTCCCGGCTCCAGAGCGTCCAGCGCCCTGCGCAGTCCGGTGAGTTTGCGTTCGAGATGGGCCGCGGTCGCCACGGCCGCGGCGTCCGCGGAGTCGTCGTCCAGCTGCTTGGACAGCGCCTCGGCCTGCTCCTCGACGGCCGCGAGCCGCGCGGAGAGTTCGGCGAGAAGTCCGGCGGGCTCCTTGGCCTCGCCGAGCGACGCCTTGCCGCCGCCCTCGAGCTGGAGCCGCAACAGCGCCGCCTGCTCACGGAGTTGGCAGTTCTTCATGTACAGCTCGACGAACACCGAGACCTTCGCGCGCAGCACCCACGGGTCGAACGGCTTGGAGATGTAGTCCACGGCACCGGCCGCGTACCCGCGGAAGGTGTGGTGGGGGCCGTGGTTGATGGCGGTGAGGAAGATGATCGGGATGTCCCGGGTCCGCTCCCGCCGCTTGATGTGCGCGGCGGTCTCGAATCCGTCCATGCCGGGCATCTGAACGTCCAGCAGAATGACCGCGAAGTCGTCCGTGAGCAGCGCCTTGAGCGCTTCCTCCCCGGACGATGCCCGTACCAGTGTCTGATCGAGCGCGGAGAGGATCGCCTCCAGCGCCAACAGATTCTCCGGCCGGTCATCGACCAGGAGGATCTTGGCCTTCTGAACCATGGCCCGCCCTCCTCGCCCCGGCATGGGGCCTCCCCTGTCCGCAGGACTAGGGGAAGCGCCGGGCGCCGCCCCTGGGGACGACTCCCTTGCGCCGTCCGTCCTTGTGCCGGTCATGCTAGCCGCACCCCGCCCGTCGCCACACCCTGTCACCGTGATGTCACTGTGCACGTAGCAGAAACGCGGCAGGGGACCAGAAGGTTCCCCGTATCCCGTGCTTCTACACGGCTTCGGGCACAGTCAGTCATCCGACGCGGGACCGCCCGGGGGCGAGGTCCGCACGGTGTGCCGACGCCCGGACACACCGTGACGACCCGCGTCGCTCCCCCGAGTGTGTCACCCCTCACGCATCCACTGCGCCATCACCGACAGCAGGTGATCGGGATCGACCGGCTTGGTCACGTAGTCGGACGCGCCCGACTCGATCGCCTTCTCCCGGTCGCCCTTCATCGCCTTCGCCGTCAGCGCGATGATCGGCAGCCCCGCGAACTGCGGCATCCGCCGGATCGCGGTGGTCGTCGCATAGCCGTCCATCTCGGGCATCATGATGTCCATCAGAACGACCGTCACATCGTCGTGCTGCTCCAGGACCTCGATGCCCTCTCGGCCGTTCTCCGCGTACAGCACCGAGAGTCCGTGCTGCTCGAGGACGCTGGTCAGCGCGAACACGTTGCGGATGTCGTCGTCGACGATCAGCACCTTCTCGCCCTCGAAGCGGATGCCGCGGCCCCGCTGCGGCCCCGCGTCCTGCTGCGCCGCGGCCGCCCACGGGTCCTGAGCGGCGCTCGCGGCATCGTCCGGCTGCCCGGAGACGTCCGCGCGCTGCTCGGCCGTGGGCAGCGCCCTGCGGCGCCTCCTGAACAGCGCGGCGGGCCCGTTCTGGGCGTCCTGGTACGACTTCACCTCGGCCGGCATCCCGATGCTGTGCAGTTCACCCTCGGACGCCAGCAGCTCCCCCGCCTCCAGCGCCGGCGCGAGCTGCCCGTAGCCCTGGGGCGGCAGTTCGCTCGGGTGCAGCGGCAGGTACAGCGTGAAGGTGGAGCCGCGGCCCGGCTCGCTCTGGGCGTAGATCTCGCCGCCCAGCAGCCTCGCGATCTCCCGCGAGATGGAGAGCCCGAGCCCCGTACCCCCGTACTTGCGGCTCGTCGTGCCGTCCGCCTGCTTGAAGGCCTCGAAGATCACCCGCATCTTGCTCGCCGCGATCCCGATACCGGTGTCGGTCACGGAGAACGCGATGAGGTCGGCGTCCGCGTCCCGCAGCGACCCCGACTCCAGGAGCTGCTCCCTGATGGCCACCGGCACGTCCGCGCCGGCCGGCCGGATCACCAGCTCGACCGCCCCGGAGTCGGTGAACTTCACCGCGTTGGAGAGCAGGTTGCGCAGCACCTGGAGAAGCCGCTGCTCGTCGGTGTGCAGCGTGGCGGGCAGCTCGGGCGAGACCCGTACGGAGAAGTCGAGCCCCTTCTCCGCGGTCAGCGGGCGGAAGGTCGCCTCCACGTAGTCGACGAGCTGGACGAGTGCGATACGGGTCGGCGACACGTCCATCTTGCCCGCCTCGACCTTCGACAGGTCGAGGATGTCGTTGATGAGCTGGAGCAGGTCGGATCCCGCCCCGTGGATCGTCTCGGCGAACTCGACCTGCTTCGGGGTGAGGTTCGTGTCCGCGTTGTCGGCGAGCAGCTTCGCGAGGATCAGCAGCGAGTTGAGCGGCGTCCGCAGCTCGTGCGACATGTTCGCCAGGAACTCGCTCTTGTAGCGCATGGAGACGGCGAGTTGTTCGGCGCGCTCCTCCAGGACCTGCCGCGCCTCCTCGATCTCCGTGTTCTTGACCTCGATGTCGCGGTTCTGCTGGGCCAGCAGCTCGGCCTTGTCCTCCAGCTCCGCGTTCGAGTCCTGGAGCGCCTTCTGCCGGTTCTCCAGCTCCGCGGAACGTTCCCGCAGTTGCTCGGTGAGCTCCTGCGACTGCCGCAGCAGCACCTCCGTCTTGGTGTTGACGGAGATGGTGTTGACGCTCGTCGCGATCATCTCCGCGATCTGGTTCAGGAAGTCCTTCTGGATCTGCGTGAAGGGGGTGAACGACGCCAGCTCGATGACACCGAGCACGGTCCCCTCGAAGAGCACCGGCAGCACGATGACCTGCGCCGGAGGCGCCTCGCCGAGCCCGGAGGAGATCTTCAGGTAGCCGCTCGGCGCGTTCTCCACGAGGATCGTGCGCTTCTCCTGCGCGGCCGTCCCGATCAGTGCCTCGCCGGGCCGGAACGACGTCGGCATGGAGCCCATCGAGTAGCCGTACGACCCGAGCATGCGCAGCTCGTACGCCTCCTCGTCCTCGGTGCCCGCGTCCTTGCCGTCGACCAGCGGCATCGACAGGAAGAACGCGCCGTGCTGGGCCGAGACGACCGGCGTCAGCTCGCTCATGATCAGCGAGGCCACGTCGTCGAGGTCGCGGCGGCCCTGCATCAGGGCGGAGATACGGGCGAGGTTGCCCTTCAGCCAGTCCTGCTCCTTGTTGGCGATCGTGGTGTCGCGCAGGTTGGCGATCATCTTGTTGATGTAGTCCTGGAGTTCCTGGATCTCGCCGGAGGCGTCCACGTCGATCTTCAGGTTCAGGTCGCCGCGGGTCACCGCGGTCGCCACGCGCGCGATGGCACGCACCTGCCGGGTCAGGTTCCCGGCCATCTCGTTCACCGACTCGGTGAGGTCGCGCCAGGTGCCGTCGACGTCACGGACGCGCGCCTGGCCGCCCAGCTGCCCCTCGGTGCCCACCTCGCGGGCGACCCGGGTGACCTCCTCCGCGAACGAGGAGAGCTGGTCGACCATCGTGTTGATGGTGGTCTTGAGCTCCAGGATCTCGCCGCGCGCGTCGATGTCGATCTTCTTGGTCAGATCGCCCTTGGCGATGGCCGTGGTGACCATCGCGATGTTGCGCACCTGGCCGGTCAGGTTGGAGGCCATCCCGTTCACCGACTCGGTGAGGTCCTTCCAGGTCCCCGCGACTCCCGGGACGTGCGCCTGGCCGCCGAGGATGCCGTCCGTACCCACCTCGCGGGCCACCTTGGTGACCTGCTCGGCGAACGAACTCAGCGTCTTCACCATCGTGTTGAAGGTGTCGGCGAGCTGCGCGACCTCGCCGCGCGCCTCGATCGTCACCGTGCGGGTCAGGTCGCCGTTGGCGACGGCCGCCGCGACCTGCGAGATGTTCCGCACCTGCATGGTCAGGTTGTAGGCCATCAGGTTGACGTTGTCGCTCAGGTCCTTCCAGATGCCCGTGACACCCGGCACCCGCGCCTGACCGCCCAACTGGCCCTCGGTGCCCACCTCGCGGGCCACCCGGGTCACCTGCTCGGCGAACGACGACAACTGGTCGACCATCGTGTTGACGGTGGTGACCAGTTCGAGGATCTCGCCCTTGGCGTCGACGGTGATCTTCTTGGACAGGTCTCCCATGGCGACCGCGGTCGTGACCTCGGCGATGTTGCGCACCTGGATGGTCAGGTTGTTGGCCATGAAGTTCACCGACTGGGTGAGGTCCTTCCAGGTGCCGGAGACACCCTGCACCTCGGCCTGTCCGCCGAGGATGCCCTCCGTGCCCACCTCGCGGGCCACCCGCGTCACCTGCTCGGCGAAGTTCGAGAGCTGGTCCACCATCGTGTTGAGGGTGTTCTTCAGCTCCAGGATCTCGCCGCGCGCGTCCACGTCGATCTTCTGCGACAGGTCACCCCGGGCCACCGCCGTCGCGACCTGGGCGATGTTGCGCACCTGGGCGGTGAGGTTGCCGGCCATGCCGTTCACCGAGTCGGTCAGGTCGCGCCACACGCCGGCGACGCCGGGCACCTGCGCCTGACCGCCGAGCCGGCCCTCCGTACCCACGTCACGGGCCACCCGCGTCACCTGGTCGGCGAACGCGGAGAGCTGGTCGACCATCGTGTTGATGGTGTTCTTCAGCTCCAGGATCTCGCCGCGCGCGTCCACGTCGATCTTCTGCGACAGGTCACCCCGGGCCACCGCCGTGGTCACCTGCGCGATCTGCCGCACCTGCGAAGTCAGGTTCCCCGCCATGAAGTTGACGGAGTCCGTGAGTTCCTTCCACGTACCCGAAACGCCGTCCACCCGGGCCTGACCGCCGAGCCGGCCCTCCGTACCCAC
The DNA here is from genome assembly GCF_042891215.1 of Streptomyces sp. NPDC001914. Classification (NCBI taxonomy): domain Bacteria; kingdom Bacillati; phylum Actinomycetota; class Actinomycetes; order Kitasatosporales; family Streptomycetaceae; genus Streptomyces; species Streptomyces sp. NPDC001914. The sequence goes on from NZ_JBIASW010000006.1 coordinate 516,206, forward strand.
GTCACGGGCCATCCGGGTCACCTGGTCGGCGAAGCTCGACAGCTGGTCCACCATGGTGTTCACGGTGACCTTCAGCTCCAGCATCTCGCCGGCGACCTCGACGGTGACCTTCTGCGACAGATCGCCGTTCGCCACCGCCGTCGTCACCTGGGCGATGTTGCGCACCTGGCCGGTCAGGTTCTGGAACGCCGTGTTGACGGAGTCCGTCAGGTCCTTCCAGGTGCCGGCCACGCCCGGGACCTGGGCCTGACCGCCCAGCTCACCCTCGACGCCGACCTCGCGCGCCACGCGCGTGACCTCGACACCGAACGACGAGAGCTGGTCGACCATCGTGTTGACGGTGTTCTTCAGCTCCAGCATCTCGCCGGCGACCTGGACGCTGACCTTCTGCGACAGATCGCCGTTGGCCACGGCGGTCGTCACCGCGGCGATGTCCCGTACCTGGGTCGTGAGGTTCCGGAAGACCGTGTTGACCGAGTCCGTGAGGTCCTTCCACGTTCCCGCCGCCCCCGGCACGTTCGCCTGACCGCCGAGACGGCCCTCGCCGCCGACCTCGTTGGCGACACGGGTGACCTCGTCGGCGAACGTGCGCAGCGTCTCGGTCATCTGGTTGATCGTCAAGGCGAGCTGCGCGACCTCACCGCGTGCGGAGACGGTCACCTTCTGCGACAGGTCACCGCTCGCGACCGCCGTGGTCACCTGCGCGATCCCGCGCACCTGGGCCGTCAGGTTGCCGGCCATGAGGTTCACCGAATCGGTGAGGTCCTTCCACACACCGTCCACACCGGGCACCTGCGCCTGACCGCCCAGCTCACCCTCCGTGCCCACCTCGCGCGCGACGCGTGTCACCTCGGAGGAGAAGGAGGACAGCTGGTCCACCATCGTATTGACGGTGTTCTTCAGCTCCAGCATCTCGCCGGCGACATGGACGGTGACCTTCCGCGACAGGTCACCCTTGGCGACCGCCGTGGTCACGAGAGCGATGTCCCGCACCTGGGCGGTGAGCCGGTACGCCATCGTGTTGACCGAGTCCGTGAGGTCCTTCCACGAACCGGACATGCCGCGGACCCGGGCCTGCCCGCCCAGCTTGCCCTCGGTGCCCACCTCGCTGGCCACGCGGGTGACCTCGTCGGTGAACGTGGAGAGCTGGTCCACCAGATTGTTGACGGTCCGGCCGACCTTCAGGAACTCTCCGCGCAGGGGATGCCCGTTGCCGTCCGCGGCCTGCGCGCGCAGGTCCATGCGCGGCGACAGATCACCCTCCGCGACGGCGGACAGCACCCGGCCGACCTCGGAGACGGGCCGTACGAGATCGTCCACGAGCGCGTTCGACGCGTCGATGGCGGCCGCCCAGGCGCCGTCGCCCGCGCCCGCCTCCAGCCGCTCCGTGAGTTTGCCCTCACGGCCCACCACGCGCCGTACCCGCGACAGCTCACCCGTCAGGTGCAGATTCCGGTCGGCGACCTCGTTGAAGACCGCCGAGATCTCGGACATCACGCCGTCACCGGAAACAGTGAGCCGCTTGCGGAAGTTGCCGTCCCTCATCGACACCAGGGCGGCGAGCAGCCGGTTCAGGGCCGCCGTGTCCACCTCGGTGGTGCCGGTGCGCGGTGTGCGCCCGCTCTTCAGGGACTGTCCGCCTTTCGCGCGCGTCCTACCGCCCCGCGTCGCTGCGCCAGACTCCACTGTGTCCCTCCCGCAAGGGTCGACCAATACTGCTCGGCGTACTCGGGTACTTCTTCTCGTGGTGCGCGGGAGGCATGCGACCTGCCCGGACCTTCTCCTGGAGCCTGCCCAGTGTTTCACCCCGGCCGAACCAGGCCATAACAGTTCGGCAGCTTCGCACATCGTCCGCACACCCGCAGGACAATCCTCCGGCCCCGGCCGGAGGCAATCACACGCACCTGTCCGAACGGAACACCGCACTCTTCAAGACGGAAACACCCGTGACCGGCATCCGCACGGGCCGCGGAGGTAAGTAACCTTGCAAGCGGCTGTCCAGCCGTGCCGGTCCCGTCCGGCCTGGGCGGTGGCACGAGTACGAGCGGGCAGGCATCGGAGGGGCACCGCACCATGACCACCGGACTGCATCCCGGGGAGACACCCCAGGATCCCCGGCCGACAGGGCACGACGCTCTGCCCACGCAGGAGCGGGCAGGCCACGGAACCCCGCGCGCCGCCGACGACCGGACGAGGAGTTCTGTGATCACCGCGCGCGCGGCCGCCAGTTTCGACCCCGTGGGACGCTCCGTCGCGACCGCCCGCTCGTTCGTCCGCGACACCCTCCAGGGCTGGGGCTTCGCCGACATCGTCGACGACGCCGTCGTCCTGACCAGCGAGCTGGTCACCAACGCCGTCGTGCACGCGGGCACCTCCGCCGACGTCCTGTGTCTGCGCAGCGACGACGGCGTACGCATCGAGGTGGCCGACCGCTACCCGGAACGTGAGATTCCACTCCAGGCCGCGGCCATCAACATGGGCAGCCCCGACCGCGAGGGCGGACGCGGCCTCCAGCTCTGCGCGGCCCTCGCCCGCCGCTGGGGCGTCGACTACACGCCCACCCACAAGCGGGTCTGGTTCCAGCTCGACCTCCCCGACCGCCCGGTCGGCACCCGGGCCGCCGGCCCCTCCCTCCCCGCCGACCTGCTCCCGCTCGCCGACAGCCGCGTCCGCGTCGCGGTCGTCCAGATCGACCGCGCCGGCGCCATCAACGCCTGGAACGAGGACGCCGAGGAACTCTTCGGCTACGCGGCCAAGCAGGTCACCGGCAAACCGCTCACCGACTTCGCGGCCTGGCCGCACACCCCCGGCACCGGCACCGGCATCGTCGAAGCCCTCCAACTCTCCCGCTGGGAAGGCAGTTACGGCGTCCGCTGCGCCGACGGCCGCGTCACACCCGTGTACGCCTCACACCTGCGGGTCCGCGACACGACCGGCGAACCCTCCACCGTCTGCCTCCTCGTACGCGACCACGAACGCGCCGTCCTGCAGACCCCGTTGCGCGGACCCGCCTCCGACGCGGGCACCCACACCGAGGGCCAGGCCACCGATCCGTTCGAGGTCTTCATCGGATCGCCCGCGCCCGACGACCTCGACGGCCTCCTCCAGCGCACGGTCGAACGGGCCCGCGACATGCTCGACGGCGACTCCGCCTTCCTGCTCCTCGCGACCGACGACGAGACGGAGTTGGAGGTCCGCGCCTCCACGGGCCTGCCCTCCGCCCGCCAGCGCTTCGCCCGCGTCCCCGTCGAGGCGGGCCCCGGCCGCTACGGCTCGGCCCGGATGCCCGCCGTCCACGAGGACCTGACCCTCGTCCCCGGCGCCGTACCCCTCCTCGGCGGCACCGGCATGCGCTCGGTCGTCACCGTCCCGCTGAAGGTCGAGGGCCGCCTCACCGGCTCCCTCGGCGTCGCCGCCGAAGCGCCGGGACGCTACTCCAACGAAGAGGCCCTGCGCCTCCAGTTCGCCGCGGACCGCATCGCCCTGGCGGTGGAATCGGCCCGCCTCGGCGAGCTGGAACGCCTGCGCCGCGGCTCGCTGTCCTTCCTCGTCGAGGCCTCCGACCTGCTCGCCGGCACCCTGGACCGCGACCAGACGCTCGCCCTCATGGCCCAGATGACGGTCCCGACCCTGGCCACCTGGTGCGCGGTGTACACGATCGCCGACCAGGCCTCCGACCCGTACCTCTCGTACGTCCTGCACGAGGACGAGGAACTCATCGACGGCCTCAAGGCGTTGCTCTCGAAAATCGCCCCACCGGACCCGGTGACCACCCCGGGCGCCCGTGTCTGGTCGGCTCCGGCCGCGGCCGCCCACGACGCCGCCCTGCGGACCTCGATGCGCAGTCTGGGCCTCGGCGGACAGACGTCGATCACCTCCGGCATCGGCCCGACCTTGGCGACGGCCGCGGCCGTCGGCGGCGAGACCGTCGTCCTCCCCCTGGTCGCCCGCAACCGCGTCATCGGCATGCTGACCCTCGGCAAGCCGTCGGACGAGCATTTCCGCCAGGAGATCCTGGAGTTGGCCGAGGACCTCTCCCGCCGAGCGGCCCTCGCCCTGGACAACGCCCGGCTGTACTCGGAGCGCACGGCCATCAGCCAGTCCCTCCAGCGCAGCCTCCTGCCCCCGGAACTCCCCCAGATCGAGGGCGTCGAGGTCGAGGTCATCTACCGCGCGGCCGGCGAGGGCAACGAAGTCGGCGGCGACTTCTACGACCTCTTCCCGATCCGTGACGGCGCGTACGGCTTCGCCATCGGCGACGTCTGCGGTACGGGCCCGGAGGCGGCGGCGGTCACGGGCCTGGCCCGGCACGCCCTGCGCCTGCTGGCGCGCGAGGGTTACGGCGGCCCCGCGGTCCTGGAGCGGCTCAACTCCGCGATCCTCGACGAGGGCGCCCGCAGCCGCTTCCTGACCCTCCTCTACGGCGAGTTGTGGCCCCAGGAGGACGGCAGCGCCGTCCTGAAGGTCGTCTGCGCCGGCCATCCGCTCCCGCTGCGCCTGCGCCAGGACGGAACGGTCGAGCCGGCCGCCGAGCCCCAGCCGCTCCTCGGTGTCATGGAGGACCTGGAGCTGTACGAGCAGACGGTCACACTCGATCCGGGCGATGTCCTGCTGTGTGTGACGGACGGCGTCACGGAACGGCGCGAGGGCACCCGCATGCTCGGCGACGACGGCCTCGCGGACGTCCTCACGACCTGCACGGGGCTGACGGCCGGCGCGGTCGCCGCACGCATCATGCGCGCGGTCGAGCGCTTCGCCTCCGACGCCCCGTCGGACGACATGGCGATCCTCGCCATGCGTGTCCCCGGCCTCCACACCGACTGAGAACCGTAGGACCGACGCCCCTGGGACCCGGACCCGGGGGCCGAGGTCCATCGGCCCGGAAACACGGGAAATGCGAAAGGCCCCCGCCCACAAGGGCGGAGGCCTTTTCTGCTTGAGCCCCCCAACGGAATCGAACCGTTGACCTTCTCCTTACCATGGAGACGCTCTGCCGACTGAGCTAGGGGGGCCTGTCGCTTTTGAGGTTTCCCTCGCGGCAACAAGAGAGATCATACCCTGAATTGGGCCGTGCTCCCAACCAGTCCGGCCCTGATCAGAAGGCAGGTTGCAGCAGTCCGCCGAGCGCGTTGCACGCGGAGACGATCCGCTGCATCTCCCGCTTCGTCAGCGCCCCGTCCACAGGCAGCGAGAGGGTCTCGTCGGCGGCCCGCTCCGTCTCGGGAAGGTGTACGTCCCGCCGGAACCCGGGCAGGCGGTGCACCGGTGTCTTCACCGGCACCCGGCACTCGACTCCCCTGGCCCGTACGGCCGCTGCGAAGGCGTCACGGTCCGGACGCCCGTTGCCCGGAACCCGCACCACGTACTGCTGGTAGGTGTGTCCGTCGCCGCTGACCGGTGTGCGCACGCCCGTCAGCCGGCCGTCGAGATACGCTGCCCGCTCCCGGCGCTGCGCGATCTCGTCGTACGGCAGCTCGGACTCGCCCTGCTCCAGCAGCAGCACCTCGTGCCGTTGCCCCAGTTCCCGCAGCCGCGCCATGTCGGCGGTCCGCCCGAAGCGGTGCACGACGACGAGCGCCTTGGTCTGCGGGGTCATGACCGTCTCCACCGCGTCGGGGTCGAGGCAGTACGTCACCGGGTCTATGTCGGCGAAGACGACGGTGGCGCCGGCCTGGGTGACGGCCTCGGCGAGCTCCACGTTCCCGAAAGCCGGAACGACGACCTCGTCACCGGCTCCGACACCCGCGGCGGTGAGCATGGCAGCAGTACTCATGATGGGGATATTGGTCGCGCAACGTGAACTTCAAGTGACACCAAACAAAAAAGAGCTGGTCCCCGAACCGAAGTTCGGGGACCAGCTCTCTAAAATTTGTTCGGCGGCGTCCTACTCTCCCACAGGGTCCCCCCTGCAGTACCATCGGCGCTGTGAGGCTTAGCTTCCGGGTTCGGAATGTAACCGGGCGTTTCCCTCACGCTATGACCACCGAAACTCTATGAAACTGTCAACCGCACCACGCTCTGTGACAAACGTGGGGTTGTTCGTGGTTTCAGAACCAACACAGTGGACGCGAGCAACTGAGGACAAGCCCTCGGCCTATTAGTACCAGTCACCTCCACCCGTTACCGGGCTTCCAGATCTGGCCTATCAACCCAGTCGTCTACTGGGAGCCTTAACCCCTCAAGGGGGTGGGAATACTCATCTTGAAGCAGGCTTCCCGCTTAGATGCTTTCAGCGGTTATCCCTCCCGAACGTAGCCAACCAGCCATGCCCTTGG
>NZ_JBIASW010000007.1:0-1284 GCF_042891215.1 Streptomyces sp. NPDC001914
AAACGCCCGGTTACATTCCGAACCCGGAAGCTAAGCCTCACAGCGCCGATGGTACTGCAGGGGGGACCCTGTGGGAGAGTAGGACGCCGCCGAACTAAATTTGGAGGACCCTTGGTCCCAGCGACTCGCTGGGGCTGAGGGTCCTTTTTGTTTTGCCGAAGCGCGCCGGGTACCTGGCTGCGCGAGAATGACTTGCGGTACCGAAGACAGGAGTCACCCATGTCCACCAACTCTCCCGACGAGCGACCGGAGCGCGACCAGCGCCGTCGTGACAGTGGTGACCGCGGTGACTACCGCGGCGGCCCGCGCCGAGACAACGACCGAGGTGGCTCCGGCCGGCGCGACGATCGCCGTGACGGCGACCGCGGCGGTGACCGTGGCGGCTTCCGTCGCGACGACAACCGTGGCGGCGGCAGCGGCGGCGGTGGCTACCGCGGCCGTGACGACCGTGGTCGCGACGACCGTCGTGAGGGTGACCGGGGCGGCCGGCCGCCGTTCCGTCGTGACGACCGCCCCGGCGGCCCGCGCCGCGACGACCGTGGTGGCAGCGGCGGCGGATTCCGCCGTGACGGCGACCGTCCCCCCTTCAACCGCGACGACCGGCCCAGCAGCCCCCGCCGTGACGACGACCGCGGCGGCTTCCGTCGTGACGACCGTCAGGGTGGCGGCGACCGCGGTGGGTTCCGCCGTGACGACAACCGTGGTGGCGGCAGCGGCGGGTTCCGCCGTGACGACAACCGTGGTGGCGGCAGCGGCGGGTTCCGTCGTGACGACCGTGGTGGCAGCGCCGGTGGCGGTGGCTACCGTCGTGACGACCGTCAGGGTGGCGGCGACCGCGGTGGGTTCCGTCGCGACGACAACCGTGGTGGCGGCAGCGGTGGGTTCCGTCGTGACGACCGTGGTGGCAGCGGCGGCGGATTCCGTCGTGACGACAACCGCGGTGGTGGCGCCGGCGGCGGTTTCCGTCGCGACGACAGCCGTGGTGGCGGCGACTTCCGTCGTGACGACCGGCGTGACGAGCGTCGGGGCGACGACCGCGGTGGGTTCCGCCGTGACCCGGACCGTCCGTCCTCCTACCGCCGTGACGAGCGGCCCAGTGGCCCGCGCCGTGACGACGACCGCGGCGGCTTCCGCCGCGACGACAGCCGCGGTGGCGGCGACTTCCGCCGCGACGAGCGCAGGGACGACCGCGGCGGTTTCCGTCGCGACGACAGCCGTGGTGGCGGCGACTTCCGTCGTGACGACCGGCGTGACGAGCGTCGGGGCGACGACCGCGGTGGGTTC
>NZ_JBIASW010000007.1:1384-148091 GCF_042891215.1 Streptomyces sp. NPDC001914
CGTGACGAGCGGCCCAGTGGCCCGCGCCGTGACGACGACCGCGGCGGCTTCCGCCGCGACGACAGCCGCGGTGGCGGCGACTTCCGCCGCGACGACAGCCGTGGTGGCGGCGACTTCCGCCGCGACGAGCGCAGGGACAGCGACCGTCCGCCGTTCCGCCGCGACGACCGTGGCGACTTCCGTCGTGACGAGCGTCCCGGCGGCCCGCGCCGTGACGACGACCGCGGCGGCTTCCGCCGCGACGACAGCCGGGGCGGCGGCGCCGGCGGCGGCTACCGTGGCCGTGACGACCGGGGACGCGACGACCGTCGAGGCGGACCGCGCCGCGACGACCGCGGCGGGCGCCCCGGTGGCTTCCGCGGCCGTGACGACCGCGGTGGCGACGACCGGCGCGGTGGCGGCCGTTTCCGCGACGAGCGGGACCGCGACCGCGAGCCGATCAAGCGTCTGCCCATCCCGGACGACGTCACGGGCGAGGAGATCGACCAGGACGTACGTCAGGAACTCCTCAGCCTGCCCAAGGGCCTGGCCGAGGACGTCTCCCGCAACCTGGTGATGGTCGCCCGGCTCATCGACGAGGACCCCGAGACCGCCTACGCGTACTCGCGGATCGCCCTGCGACTGGCCTCCCGTGTCGCCGCCGTGCGCGAGGCCGCCGGTTTCGCCGCGTACGCGAACCAGAAGTTCAGCGAGGCGCTCGCCGAGTTCCGTGCCGCGCGCCGGATGACCGGCAGCGTGGAGCTGTGGCCCGTGATGGCCGACTGCGAGCGCGGCCTCGGCCGGCCCGAGAAGGCGCTGGAGATGGCCGGGGCGCCCGAGGTGCAGAAGCTGGACAAGGCGAGCCAGGTCGAGATGCGGCTCGTGGCGGCCGGTGCCCGGCGTGACATGGACCAGCTCGACGCCGCCATCGTCACCCTGCAGAGCCCCGAGCTCGCCTCGAACTCCGTCCAGCCCTGGACCGCCCGGCTGCGGTACGCCTACGCCGACGCGCTCCTCGCCGCCGGCCGCGAGGGCGAGGCGCGCGAGTGGTTCGCCAAGACCGTCGAGTCCGACAAGGACGGCAGCACGGACGCCTCCGACCGGCTGGCCGAGATGGACGGCGTGGAGTTCGTCGACGCCCTCGTAGAGGACGACGAGGCCGGGAGCGCGGTCACGACCGAGGTCGTGACCGAGACCCGTGCCGCGGACGAGCACCAGGACGCGGACGAGGACGACGTCGACGACCTCGACGAGGACGACGAAGACGAAGACGACGAAGACGAAGACGAAGACGACGAGATCGAGTCCGTGACCAAGGACGTGACCGCCGCCGACGACGTCGACGACCTCGACGGTGAGGACGAGGACGACGACGCTCCTCGGCGTCCGCAGAGCTGACGCCGGACACCACGGCGCATACACGTGGGCGGCGGGACACCGGAAGGTGTCCCGCCGCCCACGTGGCGTTTCCGGGGTTGTTTCCCGGGCCGGCGGCTCCTCAGGGAGTGAGTGCCCGGAGGACCAGCCCGGACGCCGGCTTCGGCCCGAAGGAGGTCGACTTGCGCGGCATCGTGACCCCCTGGCGCGCGAGCTCGCGTACGACTTCCTCGTGGACCGGGTGCATCAGGACGGCCGTGCCCCCGTCGCGCTCCGCCTTCTCGACCGTGGCGGTCGTGTCGTGGATGTACGCGATGTGGGCGGGAGAGTCCTCCGGGATGCCCCACACATGGTCCAGGAGTGTGGCGTGCAGGACCGTGGCGTCCAGCGCACGCCAGGCCTCCGGGTGACCGGCCGGGATCGTACGGGCGAGGAGGTCCGGCGACGGGCGGTCGACGAGGTGGAAGGAGCCGTCGCCGGCGAGGACGAAGGCGTTCCCCTCGGCGGCCGCGGCGGCGAGGGCCTCCAGCGCCTCGGCGAGGGACACGTCGAGACGTCGTACGCGGAAGGAGTCCCCGAGGGCGGCCAGCGCGTCGGCGACGGGCAGGCGGTGCAGCAGGCGGTGAATGGCCCGGACGCGCAGCGGGTAGCGGGCGGTGTCCACCAGGAGGACCAGACCGTAGTCCCAGGGGCTCGGAGAGGGATGCTCCGCGCGTAGACGAAGGTATGTCGCCCAGCGGTGGTGTCCGTCGGCGATCAGGGCCTGGTGCCGGCCGAGGTCCGTGCGGATCTCCGTGACCTCCGCCGGGTCCGTGACCGCCCACAGACGATGGCTGATGCCGTCCTCCGTGGTGGTGGCCAGCAGCGGCGGCAGGGCGGCGGTGCGCTCGATGACGGCGGCGGCGCCGTACGCGGAACCGTTGCCGCGATAGGTCAGCAGCAGGGGTTCGAGGTTGGCGGAGGTGGCGCGCATCAGGGCCGCGCGGTCGGCGATCACGTGCGGCATCACGTCCTCGTGCGGGAGCACGACTCCGTCGGCCGGATCGGACAGCCGCAGGTTGCCGATCACGCCCCGTTGCAGCAGGTCGCCGTCGCGCTGCTCGTACACGTACAGGCCCGGCTCGGGATCGGCGGCCAGGACGCCCTCCGCCAGCCAGCGGTTCAGCGTGTCGGCCGCCTGGCGGTTGCGGGCGGCGGGGGTGCCGTCCTGCGGGAGGATGAGCCGGACGATGTTGTACGGGTCGGCCGACTCGAGTTCGAGCAGTCCGTCGGGCCGGACGATCACGTCGTACGGCGGGGACGTCACGGCGGCCAGGCTGCCGACCCGGTCGGGGTCGTAGCGCAGGCCTCGGAACGGGGTGAGTTCGAGGCCGCTCCCCGCCGGTGTTCCCTCCTCGGGACCTGCATAGTTCATTGGGGCATCGTAAGTGTGCCGGTGGCATGCGGGATGATCGGGGCAACGGGATCGAACGAGGAGCGATGCGCAATGAGCCAGACCGTCAGGACGCGGCCCGAGGGCAGTGGGCAGGCCCTGAGCGAGGCGTACGACACCGCGCTGCTGGACCTGGACGGCGTGGTGTACGCGGGCGGTGACGCCATCGCCCACGCGGTGGATTCGCTGGCGACGGCGCGCGCGGGCGGAATGCACCTCGCGTACGTCACCAACAACGCGCTGCGCCCCCCGGACGCGGTCGCCGGGCACCTCACGGAGCTGGGCATACCGACGGTGGCGTCGGACGTCATCACCTCGGCGCAGGCCGTGGCCCGGCTCATCAGCGAGCAGGTTCCGGCGGGGTCGCGTGTGCTGGTCATCGGCGGCGAGGGCCTGCGGGTCGCGCTCCGTGAGCGCGGTCTCGAGCCGGTGGACTCGGCGGAGGACGAGCCCGTCGCGGTCGTGCAGGGCTACGGCGGTCCCGATCTGACCTGGTCCCGCTTCGCGGAGGCGTGCTACGCCATCGCGCGCGGGGTTCCGTGGTTCGCCTCCAACACGGATCTGACGATCCCGGGCGCGCGCGGGATCGCGCCCGGGAACGGCGCGGCGGTGGAGGTCGTCCGCATCGCCACCGGCGCGGAGCCGCAGGTGGCGGGCAAGCCGTTGCCCCCGATGCACCGGGAGACGATTCTGCGGACCGGGGCCGAGCGGCCGCTGGTGGTCGGGGACCGGCTGGACACCGACATCGAGGGCGCGTTCAACGGCGAGGTCGACTCGCTGCTCGTCCTCACCGGCGTGACGGACGGGGCGCAGCTCCTCGCCGCGCCGCCCCGGCACCGGCCGACGTACGTCGACGCCGATCTGCGGGGCATGCTCACCGGGCAGCCCGAGGTCGGCGAGGCGGGCGACGGGTTCCGCTGCGGCGGCTGGACGGCGACGGCGGGCGCCGACGCACTGGAGCTGACGGGCGAGGGCGAGGCCCTGGACGGGCTGCGGGCCCTGTGCGCGGCGGCGTGGACGGCCGCGGGCGAGGGCGCGTGCGAACTGGACGGCGGGAAGGCTCTGGCCCGGCTGGGACTCTAGGACCCGGCTGGGCCTGTAGGACCCGGCTGGGCCTGTAGGACCCGCGTGACCGGGTGCTGTCCGAGCGGCCAGGATCTGTCCGACGCGGCAGATCCTGGCCGGTCCGGGGCCCGGGGATGGAGCGCGCCGGAGGAAGGCCCCTGGCCGGGAGCGGTGCTCGCTCGTGGCGTTCTGGGTCGCCGCGCGGGCCGGGAGTGCTTCTCGCGCGGGGCGCCTCGGGGTGTCACGTGTGCGGGGAGTGGTGCTCGCTCGCGGCGTCCTGGGTGTCGCCGCGCGGGCCGATCTGGGCTCCGCTCGGCGCTGACCTGGGCTCCGTCGCGGGACCAGGTGTGCGGGCGCATCCGAGCGTAACGCGAGGGTAGGCTAACCTAACCTCGTGTTGGTCGACAGTCCTCCTGAACAGCGCGCGGAAACCGCTCCCGCGCCCCCAAGCCGCCGGGTGATACGGACTCTTGGACTCCTCGTGTCCGTGGGCGTCCTGCTGACGGTCGCGCTGGCGAGCATCGCGATCGGCGCGAAGGCGCTCCCGCCGGACCAGGTGTGGCACGGCCTGTTCCACGACTCGGGGACGTACGCGGACGTCGTCGTCGGTGACCGGATCTCGCGCACCGTCCTCGGACTCATGGTCGGCGCCGCGCTCGGGCTGTCCGGTGCCGTCCTGCAGGCGCTGACCCGCAATCCGCTGGCCGACCCCGGTCTGCTCGGGATCAACGCGGGCGCGTCCGCCGCCGTGGTCACCGCGATCACCTACTTCGGCGTCACCTCGCTGAGCGGCTACGTCTGGTTCGCCTTCCTCGGCGCGGCGGCCGTCGGGGCGCTGGTCTGGTTCCTGGGCGGCAGCCGGGGCGCGACCCCGGTGCGGCTCGCGCTCGCCGGAACCGCGATCAGTGCCGCGCTGTACGGCTATCTGCAAGCCGTGATGATCATGGACGACGCCGCGCTCGGCAAGATGCGCTTCTGGACCGTCGGCTCGCTCGCCTCGGCGACGGACTCGACGATCGAGCAGGTGGCCCCCTTCCTCGCCGTCGGCGCGCTCGTCGCGCTGGCCCTCGCCCGGCCGCTGAACGCGATGGCCATGGGTGACGACACCGCCCGGGCGCTCGGCGCCAACCTGAACCGCACCCGCGCGCTGTCCATGGCCGCCGCGACCGTGCTCTGCGGCGCCGCGACCGCCGCCTGCGGACCGATCGTGTTCGTCGGGCTCATGGTCCCGCACGCCGTCCGCTCCTTCACCGGCCCCGACCTGCGCTGGATCCTGCCGTACGCGACGGTCCTGTCGCCGGTGCTGCTGCTCGGCGCCGATGTCATCGGGCGGATGGTCGCCCGGCCGGCGGAGCTCCAGGTCGGCATCGTCACCGCGGTGCTGGGCGGCCCGGTCTTCATCTTTCTCGTACGGCGACGGAGGACGGCGCAGCTGTGACGACCCCACCTGTCCGAAGCATCCCGACCGCCCGCGACCGGGGTGTCCCGGCACTCCCCGCGCGCCGCGTCCGGGCCGTCCGCACCGTCGGGGGGCTGTCCGTCCGCCTCGACGTCCGCATGGTCACCGTGGTCGTGCTGCTGCTGGTGGCCGCGGCAGCGGCGAGCGTGGTGCTCATCGGCACCGGCGACTTCCCGATCCCGGCCGGCGACGTGCTCAAGACCCTGGCCGGCGACGGCAGCCCCAGCCAGGAGTTCATCGTCAACGACCTGCGGCTGCCGCGCGTTCTCGTCGGGCTGCTGGTGGGGGCCTCGCTCGGGCTGGCCGGAGCGCTCTTCCAGTCGATCTCCCGCAACCCGCTGGGCAGCCCCGACGTGCTCGGGCTCGGACAGGGGGCCACGGCCGGCGCGCTCGTCATGATCGTGCTGTTCTCGGGCAGCGCGCAGGAGGTCGCCCTCGGAGCGCTCGTCGGGGGACTGCTGACCGGGCTCGCGATCTACCTGCTCGCGTGGAAGCGGGGCGTGCACGGCTACCGGCTCGTGCTGGTCGGCATCGGTGTCTCCGCGATCGTCACGGCGGTCAACGGCTATCTCCTCACCAAGGCCGACCTCGTCGACGCGGCCCGTGCCGTCGTCTGGATGACCGGCTCCCTCAACGGCCGCGACTGGGCCCAGGTCTGGCCGCTGCTCATCATGTGCGCCGTCCTCGTCCCCCTCGTCCTCGGCAACGCGCGCGGGCTGCGGATGATGGAGATGGGCGACGACGTGTCGTACGCCCTCGGAGTGAGCGTCGAGCGGACGCGGCTGCTGCTGATGGTGGCCGCCGTGCTGCTCACCGCGGGTGCCACCGCCGCCGCGGGCCCGGTCGGTTTCGTGGCGCTCACCGCGCCGCAGCTCGCCCGGCGGCTCACCCGGTCGCCCGGACCGAACCTGACGGCGTCGATGTGCATGGGCGCGACCCTGCTCATCGTCGCGGACCTGGCCTCGCAGCGTGCCTTCGGCGCCGACCAGCTGCCCGTCGGCGTCGTGACCGGCGTCCTCGGCGGCCTCTACCTGCTGTGGCTGCTGGTCACCGAACGCAAGGCGGGCCGGATATGAGCCGCCCGAAGAGCACGCCACGCGAGAACACCCCGAGGAGCACCGTGAACCGCCTGTCCGCCGCCGACGTCACCCTCGCCTACGACCAGCGCGTCATCGCGGAGAAGCTGTCGGTGGAGATACCCGACCGGTCCTTCACGGTGATCGTCGGCCCGAACGCCTGCGGCAAGTCCACCCTGCTGCGGGCCCTCTCGCGCATGCTGAAGCCCTCGGCCGGGCGGGTCCTGCTCGACGGACAGACGATCCATTCGATGCCCGCGAAGAAGGTGGCGCGCACCCTCGGGCTTCTGCCGCAGTCGTCGATCGCGCCGGACGGAATCACGGTCGGCGACCTCGTGGGACGGGGGCGCTACCCCCACCAGGGTCTGCTGCGCCAGTGGTCCGCGGAGGACGAGCGGGTGGTGCGGGAGTCGATGGCCTCGACCGGCGTCGCGGAGCTCGCCGATCGCTATGTCGACGAATTGTCCGGAGGCCAGCGGCAGCGCGTGTGGATCGCGATGGCGCTCGCCCAGCAGACCCCGCTGCTCCTGCTGGACGAGCCGACGACCTACCTGGACATCCAGCACCAGATCGACGTCCTCGACCTGTGCGCCGAGCTCCACGAGACGCAGGGCCGCACCCTGGTCGCCGTGCTGCACGACCTCAATCACGCGGCCCGCTACGCGACCCACCTGATCGCCCTGCGCGACGGCGAGGTCATCGCCGAGGGCGCCCCGAACGACATCGTCACGGCCGAGCTGGTCGAGGAGGTCTTCGGACTGCGCTGTCAGGTCATCGACGACCCGGAGACCGGGACACCGCTCGTGGTGCCCGCGGCCCGCAGGGCCAGGGTCCGGGCCGCCGCGGCCGCTACAGAAGCGTCCTGAGCCGGAGCAGGTCGCGCAGGCCCGCCTCCAGCTTCACCCGGCCCGAGCCCCAGGCCTTGGCGAAGTTCAGCTCGCCGTTCACCATCGACACCAGGTCGTCGCCCTTCATCGTCAGGCGGATCTGGGCCCGCTCGGGAGGCGGTCCCTGGAGTGTGTCCAGCACCTCGATCCGGCCACCTTCGAGGCGGCCGACGAAGGTGATGTCCAGGTCGGTGATACGGCAGCTCAGCGAGCGGTCCAGGGCCGCCGCGGCGCGTACGTCCCCGTCGGCGCCCGCCATGTTGTCCGAAAGCTTGTCGAGTGCGGCGCGGCACTCCTCAGTCGTCGCCATCGTGATCGACGGTACCCCAGCCCTTCGCGGTAGCGTCGGGGCATGAACGACTCAGTCCCCGAGGGCGAGCTCCCCGAGGCCGTGACCGTGCGGGAGCCCGGCCCGGCCGCGGAGGCCGAACCGGAACCCGCGTACGACCCCGCCGCGCCGGCCCCGCTGAACGTCCCGCGTGTCCCGACGGGCCACGCCGACGTCGACGCCCGGCTCGACCGGCTGGCCGACGCAGACCACCTCGCCACGGACGGACACCTCGAGGTGTACGAGGATGTGCACCGGGGGCTGCGCGACGAGCTCACCGCACTCGACGTCCGCCCGGGAGCCCCGGCCCCCGCCGGGCGCCCGGCCGCCGCCCCGCAATGAGATCCTTCGGGACACCGGAACCCGGAAGACCTCCCGGGCACCCGGAGAGGTTTCCCGGGAGCCCCTTTCCCTTTCCATCGCCGTACGACCGCAGGAGCTGAACCGAACGTGGCAGGAGTGGCACGCCGCCGCCTGGACGCCGAGCTGGTCCGCAGGAAGCTCGCCCGCTCGCGCGAGCACGCCGGACAGCTCATCGCCGCGGGCCGGGTCAGCGTGGGCAAGACCCTCGCGACCAAGCCCGCCACGCAGGTCGAGACCGCCGCGGCGATCGTGGTCACCAAGGACGACAGCGACCCCGACTACGTCTCGCGCGGCGGACACAAGCTCGCCGGCGCGCTCGCCGTCTTCGGGCCGCAGGGCCTGAAGGTCGAGGGCCGGCGGGCGCTGGACGCCGGCGCGTCCACCGGAGGCTTCACCGACGTACTGCTGCGCGCGGGCGCGGCCCATGTCGTCGCCGTGGACGTCGGTTACGGACAACTTGCGTGGTCTCTCCAGAGCGATGAACGCGTCACCGTCAAGGACCGTACGAACGTACGCGAGTTGACGTTGGAGGCGATCGATGGGGAGCCCGTGGACCTTGTTGTCGGGGATCTGTCCTTCATCCCGCTCGGACTGGTGCTGCCCGCCCTCGCGCGGTGCACGGCGCCGGATGCCGACCTGGTGATGATGGTCAAGCCGCAGTTCGAGGTGGGGAAGGACCGGCTGGGCAGCGGTGGTGTCGTGCGCAGTCCGGAGCTGCGTGCCGAGAGCGTGCGCGGCGTGGCGGGGCGGGCCCAGGAGCTGGGGCTCGGAGTGAAGGGCGTGACAGCGAGCCCGTTGCCCGGACCGTCGGGCAACGTCGAGTACTTTCTGTGGCTGCGTGCCGGGGCACCCGCACTCGACCCGGCCGACGTTGACCGTGCAGTGGCGGAGGGGCCGCGTTGACACAGACCCGAGCTCGTACTGTTTTCCTGCTGGCCCACACCGGGCGGCCGGCAGCCATCCGAAGCGCCGAGCTGGTCGTCCAGGGGCTGCTGCGGTCCGGGATCGGCGTACGGGTCCTCGCGGCCGAGGCGGCCGATCTGCCGCTGCCGCACGAGGTGGAACTGGTCCAGGAGGCGACACCGCAGTGCCTCGACGGCTGCGAGCTGCTCATCGTCCTCGGCGGTGACGGAACGCTGCTGCGCGGCGCCGAGTTCGCCCGCGCCTCCGGTGTGCCGATGCTCGGCGTCAACCTCGGGCGGGTCGGCTTCCTCGCCGAGGCCGAGCGCGACGACCTGGACAAGGTCGTCGACCGGGTCGTCACCAGGGCGTACGAGGTCGAGGAGCGCATGACCGTCGACGTGGTCGTGCACCGCAACGGCGACATCGTGCACACCGACTGGGCGCTGAACGAGGCCGCCGTGCAGAAGGTGTCCGCCGAGAAGCTTCTCGAAGTGGTGCTGGAGATCGACGGGCGGCCCGTCACCGGGTTCGGCTGCGACGGGATCGTCTGCGCGACCCCGACCGGGTCGACGGCGTACGCCTTCTCGGCGGGCGGACCCGTGGTCTGGCCCGAGGTCGAGGCGCTGCTGATGGTGCCGATCAGCGCCCACGCCCTGTTCGCCAAGCCGCTGGTGACCTCGCCGGACTCCGTGCTCGCCGTGGAGGTGCTGCCGCACGTCCCGCCGGGCGTCCTGTGGTGCGACGGCCGGCGGACCGTGGAGCTGCCGCCGGGCGCCCGGGTCGAGGTGCGCCGCGGGGCCGTGCCCGTGCGGCTCGCCCGGCTGCACCACGCCTCCTTCACCGACCGGCTCGTCGCCAAGTTCGCGCTGCCCGTCTCCGGGTGGCGCGGGGCACCGCACTAGAGGCACAGGGCACAGGGCACACGGCACCCGGGTTCCGCCCGGGTGCCGGCCGCCTCCGCACGGCCGTCGGCGAACGAGACCACCCCCGGAAAGTAACGCTCGGTTCTCTTTGCGGGGGGCGGCGTCGCACGGCGCCGGGAAAACCTCGTATGGTCGGGGGCGTGTTGGAGGAGATGCGGATACGGTCGCTCGGAGTCATCGACGACGCGGTCGTCGAACTGTCACCCGGCTTCACCGCCGTGACCGGTGAGACCGGCGCGGGCAAGACGATGGTGGTCACCAGCCTCGGGCTGTTGCTGGGCGGGCGGGCGGACCCGGCCCTCGTGCGGATCGGCGCCAAGAGCGCGGTCGTGGAGGGGCGGATCAGCGTGCCCGCGGGCGGGACGGCCGTCGTACGGGCCGAGGAGGCCGGTGCGGAGCTCGACGAGGGCGTGCTGCTGATCAGCCGTACCGTTTCGGCGGAGGGGCGTTCACGCGCGCATCTGGGCGGGCGCTCGGTGCCGGTGGGCGTGCTCGCCGAGCTCGCCGACGAACTCGTCGCGGTGCACGGCCAGACCGACCAGCAGGGGCTGCTCAAGCAGTCCCGGCAGCGGCAGGCCCTGGACCGGTACGCGGGTGACGCGGTCGCCGTACCGCTCGCCAAGTACGCGGGCGCCTACCGCCGGCTGCGGGCCGTCTCGGCCGAGCTGGACGAGATCACGACGCGCGCGCGGGAACGGGCCCAGGAAGCCGACATGCTGCGCTTCGGCCTCGACGAGATCGCGGCCGTCGAGCCGCGCGCGGGCGAGGACGCGGAGCTGGCGGCGGAGGCGGAACGGCTCGGTCACGCGGAGGCGCTGGCATCCGCCGCGACCGCCGCGCACGCCGCGCTGGCGGGCAACCCCGAGGACCCGGAGGGCATCGACGCGGCCACGCTCGTCGCGGGCGCCCACCGGGCTCTGGAGGCCGTACGGTCGCACGACTCGGCCCTCGCCACGCTGTCCGGGCGCATCGGGGAGATCGCCATCCTGCTCGGCGACGTCGCGGGAGAACTCGCGGGCTACGCCGACGACCTCGACGCCGACCCGCTGCGGCTGGCGGCCGTCGAGGAGCGCCGGGCCGCGCTCACCCAGCTCACCCGCAAGTACGGCGAGAACATCGACGCCGTGATCGCCTGGGCCGAGCGGAGCGCCGAACGGCTCACCGAACTCGACGGCGACGACGACCGGATCGGCGAGCTGACCGCCGAAAGGGATGCGCTGCGCGGCGAACTGGGCGGTCTCGCCCAGGCGCTGACGGATGCCCGCGTGGAGGCCGCCGAGCGGTTCGCCGCGGCCGTCACCGCCGAGCTGGCCTCGCTCGCGATGCCGCACGCGCGGGTGTCCTTCGAGATCCGGCAGACCGACGACCCGGAGGGGGTGGAGGTCGGCGGACGTCCGGTGGCCTACGGCCCGGCCGGTGCCGACGAGGTGGAGCTGCTGCTCGCCCCGCACCCCGGGGCGCCGCCGCGGCCCATCGCCAAGGGCGCGTCCGGCGGTGAGCTCTCGCGTGTGATGCTCGCGGTCGAGGTCGTGTTCGCGGGGACCGACCCCGTGCCGACGTACCTCTTCGACGAGGTCGACGCGGGTGTCGGCGGCAAGGCCGCGGTCGAGATCGGGCGCCGGCTGGCGAAGCTCGCCAAGAGCGCGCAGGTCGTCGTCGTGACGCACCTGCCGCAGGTGGCCGCCTTCGCCGACCGGCAGCTCCTGGTCGAGAAGACCAATGACGGGTCGGTGACCCGGTCCGGTGTGAAGGTGCTGGAGGGGGAGGAGCGCATTCGCGAGCTGTCCCGGATGCTTGCCGGGCAGGAGGACTCCGAGACGGCCCGGGCGCATGCGGAGGAGTTGCTGGCGGCGGCGCGGGCGGACGCCTAGCGGTTTTCCCTTCCCCGGCGGGGTGAGACTGTCTCCCTCGCCGGGTCTGGGCCGCCTCCTCCAGCTTTTTCTCGCCCCCTCCGCCCCTGCCCGTCCCGTACCCGGGGCTCCGCCCCGGACCCCGCTCCTCAAACGCCGGAGGGGCTGAATTTGCCCCTGTCCCGCGCGGAGGGGCGGGATCTGTCCCGCTCGGAAGGGCTGAATTTGCCCCTGGTGGAGGGGCTGAATCTGGAGGGGCTGACACTTTGGCGTGCCCGGGGAGTGCGGGATCTTTGGTGCGCCTCTCGGTACGTGGGTGCACCTGTGCTGCCCAGGTGGTGTGTGATGCGCGCGGCTCTTTCGGGGGCCGAGGTGAAGCGCGGGGCCAAGGGGGCCTATTCGCTCTTGTGGTTCGGTCCTCCCCGGAATGGACTATTCATCACTCGTGAGGGTGACCGTCGTCGCCGGGTTGCCTTGTCTGACGTGCCCTCGTCGTGATGGCGGTGCCGGAACGCCCGGGCGGCCTGGCATCCTTGGCGTAGTACGCGGTGCACGACGTGCGGTACCCCCTTCCTCCGCACGATCCTTCTGTACGTTTCCTCGTGACCGTCCGACGCCGAACCAGGAGCCCCGGCCACGTGAGCCACGTGAGCAGCCACTCAGCGCCCGGCCAGTCGCCGCTGCGCACCGTGCAGGTGCTCGGCGGCGGAAGCGCGGGCAGCAGCGCGCACGTACGGTCGCTGGCCGCGGGTCTGGTCGCCAGAGGGGTCCGGGTCACCGTCTGCGCCCCCGCCGAGGCGGACCGCGCGTACGGATTCAGCACGGTCGGCGCGCACCACGTCCCCGTGCCCCGCAGCAGCGACCCCGCCTCGGTGTCCGCGTTGCGGGCGGCCTGCGCGGACGCCGATCTCGTGCACGCGCACGGGATCCACGCGGCGCTGCGGGCGGTGCTGGCGCTCAGCGGGCGCCGCGTTCCCCTCGTCGTCACCTGGCACACCCGCTCGGAGGCGGACGGCGCCCGGGCCCATGTCCTGCGGCTCCTCGAACGCCGGGTCGCCAGGGCCGCGGCCGTGGTGCTCGGGACCTCGTCCGACCTGGTGGACCGGGCCCGCAGGAGAGGCGCGCGTGACGCGCGGCTCGCGGCCGTCGCGTTCCCGGCGCCGCGCCTGCCCGTCGAGCCGGTGGAACCCGACCGGTTCCGGCACAAGGCGCGGGCCGAACTCGGCGCGACGGACCGCCCGTTGCTCATCGCGGTCGGCTCGCTCGACCGGCACCGCGGCTATCACACCCTCCTGGACGCCTCGCGCGCCTGGTGCCGCCTCGACCCCATGCCGCTGCTGGTGATCGCGGGGGAGGGGCCGCTGCGCACGGTTCTCCAGCGCCGTATCGAGGACGAGGAGCTGCCGGTCCGGCTCGTCGGGCGGCGCGAGGACGTCGCGGAACTGCTGGCGGCCGCCGACGTCGTCCTGCTGCCCAGCAGATGGGAGTCGCGCTCGGTGCTGGCGCAGGAGGCCCTGCACGCGCGCGTCCCGCTCGTCGCCACGGCGGTCGGGGGCATCCCGGAGATGGTCGGCGACGCGGCCGAACTCGTCCCGTACGGCAACGCGAAGGCGCTCGCGGACGCCGTCGTGCGCGTGCTCGCCGATCCGGAGCGCCAGGAGGCGCTGCGGGACAAGGGCGCCCGGCAGGCCGCCACGTGGCCGACCGAGGACGAGACCGTCGCCCAAGTACTGAGCGTCTACGACGAGTTCACCCGGTTCCGGCCGCTCGCCTGACCGGCGCCGGGCGGCTCTGGGCGCGCGGCCCTCAGGGAACGTGTCTGCGGGCCCGCAGCGCCAGGCTCAACGCCAGTACGGTCTGCGGGTCGTCCAGGTCCATGCCCAGCAACTCGCCGATCCTGGCGAGGCGGTTGTACAGGGTCTGACGGTTGAGATGGAGTTCGCGTGCGGTCTCCGCCTTGCGCCCCGCGTGCGCCAAGTAGGTCTGCAGGGTGGGCAGAAGAGGCGGTTTCGAGCGGACGTCGTGGTCGCGGAGCGGGCCGATCGCGCGCTCCACGAAGGCGGCCAGGTCGGGGTGCTCGCGCAGGCGCCACAGCAGCAGGTCGATGTCCAGCCGGCGTGCGTCGTACCAGGGCCGGTCCGACAGGCCCTGCGCGGCCGTCGCCGTCTCCGCCGCGTGCCTGAGGCCCGCCGACGCGGCCGCCCAGCCCCCGGCGACCCCGACCACCACCACCGGCGGCTGGGCCCCGGGCCGCTGCATGCCCGCGCGTTCCACCCCGGCCCGCAGCGCGGCCGCGACACGGTCCGCGACGGCCGCCCGCTCCGACTCCGAACGCAGACCGAGCAGCAGCGGCACCCGGCCCTCGACGGGACGGACGCCCAGCAGGACGGGGACGCCCACCGAGGCCAGCTCCTCGGCGACGGCGCGGGCCAGGACCGCCCAGCCGCCGCCGGGCGCGAGGCCGTCGGCGAGCCGCATCACGACCGGCAGGAGCGGGCCGGAACCAGGCTTGAACCCGAGGACGCGGGCCTGCGCCGGGGCGTCCTCGGCCTCGATACGGCCCTCGGCGAGGTCGGTCAGGAAGTCCCCGCGTCCCCGCGCGGCCAGCTCCTCCTCCTGGCGGGCCTGCATCAGCACGACGGCGAGGATGCCGGCGGCCCGTTCGGCGGCGATCCGGTGCACCGGGGCGACCGGCGCGCCGACCGGCAGCAGCACCAGGCGGGCCCGCACGGAGCCGGTGCCGGGGCCGCCGCCGGGCACGTCCACCAGGGTGGTCCCGGCGGGAGGCTCCTCCTTGTGCTGGCCGCGCAGCCCTTCCCAGACCTGGAGCGGATCGGCGCCCGTGGAGCCGGCCCCGGCGGCGTACAGGAGCTGCCCGTCGGCCGTCTCCAGGAAGACCGGATTGCCGCTGAAGTCGGCCAGGATGCTCAGGACTTGAGGTACCCCGCCGCCGCCGAGCAGGGCCTCGGTGCAGCGCCGGTGCACTTCCTCGGCCTGCTGGAGCAGTGCGTAGTGGCCGTTGACGATCTCGGTGTGGATCTCCTCCGTGACCGTCACGAAGGGCACCTCGCGGTGCAGCTGGACCAGCGGCAGACCGGTGGAGCGCGCGGTCTCCACGAGCGCGGCGGGCAGCCGGGTGAAGCGCGGGCCGAGCTCCACGACGAGCGCCGCGATCCCGCGCTCGGCGAGCGTGCGGACGAACGCGCGCTGGTCGGCGGGGCGGGTGCCGAGACCGTACCCCGTGGTCAGGAGCAGTTCGCCGCCCTTGAGCAGGGAGGCGATGTTCGGCACCTCGCCCGCGTGCACCCAGCGCACGGTCCGGTGCAGCCGGTCGGCCCCCGCGATGATCTCCGGCAGGCCGCCGCGCAGTCCGGGCAGCTCGAGGGCCCGCTGCACGGTGATTCCGGCGCCCTGGGTGTCGTAACGGCTGTCCATGGAGCGGACGCTACCCGCGGACGGCTTCCGGAGGCATCTCCGGGCAGTGAGGGGAGCCGGCCGGAGCGGCCGCGGGCGGCGTCCGGGCGGGCACCGAGGTCAGACCGCGGCCGGTACCGGGGTGATGTTGTGGTTGAAGCGGAACACGTTGTCCGGGTCGTACTCGGCCTTCACCGCGGCCAGCCGCCTGAGGTTGTCCTCGCCGAGGCCGGCCGTGACACGGTCCGTGCCCTCGTCCCCGATGAAGTTCAGGTAGACCGCGCCGGTGCTCCACGGCCGGACGTCCTCGCGGACCTTCCTGACCCATGCGACGCAGCGCTCGTCGTCGGCCGGGTCCTCCCAGATCCCGAAGGGGTGCACGGCCCACGGCGCGTCGCGGTAGGGGACCGGGAACCGGGACGGTCCGGCGGCGATGGCGCCGCCCTGCGGGAACAGCACGTGCTGGGTGCCGGTGGGGACGGGCATGGCGTTGCCGAGGGCGCAGAAGACGTCCACGAAGTCGTCGGGCGCGCCGGTGAGGTATTCCGCCGACCAGTAGTTCCGCAGTCCGGGCGGATCGTCGAGCATGGAGTTGAAGTCGGGGTAGGGCAGCGCGGTGACGATCTCGACCTCGTGCGGCATGGCGAGCAGCGGCTGGGCGACCTTGCGCATGTCCTCCTCGCCGCCCGCGTACGCCACGAGGGCGCCGCACAGCAGGGTGCCGACCAGTTCCTCGGGCACGAACTCCTCGGGCGGGCCGGTCAGGTAGATGACGCCGCCGCTCGCCTCCGGCGGCCCGTTCGCGATGATCTCGCGGTAGACGCGGACCACGTCGGGGCCGTTCTCCGGCCGGTACATCAGCAGGGCGATCGAGAACTCGGGCAGCGGGTGCAGCTTGAGGGTCAGCGCGGTGGCGACGCCGAAGTTCCCGCCGCCGCCGTGCAGGGCCCAGAACAGCTCGGGGTTCTCCTGGTCGGTGGCGCGCACCGGCGAGCCGTCGGCGGTCACCAGCTCGACCCCGAGGAGGTTGTCGACGGCGAGGCCGAAGGAGCGGTCCAGCCAGCCGCTGCCGCCGCCGAGGACGAAGCCGCCGACGCCGGTCGTCGAGACACGGCCGCCGGTGGTGGCGAGGCCGTAGGGCTGGGTCGCCCGGTCGAGATGGCTCATCAGGGCTCCGCCCTCGACCCGGACCGTCTCGGATCCGGGGTGGACGGTGACCGCGTGCATACGGCTGAGATCGATGACGAGACCGCCGTCGTTGAGCGACATGCCGGAGACGCTGTGACCGCCTCCGCGTACGGCGATCGGCAGATCCAGCTCACGCGCGAAGCGCACGGCGCGCGTCACGTCGGCCTCGCCCTCGCAGCGCACGATCACGGCGGGCCGCCGGTCGATCATCGCGTTGAAGATCGTCCGGGCCTCGTCGTACCCGGGATCGTCGGGGGTGACCACATCGCCGGAGAGACCCGCGCGCAGTGCGGTCAGTGCCGCGCCGGCCTTCGAAAGGGGAGCCATGGAAGCCGCCCCCTTCCATGAGGGGACAGGACTCCTTCCAGGCTAGGCGGGCACGGCGCATCGGGCGCGTCGGGGAGGGACCCCCACGCGCCCGGCGCGGTGCGGTTCAGCCGCCGTACGCCCCGCTCGCCGTCAGGCGCAGGGCCGTGTCGATGAGGGGAACGTGGCTGAAGGCCTGCGGGAAGTTGCCGACCTGGCGCTGGAGACGCGGGTCCCACTCCTCGGCCAGCAGACCGAGGTCGTTGCGCAGGGCCAGCAGGCGCTCGAAGAGCTTGCGGGCCTCGTCGACCCGGCCGATCATCGCGAGGTCGTCGGCCATCCAGAACGAGCAGGCGAGGAAGGCGCCCTCGTCGCCCTCCAGGCCGTCCACGCCCGCGTGTTCGCCGGAGGTCGGGTAGCGCAGGATGAAGCCGTCGGAGGTGGACAGCTCGCGCTGGATCGCCTCGATGGTGCCGATCACCCGCTTGTCGTCCGGCGGCAGGAAGCCCATCTGCGGGATGAGCAGCAGCGAGGCGTCGAGCTCCTTGGAGCCGTAGGACTGCGTGAAGGTGTTCCGCTCCTGGTCGTAGCCCTTCTCGCACACGTCCCGGTGGATGTCGTCGCGCAGTTCGCGCCACCTCTCCAGCGGGCCGTGCGCGTCCCCGGACTCGATGAGCTTGATGGTGCGGTCGACGGCGACCCAGGCCATCACCTTGGAGTGCACGAAGTGCCGCCGCGGGCCCCGGACTTCCCAGATGCCCTCGTCCGGCTGGTCCCAGTGGGTCTCCAGGTAGCGGATCAGCTTCAACTGGAGGAGCGAGGCGTAGTCGTTGCGGGACAGGCCCGTCATGTGGGCCAGGTGCAGGGCCTCGGTGACCTCGCCGTAGACGTCGAGCTGGAGCTGATGCGCGGCGCCGTTGCCGACCCGGACCGGTGCCGAATTCTCGTACCCGGGAAGCCAGTCGAGCTCGGCCTCGCCCAACTCCCGTTCTCCCGCGATGCCGTACATGATCTGCAGGTTCTCCGGGTCGCCGGCGACCGCGCGCAGCAGCCACTCGCGCCAGGCGCGGGCCTCCTCGCGATAGCCGGTGCGCAGCAGCGAGGAGAGGGTGATGGCCGCGTCACGCAGCCAGGTGTAGCGGTAGTCCCAGTTGCGTACGCCGCCGATCTCCTCCGGGAGGGAGGTGGTGGGCGCGGCGACGATGCCGCCCGTGGGCGCGTACGTCAGGGCCTTCAGCGTGATCAGGGAGCGGACGACGGCCTCGCGGTAGGGGCCGTGGTACGTGCACTGGTCGACCCAGTCGCGCCAGAACTCCTCGGTCGCCTCCAGCGACTGCTCCGGCTCGGGCAGCGGCGGGGGCTGCTTGTGCGAGGGCTCCCACGACACGGTGAAGGCGATCCGCTCGCCCGGCGCCACGGTGAAGTCGGCGTAGGTGGTCAGGTCCTTGCCGTACGTCTGACAGTCCGTGTCGAACCAGACCGAGTCCGGTCCGGCGACGGCGACCGTGCGGCCCTCGTGCCGGCGCACCCAGGGCACGACGCGGCCGTAGGAGAAGCGCATGCGCAGCGTGGAGCGCATCGGAACCCGGCCGGAGACGCCCTCGACGATCCGGATGAGCTGGGGCGCGCCGTCACGCGGCGGCATGAAATCGGTCACCCGGACCGTGCCCCGCGGTGTGTCCCACTCGGACTCGAGGATCAGCGAGTCGCCGCGGTACCGGCGGCGCGAGGCCGCCGGCGGCTGCGCGTCGGCCGCGTGCGCGGGACCGAGCCGCCAGAAGCCGTGATCCTCCGTGCCCAGCAGCCCCGCGAAGATGGCATGGGAGTCGAAGCGGGGCAGGCACAGCCAGTCGACTGTGCCGTCCCGGCAGACCAGCGCGGCTGTCTGCATGTCTCCGATGAGTGCGTAGTCCTCGATGCGCCCGGCCACGTGCATCTCCAGTCGAACGGCCACGGCGCCCCTGCGCGGGGCGGTCGCTCTTGTCGGTCAAAGGGAACGTAGGTACTGCAAAACAGTAGGCAATGGAAGTAGGTAACTGCGAAACGTCGATGATGGGGGACGTCCGCCGTGCGTCGCTGCGAAACGCCGGTTGTCGGTGCGATGGGCGATGCGATTGTCGTTTCGAAACGAACTGACAGGCCCTCTTTGTTCCGGTTACGTGCGGGATGGTGCCGTGTGCCGGAGGGGCTCGGCAGCGAGTGTCCGAGCAGGATACGACGCACGTGGATGATCCGCGTGCCGCTCCGGACAACCCGGCTGCGCCGATCGAGTGAGCGGTGTGTGAGGTGTGTGGCCGGCAGGGTGTCCGGGTGTGCCGAGCGGGTGGCCGGGCGTGCGCGGAGCGTGGCCGGAAGCGGCCTCCTCCGGTCGCTGATACCCTGGTAGCCCGTGGACCGGTGGGCAAGAAACCCCCGAACCGCAGCGACGGCAACCCCCGGAAATCTCCGGGCCCCACGCCGGCACGCACCCCAGACCGACCACGGGAGCCCCCTCTTGGCCATGCCGCCCAGTGCTTTTCGAAACAGCACAGCCACGACGACCAAGCACATCTTCGTCACCGGGGGTGTCGCTTCGTCCCTCGGCAAGGGACTGACCGCCTCCAGCCTGGGCGCGCTGCTCAAGGCGCGGGGTCTGCGCGTCACCATGCAGAAGCTCGACCCGTACCTGAACGTCGACCCGGGCACCATGAACCCGTTCCAGCACGGCGAGGTGTTCGTCACCAACGACGGCGCCGAGACGGACCTGGACATCGGGCACTACGAGCGCTTCCTCGACGTGGACCTGGACGGCTCGGCCAACGTGACCACCGGTCAGGTGTACTCCACCGTCATCGCCAAGGAGCGGCGCGGCGAGTACCTGGGTGACACCGTGCAGGTCATCCCGCACATCACCAACGAGATCAAGCACCGCATCCGCCGCATGGCGACCGACGACGTCGACGTCGTCATCACCGAGGTCGGCGGCACGGTCGGCGACATCGAGTCGCTGCCCTTCCTGGAGACGGTCCGCCAGGTCCGTCACGAGGTCGGCCGCGACAACGTGTTCGTCGTGCACATCTCGCTGCTGCCCTACATCGGCCCGTCCGGCGAGCTGAAGACCAAGCCGACGCAGCACTCCGTCGCCGCGCTGCGCAACATCGGTATCCAGCCGGACGCGATCGTGCTGCGGGCCGACCGCGAGGTCCCCACCGCCATCAAGCGCAAGATCTCGCTGATGTGCGACGTCGACGAGGCCGCCGTGGTCGCCGCGATCGACGCCAAGTCGATCTACGACATCCCGAAGGTCCTGCACACCGAGGGCCTGGACGCCTACGTCGTCCGCAAGCTGGACCTGCCGTTCCGTGACGTGGACTGGGCGACCTGGGACGACCTGCTCGACCGTGTCCACAACCCGGTGCACGAGATCACCATGGCGCTCGTCGGCAAGTACATCGACCTGCCCGACGCCTACCTCTCGGTCACCGAGGCGCTGCGTGCCGGCGGCTTCGCCAACAAGGCCCGCGTCAAGATCAAGTGGGTCACGTCGGACGACTGCAAGACCCCGGCGGGCGCGGCCAAGCAGCTCGGCGACGTCGACGCGATCTGCATCCCCGGCGGCTTCGGCGACCGCGGTGTGTCCGGCAAGGTCGGCGCGATCCAGTACGCCCGTGAGAACCGCATCCCGCTGCTGGGCCTCTGCCTCGGCCTGCAGTGCATCGTGATCGAGGCCGCGCGCAACCTCGCCGACATCCCCGACGCCAACTCCACCGAGTTCGACTCGGGCACCGGTCACCCGGTCATCTCCACGATGGCCGAGCAGCTGGACATCGTGGCGGGCGAGGGCGACATGGGCGGCACCATGCGCCTGGGCATGTATCCGGCCAAGCTCGCCGAGGGCTCGATCGTGCGCGAGGTGTACGACGGCAAGGAGTACATCGAGGAGCGCCACCGTCACCGCTACGAGGTGAACAACGCCTACCGCGCCGAGCTGGAGAAGAAGGCCGGTCTGCAGTTCTCCGGCACCTCCCCGGACGGCAAGCTCGTCGAGTACGTCGAGTACCCGCGCGACGTCCACCCGTACCTGGTCGCGACCCAGGCGCACCCCGAGCTGCGCTCCCGCCCGACCCGGCCGCACCCGCTCTTCGCGGGCCTGGTCAAGGCCGCGGTGGAGCGCAAGACGGGCAAGTAGCAGCAGGGTTGTACGGTGGCCGGGGTGCGGGTCCGCGGGTGTTCCCGCCGGGCGCGCGCCCCGGTTCCGTCACCGGACCGGCTTCTGTTTGCGCGTGTGGGAGGACAGGCCATGACGATCAAGGACACCCCCGAGGAGTGGGAGGTCCGGGCGACCGAGACTCCCTTCAAGGGCAACAAGACCTCGGTGCGCACCGACGACGTGGTCATGCCCGACGGATCCGTCGTCCGCCGTGACTACCAGGTCCACCCGGGCTCCGTGGCCGTGCTCGCCCTGGACGAGCAGGACCGTGTCCTGGTCCTGCGCCAGTACCGCCACCCCGTGCGCCACAAGCTGTGGGAGATCCCGGCGGGCCTGCTCGACATCCCCGGCGAGAACCCGCTGCACGCCGCCCAGCGCGAGCTCTACGAGGAGGCGCACGTCAAGGCGGAGACCTGGCGGGTGCTGACCGACGTGTACACCACCCCCGGCGGCTGCGACGAGGCCATCCGCATCTTCCTGGCCCGCGACCTCTCCCAGGCGCAGGGCGAGCGGTTCGAGGTCGAGGACGAGGAGGCGGACATGGAACTGGCCCGCGTCCCCCTCGACGACCTCGTCGGCGGTGTGCTCGCCGGCGACCTGCACAACAACTGCCTGGTCGTGGGCGTCCTCTCGCTCCTGGCCGCCCGCCAGGGAGCCGGTCTCGACGCCCTGCGCCCGGCCGGGGCGCCCTGGCCCGCCCGCCCCTTCGAGGCCTGACGTCCCCCTTCCGGGGCGGCCGGGCCGCCCCGGACGCAGTCCTGGACGGGCCGGGTACGCCCGGCCGAGGACGGTGGCCACGCCCGACCGGGGAGCCGGGTACGCCCGTCCGGGGACGCCCGGTACGCCCGTCCGGGGATACCGGTCCTACGATCGCCTGATCCGATCGGGGGACGCCGCCGCCGCGCTCCGCACGGATCGTCGCAGAGCGTGAACTAGGCTCTGGAAAACGCCCGTACCGGAGTCCCGGCGGGCTTGCGCGTGCAGTGGAACGGGAGCGTGGCCCGTGGCGGATCAGGTGGTGGACGACGGCGGCACCGAAGTGTCGTCCCAGGGGCAGCCCCTGGCTGCCGGGTCCCCTCCTACGGAGAGTCAGTTCCTGGGCCGCACAAGAGAGTTGAAGGAACTCCGGGCGGACATCGAGCGCGCCGGCCTCGACACGATCGCCGGCCGCAAGGCCCCGCGGGCACGGGTGCTGCTCATCGCCGGAAGGCCCGGCTCCGGCCGTACCGCGCTCGCCGCCACTCTTGCCGCACAGGTCGCCGAGAGTTACCCCGACGGCATCCTGCGCGCCCGGCTCACCGAACCCGACGGCACACCCGTGCCCACCGAGGCCACCGCGCGGGAACTGCTCACCGCCCTCGGACTGACCGCACCCCCCGGAGCCGGCGCCGACGACCTCGGCGAGCGGCTGCGCGAGGCCCTCGCGGTCCGCCGGGCGGTGCTCCTGCTCGACGACGCGGCCGACGCCGAGCAGGTCGACGCGCTGCTGCCTGACTCCCCGGACTGCCTGGTCGTCGCCGTCTCCGACGGACCGCTGACCGGCATCGCGGACGTCCGTCCCTGCACGCTCGGCGGCCTCGACACCAAGTCCGCCCTCGAACTCCTCGGCCACTTCACCGGCTCGGTGCGCATCACCGTCGACCCGCTCGCCGCCGAGGGTCTGGTCGAACTGTGCGCGGGCCAGCCCACCGCCCTGGTCCTGGCCGGCGGCTGGCTGACCGCGCGTCCCGCCTCCGCCGTCGCCGACCTGGCCAAGCACCTGCGCACCGAGGGCGAGGACGGCACACCGCTGGAACGCGTCTTCCGGCTCGCGTACGCCTCCCTGCCGAGCGCCGCCGCCCGGACACTGCGCCTGCTCTCGCTGGCCCCCGCGGGACTCGTCGACCCGCACACCGCCTCCGCGCTGGCGGGCTGCTCGGTCCAGGCGGCGCACACCGCGCTGGAGGAGTTCACCGGACTCGGCCTGATGCGGGCGACCCCCTCGCCGCTGCCGCAGTACGAGGTCCCCGGCTGCCTCCACCCCCTGCTCCGCGCGCTGGTCGACACCCACGACCGGCCCGCCGAGGTGCAGCTGGCCCGCGCCCGGATGCTGGAGCGGACCGTACGGCTCCTGGTGTCCTGCCGCGCCATCACCGAGACCGACAGCTCGCCCGCCCGGGAGAAGCTGGCCGGGATGCCGCGCGCCCTGCGCTTCGCCGGCCCCAGGGCGGCCGAGGACTGGCTGCGCGTGCGCCGGCCCGCGCTGCTCGCCTCGGCCCGGCTCGCGGTCGCCGACGGAGAGCTGGACACCCTCGCCCGGCGGCTGATGGCCGCCCTGGTGCGGGCGATGGCGGCCCATTTCGGCACCCGGGCCGCGGCACCCGACCTGTACGTCATCCACCGGCTCGTCCTGGACGTCGCCGAACGCCGGAACCTGCCCCGCGAGAAGGCGGCGGCCCTGCTCAACCTCGCCGACCTGGACGCGCAGACCGGCCGCAGGACCGACGCCCTCGCCCGCTACCGGGCCGCGCTCGACGCCGGACGCGAGGCGAACGACCCGTACGCGACCGGCCGCGCGATGGAATCCGTAGGCGGCGCCCACCAGGAACTCGGGGACCACGACCGGGCCGCCGACTGGTACGGCAGGGCCCTCGCCCAGCGGCTCGCGCGCGACGAGCGCGCGGACGCCGCCCGGCTGTACGGGCGCATCGCCACCGTCCACACCTACGCGGGCCGGTACGGCGAGGCCCAGGTCAACTGGCGCGCCGCGGTCGCCTGGCACCGCAAGAACGGCGATGTCGCCTCCCAGGCAAGGGCGTTGAGCGAGATGGCCCGGGTCCAGGAGTACGCCGGACGGCCCGAGGAGTCGCTGCGCACGTGCCAGGAGGCCGTGGAGTGGGCGCGCCGCGCGGACGACGTGCGCCTGCAGGCCGCGCTCCAGGTCAGGCTGGCCGACACCCTGGACCGGCTCGGCGACCCGGCGGCCGCCCGGCTGCACCGGGCGGCCGCCGAGCGCATGCTGGGAGATGAGCTCCCGGAGAGCACATCCAGCCCGGAACGCGACGGTAACGCCTACGAAATCCGTAGTGCATCCGCAGAAGATTGATGCATTGAAAGGCTAGACAGAGAGAATCCCTTCATTAGACTGGCTCCGCCGCGTTCTTCCGTGGTGTCTCCCGGTGTGCTCCCGTACGTCGGGTATGACATGCATTGCCTGGCTCGCATCGCCTCGGCATGCATCCCCCAGAGCCCTCTGAGTCAAGGACCGTGATCGACGTGAAGGTCGGCATCCCCCGCGAGGTCAAGAACAACGAGTTCCGGGTGGCCATCACCCCCGCCGGTGTGCACGAGCTCGTGCGCCACGGCCACCAGGTCTTCGTCGAGCAGAACGCCGGCGTCGGCTCCTCGATCACGGACGAGGAGTACGTCTCCGCCGGTGCGCAGATCCTGCCCACCGCCGACGAGGTCTGGGCCACCGCCGACCTGCTGCTGAAGGTCAAGGAGCCCATCGCCGAGGAGTACCACCGCCTCCGCAAGGACCAGACGCTCTTCACCTACCTGCACCTGGCCGCTTCCAAGGAGTGCACGGACGCCCTCCTGGAGTCCGGCACCACGGCGATCGCCTACGAGACCGTCGAGCTGCCGAGCCGCGCCCTGCCGCTGCTCGCCCCGATGTCCGAGGTCGCGGGCCGCCTCGCCCCGCAGGTCGGCGCCTACCACCTGATGCGCGCCAACGGCGGCCGCGGTGTCCTGCCCGGCGGTGTCCCGGGCGTGCTGCCGGCCAAGGCCGTCGTCATCGGCGGCGGTGTCTCCGGCTGGAACGCCGCGCAGATCGCCATCGGCATGGGCTTCGAGGTGACGCTGCTCGACCGCGACATCAACAAGCTGCGCGAGGCCGACAAGATCTTCGGCACGAAGGTCAAGGCCGTCATGTCCAACTCCTTCGAGCTGGAGAAGGCCTGCCTCGAGGCCGACCTCGTGATCGGTGCCGTGCTGATCCCCGGCGCCAAGGCGCCGAAGCTGGTCACCAACGAGCTCGTCTCCCGGATGAAGCCGGGGAGTGTCCTTGTCGACATCGCGATCGACCAGGGCGGCTGCTTCGAGGACTCGCGTCCCACCACGCACGCCGAGCCGACCTTCCCGGTCCACAACTCGGTCTTCTACTGCGTCGCCAACATGCCCGGCGCGGTTCCCAACACCTCGACGTACGCGCTCACCAACGCCACGCTGCCGTACATCGTCGAGCTGGCCAACCGCGGCTGGACCGAGGCGCTGCGCCGTGACAACGCGCTGGCCAAGGGTCTCAACACCCATGACGGCAAGGTTGTTTACCGCGAGGTCGCCGAGGCCCACGGCCTGGAGCACGTCGCCCTGGAGAGCCTGCTCGGCTGAGTCTCCCGACAGCTCCGCAAGTCGACATTCTCGGCCGACTCGGCGCTGACAAAAGGCGATACGTCAACACGGTCGTCAACACCGCTCACCCGGCCGGACCTTGCCCGACAAGGTCCGGCCGCGTGTGTGTCGGCTCACTTTGCGACACTCGTTCAACTTGCCGCGAACATAACTCTTCAACCGATTCGCACACCGGTGAAACCTGCCGTGCGACGGCCTTACGCCCTTGACAGAGGGGTGTTCGGTTGCCGACACATCGGGTCGGGTCCGGCGGATTGTGTTGCTGCGGAGCGGTGACACGCCATAGAGTCGCCAACCGTCGGCATGGTGCCACGCTGACCTATCGAGAAGTTCCCTGGTCACCAAGGAGGTAAGACGACTTGTGAATGAGTCGACATTTACTCCCGGGGGTGGTCAACCAGGAATGCCGGCGCGGGGCCAGAGCCCCACGGGGCTCGAGGCTGTCGGCTCCGTCGCTGTCCGCACCTTCGCAGCCCACCAGAGTCCCCGGACGACTCAGACAGCACACCCGAGCATGGATGGCCATCACGTGAACGCCATGGCCGGCAACGGAAGTGGCGAGAACCACACCCACTTCGCCGACTACGACGAACTGCCCGAGGGGCACTTCTACGACCCCGACGCCGAGTACGAGCCCGATCCGGAGTACGCGGCCACGCTCGCGCCCGACGCGGCCCGTCAGCGCCGCGAGCGCATCGGCCCGACAGGGCGCCCGCTGCCCTACTTCCCGATCCCGGGTCCGCTGACCAGTCACGGCCCCGCGACGATCATCGCGATGTGCAACCAGAAGGGCGGCGTGGGCAAGACCACGTCGACCATCAACCTGGGTGCCGCCCTCGCGGAGTACGGACGCCGGGTGCTGCTCGTCGACTTCGACCCGCAGGGCGCGCTGTCCGTGGGACTCGGCGTCAACCCGATGGAGCTCGACCTCACCGTCTACAACCTGCTCATGGAGCGGGGCATGGCGGCCGACGAGGTGCTCCTGAAGACGGCGGTCCCGAACATGGACCTGCTGCCCAGCAACATCGACCTGTCCGCCGCCGAGGTGCAGCTCGTCAGCGAGGTCGCGCGCGAGTCCACGCTGCAGCGCGCCCTGAAGCCGCTGATGGCCGACTACGACTACATCGTGATCGACTGCCAGCCCTCGCTCGGCCTGCTCACCGTGAACGCCCTGACGGCGGCCCACAAGGTGATCGTGCCGCTGGAGTGCGAGTTCTTCGCGCTGCGCGGTGTCGCGCTGCTCACCGAGACGATCGAGAAGGTCCAGGAACGGCTCAACCCGGAGCTGGAGCTCGACGGCATCCTCGCCACGATGTACGACTCCCGCACGGTGCACAGCCGTGAGGTGCTCGCGCGCGTCGTCGAGGCCTTCGACGATCACGTCTACCACACCGTGATCGGCCGGACCGTCCGCTTCCCGGAGACCACGGTCGCCGGTGAGCCGATCACCACGTACGCCTCCAACTCCGTCGGTGCCGCCGCCTATCGCCAGCTCGCCAGGGAGGTGCTCGCCCGGTGTCACGCCGAGTGAGTCTGCCGGGGGCCGACGAACTGTTCCGTACCACCGGGGGCATGGCACTGCAGTCGTCCACCCCCAACCGCCGGACCAACGGCGAGGCCCGGGTGCCCGCTCCGGCCGGCGAGAGCGATGCGTCGGCCGGGGAGGACGCGCCCCAGTCGGTGCCCGTCCAGGGCGGTGACGGTGAGGGCGACGAACATGTCGCCGCCGACGCCGAGCCGTCCGACGCGGAGTCGCGCAGCCGGGGCGGCGCGCCGGACCGTTCGGGACGTGGCCGGCCGGCGCAGGAAGGTTCTGGCGCCTCCTCCACGTCCGTGCAGTCGTCCCGCAAGCGGGGGCGCGCCGCGAACCGCCGGCCCAGCGGGCGGGAACGGCACGACGAGAAGATCACCGTGTACGTGTCCGCGGAGGAGCTGATGGACCTCGAACACGCGCGTCTGGTGCTCCGCGGTGAACACGGTCTCGCCGTCGACCGCGGACGGATCGTCCGTGAGGCGGTCGCCGTGGTCCTGGCGGACCTGGAGTCCCGCGGGGACGCGAGCATTCTCGTACGGCGACTGCGCGGGCGGTAGAGGTAGCCTTCGACGGCTATGACCTCGAACGTCCCGCCTCCGTCAGCCGCCCCCGGCGGCCGTCGGCGTGCACTGGGACGCGGTCCCGGCACCGCGCCGGGACCGGTCGAGGCACCGCCCGAGCCGTCCGGCCCGTCCGAGGGACCCTCCGCCGCCCCGCCGGCCGAGCCCACGCCCGCCCCGCCGGCCGGGCCCACCGTCGCCCCGTCGGCCGAACCGCCGTCCGCCCCGGCCGCCGAACCCCCGAAGACCCCCCGTGAGCCCTCCCAGGCGCCCCGTGAGGGCGCCGGGGGGCCGGGCGGGCCAGGGGCACCGGCCGAGCCCTCCGCGCCGCCTGAAGGCCCCACCGAGCCCTCCGCGGCGCCCGCGGAGACGACCGGGGCGACGGCCTGGGCGACCGAGGCACCCCCGGCACCCCCCGAGCCGGGAGACGAGCCCTCCGGGCCGCCCGTGGCGCCCCCGGAGCCGGTCAAGCGGCCGGTGGCGACCACGGCGACGACCGAGGCGCCCCCGGCACCCGTGCGGCATCCCGAGCCACGAGACGAGCCGTTCGAGCCCTCCGAGCCGTCCGGCCCCTCCGAGCCGTCCGGCCCCTCCGCGACGCCTGAGCCGTCCGGGACGGCCGAGCCGTCCGGGACGGCCGATGAGGGATCCGGTGGCGCTTCCGGCGAATCCGGTGACTCCCGGGACGGGGTCTTCAAGGTGCGGCTCTCGAACTTCGAGGGGCCCTTCGACCTCCTGCTCCAGCTCATCTCCAAGCACAAGCTCGACGTCACCGAAGTGGCGCTGTCCAAGGTCACCGACGAGTTCATGGCGCACATCCGCGCGATGGGCCCGGACTGGGACCTCGACCAGACGACCGAGTTCCTGGTCGTCGCCGCGACCCTGCTCGACCTGAAGGCGGCCAGGCTGCTCCCGGCCGCCGAGGTCGAGGACGAGGCCGACCTGGCCCTGCTGGAGGCCCGCGACCTGCTGTTCGCGCGGCTGCTCCAGTACCGCGCCTACAAACGGATCGCGGACATCTTCAACACGCGCCTGGAGGAGGAGGCCCGCCGCTACCCCCGCACCGTCGGCCTGGAGGCGCAGTACGCCGAGCTGCTGCCCGAGGTCGTCATCAGCATCGGCCCCGAGGGCTTCGCGCGGCTCGCCGTGAAGGCGATGCAGCCCAAGCCCAAGCCGCAGGTCTACGTCGACCACATCCACGCGCCGCTCGTCAGCGTGCAGGAACAGGCCGGGATCGTGGTGGCGCGGCTCCGGGAACTCGGCGAGGCCAGCTTCCGCTCGCTCGTCGAGGACACCGACGACACCCTCACCGTGGTCGCCCGTTTCCTGGCCCTGCTGGAGCTGTACCGGGAGAAGGCCGTCGCCCTCGACCAGGAGGAGGCCCTCGGGGACCTCATGGTGCGCTGGACGGGCGGGGAGGGCGGAGAGGGCGACGAGGGGCCGCGGGTGACCGACGAGTTCGACCGGCCGGCGGAGACGGCGGACGACGCGGCAGGGCGCGGGACCAAGAAGGAGAAGGCGTGAGCGAGGAGACCACCGGCACCCCCGCGGTGCCGCCCACCGTCGCCGACCTCGATCTCGGGGCAGCCCTGGAGGCCGTCCTGATGGTCGTGGACGAGCCGGCCACCGAGGAACACCTCGCCAGGATCCTGGAGCGGCCCCGGCGGCAGGTCGCGGACGCGCTGCGCGCGCTGGCCGACGAGTACACCGTCCAGGGCCGCGGATTCGAGCTCAGGCTGATCGCGGGCGGCTGGCGCTTCTACTCGCGTCCCGCGTACGCGAGCGCCGTCGAACGCTTCGTCCTGGACGGCCAGCAGGCCCGGCTCACCCAGGCGGCCCTGGAGACGCTGGCCGTCGTCGCGTACCGCCAGCCGGTCAGCCGGTCCCGGGTCTCCGCGGTCCGCGGAGTCAACTGCGACGGCGTGATGCGGACCCTCCTCCAGCGCGGTCTGGTCGAGGAGGCGGGCACGGAACCCGAAACAGGTGCGATCCTGTACACGACGACGAACTACTTCCTGGAGCGAATGGGCCTGCGCGGTCTGGACGAGCTCCCGGAGCTCGCGCCCTTCCTCCCCGAGGCGGACGCGATCGAGGCAGAGACGCTGGAAGGGGTCCCGTCGTTCGATCCGGACGCACCGGACACAGACGCAGACGACACGACGACGACGGAACTTTGATGCGAAGCAGTGGCAGCGGCAGTGGCAGGAACAGCGGGCGCGGCAACCCGCGCGGAACCGGCGGAAGCGGCGGTTCGCGCGGCAGCGGCAGCGGCGGCGGCGCCCGCGGGACCGGCGGGGGCGGTGGCTCGCGCGGCGGAAGCGGGGG
The DNA here is from genome assembly GCF_042891215.1 of Streptomyces sp. NPDC001914. Classification (NCBI taxonomy): domain Bacteria; kingdom Bacillati; phylum Actinomycetota; class Actinomycetes; order Kitasatosporales; family Streptomycetaceae; genus Streptomyces; species Streptomyces sp. NPDC001914. The sequence goes on from NZ_JBIASW010000007.1 coordinate 30,935, forward strand.
CGGCCCGCGCGGCGGAAGCGGCGGCTCGCGCGGTACGGGCGGCGGCGGCTTCCAGCCGAGGAGCTCGGCGGCGGGTTCCGGCGCGGGCCGTGACGACCGGCCGAAGCGTCCCAGCAAGCCCCGTCCCGAGGAGCGCCGCTACGACGTAGGCCCCGGCGCCTCGCCGGACGGCCCCAAGTCCGGGCGCGGAGCGTCGGCGCGCGGTGGCGCCAAGGGCGGCCCCCGGCAGAGCCAGCAGCGCGGCGGACGTACGGAGCCCTCGCGCTCCCGCGAGTACGAGACGCGGGCCGAGGAGCGCAACCGCGACCGGTACGCGGGCAAGCCCGACATCAAGCTGCCCAAGACCTTCCCGGGCGCCGAGGAGGAGGGCGAGCGCCTGCAGAAGGTGCTCGCGCGCGCGGGCTACGGCTCCCGGCGTGCCTGCGAGGAGCTGGTGGACCAGGCCAGGGTCGAGGTCAACGGCCAGATCGTCCTGGAGCAGGGGCTGCGCGTCGACCCGGAGAAGGACGAGATCAAGGTCGACGGCCTGACGGTCGCGACGCAGTCGTACCAGTTCTTCTCGCTGAACAAGCCCGCCGGTGTCGTCTCCACGATGGAGGACAACGAGGGCCGCCAGTGCCTCGGCGACTACGTGACGAACCGCGAGACGCGGCTCTTCCATGTGGGACGGCTCGACACCGAGACCGAAGGTGTCATCCTGCTCACCAACCACGGCGAGCTGGCGCACCGGCTGACCCACCCCAAGTACGGCGTGAAGAAGGTCTACCTCGCGCACATCGTGGGCCCGATCCCGCGCGACCTGGGCAAGCGGCTCAAGGACGGCATCCAGCTCGAGGACGGGTACGCGAAGGCGGACCACTTCCGTGTCGTCGAGCAGACCGGCAAGAACTACCTCGTCGAGGTGACCCTGCACGAGGGCCGCAAGCACATCGTGCGCCGCATGCTCGCCGAGGCCGGTTTCCCGGTCGACAAGCTGGTGCGCGTCGCCTTCGGTCCGATCACCCTGGGCGACCAGAAGTCGGGCTGGCTGCGCCGTCTGTCGAACACCGAGGTCGGCATGCTCATGGCCGAGGTCGGTCTCTGATCCCGCCGGCCCCCTGAGGCCGCGGAGCCCCGCGGCTCCGGCGGCCCGCGGACATCACCCGCGCCCGCGACGGCCGGTCCCGGAACTTCTCCGGGGCCGGCCGATTCGTTTTCGCCTCCCCGGCGGTCTGTACCGGTGAACGGACCACGGGTGCGCCCCGGCGCGCCCCGCGCGAAGGAAGGGAGCGGCGATGACCGCGACGACGGACCACGACGAGTTCGTCCGGCTGACCGGCCCCTACCGGCGGGAGCTGATCGCCCACTGCTACCGCATGCTCGGCTCGGCCGACGACGCCGAGGACCTCGTACAGGAGACGTATCTGCGGGCCTGGCGGTCCTACGAGGGGTACGAGGGCCGGGCCTCCCTGCGCACCTGGCTCTACCGGATCGCCACCAACACGTGTCTGACGGCCCTGGAGGGGCGCGGGCGCCGTCCCCTGCCCACCGGTCTCGGCGGGCCGGGGGACGCGCCCGAGGAGCCGCTGCGCGGGCCCGCGACGGACATCCCCTGGCTTCAGCCGCTGCCCGACAGGCTCGTCGACCCGGCGACGGTCGTGGCGGCGCGCGGCACCCTGCGGCTCGCCCTGGTGGCCGCGCTGCAGAACCTGCCTCCGCAGCAGCGGGCGGTGCTCATCCTGCGGGACGTGCTGGCCTGGCGGGCCGCCGAGGTGGCCGCCCTGCTCGACACGTCGACCGCGGCGGTCAAGAGCACCCTCCAGCGCGCGCGTGCCCGGCTCGACGAGGTCGCGCCGGAGGAGGACCTGGTGGTCGAGCCCGGCGGCGCCGACGACCGCGAACTCCTCGACCGGTACATGGCGGCCTTCGAGAACGCCGACATGGAGTCGCTGCTCGGCCTGCTGCGCGAGGGGGTCGAGCTGGAGATGCCGCCCCACCTGGAGTGGTTCAGCGGCGTGAAGGACGTCATGCGGTTCCTGCGGGTGCGGGTGCTCTCCGGGCGCGAGCCGGGATGGATCCGCATGCTGCCCGTCCGCGCCAACGGGCAGCCCGCCGTGGCGGCCTACGAGCGCGGCGCCGACGGGGCGCTGCGGGCGCACTCCGTGCAGGTGCTCACGGCCGAGGCCGGCGGTCTCGCGCGCCTCACCGTCTTCCTGGACCCGGGACTGTTCGACGCCTTCGGGCTGCCCGGGACACTCCCGTGAATCCCGGAGAGCTCCTGGAGCGCTCGCTCGCCTACGCGGCGGTCGGTGTCGCCGCCGTGCCGCGCGCGGACCTGCGGTGGCCGACCCCGTGCGCCGGCTGGGACCTGGGGGAGCTGCTCCACCACCTCGACGACTCGGTCGAAGCCCTCTACGAGGGCGTCGCGGACGGGCGGGTCGGGCTGTGTCCGGCCCGCCCCGCCGCCGATCCGGTGTGCGCCTTCCGTGAGCGGGCGGGCGCCCTCCTCGGCGTCTGCGCCGCGGTGTCCGCGCCGCCGCCGGACCCGGCCGTGGGGGACCGGTCGCTCGGCGCGGGGCTGCTGGTGGCCGTCGGCGCCCTGGAGATCGCGGTGCACGGCTGGGACGTGGCACGGGCCTGCGGACGCACCCGGCCGATCCCGTCCGCGCTGGCCGCGGAACTGCTGCCGCTGGCGCACCTCGTGGTCGCGGACGCCGACCGCGGAGTGCGCTTCGCCGCCCCGCTCGACGCCCCGCCGGGCACCCCGCCCGGCGGCCGGCTCCTCGCCTTCCTCGGCCGGTGCCCCGGCGGCGATTCCTTTTCGGTCCGGGGCGGGTCCGTCCTTCGTGAGTGATCCTCACGGAAGGAACCGTCATGACCGACACCACCGCGCGCGCCCCCGTCCAGCAGCCGTCGGCCCCGCCCGCACGCCGTGCGTGGACCGTCGTCCTGGCCGGACTCGGGGCGCTGCTCTGCTCCCTCGACGTGGTCGTCGTGGCCACCGCGCTGCCGGCCCTGCGGGCCGACTTCGGGGCGAGCCTGTCCGACCTGGAGTGGACGATCAACGCGTACAACCTCGTCTTCGCCTGCCTCACCCTGACCGGTGCCGCGCTCGGCGACCGGTTCGGACGGCGGCGCATGTACGTCGTCGGGCTCGCCGTCTTCACCCTGGCCTCGGCCCTCGCCGCGCTGGCCCCGGGGCCGGGTCAGCTCATCGCCGCGCGGGCGCTGCAGGGTGCCGGCGCCGCCGTCCTGCTGCCGCTCACCCTGACCCTGATCAGCGAGGCGTTCCCGGCCGAGAAGCGGGGCGTGGCCATCGGGGTCTGGGGCGGGGTGACCGGCCTCGGCGTCGCGGCCGGGCCCGTGCTGGGCGGTGCCGTCACCGAGGGCCTGTCCTGGCAGTGGATCTTCTGGCTGAACGTGCCGACCGGGCTCGCGATGCTGCCGCTCGCCTCTCTGAGACTGCGGGAGAGCCATGGTCCGCGTCCGCAACTCGACGTCGTGGGGCTGCTGTTGGCCGCCGTCGGGCTGACCGGCCTCGCCTGGGCGCCGGTACGGGCCCCGCAGGCGGGCTGGGGGAGTGCCGAGGTGCTGGGCGCGCTGGCCGTCGGCGTCGTCTTCGTGGCCGCCTTCCTCGGCTGGGAGCGGTCCGGGGCCCGTTATCCGATGCTGCCGCTCGGCTACTTCCGCAGGCGCGCCTTCTCGACCGCCAACGGAGCCGTCTTCCTGACGTTCATGTCGCTGCTCGGCTCCCTGTTCATGATCTCGCAGCTGTTCCAGCTCGGCCTCGGGAACTCGCCGCTCCAGGCCGGTGTCCGCATCCTGGTGTGGACCGGCATGCCGCTGCTCGTGGCGCCGCTCGCGGGCGCGCTCGCCGACCGGTTCGGGAACCGCCCCTTCATGTTCGGCGGGCTCGTCCTCCAGGCGGCCGGACTCGGGCTGCTGGCCTGGCAGGTGCAGCCCGGTGTCGCGTACGGACGGCTGGTGCTGCCCCTGGTCGTCGCGGGCGTCGGCATCTCCATGGTCTTCCCCACCGTCGCGAACGCCGTGACGTCCGCGGTGCCGCCCGCCGACGCGGGTGTCGCGGCCGGCGTCAACAACGCGCTGCGCGAGCTGGGCGGCGTCTTCGGGATCGCCGTCGCGGCGGCCGTGTTCACGCGGTTCGGGGGCTATGGCTCGGCACGTGACTTCGTCGACGGCTGCGGTCCGGCGCTGTGGGTCTCGGCGGGAGTGGCGGCCGCCGGAGCACTGGTGGCCGCGCTCGCACCGGCTCACGCTCCGGCGCGCGAACCGGACGCGCTCCGGGCCGGCGTCCGGCGGGCGGAGGAGTCGCGCGCCCGGGTCCCGTGACGTTCCCCGCCGCGGCCCGCTCCATGGCCCGGGCCGCGGCCGGCTCCTCGCCGACGGCTCCGCGCCCGGGACAGCGCAACCTCCGTGGTCGAAAGCCTTGTTGACATCCCGCGCTCCCTTTATAGTCGTGATGACCATGGTCAAGGTGACCATAAAGAGCCACGGCACCAGAGGGGGCGCGGGAGTGGAGACGGGCAAGGGCCGCACGCCGGGGGACGCGGCACCCGAGGGCTATGACAAATACGCCTTCGAGCCCTTCGCCGTCACCGTCGACCTGGCCGTCCTGACGGTGCGCGCGGGCGCACTCCAGGTCCTGCTGGTCGAACGGGGCCAGGAACCGTACGCAGGCCGCTGGGCTCTGCCCGGCGGCTTCGTGCTGCCCCGCGAGTCCGCCGAGGCCGCGGCCCGGCGTGAACTCGCCGAGGAGACCGGCCTGTCGGACCTCTCGGGACTCCACCTGGAACAACTGCGCACCTACAGCGAACCCGACCGCGACCCCCGTATGAGGGTCGTCTCCGTCGCGTTCGCCGCCCTGCTGCCCGACCCGCCCGAACCCCGCGGCGGCGGCGACGCGGCACGCGCCGAGTGGCGGCCCTTCGACGCGCTCGGCCCGCTCGCCTTCGACCACGACCGGATCCTCGCCGACGCCCATGAACGCGTCGGCGCCAAGCTGGAGTACTCCTGCCTCGCCACGTCCTTCTGCCCGCCCGAGTTCACCCTCGGAGAGCTGCAGCACGTGTACGAGACGGTGTGGGGCACCGCGCTCGACCGGCCGAACTTCCGGCGCAAGGTCCTCGCCACACCCGGATTCGTCGAACAGGTCCCCGGTGCCGCCCGCCTCACCGGCGGCCGCGGCAAACCCGCCGCCCTCTACCGCGCGGGCGGCGCCAAGGTTCTGCACCCACCCCTGCTGCGTCCCACCTCGTAAGGACGGCCCCGATGACCAGCACGACCCTGACCAAACGCGCCGCGACCGGCTCCCTCATCGGCCTGGCCCTCGGAGACGCGCTCGGGTTCCCCACGGAGTTCAGCACCGTGCCCGGCATCCTGGAGAAGTGCGGCCCCTGGCGGCAGATGGCGCTGCCCCGGCCCGCGATCGTCACCGACGACACCCAGATGACCCTCGCGCTGGCCCACGGACTGCGCACGGCCATGGACCGCGGACTGCTCGGCCCGCTGCGGATGGAAAGGCCCGTGCGCGAGGAGTTCGTGAACTGGTACCAGTCGCCTGAGAACAACCGGGCCCCCGGCCGGACCTGCCTGGTCGCCTGCCAGCTCCTCAAGGACGACAAGCGCCGCTGGCAGGAGGCCAGTCAGACCGGCTCCAAGGGCTGCGGCGCCAACATGCGCGTGGCGCCCGTCGGGCTCGCCCGCGGACTCAGCGACGAACAGCGCGCGGGCGCCGCCCAGTTCCAGGCCGCCCTCACCCACGGCCACCCCACCGCGCTCGCCGCCTCGGACCTCACCGCGCACACCGTCCGGCTGCTCTCCCAGGGAGCCGAGCCCGCGGAACTGATCGGCCTGCTGCTCTCGTACGCGCACGAGAACCGGTACCGCTACCACTCCCGCTGGCTCGGCGACCTGTGGACGTTCTGCCACGACGCCTCTCCCGAGGCGTACATCTCCCGCGGCTGGGACGAGTGCATCGCCGTCCTGGACAACCTCCGCCAGGCCGTGCGCACCGCGTCGCCCGAGGACGACCCCTGCCTCGCGACCGGCGAGGGCTGGATCGCCGAGGAGGCGTTCGCCACCGGCCTGCTGTGCTTCCTGATGTTCGTCGACGAACCCGTCACCGCGCTGCGCCGGGCCGCCTGCACCTCGGGCGACTCCGACTCCATCGCCTGCCTGGCCGGGGCGTTCGCGGGTGCCCACCACGGCTCCGAGGTCTGGCCGACCGACTGGGCCGACCGCATCGAGTACCACAGCGACCTCATGTCCCTGGGGGCGCTCTGGGATGCTTGAGCCATGACAGACGTCCTCGGTCCCGGCGCCGACCTCGCGAGCGTGGTCGGCGAACAGCCCGACCCCGTGCTCTTCGCCACCGTCTCCGGGGCGCACCTGTACGGCTTCCCCTCCCGCGACTCCGACGTCGACCTGCGCGGTGTCCACCTGCTGCCGACCGCCGACCTCGTCGGGCTGAGCGAGCCGGAGGAGACCCGGTCGCGCATGTGGTTCCAGGACGGGACCGAGATGGACCTGGTCACCCACGACCTGCGCAAGTTCGTACGGCTCATGCTGCGGCGCAACGGCTATGTACTGGAGCAGTTGCTGTCGCCGCTGGTCGTGCGTACGAGCGAGGAGCACCGTGAGCTGATCTCGCTCGTCCCCGGGGTCCTCACCCGCCACCACGCCCACCACTACCGGGGGTTCGCGGCCACGCAGTGGCGGCTCTTCGAGAAGAGCGGCGAACTCAAGCCGCTGCTCTACACGTTCCGTGTGCTGCTCACCGGCATCCACCTCATGCGCAGCGGCGAGGTGGACGCCGATCTGCCCACGCTGGCCGCACGGATCGCGTCCCCCGCGTACCTCCCGGACCTCATCGCCGCGAAGGCGGAGCGCGAGCACGGGCCCGCGGACATCCCGCGCGAGCGGGTGGAGGAGGACGTGGAGCGGCTGCACGTCCTCCTCGACGAGGCACAGGAGGCCTCCGGACTGCCGGAGGCAGCCTCCGCGTACGACGCACTGCACGCCCTCGTCGTCAGGGTCCGCCTGGACGGCTTCGGCGGAGGCCAGGACGTCACCCCGGCCGCGCTGACGGCCTCCGGCGGCGCCCCGGAACGCTGACACCGGACGGATCCGGTCCCGCCCGGCGGCTCCCGGCGTCCGAACCGGACCCGCCCGGCGGCTCCCGGCGTCCGAACCGGACGCGCCCGCCATTGCGTCCGCGTCATCCGGGTCGGACCGGAGGCCACCGCGTCCGGGTCGGTACCGGTGTCCATCGAGCCCGGGTCCTCCGGGTCGGTCCCGGCGGCCACCGCATTCGGGCCGGATCAGGCCTGGCGGCCGCCGGGTCCGGGTCAGGGCCCGAGGGGCCCGGCGGTTTCCCGGAGTGCCGAGGCCCTGCGGACCCGGATCAGGAAGGCCTCCACGCGCGCGTGATCCGGCTCGGGCGGGAGGGGGCTGCGGACGGCCGCCTCGTCGGTCTCCGTGGCCAGCCGGAGCATCCAGCGTTCGACCTCGCCCCAGGACACCTCGCCCCGCTTCACCGCGAGCAGCGGCTCGCGCTGCTCCCCGACGTCGATCGTCAGCGAACCGGTGCGCAGCAGGTCGCGCGAACTCGTCAGCAGGCGCAGCAGATGCATGGCGTGCTTCCACCGCGGCGCGCCGTGCGTGCGGACGTCGGCCTCCAGCTTCTTGCGCTGGCCCACGGCGTAGCGGGCGAACGTCTCGTGCACCTGGCGGGAGAGGAAGGCCCCCCGCAGGGAGAGGAGTTCGCGGCCGGTGTCGTCCGCGTACTCCACGAGCGGGGAGTGCAGGCACTCCAGGATGTTCGGGTTGGCGCGCAGCGCGAGCTCGCAGAACCGCTCCAGTTCCCAGCCGAACTGCTCCGGCGCCGGCCCCTCGACATGTGTCGGCGGCTTCTCGAAGCGCCAGAACAGCGCGGTCGGTGCGACGAAGACGCCCCGGAGGTCCGTGTCGCTGTCCTCCGTGGCCAGCCCGAAGGCGCGTGACCCCATCACACAGGAGTAGACGGTGTGGTCCCGCACCAGCGAGAGACCGGCCGCCGGGACCGCCGGCGCGGGCGGGGCGGACGGCGCCGCCGGTGCCGGGGACACCGGGTGTGTCGGGGCTGCCTGGGGCACGGGAGGCTCGGAGCGCATGTCAGGAGCGTACGGGCCCGCTCACGCCAGACGGATCGAGTTTCCCTGCACCGTGATCTTCTCCGCGGGCAGCGGGCGCGGGGCGGGACCGGCCTTCACCGCCCCGTCCTCGACACTGAACTTGCTGCCGTGGCACGGGCAGTCGATCGTGCCGTCCGCCACCTTGTCCACCAGGCACCCCTGGTGGGTGCAGACCGCCGAGAAGGCCTTGAAGTCGCCCTTCGCCGGCTGGGTGACCACGATCTTCTGGTCCTTGAAGACCGTGCCCCCGCCGACCGGGATGTCGCCGGTCGTGGCGAGCTGCTGCCCGCTGGACCCCTTCGGCGAGGCCGAGGCGTCCGAGGAGCCGTCGCCGTCGCCGTACTGGCTGCACCCCGCGAGCAGCGCGGACGCGCCCGTGGCGAGGATCACCGTGCGCCGCGTCGAGCGGTTGGTCATGTCGTCACTCCGAACGTACGGAAGAACCAGAAGGCGGACGTCAGCCAGAGCGCGGTGAGCACGGCGAAGACGAGGCCGCCGACGACGGGCAGCAGCCAGCCGGGCAGACGCTCCGAGCGGAGCAGCAGCATCTTGGCACTGAAGGCACCGAAGAAGAAGCACCCCAGGAGCGAGTGCCACATGACGCGCGTGCTGTACGTCTGATAGCCCAGCGCGTACAGGCAGTGCACCGCGACCGGCACCGCCACCAGGAACGCGACGCGCCCCGACCACCGGTGCAGCGTCGCCGACCAGGACGGGCCCGGCAGCTTCCCGTACATCATGAGCGCCGAGGCGAGCTGGACGAGCGCGAAGAAGAACGCCGTCGTCGCCAGCCAGGACTTCACCGCGCCCGTGCTGCTGAAACCGGCGAGGTTGAACGCCGTACCCGCCGGGTCGTGGACCTTGCCGTAGACGCCGAGGGCGACCGCGACGGCCGCGGCGACCAGCGCCGGGACGAGGTAGCGGGCCGCGCCCGGACGGCCGTGGCCGGGTGGCGGGGAGGGGAAGCCCTGGGTGGCGGCGTTCGGGTCCACGGTCATGAACGGCTCCCTGTGGAGGAGGAGGTCAGGGGGTGACGGGGCGGGCGATGATCTTCTGGCCGTCGATCGTCACGGCGCCGGTCTCCGGGTCGATCTCGGGGGCCGCCGAAGGTGTGCCGTCGCGCTCGACGACACCGACCTGACGCCCGCCGGGCAGCACGATCCAGCCGCCGTCGATCTTCGCGCCGCGCACGGTGGCCGTCGCCCGGTACAGGCCGGACGGCTTGACGGCCTTGTCGGCCGTGAACGCGTACCGCTGGCCTCCGACGTCGGCCGTGCCGCGGATCAGCTTCCCGTCCTCGAGGGTGCCGTTCAGCTCGTCGCCGTTCTTGCCCGTGAGCTTCATGGTGCCGTCGTCCTCGACGTCGCCCTTCAGCCAGGACTCCTTGTCGTGTCCGTCACAGAAGTAGGCGATGGCCCTGCCGCCCCGCAGGGAGACCGCGACGGCCGAGGAGTCGTCGTCGGTGCGGCCCGCGTAGTCGGCGTTGGGCACGGCACTGCGCGACGGCGACGGGCTCGGTGACCGCGAGGGCGGCGGCGAGGCGGACTCCGGGGGCGCGGTCGCCGACACCGAGACACCCGGCGACGCCTCCCGGTACGGGTTCGACGTGTTCTTCGTCCCCGTCGTCGCGTTGAGCGTCAGCAGGAACACGCCCAGCACGAGCCCCGCGAGGAGGGTGAGAAGGGGTCCTGGTCGGTTCATCCGGTCCTCCCCCGGCGCGGGCCGCCTGCCATGAGCCATGAGAGCGGACGAGCGCGCCCACGTCCAGAGGCGCACGGGCGCGTTCTCACCAGAGGTGACGGAATGGGGCGATTCGGGTGACATCGACAGGGTGGGGCGGCCGGCGCGGGCCGGATCCGCGGCGTCCCCCGCGTCTCGTCAGGCGGGCGCCGCGCACCCGCCCGCGAGGGGCTGACTACGCTGGTGTGACACGACGTGCACACAGATCAGCGAGGAGCATCACCGTGGCGGTACGAGCGGTCCGGGGCGCCGTCCAACTGGAACGGGACGAGGCCGGACACATGGACGAGCAGGTCAGCGAGCTGCTCACCGCCATATTGGAGCGCAACGCGCTCACCACGGACGACCTGATCAGCATCTGGTTCACGGCGACACCCGATCTGCACAGCGACTTCCCGGCCGCGGCGGCGCGCAAGCTCGGCATCGTCGACGTCCCGCTGATCTGCGCGCAGGAACTGGACATCGAGGGCGCGATGCCCCGGGTGGTCCGTGTTCTCGCCCACATCGAGTCCGACCGGCCGCGCGCCGAGGTCGTGCACGTCTACCTGGGCGCCGCGGGCGCACTGCGCAAGGACATCGCCCAGTGAGGACCGCACTCGTCATCGGAACCGGGCTGATCGGCACGTCCGCGGCCCTCGCGCTCGCCGCCCGCGGCGTCGTCGTCCACCTCGCCGACCACGACCCGGAGCAGGCCCGTACCGCGGCCGCGCTCGGCGCCGGCACGGACGAGGCCCCCGAGGGTCCCGTCGACCTCGCGATCGTCGCCGCACCGCCGGCGCACGTCGCCGCGACCCTCGCGGACGCCATGCGCCGCGGCCTCGCCCGCGGCTATCTCGACGTCGCCAGCGTCAAGGGCGGCCCCCGCCGCGAGCTGGAGGCGCTGGGCCTCGACCTCACCCCGTACATCGGCACACACCCCATGTCGGGCCGCGAGAAGTCCGGCCCGCTGGCCGCCAGCGGCGACCTCTTCGAGGGCAGGCCCTGGGTGCTCACCCCGACCCGGGACACGGACACCGAGGTCCTGAACCTCGCCCTGGAACTCGTCTCGCACTGCCGTGCCGTGCCCGTCGTCATGGACGCGGACGCCCACGACCGCGCCGTGGCGCTCGTCTCGCACATGCCGCACCTCGTGTCCAGCATGGTCGCCGCGCGCCTGGAGCACGCGGAGGAGACGGCGGTACGGCTCTGCGGACAGGGCATCCGCGACGTGACCCGGATCGCGGCCTCCGACCCCCGGATGTGGATCGACATCCTCTCCGCGAACCCGGGGCCGGTCGCCGACCTCCTCGCGGACGTCTCCGCCGACCTGGACGAGACGGTCCAGGCCCTGCGCGCCCTGCAGTCCTCCGACGAGGACAAGCGCCGCGAGGGCGCGTTCGGCATCGCGGACGTCCTGCGCCGCGGCAACGCGGGCCAGGTCCGCGTCCCCGGCAAGCACGGCTCCGCGCCGCGCGTCTACGAGGTCGTGGCCGTCCTCATCGACGACCAGCCCGGTCAGCTCGCCCGCATCTTCGCCGACGCGGGGATGGCCGGGGTCAACATCGAGGACGTACGCATCGAGCACGCCACCGGTCAGCAGGCCGGTCTGGTGCAGCTCATGGTGGAGCCGAAGGCGGTTCCGGTGCTCGCCGCGGCCCTGCGGGAGCGGGGCTGGGCGCTGCGCCAGTGAGACCGGCGTGAGACCGGCGCCGGGGCGGGGCGTCCGGTCTCCCGCGGCCGGGTGGGTCACCGCCGCCGTTCCCGGCCGCCGGGAACGGCCGCCGTCACCGCGGCCGGGACGGGCCGCCGCAGCGCCGCCGGGACGGGCCAGTAATACGGGGTCCGCGGGGCCGGTAACCTTGTGCGGGGCGCGCTCGCGTCCCGCAGAGACCTCCACCCCGCACCAGGAAGGTGTTCCCACCGTGGACAACGGCGCCGCCCGTACCGCTCCGGCTGTGATTGTCGCCATCGACGGGCCCTCCGGCACGGGCAAGTCGAGCACCTCGAAGGCCGTGGCCGCGAAGCTCGGTCTGAGCTACCTGGACACGGGCGCGCAGTACCGCGCCATCACGTGGTGGATGGTCAGCAACGACATCGACATCACGGACCCCTCCGCGATCGCCGCCGCCGCGGGCAAGCCCGAGATCGTCTCCGGCACCGACCCGGCCGAGCCGACCATCACGGTCGACGGGACCGACGTCGCCGGACCGATCCGTACGCAGGAGGTCACCTCCCAGGTCAGCGCGGTCAGCGCGGTGCCCGAGGTGCGTGCCCGCATCACCGAGCTGCAGCGCTCGCTCGCCGCGTCCGCGCCGGCCGGCATCGTCGTCGAGGGCCGGGACATCGGCACCACCGTCCTGCCCGACGCCCACCTGAAGATCTTCCTCACCGCCTCCCCGGAGGCGCGGGCCGCCCGGCGCAGCGGTGAGCTGAAGGGCGCGGACATCAACGCGACCCGTGAGGCGCTGGTCAAGCGGGACGCGGCCGACTCCAGCCGCAAGACCTCCCCCCTCGCCAAGGCGGACGACGCGGTCGAGGTGGACACCTCCGACCTCACGCTCCAGCAGGTCATCGAGTGCGTCGTCACCCTCGTCGAGGAGAAGCGGGCCGCCGCGTGAGCGCACCCTCCCTCAGAGGCGCCGAGGTCGGCCGCCGCATCGGCGTCGGCCTCATGTACGGGCTGTGGAAGCCGCGCGTGCTCGGCGCCTGGAAGGTCCCGGCGACGGGCCCCGTGATCCTGGCCGTGAACCACTCGCACAACATCGACGGCCCGATGGTCATGGGCGTCGCGCCCAGGCCGACGCACTTCCTGATCAAGAAGGAGGCGTTCGTCGGCCCGCTCGACCCGTTCCTGCTGGGCATCGGCCAGCTCAAGGTCGACCGGGAGATAGCGGATCGCGCCGCCATCACCGACGCCCTCGGCGTCCTGGCGTCCGGCGGAGTCCTCGGGATCTTCCCCGAGGGCACCCGGGGCGAGGGCGACTTCGCCTCGCTGCGGGCCGGGCTCGCGTACTTCGCGGTGCGCAGCGGAGCCCCGATCGTCCCGGTCGCGGTGCTGGGAAGTTCCGAGCGGACCAGCCGGCTGACCAAGGCGCTGCCCCCACTGCGCAGCAGGGTCGACGTCGTGTTCGGCGACCCCTTCGAGGCGGGCGACGGCAGCGGCCGGCGCACGCGAGCGGCGCTGGACGAGGCCACCGGCCGCATCCAGAAGCAGCTCAGCGCCCACCTGGACAACGCCAGACATCTGACGGGACGCCGCGAAAACGCCGGGCGCCCCGCCGGGCGTTAGGCGACACTTAGTAGTGGATCACCCGGTTTGCGGGCGATCCACCGATCACCACGATGAACGACGAGGTACGGACTTCATGAACGACCACATCCAGCCCGACGGCTCGGCAGAGCACGACCACGGGGCGCTTGGCGATGCCGAGTACGCGGAGTTCATGGAGCTCGCCGCGGAAGAGGGCTTCGACATCGAGGACGTCGAAGGCGCGATCGAGGAGGCGGGCCACGGCCCGCTGCCCGTCCTCGCCGTCGTCGGACGCCCGAACGTCGGCAAGTCGACCCTGGTGAACCGCATCATCGGCCGCCGCGAGGCCGTCGTCGAGGACAAGCCCGGCGTCACCCGCGACCGCGTCACCTACGAGGCCGAGTGGGCGGGCCGCCGCTTCAAGCTCGTCGACACCGGCGGCTGGGAGCAGGACGTCCTCGGCATCGACGCGTCCGTCGCCGCCCAGGCGGAGTACGCGATCGAGGCCGCCGACGCGGTCGTCTTCGTCGTCGACGCCAAGGTCGGCGCCACCGACACCGACGAGGCGGTCGTCCGCCTGCTCCGCAAGGCCGGCAAGCCCGTCGTCCTGTGCGCCAACAAGGTCGACGGCCCGAGCGGCGAGGCCGACGCCTCGTACCTGTGGTCCCTCGGTCTCGGCGAGCCGCACCCGGTCTCCGCGCTGCACGGCCGCGGCACCGGCGACATGCTCGACGCCGTCCTGGAGGCGCTGCCCGAGGCCCCGGCGCAGACGTTCGGCACCGCGGTGGGCGGCCCCCGCCGCATCGCTCTCATCGGCCGCCCGAACGTCGGCAAGTCCTCGCTGCTCAACAAGGTGGCGAACGAGGAGCGCGTGGTCGTCAACGAGCTCGCGGGCACCACCCGTGACCCGGTCGACGAGCTCATCGAACTCGGTGGCGTCACCTGGAAGTTCGTCGACACGGCGGGCATCCGCAAGCGCGTCCACCTCCAGCAGGGCGCCGACTACTACGCCTCGCTGCGCACCGCCGCCGCCGTCGAGAAGGCCGAGGTCGCGGTCATCCTGATCGACGCGTCCGAGACCATCTCGGTGCAGGACCAGCGCATCGTCACCATGGCCGTCGAGGCCGGCCGCGCCGTCGTCCTGGCCTTCAACAAGTGGGACACCCTCGACGAGGAGCGCCGCTACTACCTGGAGCGGGAGATCGAGACCGAACTCCTCCAGGTGGCCTGGGCGCCCCGGGTGAACGTCTCGGCCCGCACGGGCCGGCACATGGAGAAGCTCGTCCCGGCGATCGAGACGGCCCTGGACGGCTGGGAGACCCGCGTCCCGACCGGCCGGCTGAACGCCTTCCTCGGCGAGCTGGTCGCCGCCCACCCGCACCCGGTCCGCGGCGGCAAGCAGCCCCGCATCCTGTTCGGCACGCAGGCGGGCACCAAGCCCCCGCGGTTCGTGCTCTTCGCCTCCGGCTTCATCGAGCACGGCTACCGCCGCTTCATCGAGCGCCGGCTGCGCGAGGAGTTCGGCTTCTCGGGCACGCCGATCCACATCTCGGTGCGGGTGCGCGAGAAGCGCGGCACGAACAAGAAGAAGTAGCGCCCACGGGCGAAACGTGAGGGGCGGCTCCCTGGGGAGCCGCCCCTCACGCGTCACCGTTCACGGTCCCGCCGTTCAGGCGCCCCTGCGCGGGGCGGGCGGCAGTGCGGCCGGGACGTGGTGCATCCCGGTGCCGTGCTGGCGGGCGCCCGGCTGCCAGACGGACGTCGTGGCCGAGGTGTGCCCGTGCTGCGCGGCGATCTGCCGGGCCGTCTGCGCTCCGGCGCTGTACGAGCTGTACGTGCCCGACGAGCTGAACGAGTTCGGTCCGCGCCCGAGGATCCCGAAGGCCGTGAAGCCCAGGTTCTCCTCGCCGTGACGGTCACCGGGCAGGGTCCTGAACGCTCTGATCCACTCGGCGGAGAGGGCGTCGTAGATCGGCGTGGCCGATGAGCCGCCGTGATGGGGGTCCTGCACCGGTCGCGACGCCGGCACCTCTCTGCTCGGGCGGAGCGGGGAGCTGGAGGGAAGGACCGGCTGGAAGGGCCGGTGGCCGGGGACGTCGTAGGTGTGCACGTACGTGCCAACGACCCCGCCGCCCAACGGATGCGGCCGGCACGGTCATTTCGCGGGCCGTCCGGAGTGCGCGGCGCGCGCGGGGGCGCGGGGAACCGCGCGGGCACCCCTGAGCGGCCGGTGCAGGCCGCCTGCCCGCGGTTCCCCGCGCCGTCCCGTCGGCCGGCCTCAGATGCCGGCGAGCGGCATCGCCGCCGCGACCAGCTTGCCGTTGGCCGCCGCCTTGTCGAGCGCGTCGCGCAGCAGGTCCTCCCTCGGCTGACGGCCGATCGAGCCGACCGGCGCCGCGAACAGGAGCACCTGCTGGAGCTTGTTGGCTGCGGCGCGCCAGCCGTCGGTGACCTGGAGCGCCTGGTGGGCCTGCCACCAGGCGACGGGCGAGCCGCCGCCGGTGCCCGGCTGGAGCACGGCGTGCAACTGGCCCGCCGCGAGCAGGACGGACCAGCCGTGCAGGACCGGCGGCACCGAGCTGAGCTCCGTCGCGGGCATGAAGCCCTGCTCGATCAGCAGGGGCAGGAAGTCGTCGCCGATGTCCGTCGAGCCGGGGCGCACGATCGGCCCGGTCGGCTCGACCACGAGCGCCGGGTACAGCTCTCCGTTGATCAGGACGAGTCCGCTGGTGACGCCGAGCACGGCCTGCTCGGGGACGGGGACGGGGTCGGCGGGCGCGCCGTCGGGGTGGATCGAGCGGACGGCGCCCTGGAGTTGTTCCTCGGTGACCTGCACGACCTGCGAGGGCAGGCAGGTCGCGTGGGCGAAGGCGAGGACGGCGGTCTCGTCGCCGATGAACAGGACGGTGCTGGTGCGCTCCTGTTCCGAGTCGCCCGGGGTGCGGCACGACGTGCAGTCGTAACTGCCGGGGGCGTTCTCTCCGGCGAGCAGCCGGTCGGCTTCTTCGTCGCCGATCTCGGCGCGTACGTCGTCGCTGACGTCGAGCATGCGCGGCACGGTGGCTCCTCGGGATGATGCGGTGCGTGGCGGTGCCGGGTGGCTCCCGGCCCATGAACCGGGGGTTCCCGGCTCATGAAGATGTCAACGGGTGATCTGTGGCCGGAGTCACGCCCGAGGGCGAACGGAATCGAACCATCCGACGCCCAGGGTGAAGCCGCCCCCGGAATCGGTCACTCCCAGTCAACTTCCGGAAGGCTCAGGGAAGTTGAGTGGGTGAAGTAAGTCACAGATCACACCGGGCGGGGGTCGACAAATCCGGAAATCACCCAATGAAATGGGTGGCCGAAAATCGATGATACCTGCGGTAACCGCCAACTGGCCTCGAATGACAAGGAGTTGGTTGATACCGGGGCGCCGAGGTCCCTAGATTCCTCCGCCGTGTGCAACGAGCACCGCTCGGGCAAGTCCGCCGGCCGATCCGTTCCGGGTCGCAGCACGTCGCCGGTGGACGGGTCGGAGCGCGAGGGCCGCGTCCTACGCGCAGGTCACCGTGTTCCGTCCTGGGGGACCCCGGGTGTTTCGAGAGGGAAATACATGTCCGCATGTGCCGACAGCACTCACGAGAACGGCCACAAGGTCCGTACGGCGAACAAGACACGTACGACGGCGGTCCTCGCCGGGGCGGCACTGCTCGCCCCGCTCGGGCTGCTCGCCGCGACCGGCGACGCCACAGCGGCCGACAGTGGAGTGTGGGACCGCATCGCCCAGTGCGAGAGCGGCGGCAACTGGCACATCAACACCGGCAACGGCTACTACGGGGGACTCCAGTTCTCCGCAGGCACCTGGCGCGCCTACGGCGGCACGGCGTACGCGCCGACCGCCGACAGGGCCTCCAGGAGCGCGCAGATAGCCGTCGCGACCAAGGTCCAGAGCGCACAGGGCTGGGGCGCATGGCCCACCTGCTCGGCCCGCGCCGGGGCCTACGGCGGCGCGCCCGCCTCCTCCGGTGCCGGGCGGACCACGGGGTCCGCGAGCACCAAGGCGGCCTCGAAGCCGGCACAGAAGTCCGTCCCGGCGAAGCGGGAAGCGGCGAAGACGCCGTCCCGGGCGCCGGGCCACGTGAACCGCGGCTCGTCCCGCGGTGACTACACCGTCCGCCAAGGCGACACCCTGAGTGCCATCGCCGCGCGGCACGGGACCACCTGGCGGAAGATCTACGCGGCCAACCAGTCCGTGATCGGCGGTGATCCCGACCTGATCGTGCCCGGCCAGCGGCTCGACATCTGAGCCACGCTCCCCCTCGCGCCGGGCACGGGCCCGGTCCGGTCCGCGGGGCCGGGCCGGGCATCGCCGGGCACGCGGGACGTCGCGGCCCCGCTCCGGGCCCCGCCCGGTCCTCCGACCGGGTGGGGCCCCGGGCGCGCCGGGCGCGGGCTCGGCGGGGGAGGGGGACGCGCTGCTTAGCGTGGCCCGATGTCCTTCATGCCGAGCAGGCGGATTCCGCCGACCGCACGTACCGCGTCCCGGCTGCCGACCGTTCGTCTGCGGTACGCGGCCGTGGTCGCCGCCCTCCTGACCGCCCTCGTCCCCGGCGCCGCGGACGCGGCGGCACCGCCCCCGCTCCCGGGTCCCGGGTCGGCCCGGGGGGCCTTCGACTGCGCGAACGACGAATGGCCCTGGACCTGCCTCGCCGAGTGCGAGAGCGGTGGCCGCTGGCACGCGAACACCGGGAACGGCTTCTACGGCGGGCTCCAGTTCTGGCAGCCCACCTGGGTCGGGTTCGGCGGGCTCGCCTACGCTCCGCGCGCCGACCTCGCCACCCGCGCCCAGCAGATCAAGATCGCCAAGAAGGTGCTGGCCGTCCAGGGCTGGGGCGCCTGGCCCGAGTGCTCCAAGTCGTACGGACTGCAGGGGCCCTTCCACGTGGTGAAGGCCGGCGAGACGCTCGTGTCGATCGCCCGCAAGTACAAGGTCCCGGGCGGCTGGCGCACGCTCTACAACGTCAACAAGAAGAAGATCGGCTCCAGCCCCGACCGGCTGGCCAAGGGACTCCAGCTCGTCATCCCGAAGCCTACGGGCGCCGCCCGCGCCGGGGGTCCCCGCCTGTTCGGCCCGCCCCTGAACCCCGCGGCCCACCGCTCCGCACCACCGTCTCGGCAGCTTCTCCGCTGAACACGACCGCCCCGCGGCGCAGTTCGTGCACGTACGTCGTCCGGCCGGCCCGCTCGCGCAGCGCCGGCGGCAGCCGCTGCTCGGCGAGCACCACACACGCGTCGAGAGCGCCCAGCAGCGCGTACGTCCGGGCCGCGACCGCCGGAGACATCCCCTGCGCGGGTTCGTCGACGAGCACCACGCGCGCGCGGGCCGACAGGGCGCGGGTCAGCGCCAGCATGCGCTGTTCGCCCCCGGAGAGGGTGCCCGCGCGGCGGGACAGCAGCGGCGCCAGCTCCGGGTAGGCCTCCAGGGCCACCGGGAGGCCGGCCGACCCGAGTTCCAGGTTCTCGCGGACGGTCAGCGAACCGAACACCGCCCGGCGTTCCGGGATCAGGCACAGCCCGCGCCGGGCCCGCTCGAACGCGGGCAGGCGCGTCACGTCGGTGCCGTCCCAGACGACGGCACCGGCCGCGAGCGGCACGGTCCCGGCGAGGGCGCGCAGCGCGGTCGTACGGCCGGAGCCGTTGCGGCCCAGCAGCACGGTGAGACCGGGGCCCGGGGCGGCCAGGCTCACTCCGTGCAGGGCCTCCAGGGGGCCGTAGCGTACGCGCGCGGCGCGCAGGGCGATGGTCATCCGCCGATCCTCGTGTCCAGGACGCGGTCGGCGGGGCCCGAGGTGACGATCCGTCCGGCCGCCATGACGTGGACGGTGTGCGCCAGGTCGGCGACCAGGTCGAGGTCGTGCTCGACGACCAGGAGGGCCATGCCGTCGGCGGCCAGCGCCCGCAGCACCCGGGCCAGCGCCGCCACCTCCGCGGTGTCGAGACCGGCCGCGGGCTCGTCGAGGAGCAGCACCCGGGGGTTCCCGGCGAGCGCCCGGGCCAGCTCCACGCGCCGGAGCGTGCCGGTCGGAAGGCCCGCCGCGGGCAGTGACCGCACCGGCCCGTCGAGCCCGAACAGCCGCAACGCCCGCTCCACCGACCCCCGATCGGTGGTGCGGCCCTGCTCGGCGCCCACGCGCACGTTCTCGGCCACCGTCAGCGAGGGGAAGACGGCCAGTTGCTGGAAGGTCCGCGCGATCCCCAGCCGGGTCCGCGCGTGCGCCGCCAGCCGGGTGATGTCCCGCTCCCCGAGCAGCACCTGTCCGCCCGAGGGGCGCAGGGTCCCCGCGAGACAGTGGAACAGGGTGCTCTTCCCGGCCCCGTTGGGTCCCACGACCGCGGTGACCCGTCCGGGCGGGACGTCGAGGACGACCTCGTCGAGAACGGTGAACCCGCCGTAGACGACACGAAGCCGGCGGGCGGTCAGCACCTGCCCGCCCGTACCCCCGGACCGGACTCCTCCGGCGCCGGCCCACGTCCCCACGCCGCCGCCTCCGGCGGACGGCGCGGTCGCGCCCACCCGGGGTCGGGCTTGCCGACCGGCGCCGGCGGGCGCTGTGGGACCCGGGCGGGGTTCGGATTCCCGGCCCGTGACGGCCGGCGCGGTGGGTTCCGGTCGGGGTTCGGGGTCCCGGCCGGTGTCGGTGGGTTCCGGGGGCCTCGGGCTCCGCGCGGCTTCCCGGTCCCGGCCGGCTCCGGCGGCGGGCCCTGGGCGTCGTCCGGCTCTCCGGCTGGCGGCGGCCGGTGCCGCGGGGGGCCGGCGGGGTCCGGGTTCCCGGTCCGTGGTCGTCGGCGCGGTCGGGGTCGGGCTTTTCTCGGCTTCTCGGTCCCGGTCGGCCCGGGTGGTGGGTTCCGGGCGGGGTCCGGCCTCGCGGCTGGTGCCGGCCGGTGCCGCGGGGGGCCGGCGGGGGCCGGGTTCCCCGCCGGTGTCGGTCAGGGTGGCGCGGGCGGTCGGGGTGGCGCGGGCGGTCGCGGCGGAGTCCTTCGTCTGCCCGGTCACCGGGCCCGCCGAAGGGGCGTGTGCTGCGAGGCTGAGCCCGTCGGCGGTCCGCAGGCGGCGGCGGACCCGGGTGCCCACCATGGTCAGGGCCGGCCGAGGGGGGCGCAGCCGGGACGTGGCCGTGCGCAGGGATGCGTACGGGCCCTCGGGGAAGCGGCCGACGAGGACGGCGAGGAGGCCGATCAGGGCGGCCGCCACCCCGCCGCGGGCCCCCGCGTCGAGCCCGACCAGCAGGGCGGCGGCGACGAGCGCCCCGAAGACGCTGTCGGCGCCGAGCACGACGACCGCGGCGAA
The DNA here is from genome assembly GCF_042891215.1 of Streptomyces sp. NPDC001914. NCBI lineage: Bacteria > Bacillati > Actinomycetota > Actinomycetes > Kitasatosporales > Streptomycetaceae > Streptomyces > Streptomyces sp. NPDC001914. The sequence continues at coordinate 51,405 of NZ_JBIASW010000007.1, forward strand.
CCAGAGCAGGCTGCGGACCGGGTCGTACTGGGCGGCGTCGAAGGCCCGCAGACCCATGCCGAGCATGCCCCCGCCCAGCGCCGCCAGCGCGGCCCCCGCGACGAACGCGGTCAGCTTCAGCTCCGGGACGCGGACGCCCGCCGCCGACGCGCCCGCCTCGTGGTCCCGCATGGCGGCGAGCGCCCGGCCCGTCCTGCCCCGGCGCAGCGTGTGCGCGGCGAGCAGGGCGGCGGCGAGCAGGACGAGTTCGAGTACGTAGTACGCGCGGTCGCCGCCGAACCCGGCCGGCCGGCCCAGGGACAGGCCCGCCACCGCGTACGGCTGCGCGAACACGAACCGGCTGACGCCCACGCCCACCGCGAAGGTGGCCACCGCGAGCGCCAGGCCGTGCCGCTTGATGGCCGGCCAGCCGGTCAGCACACCGAGCGGGGCCACCAGGAGCACGGCCACCGCCAGCGCGGTCAGTTCGGGCAACCGGGGCAGCCCCGGGAACCGGCCCGCGGCCAGCAGCGCCGTGAACAGGGCGCCCAGACCGGCGTACGCGGCCTGCCCCAGCGAGATCTGGCCGCCCCGGCCGGTGACCACGACCAGCGACAGCAGGACGACACCGAGCGCGGGCACCTGCACCGCCGTGTGCAGGTCCGAGCCGGCGAACCCCAGCGGCAGCAGGAACAGCACGACGGCCACGGCCCAGGCCCCGGGCGGCGTCGGCACGCGGACCGTCGCGGGGCGCGGGAGCGCGTCACGGGTGCCGATGCCGGGCAGCACGAGCGCGGCGACGAGCAGCGCGACCACGAACAGGTTGGCGCCGACCGCCTGGAGCAGCGGCTCCGCCCAGCCCGAGGGATGCAGCCGGGTGAGCTGGCTCTGGGCGACACCGATGCCGAGCGCGACCGCGATCGCCACCGGGAGACTGCGCATCCGGGCCGCCACGGCGACCGCCATCACCTCGATGACGAGCAGCGGCAGGCCGTACGGGTCGAGCCGCACGTACGGCGCGAGGAGCACGCCCGTCAGGCCCGCCGTGAACGAGCCGAACGCCCAGCCCGCGGCGGCCACCCGGTCCGCGTCGATCCCGCCGAGCACCGCGAGGGGCCGGTCGTCCACGACCGCCCGCAGCTCCGTGCCGAAGCGGGTCCAGCGCGTCACCGCGCCCACCCCCGCCGCCAGCAGGACCGCCACGCCGAGCTGCCCCCACGGATCCGCCGACACCAGCGTCGGCGCGTCCGCCCGCGCACCGGTGCCCCACACGAGCGCCGCCCCGCCGACCAGCAGGACGAAGACCCCGATGCTCGCGACGAGGGTCCGCGCCGGGTCGCCGCCGAGGAGCGCCAGCGGCCGGAAGACGAAGCGTTCCAGGGCCATCCCGATCGCCGGGGCCACCACCAGCAGGGTCACCGAGGCGCCGAGCGCGAGCGGCCAGCCCCACTCGACCGTGAACTGGCGCAGCAGATACGCGCACACCATCGCGATCGCCCCGTGCGCGAAGTTCAGCACTCCGGTGGCCCGGTAGGTGACGATCAGCCCGATCCCGGTGAGCGCGGCGGCGCCGCCGATCGAGAGCCCGGCCAGCGTGAGGTCGTACGTCAGCGAGGACATCAGTCGCCCGGACCTGTGGAGGGGCCGTCCCCCACGCCCTCGGAAGGGCCGCCCTCCACGCCCTCGGATGGGCCGTCCTCGGCGTCGGGTTCGCAGATCGGGCACGGTCCCAGATCCCCGCTCGCGAGGACGCGCGAGTCGGCCGGCACGGCCTCCGGCTTCCCGGCCACCAGCGGGCAGTCCGCCCGGTGGTAGAGGGTGCCGCCCGGCACCATCAGGAGGTCCCCGCCGACGGCCACCGGTACGGCCGCGGCCGGCCCCGGCTCCCCGGCGTCGCCGGACCCGGCCGCCACCAGCAGCCCGTACAGCTCCTCGACACGCGCCGTCGCCGAGGCGTTCCGGCCGTGGGTGAGCAGCACCGCGCCGGCGATGATCAGCGCGGCACCGGGAACCGTGCAGGAGGCGAGATAGGGAAGCTGGCGTTCCGCGTACCGCTCGCCCGAGATGCCGTACCAGCCGATGACGCACAGCACCGCCCCGGCGGCCAGCGCGGCCCAGCCGGCCCACAGGACGGGGTGCACGCTCCGCAGTCGAGCTGTCCGCATCCGGACTCCCACACGTCGGGTATCTGTCCATGTCAGCCGATGGCTTGCACTATGCCTTCTGGAAGCTGACCCTGAAAGCACCGGGCGCTTTTGGCCCGGACCGACACCCGGTGGTGAGCCAGATGGTTCTCGGGAGCGACCTCAAGCGGAGGAACGTCGGAGCGGTGGCGGCGGCAGCGGTTCTCGTCCTCGCCGCGGGCCTCACGGCGTGCAGCGACGACAACGGCGGCGGGAGCTCCGCCTCGCCCACACCCACGGCGGAACAGTCCACCGCCACGGCTCCGGCCGACCCGGCCGCGGCCCGGCAGGAGATCAAGCAGAACTGGGAGAAGTTCTTCGACCCGGCCGTCTCCGCGCAGGACAAGCAGGCCGTCCTGGAGAACGGTGAGCAGATGGCGCCGGTGCTGCAGGGCTTCAACGGCGACCAGCGCGGTCAGCAGGTCAAGGCGGACGTGGAGAAGATCGAGTTCACCTCGCCCACCGAGGCGAACGTGACCTACACGCTTCTCCTGCAGGGCGCCACCGCCCTGCCGAACGCCTCGGGTACGGCCGTCGAGCAGAACGGCACCTGGAAGGTCTCCGCCAAGACGCTCTGCGCGCTCGTTCAGCTCAGCGGCAACGGGTCGGGCAGCCCCGTCCCGGGCTGCTGACCGGCGGTGCGGCGCACAGCGGCCGGCGCCGCCGTCGCGGGCCTGCTGCTCCTGCTCGGCACGGCCTGCGGCAGCCGGCTCCCCGAGAGCGACTTCGAGAACCGCGCCACGCCCACGCCCCGGGCATCCGCCGAGCCGGTCCGCGTCGGCGTGATCAGCAGCGCCACCAGCCCCGTCGGCGCCTCGGTGTTCACCGGACCGCGAGACGGGGCGAAAGCCTGGTTCGACCGGCTCGACGCCCGGGGCGGCATCGACGGACGGCGGGTCGAGGTACGGACGTGCGACGACGGCGGCAGCGGCGTCGGCAACAGCGCCTGTGTGCGCCGGCTGATCGACCAGGACAAGGTCGTCGCCCTCGTCGCCACGACCGCGCTCGACTACGCGGGCGCCTCCCAGGTGTCCCGCGCGGGCGTTCCCGACATCGGCGGCCAGCCCATCGGCGCCGCGTACGACACCTATCCGCATCTGTACGGGATCTACGGCAGCCTCGCGCCCCGCCACGGCACGCCCGGCTGGGACGGCGAGCTCTACGGCGGCACCGAGGTCTACCGCTACTTCAAGCGCGTCCACGGCGCCCGTACGGCCGCCGTCGTCTCCTACAACCAGTCCGCCTCCGCCGCCTACGCCCGGCTGGTCACCGAGGGGCTCAGGGCCGAGGGCTACCGGGTCGTCACCGAGCAGGTCGACTTCGCGCTGCCCGACTTCCGCGCCGTCGCGGCCGACCTGAAGGCGCAAGGCGCGGACCTCGTCTTCGACGCCCTCGACACACACGGCAACGCCCTGCTGTGCAAGGCCATGGACGACGTCGGCGCCCGGGTGACCGCCAAGGTGACCAACGTGCAGAACTGGACGTCCACCGTGCCCGAGGACTACAAGGACGCGCCGCACTGCCGCAACGCGCTGTGGGCCACGGGGGCGAGCCGCAACTACGAGGACACCGGCGACACCGCCGTGCGGGAGTTCCGCGACGCGACGAAGGGGCTGCCGACCCACTCCCAGTGGCAGCTGGAGGGATGGGCTGCGGCACGGTGGTTCACGGACGCGGCCGAGTCCTGCGCGCCCACGGGCATCACCCGGGGATGCGTCGACGCGTACATGAACCGGGGCGAGCCCTACACCGCGGGCGGGCTGCTGCTCCCCGTCACCTACGAGCGGCTGGCCGAGCCGCCGAAGACGCGCCGGACGTGCCTGGCGGTGGCCCGCTGGCGCGACGGCAGCGGCTGGGTCACCCAGGGCGACATGAACACGAACTGCTTCGACGTACCGCAGATCGCCTACCGCCCGTGAACCCGGGGAATCGCCCGCCGCCTGTGAACCCGGCGAGTCGCCTGCCGCCTGTGAACCGGGGAATCGTGCACCGCGTGTGAACCCGGGCGATCGTGCACCGCCTGTGAACCCGGGCGATCGTGCACCGCCTGTGAACCCGGCGAGTCGCCTGCCGCCTGTGAACCGGGGAATCGTCCATCGCCCGTGAACTCGGCGGGGAATCGTCCACTGCCCGTGAAGCCTGTGAACCGCCCGCTGCCCGTGAGGGCCTGGGGGAGTGCCGCCTTGCGGACAGTGGCTGTCCGCAAGCGCTGGCAGACTCGGCGGCATGTTGGAGACCTCCGCACGACTGCTGCGCCTGCTCTCACTGCTGCAGGCCCACCGTGAATGGTCGGGCGCGGACCTCGCCGAGCGGCTGGGCGTCACCGCACGCACCGTCCGCCGTGACGTGGACCGGCTGCGCGAGCTGGGCTATCCCGTCAACGCCAGCCCGGGCACGGGCGGCGGCTACCAGCTCGGCGCGGGGGCCGAACTGCCGCCGCTGCTCCTGGACGACGACGAGGCCGTCGCGGTGGCCGTGGGGCTGCGCACGGCGGCCGGGCAGGGCGTCGAGGGGATCGGCGAGTCCTCCGTACGCGCGCTCGCCAAGCTGGAACAGGTCCTGCCGGGCCGGCTGCGGCGCAGGGTCGGCGCGCTGAACGCCTTCACCGTGCCGATGCTGCGCGGCCCGGAGGCCTCGGCCGTCGACCCCGCCGTCCTGACCGAACTGGCCAACGCCTGCCGTGACAGCGAGCGGCTGCGCTTCGAGTACCGCGATCACGGGGGTTCCTCGACGCGCCGGACCGTCGAGCCGTACCGGCTGGTGTGCACCGAGCGCCGCTGGTACCTGGTCGCCTGGGACGTCGACCGCGACGACTGGCGTACGTTCCGGGCCGACCGCATCACGCCCCGGCCGCCGCACGGACCGCGCTTCGCGCCCCGTACGCCACCGGCCGGCAATCTGGCCGAGTACGTCGCCAGGGGTGTCTCCACCGGCGCCTACGCCACCCACGCCGTCGTCCGGCTGCTGGTGCCGCTGGCGGAGGCCGCCGCGCGGATCTCGCCCTCGGCCGGGACCCTGGAGGCCTCGGACGAGGACACCTGCATCCTGCGCACCGGGGCGCCGAGCCTCGACGTCATGGTCATCCACGTGATGATGACGGGGCTGGAGTTCGAGATCCTGGAGCCGGCCGAACTCGTCGACGTGATGAGGACGGCCAGGGACCGGTTGTCGCGGGCGCTGGAGAGACGGGGCCCCGGGGAACCGGGGCCGTGGACGCCGGGTCCCGGGACGGCGGGGTCCGGGAGGCCGGGTCCCGAGGAGGCGCCGGGTCCCGAGGAGGCGCCGGACGGGGTCCGGGTGCCGTAGCGGAAGTCCCGGGTGCCGGCGGTCCCCGTGCGGGGGTTGTGTGTTCGTGGCGTGTATTTCCTACGCGCCGTCAGCTTCCGGGCCCCGGCGGAATCGGAGCCGGCCGGAATGGAAAAGCGCGGCGGTGCCCGCGCGGGCCGCCGCCCCGCACATTTCGCGGGCCTATTCGGGACGTCCGCACGACGACTCCGAATTACGTTCGAAGGTGTGCGGAACACGGAAGCGGCCCCTCATACGAGTGATGGAGTTCGGCGAAACGCGTGTCGTGATCCTGTGACAGAAGTGTGACCGGCGGGGGACAGGTGACGCTTCGTCGCCGATCGGGCTTCCACCGCCCGGGTGTGCCGCCTAACGTGGCGGTCATGGCACTCAATCCCCCCTCTCACACAGAGCCGCAGGACGATCCGGAGAGCTACGTGGGGCTGGAGGTGGGCGGGGCGCGCGAGCGCGCGCGGGAGCGCGGCTGGCCGACGGTCCGCTCGTTGCCGCCCGGCGCGATCATCACCATGGAGTACCTGGTGGGGCGGCTGAACTTCGAGGTCACGGACGGTACGGTGACGCGCTGCTGGAAGGGCTGAGCGCCCGGCCCCGGCGCCCGGCCCGCCGCCGCGCCTCACCGGGGCGGGGCGGGCGCGACCAACGGATGTGCGAAGGCCCCCGGCTCGTCGAGCCGGGGGCCTTCGCGGTGCGGGGAGAGGCTGTGCGTACCGGCCCCGCGTCTCTCAGCCGCCCGTCAGCGGCCGGGCCGAGGCGGCGGCCGCGCGGGCCGGACGGTCCGGATGCGGCGGGCGGTCCGGGTGCGCCGGACGGCGGCTGCCCGCCGGAGTCACCGGCGTGCGCTCCGAGCGCGCGGTGTGCGGGCCCGGGGCCAGGTGGACGGGGGATCTGGGCGGACGGGGGGCGACGGCCCCGCGGGCCGGCATCTCGCTGTCCACCGCGGCGGCCCGCTGGGCCATGACCGGTGCCGGGACCGGGGAGGGGACCGGCACGGGCTTGGGCGCGGTGCTGCCGCGACGGCCGCGCCACAGGTCGCGCAGCGAGAAGATCCCGGCCTCGGAGCGGGCGATCAGCGGCTCGCACCAGGGCAGTGCCAGCAGGATCAGCAGGCCCGCGGCCCAGCCGAGCAGGACGTCGCTCAGCCAGTGCGTACCCAGGTAGACGGTGGTGAGGCCGACGCCCAGCGAGGTCACGGCGGACAGCGCCGAGAGCCAGCGTCTGGCTCTCGGGGTCGACGCCAGATAGGCCAGGATTCCCCAGGTCACGACGGCGTTGGCGGTGTGGCCCGAAGGAAATATATCGCCGCCCAGGCCCATCTCGTTCGAGCCGATGGTGATGGCGTAGTGCGGGCCGAGCCGGCCCATGCCGAGCTTCGCGGCACCGACCGTGATGTTGAGCAGCAGCAGGGAGGCGCCCAGGGTGAGCAGCGGGCGCAGCGTGTGCTGACGCCAGGAGCGCCAGCCCAGCCACGCGGCGACCATCACGGCGGTGGGGCCGCGCTGGCCGAGCACCACGTAGTAGTCCAGGAACGCGTGGATCTCCGGCCACTGCTGGTAGGGCCGGAAGAACATGACCTGCCAGTCGAACCGGACCAGCCACGACGTGATCGCCACGGCCCACACGATCGCCAGGTAGAAGGCCAGGGTCGCCGCGAAGAGGACGACCCTGTGCCGACTCATCCTCGGCACATCGATGTGGGCCGGTCGTTCCGGCTCACGGTCCAGCCGGGCGAAGACCCGGTCCAGACGGGTGAGGTTTCGTTCGGTACGCACCCAATCGACGTTACAGCGAGTGAGCTGCGTTCCAGGCCGAATCACTCGGTTTGTGATGACGATGTGATGTGGGATTCCTCTCAGGATCATGCTTATTTCTAATGAATCGCTAATCCCGGGACTGCGGAGCCTTCAATTCCATTGATCGCTGAGAGGCTTCGAGTTTATGGCACTTTTATATTCGTTCACCGAATGATGGTGTGGAATTCGCTGCCCGCTCACCGGTCCCGCGCGGGGCGCGGCGGGGCGGGTCAGGGGGGCCCGGAGCCGTTCAGCCAGAAGGCCCCGTACACCGCCGAGGCCACCGCGACGCCCCCGACAACCAGCGCTGACCTGGACGTACGCAGCCGGGCCAGAGCCCTGGCCGGCGGGAACAGGAGGGGGAAGGCGGGCAGCAGCAGGCGCGGCTTGGAGCCGAAGTAGCTCGACGCGCACAGGGCGAGCGCGACGACGACCCCCGTGTAGACGAGGAGCGCCGGCGGCTGCCCCTGTCGCACACAGGTCACGTAGAGCGACAGGACCAGCACCACCCCGGCGACCAGAGCGGCACCCGCGAGGGCGGAGGGGAACGAGGTGAACTTCTCGGCGACGAAGCGCCCGAAGGCGTAACCGCCGTCGAAGCCGTTGCGCCACCCCGCCTGGACGTCGAGGTAGCCGAGCGGGCCCCCGCCCGTGCGACGCCCCACCCACAGCACGTAACCGGCGGCGCCGAGCGGCGCGATGATCATGGCGAGGGCGCGCCGCCACGGGCGCGCGCCGTCCGTCCCGGGTGAGCTTCCGCCGCGCCGGCGTTCTCCCACGAACGAGGTAATCGCCGCCACCCACAGGGCCGCCACCACCGCGGCTCCCACCGGCCGCGTCAGCCCGGCGAACGCCGCGAGCAGGCCCGCGGTCACCCAGCGGCCGGTCAGCACCGCGTACAGCGACCACGCGGCGAGCGCGGTGAACAGCGACTCGCTGTACGCCATCGACTGCACGACACCGACGGGCAGGACCGCCCACACCAGCGCCGCGCAGATTCCCGCCCGGCGGCCGTGGACGCGGTCGGCGACCGCGAAGATCCCCCAGGCCGCGGCGAGCGAGGCCACCGCGGACACCAGCAGGCCGGCGTCCGCGTACGACAGCGGTGTCACCGCGTGGCCGATCCGCTCCAGCCAGGGCAGCAGCGGGAAGAACGCGAGATTCGAATGCACGTCACCGTTCGGGAGGCGGACCTCGTAGCCGTAGCCGAGCTCGGCGACCCGGGTGTACCAGAGCGAGTCCCAGCGCCCCGACAGCAGCCGGTGGGCGCTCTTGCCGTTCGCCGCGCTCCACACGGCGAGCGCGAGGAGGCCGAGGGCACGCACCGCCGCGTACCCGAGGAGGGCGGGCGCGGCTCGGCGCAGGGCGCCCGCCAGGGGCGTCGCGGCGGGACGGTCGGGTTCGGTCACGGGCTCGATTATCGGCGGAGGGCGGAACCGGCGGGCCGGGCGGGGCGTGACGACGGGCGGGCGGCGTGGCGTACGCCACACACCCGGCCGGCGAACGTGAGAGGTCCGCCACGTGACCTGGGCGAGAACTCGCGTACGCTGGCGGCTCACTCGCCTTTGTTGCGTGGGCCCGGGACTCCGCTCTCCGGGCCGCAGCCCCAGGGAGTCCCCACCCTGCGGATCCGCAGAACGCGAGGGAACCTCTGGAGGTACGTACATGTCCGGGACGACCACGGCCGCTGCGCGATGCCGTCGGGAGACCGGAGCCGGTGCCAACCGCTGGGTCGTTCTTTTCGTCCTGTGCGTCAGCCTGCTGCTGGTCGCCCTCGACGCCACCGTGCTCCATGTCGCGGTGCCCGCCGTCACCGAGGACCTGAAGCCCGGCGCGATAGAACTGCTCTGGATCGTCGACGTCTATCCGCTCGTCTGCGCCTCGCTCCTCATCCTCTTCGGCACACTCGGCGACCGGATCGGCCGCAGACGGGTGCTCCTCCTCGGGTACGCCCTCTTCGGAGTCGCCTCGGGCATCGCGGCCTTCTCCGGGAACGCGCAGCTCCTGATAGGCGCCCGTGCCCTGCTCGGCGTCGGCGGCGCGATGATCATGCCGGCCACCCTGTCGATCCTGCGCGAGGTCTTCCCCGACCGGCGCGAGCGGGCGCTCGCGATCGGCATCTGGAGCGCGGTCGCCGCCGTCGGCGCCGCGGTCGGACCCCTTCTCGGCGGCTTCCTCCTCGAACACTTCTGGTGGGGATCGGTCTTCCTCGTCAACATCCCGCTGATGATCGTCAGCCTTCCGGTCGGACGGCTGCTGCTGCCCGAGTCCCACGGCGACCGTGACGGTCCCTGGGACGTCGTCGGCGCGCTCATGGCCGCCGCCGGCCTGTTCGGAGTTGTCCTCGGCGTGAAGCGTCTCGGTGGCGGTGAGGCGCCCTTCGGCCCCCTCACCCTCGGGTCGCTGCTCGTCGGCGCCGTGCTGATGGCCGCCTTCGTACGGCGCCAGCGGAGGCGCGCGCATCCCCTGGTCGACCTGCGCATGTTCGCGCGTCCGGCCTTCAGCACGTCGGTGGGATGCATCGTCCTCGCCATGCTCGCCCTGGTCGGCCTCGAACTGATCGCCGCGCAGTACCTCCAGCTCGTGCTCGGCCTGTCGCCGCTCCAGACCGGGCTGCGGCTGCTGCCGCTCACGATCGCGGCGATGGCCGCCGGCCTCGCGGGGGCGAAGCTGCTGCGCAGGTTCGGGCCGCGCGCGATGGTCTCCTTCGGGTTCTGTCTCACCGCGGCCGCCGTGGTCACGCTCATCGCGATGGGCGGGAACGACAACGCCGGGCTGCTGCTCTTCGGCTTCGTCCTGCTGGGCTTCGGCCTGGAGACCACGCTCTTCGGGGCCTACGAGTCCATGCTGAGCGAGGCGCCGCAGGCCCAGTCGGGCGGCGCCGCGGCGATCGGCGAGACCTCGTACCAACTGGGTGCGGGGATCGGGATCGCGCTGCTGGGAAGCGTGATGAACGCGGCGTACGCTCCCGGGCTGTCGTCGGTCCCCGGCGTCCCGGACGCCGACGCGAAGGCGGCGGGACACTCGCTGGGCGAGGCGTACCAGGTCGCCGACCGGCTCGGAGGCGTGTCCGGCCGCGCCCTGCGGCACGCCGCCCGGGACTCCTTCGTACACGGACTGCATGTGACGCTGCTGGTCAGCGCGGGCCTGCTGCTGCTCGGCGCCGTGATGGCGCTGCGGCTGCCGCGCGTCATGGACTGCGGCACCGCCGAGGCGGGCACCACCGGCACCCCGGTCCAGGCGGCGAACGCGGCCCCGGTCCCGCCTCCCGCCGGTGTCCGGACGCACGGGGGCGCCACCGGTGCGATTCCTGCTCCCGGTGCCGTCCCACTCTCCGCCGCGGCGGATCCCGCCGGGATCCCCGCTCCCCGGGACGTCCCCGGGACCGCCGAGACCCGCGTCTCCGCCTAGCCGTGTCCGTGGAGCCGTGCCTGCCCGGCGCGAGCCGCCCCCGGTGAGCCCCCGGTGAGCCCGCCGAGGGCGTGATCCACGGGGCTGTGCGGAAGTGCCCTGGACTTGCGGGACACTGCGTCGTAACGTCGGGCCGAGATCTTTGACTAGCGGTGCTAGTTATCACCCCTGCCGGAGGCTGTCGTATGTCCGCGTCCTCGAAGCTGCCGTCCTTCGACCCCGCCGACCCGCTGGGGATCGACGACCTCCTGGACGCGGAGGACCTGGCCGTCCGCGACACCGTGCGGGCCTGGGCCGCGGACCGGGTCCTGCCCTACGTCGCCGACTGGTACGAGAAGGGCGAACTGCCCGGCATCCGGGAACTGGCGCGCGAACTCGGCGGGATCGGCGCGCTGGGCATGTCGCTCCAGGGGTACGGGTGCGCGGGGGCCAGTGCCGTGCAGTACGGCCTCGCCTGCCTGGAGCTGGAAGCGGCCGACTCCGGCATCCGCTCGCTCGTCTCGGTCCAGGGCTCGCTGGCCATGTACGCCATCCACCGGTTCGGCAGCGAGGAGCAGAAGCAGACCTGGCTGCCGCGCATGGCCTCCGGTGAGATCATCGGATGCTTCGGACTCACCGAGCCCGACCACGGCTCCGACCCCGCCTCCATGCGCACGCACGCCAAGCGCGACGGCGGCGACTGGGTCCTGAACGGCCGCAAGATGTGGATCACCAACGGTTCCGTCGCCGGTGTCGCCGTCGTCTGGGCGCAGACCGACGACGGCATCCGCGGATTCGTCGTGCCCACCGACGTGCCCGGGTTCTCCGCCCCCGAGATCAAGCACAAGTGGTCCCTGCGGGCGAGCGTGACCAGCGAGCTCGTCCTCGACGACGTGCGGCTGCCGGCCGACGCCGTCCTGCCCGACGTCGTCGGCCTCAAGGGCCCGCTCGGCTGCCTCTCCCACGCGCGGTACGGGATCGTGTGGGGCGCCATGGGCGCGGCGCGGTCCAGCTTCGAGTCCGCCCTCGCCTACGCGCGGACGCGTGAGCAGTTCGGGCGCCCCATCGGCGGCTTCCAGCTCACCCAGGCCAAACTCGCCGACATGGCCGTCGAACTGCACAAGGGGATCCTGCTCGCCCATCACCTGGGCCGCCGCATGGACGCGGGACGGCTCCGTCCCGAGCAGATCAGCTTCGGCAAGCTCAACAACGTACGCGAGGCCATCGAGATCTGCCGTACCTCGCGCACGATCCTCGGTGCCAACGGGATCTCGCTCGAATACCCCGTGATGCGGCACGCCACGAACCTGGAGTCGGTGCTCACCTACGAGGGCACCGTCGAGATGCACCAACTCGTGCTGGGCAAGGCGCTCACCGGGCTCGACGCCTTCCGGTGAAGACCCGGGGGTGAAGCCCCGGCGAGGCAGGGCCGGTGAGCGGCCCTGCCTCAGCTCTGGTTGAAGAAGCCGTCCGTCTGACGGCCCGCGGCCTCGCCGCTGACGATCTCCGTGTGCGCCGGGGTCAGCAGGAAGACCCGGGTCGCCACCCGCTCGATGGTGCCGCGCAGGCCGAAGGTCAGGCCGGCCGCGAAGTCCACCACGCGCTTGGCGTCGGCGGCCTCCATGGACGTGAGGTTGATGATGACCGGGACGCCGTCCCGGAAGAGTTCGCCGATACCGCGTGCGTCCCGGAAGCTGTCCGGGGTGACCGTACCGATCCGGCGGCCCTTCTCCTCCGCCGTCTCGGAAGCAACCTTCACGCGAGGGTCGGTGACCCAGGCGTCGCCGGAGTCCTGACCCTCGGCGTAGTCGTCGTCGTAGTAACGCTCGTCATCGTTGTCGTCGACGAGGCCAAGCCAGGCACTCGCCTTGCGCACCGATCCCATGGACGCCTCCTCTCACAGCGGTCTTTCGTGCTTCCGCATCCCCATGGTCGTCCATGATGCGGATGTCGCGCCAAGTGGATAGACGCCGCGTGGGGGTTTCGTGACGGTACTGGTGCACAGCGAATCCGTCGAGAGCCCGCGCCCCCCAAGGGTCGTACGGGGTAAGGCTGCTGACTGAGAGTGAAATATGATTTCTCGCGGCGACCGGGTGACGAGCGGGGCGTACGGGTGAACGGGAGGGTCGATACGATGCCCGATCTCAATGTCGTACGGGTCACGGGGGAGTGTCGTGTTCGGAATCGTGAGGCCCTGCAGTCACCGGCTCGGTGAGGGGCTCAAGACGCAGTGGATGGCGCATCTGTGCGGTCTTTGTCTCGCGCTGCGCGGGGACCACGGCCAGTTCGCGCGGGTGGTCACCAACTACGACGGCCTGCTGATATCGGTTCTGACGGAGGCTCAGGCGGAGCGGGCGACGGGATGGCGGCGCACCGCGGGGCCCTGTCCGCTGCGGGGCATGCGGACCGCGTCCGTCGCGCAGGGCGAGGGCGCGCGGCTCGCCGCCGCCGTCTCGCTGGTCCTCGCCTCGGCGAAGGTCCGCGACCATGTCGCCGACGGGGACGGGCTCCTGGCGCGCAAGCCGGTCGCGCTGGCCGCGCGCCGGGTGGCCACGAGCTGGGGCAGGGCCGGGGCGCGAACGGGAAGCGCCGTCGGCTTCGACACGGCCGTGCTCGTCGACGCGGTGGACCGGCAGATCGGGATCGAGGCGCTCGCCGGGCCGGGAACGCCGTTGCTGACCGTCACGGAACCGACCGAGACCGCGACCGCCGCCGCCTTCGCGCACACCGCCGTCCTCGCCGGCCGCCCCGGCAACGCCGCTCCGCTGGCGGAGGCCGGACGGCTCTTCGGACGGCTCGCCCATCTCCTGGACGCCGTGGAGGACAGGGAAACTGACGCCGCGTCGGGAGCCTGGAACCCTCTCACCGCCACCGGGACCCCGCTCACCGAGGCCCGCCGGCTCGCCGACGACGCCCTGCACGGGATACGGCTCGCCCTGCGCGAGGCCGAGTTCACCGAGGGCCGGCTGGCGCACGTGCTGCTCGTCCACGAACTGGGGCGCTCGGTGGACCGCGCGTTCGGGACCTCGGGATGCGGGCACACGGCGGAGGGAGCGCACGGCTCCCACGGCTCTCCCGGGTCCGGCCGTCTCCTCGACGTGCCGGGCTCCGCGGTCCTGCTCGCACCCGAGGGCTCCTTCGGACCGCCGCCCCAGCAGGGCAATCCGTACACCGGTGGCGGCAACCCCTTCGGTGGCGGGCCTTCCTTCCCGCCCCCCGCCCCCGGCAAGCGCGGATTCTGGGCGGGCTGCGCCGCCGCAGTCGGCCTGTGCTGCACCTGCAAGATGTGCTGCGCCGACGAGTACGAGGGTCCGTGGTCGCGCAAGAAGCGCGAAGGGTGCCTGAGCGACTGCGACTGCGACTGCGGTTGCTGCGAGGCCTGCAAGTGCTGCGAATGCTGTGAGTGCTGCGAGTGCTGCGACTGCGGGTTGTGAGAAGCCGGGCCCGGCCCGTGTGAAAAAGTTGATCACATGACGACCGACGCATCCGAGGACTGGAAGCACTGGCAGGAGCACCGCCTGGCGACGGTGTCCGCGCCGTACGGCCCGCTCGCGCTCACAGGAACCCACTGGATCGAGGACTATCCGGAAGGGCGACTTCCGGACACTCCCGGGCAATGGGCGCTCAAGGGCGACCAAGTGGTCCTGACGGCGGTCGCCGAGGAAGGGCTCACGGTCGACGGCGAGCCCTTCACCGGCGACGTCGTGCTGGACGCCGACTACTCGGGGGCCGGCGGAGCCCGGGTCGGGCGCGGGGAACGGCGGTTCGTCGTCCTGGTGCGCGAGGGGATCTGGGGCGTGCGCGTCTACGACCCCGACGCGCCCGCCCGGAAGGCCTTCGCCGGCATCGAGGCGACCCCGTACGACGAACGCTGGGCGGTGCCGGGACACTTCACCCCCTACGGCGAGGGCCGGACCGTGCGCGTCGAGAACGCCGACGGGGTGACCCGCGGGCTCGCCCTCGGCGGAGTCCTCGCCTTCACCCTGGACGGGCAGGACCTCACCCTCCAGGTGTCGGTGGAGAGCGACGGCACCCTGTGGGCCGTCTTCGCCGACACCACCAGCAGGGACGGCAGTTACCGCTTCCGGTTCCTGCGCCCGGCGGCACCCGACGCCGAGGGGCGTACGACGGTGGACTTCAACCGGACCGTGCTTCCGCCGTGCGCGTTCGCGGACCATTTCGTCTGTCCGTTCCCTCCGCCCGGAAACAGCCTGCGCGTGGCCGTCGCCGCGGGGGAGCGCCGGTTGAGCTGAGGCTCCCGGGACTCCCGAGGAGCCGGGGGGAATCCGGCGCCTCCAGTGGTCCGATGATCAACCTCCTCCGTATGGGGGCAAGTTGAAGGCTGCACGGCCGAAAGGCGCCCTTGCGCCTGTCGGCCGTGCAGCCGAATACTCCCCCTCAGCGCTTGTCAGGGGCATGCCTTGTCCGGAATCCGGACGGACGGCCCCCGGCTGCGCCTCACGGGTCCCGACCCCACTACAGGGGCCCCTTACTTCCCTTCGGAGGAATGAAACGTGAGGATCAAGCGCACAACCCCCCGTGGCGGCCTCGCGAGACGGAGCCGGCTGATCGCCGTGTCCACCGGACTCGTCGCCGTCGCAGCGTTCGCGGTCCCCAGCGCGAACGCGTCCGACGCCCGGACGTTCAGCGCCACCCAGCTGAGCAGCGTCAGGCAGTCGGTGCTCGGTTCCGACGTCGCGGGCACCGCCTGGGCGGTCGACGCCAAGACGAACCGCGTGGTCGTCACCGTCGACAGCACCGTCTCCAAGGCGGAGATCGCGAAGATCAAGCGGGACGCCGGCGGCAACGCCGCGGCGCTCACCATCAAGCACACCCCGGGCACCTTCAAGAAGCTGATCAGCGGCGGCGACGCCATCTATGCGAGTAGCTGGCGCTGCTCGCTCGGCTTCAACGTCCAGGACAACAGCGGGAACTACTACTTCCTGACCGCCGGTCACTGCACCGACGGCGCGGGCACCTGGTGGTCGAACTCCTCGCACACGACCACGCTCGGCACCACCGCGGGCTCCAGCTTCCCGACCAACGACTACGGCATCGTGCGCTACACGAACTCGTCCGTCGCCAAGTCGGGCGCGGTCGGCAGCCAGGACATCACCAGCGCGGCCACGCCGTCCGTGGGCACCACCGTCTATCGTCGCGGCTCCACGACCGGCATCCACAGCGGCCGGGTCACCGCGCTCAACGCGACGGTCAACTACGGTTCCGGCGACATCGTCTACGGCATGATCCAGACCACGGTCTGCGCCGAGCCCGGCGACTCCGGCGGCTCGCTCTACGGCGGCACCGTCGCCTACGGCCTGACGTCCGGCGGCAGCGGCAACTGCAGCTCCGGCGGTACGACGTTCTTCCAGCCCGTCACCGAGGCCCTCAGCGCCTACGGGGTCCACGTCTACTGACCGTCGCGCAGGACAACCCCCCACAGTCGGCACCGCGACCGGCAGCAGAGGAGCCCCCGCACGCAACAGGCGTGCGGGGGCTCGCCCTTGCTCCGGTGGCGGGGCTACCTTCGAAGCACACGCTGTACACGCCCGGTGCGCCACGTCGGACCCTGGGGGGCCGTGATGGTCGAGGAACTGGTGGCGGCGGGAGTCTCCGCCGTGTCCGTGGGGCTGGTCTACACGATGGCCGCCGCCCGCGTCGTCAAACAGTACGAACGGGGCGTGGTGCTGCGGCTCGGCAAGCTGCGTCCCGATGTGCGCGGCCCCGGCTTCACCATGGTCGTGCCGTTCGTGGACCGGCTGTGCAAGGTCAACATGCAGATCGTCACGATGCCGGTCCCCGCGCAGGAGGGCATCACCCGGGACAACGTGACGGTCCGCGTCGACGCGGTCGTCTACTTCAAGGTGGTGGACGCGGCCGACGCGCTCATCCAGGTCGAGGACTACCGCTTCGCGGTCTCCCAGATGGCACAGACCTCGCTCCGGTCGATCATCGGCAAGAGCGATCTGGACGACCTGCTCTCCAGCCGCGAAAAGCTCAACCAGGGGCTGGAGTTGATGATCGACAGCCCGGCGATGGGCTGGGGCGTGCAGATCGACCGGGTCGAGATCAAGGACGTGTCGCTGCCCGAGACGATGAAGCGGTCCATGGCCCGGCAGGCCGAGGCGGACCGTGAACGCAGGGCCCGGGTCATCAACGCGGACGCGGAACTCCAGGCGTCCAAGAAGCTCGCGGAGGCCGCGAGCGTGATGTCGGAACAGCCGGCCGCCCTCCAACTGCGCCTCCTCCAGACGGTGGTGGCCGTCGCCGCGGAGAAGAACTCCACGCTCGTCCTGCCCTTCCCCGTCGAACTGCTGCGCTTCCTGGAGCGGGCCCAGAGCGGACAGCGGCCGCCCGCGTCCGAGTAGTCCGCCGGGCGGAGCAACCGGTGCGGAAGCAACCGCCGTGCGGGCGAGCCCTCTTGGAGTCACTCCTCATGGGGGCGATATCAAGACAGGCCCGGGTCCCGTAGATCGTGACGGTGTTATGTGCGCACCGTGTTTGCGATGCGAACCCGCGGGCGTGACCACGACCAGTCAGGACGTAGGACACGTACGGCTGTTGTCGTACAGGAGTCCTGAAGTCGACCTTGTGTGTTCCCTGTGCGTCTCGGAATAGTGGGTCGCGGAACAACTGGCATGGACGCGACGGTACGGACTTTTCCACCGTGCTCAGAGCCCATGTCGTACGCCTTCAGGTCCCGGAGGTCCCCACAACCTCCCGGACCGACCCCCCACAGGAGGACGTGAGTTGAAGCACCGACGCGTATCGAAGAGGCATGCCCTCATGACAGGTGCGGGTGTCACCGCGCTGATCGTCGCCGGAGTCACCTTCCAGACTGCGAACGCCAGCGAGGTTCCGAAGAGCCCCGCGCCGCACACGCTGTCCGTCACGGCGGCCGGAAAGCTCGCATCGGTCCTCGGCGAGGACCTGGGCGCCGACGCCGCGGGAACGTACTACGACGCGAAGTCCCGGCACCTCGTCGTCAACGTGCTCGACGAGGCCGCGGCCGAGACCGTCACGGCCGCGGGCGCCAGGGCCAGGATCGTCGAGAACTCCCTCACCGAACTGGCCGGCGCCCGCACCACGCTCAAGAAGGACGCGACCATCCCCGGTACGTCCTGGGCGACCGACCCGGAGACCAACCAGGTCGTCGTGACCGCCGACCGCACGGTCTCCGAGGCCGAGTGGGCCAGACTCACCAAGGTCGTCGACGGTCTCGGCGCGAAGGCCGAACTCAAGCGCACGCAGGGTGAGTTCAAACCCTTCATCGCCGGTGGTGACGCCATCAGCGGCTCCGGCGGGCGCTGTTCGCTCGGCTTCAACGTGGTCAAGGGCGGGCAGCCGTACTTCATCACCGCCGGGCACTGCACCGCGGAGATCTCCACCTGGTCGGACTCCGACGGCAAGGAGATCGGCACGAACGAACAGTCCAGCTTCCCCGACAACGACTTCGGCCTGGTCAAGTACACGGCGACCACGGACCACCCGAGCGAGGTCGACCTCTACAACGGCTCCACCCAGCCCATCACCAAGGCGGGCGACGCCACCGTCGGCATGAAGGTGACCCGCAGCGGCTCCACGACCCAGGTGCACGACGGCACGGTCAAGGGTCTGGACGCCACCGTGAACTACGGCAACGGTGACGTCGTCAACGGTCTCATCCAGACCGACGTCTGCGCCGAGCCCGGCGACAGCGGCGGCTCGCTCTTCTCCGGCGACACCGCCATCGGCCTCACCTCCGGCGGCAGCGGTGACTGCACCGCGGGCGGCGAGACGTTCTTCCAGCCGGTGCCCGAGGCGCTCTCGGCCTTCGGAGCCCAGATCGGCTGACGGCCTTCCCGTCCCGGCCTCCCCGGGAAGACGGAGCCCCGCCCCCGCGCGTGTCGCGGAGGCGGGGCTTCCGGGTTTTCCGGCCGGTGTTTGCGCAGGTGGGAGCGGGTCCGAACAGATGTCGCACAAGCGTTCGAAAATTGGTCTATGGTGGGGGTGAGGTAGTTGGGAACAGGTGTTCGAGAGCTGGTGAAGGCTCACAGGTCGGGAGGTGTGTGTGCCGGGATTCACGCATCTGCACACCGCCTCCGGGTTCTCCCTGCGGTACGGGGCCTCGCACCCGGGGCGCCTCGCCGAGCGCGCCTCCGAGCGGGGCATGGACGCCCTCGCGCTCACCGACCGGGACACCCTCGCGGGCTCGGTCCGGTTCGCCAAGGCCTGCGCGAAGGCGGGCATCCGTCCGCTGTTCGGCGTGGACCTGGCGGTCGGGGAGCAGGTACGGGGGGAGCGGCGCCGCACCCCGGTGCGCGGCGGTGCCTTCGTCGACGAGTCGACACCTCGGGCGACCTTCCTCGCCCGGGACGGCGCCACCGGCTGGGCCGACCTCTGCAGAATCGTCACGGCGACCCATGCGGGCGGCAAGGCGGACGGTCTGCCGCTGCTGCCCTGGTCCGACAACCACGCCGAAGGCCTGACCGTCCTGCTCGGCCCCGGCTCCGACGTCGGCCGCGCGCTCGCCGCGGGCCGCCCCGACCGCGCGGCCGCGCTGCTCGCGCCCTGGCGGGAGATCTACGGCGACGCCCTGCGCCTCGAAGCCGTCTGGCACGGCCGTCAGGGCACCGGCCCCGGTTCCCTGCGTCTGGCCGCCCGCATGGTCGGCTTCGCCGCCGAGCAGCGGGTGCGTCCCGTGCTCAGCAACGCCGTCCGGTACGCCGACGCGGGCCTCGGCCCGGTCGCCGACGTCCTGGACGCCGCCCGCCGGCTCGTCCCCGTCGACCCCCGGCGCGAGCTGGACTCCGGCGAGGCCTGGCTCAAGGACGAGGCCGCCATGCTGGCCGCCGCCGAACGGATCGTCGAGGCGGCGGGCTACCGGCGTGACACCGCGCACCGGCTGCTCGAACAGACACGGGCCACCGCCGCCGCCTGCCGCGTCGACCCCGAAGGCGACCTCGGCATCGGGGGCGTGCACTTTCCCGAACCGCGGCTCGTCGGCGCGGACCGGCGCACCGCCCAGCGCGTCCTCGCCTCCCGCGCGGCGGCGGGCATGGTGCTGCGCGGCTACGCCGGCCGGCGCGCGTACTGGGAACGGATGCACCACGAGCTGGACATCATCGCCCACCACAACTTCGCCTCCTACTTCCTGACGGTCGCTCAAGTCGTCGACGACGTACGTGGGATGGGCATCCGGGTCGCGGCGCGCGGCTCCGGGGCCGGCTCCCTGGTCAACCATCTCCTGGGCATCGCGCACGCCGACCCCGTCGAGCACCGGCTGCTGATGGAGCGCTTCCTGTCCAAGCGCCGCCCGGTGCTGCCCGACATCGACATCGACGTGGAGTCCGCGCGCCGTCTGGAGGTCTACCGCGCGATCATCGGCCGGTTCGGCACCGAGCGGGTCGCGACCGTCTCCATGCCCGAGACCTACCGGGTCCGGCACGCCGTCCGCGACGTGGGTGCCGCCCTCTCCCTGGACCCGGCCGAGATCGACCGGATCGCCAAGGCCTTCCCGCACATCCGGGCCCGTGACGCCCGCGCGGCCATGGACGAACTTCCCGAACTGCGCGAGCTGGCGGGGGAGAAGGACAGATACGGCAAGCTGTGGGACCTCGTCGAAGCCCTCGACGCCCTCCCGCGCGGCATCGCCATGCACCCGTGCGGCGTGCTCCTCTCCGACGCCTCCCTGCTCGCCCGTACACCGGTCGTGCCGACCAGCGGCGAGGGCCTGCCCATGTCGCAGTTCGACAAGGAGGACGTCGAGGACCTCGGTCTGCTCAAGCTCGACGTGCTGGGCGTGCGGATGCAGTCCGCGATGGCGCACGCGGTGGGCGAGGTGGAGCGGGCCACGGGGGACCGGCCGGACATCGACGCGGTGGCGCCGGGCGACCCGGCGACGTACCGGCTGATCCGGTCCACCGAGACGCTGGGCTGCTTCCAGATCGAGTCGCCGGGCCAGCGCGACCTGGTCGGACGGCTCCAGCCCGCGACCTTCCACGACCTCGTCGTCGACATCTCGCTCTTCCGGCCGGGGCCGGTCGCCGCCGACATGGTGCGGCCGTTCATCGAGGCGCGGCACGGCCGGGCGCCGGTGCGCTACCCGCACCCCGATCTGGAGGGGCCGCTGAAGGAGACGTACGGAGTCGTGGTCTTCCACGAGCAGATCATCGACATCGTCGCCATCATGACCGGCTGCGGACGCGACGAGGCGGACCGGGTGCGGCGCGGGCTCTCCGACCCCGAGTCGCAGGGGCGCATCCGGTTCTGGTTCGCCCAGCACGCGGCGGCGAAGGGGTACGACGCCGAGACCGTCGCGCGCACCTGGGAGATCGTCGAGGCCTTCGGGTCGTACGGCTTCTGCAAGGCGCACGCCGTCGCCTTCGCCGTCCCGACGTACCAGTCGGCGTGGCTGAAGGCCCATCACCCGGCCGCCTTCTACGCGGGGCTGCTCACGCACGACCCCGGGATGTACCCGAAGCGGCTGCTGCTGGCGGACGCGCGGCGGCGGGGGGTGCCGATCCTGCCGCTGGACGTGAACCGGTCGGCGGTCACCCATCGGATCGAACTGGTGTCCGAGTCGGGGGTGGAGGTAGGGGCAGGGTCGGGGGCCGAGGCGGGGTCGGGACCCGAGGCGGGGTCGGGACCCGGGTTGGGGTCGGGGGCCGTGTCGGGGAACGACCGCGCAGGCTCCGCCGATTCCGGCGGTCCGGCCGGGTCTGCCAGGCTTGCCGGGTCTGCCGGTCCTGCCGGCTCTGTCAGTTCCGCCGGGTCTGCTGGTTCCGCCGGGTCTGCTGGTTCCGCCGGGTCTGCTGGTTCCGCCGGGTCTGCTGGTTTCGCCGGGTCTGCCGGTTCCGCCGGTTCCGCCGATGATGCGGGTCGGGCCGGTTCCGTCGGTGATGCAGATCAAGGCGCGTCTGTCGATCCCGCCGGGTCTGCTGGTCCCGCCAGGTCTGCCGGTTCCGCCGGTGGTGCGGGTCGAGCCGGGTCTGCTGGTTCCGCCAGGCCTGCCGGTTCCGCCGGATCTGCCAGGCCTGCCGGTTCTGCCGATCCCGCCGGCTCTGCCGGTCGTTGGGGTGTTCGGCTGGCGCTTTCCGATGTGCACGGGATCAGTGAGGCCGAGGCGGCGCGGATCGCGGACGGGCAGCCGTACGCCTCGCTGCTCGACTTCTGGGAACGGGCCCGGCCGAGCCGGCCGCTGGCCCAACGGCTCGCACAGGTCGGAGCGCTGGACGCGTTCGGCGCCAACCGCCGTGATCTGCAACTGCACCTGACCGAACTGCACCGCGGCTCCCGAGGCGCGGGCGGCGGCCAACTCCCGCTGTCCGGCGGGCGGAACACCGCCTCCGCCGGGCTGCCCGACCTGTCCCCGGCGGAGCGGCTGAGCGCCGAGCTCGGCGTGCTCTCGATGGACGCCTCGCGCAATCTGATGGACGACCACCGTGTGTTCCTGGGGGAGTTGGGCGTGGTCACGGCACGTCGGCTGCGAGAGACGCGGCACGGGGAGACGGTCCTGGTCGCGGGTGCCAAGGCGGCCACCCAGACCCCGCCGATCCGCTCCGGCAAGCGGGTCATCTTCAGCACGCTGGACGACGGGACGGGCCTGGTCGACCTCGCCTTCTTCGACGACTCCCACGACGCCTGCGCCCACACCGTCTTCCACTCCTGGCTGCTGCTCGTACGCGGAGTGGTGCAGCGTCGCGGTCCGCGCAGCCTCAGCGTGGTGGGCGCGGCTGCCTGGAACCTCGCCGAACTGGCCGAACTGCGCGCCGAGGGCGGCCTCGACGTGGTGGCGGCGCGACTGGCCGAACCCGCGCCGCGCAAGCCGGGCGGACCGGGAGAGCCGGGCGGAGCGCGAAAGCCGGGCGGACCAGGGGAGCCGGGCGGTTCGCGGCGGCCGGGTGGCGGCCGTCCGTCCGATGACGGTGGTCCGTCCGGCGACGGTGGTCCGTCCGGCGACGGCGGTCCGTCCGGAGGCCGGACGATCCGGATGCCCACGGGGTACGAGATGCACCCCTGGGCCGATCTGCGTCCCGCGGGCGAAGGGCCCGCGGGTGGAAAGAAGTTGTGGCACCAGAGCCCGGGGAGTGCGGGATGACCATCCTCTGCGTACGTTTCCAGTCGCCCGAGATGCACGAGGCGGCCCTGCCGCGGCTCCTCGGCGTCCTGGAGGAGTTCACCCCCGTCGTCGAGGCGCTGCCACCCGACGGCGCCCTGCTCGATCTGCGGGGCGCGGAGCGGTACTTCGGGCGCGGTGCCGTCGAGTTCGCCTCGCTGATCCGGGTGCGGACACTCGCCCTGCACGGCGTCGACTGCGTGATCGGTGCCGGTCCCGGACCGATGCTCGCGCGGATGGCGCTGCGGGACGCCGTGCCCGGGGTGCCCCGGGTGGTGCCCGAAGAACCGGACGCCGTCACGGAGTTCCTCGCCGGGCGGCCCGTCGCCGCGCTGCCCGGTGTCGGCGGCGCCACCGCCCGCACCCTGTGCGAGTACGGCCTCGACACCATCGGCAAGGTCGCGGCCGCGCCCCTGTCCACGCTGCAGCGCCTCACCGGCGTCCGGCCCGGCCGCGAACTGCGCGAGAAGGCGTCCGGCGTCGACCGCGGCCGGGTCGTGCCGAACGCCACCTCACGCTCCCTGGCCGCCGAACGGTCCTTCCAGAGCGACGAGTTGGACCCTGACCGGCATCGTCGGGCACTACTCTCCGCGACCGAGGAGCTCGGCAGCCGGCTGCGCTCCCTGGAGAAGGTCTGCCGCACGCTGACCCTCACCGTGCGGTACGCCGACCGCTCCGCGACCACCCGCAGCCGCACCCTCAAGGAGGCGACCGCCCACTCCTCGACGCTGACCGGCACCGCGTACCGCATGTACGAGGCGCTCGGCCTCCAGCGCGCCCGGGTCCGTGTGATCGCCCTGCGCGCCGAGGGCCTGACCCCCGCGGAGCGGGCCTCCCACCAGCTCACCTTCGACCCGGTCGACGAGAAGGTCCGCCGCATCGAGGAGGTCGCCGACCGGGCGCGGGCGAGGTTCGGCCCGCATGTGATCGGCCCCGGGACACTGGCCGCCTGACACCCTCCAGGCCCTAGTTGGCCCAGGGCGGGGTGAGGGTCGAGCCGTCGGCCAGCTCCGCCCGGAGGCCGATGGACGTGGTGACCCAGGAGAGCGCGGCCTCCTGGGCCGGGTTCTCGATGCCGAGCGTCGCGCCCGGGGTGATGATCACGGTGTCGCCCGCGGTGATCCGTTCGGTGCGGCCGTCCAGGGTGACCAGCAGTTCCCCGGAGAGGAGGTGGAAGATCTCCTCGCGGTTGACGGTGTGCACGGGAGCCTGATGCCCCCCGGGAATCTCCGCGCGCCAGGCGCACAGTTCCTTGCTGCCGCTGCGGGGAGCGGCGTACGAGGTGAAACGGGCGCCGTGGACCTCGTGGACGACGGCTTCGGACGAACGGACGACGGGCACGGGTGCCTCCAGAATCGGCGGGTCCGGCCAAGCGCTCGAATATGGTCAAGCAACTTGACTACTTATTTCGAGATTATGGTCAAGCAGCTTGACCGAATAGTCAAGGGTGTTTGAATGCGTTCGTGCAGAACTCCGAGGCCATGGCCCTGTCCGCCGCCCTGCTCGCCGCCGCCGGCGAGCTGACGCAACGTATCCACGACGGCGTGGTCGCCCGGGGATTCGAGGGGGTGCGGCCCGCGCACGGCTTCGCCTTCGCGCGGCTCGCACCGAACGGGGCGACGGTCACCGAGGTCGCCGCCCATCTGGGCGTCACAAAGCAGGCCGCCAGTCAGCTCGTCGAGGAGCTCGTCCGCAAGGGGTACGTGGAGCGGCGTCCGCACCCCGACGACGCGCGGGCCCGGCTCCTCGTGCTCACCGAACTCGGGTGGGCCTGCACCCGGGCGGCGGAGGAGGCGGCCGCGGACGCCGTGCGGGCGTGGGCCGAAGTGCTGGGGGAGGGTGAAACGCGCGCGTTGTGCACGCGTTTGGCGCGCATCGCGCCCTACGGTCCCATCAGGCCCGCCTGGTGACACTCGGTCACCGGGGGCGGCCGCCCTGGTTATCACTGAAAGTTTTTACTGACGCGTAACTTCACACGTCTGCTACTCGCCCGTAACTTGACGAGTGAACAGCATCCTCGTGATCCGGATCACTGGGCGTACACCCCCACAACTCCCTTGAGCCGCAA
Source organism: Streptomyces sp. NPDC001914 (assembly GCF_042891215.1). NCBI lineage: Bacteria > Bacillati > Actinomycetota > Actinomycetes > Kitasatosporales > Streptomycetaceae > Streptomyces > Streptomyces sp. NPDC001914. The sequence continues at coordinate 76,218 of NZ_JBIASW010000007.1, forward strand.
GGAGATCACCCGATGCTGCCCTGGAAGCGAGTGCTCAGACCCCTGGCCGCGCTGCTCCTGACCGCCACGGTCGCCGTCGTCCCCGCTGCCACAGCACAAGCTGATTCCGCCCCCAGCAGTGGCTGGAACAACTACTCCTGCAAGCCGTCCAGCGCACACCCCCGCCCCGTCGTCCTCGTCCACGGAACCTTCGGGAACTCCGTCGACAACTGGCTGGCCCTCGCCCCCTACCTGACCAGCCGCGGGTACTGCGTCTTCTCGCTCGACTACGGGCAGTTGCCCGGCGTCCCCTTCTTCAACGGCCTCGGCCCCATCGACAAGTCGGCCGCGCAGCTCCAGGTCTACGTCGACAAGGTCCTCACCGCGACCGGCGCCGCGAAGGTCGACCTGGTGGGTCACTCGCAGGGCGGCATGATGCCCCGCTACTACCTCAAGTTCCTCGGCGGAGCCGCCAAGGTGAACGCCCTCGTCGGTCTCGCCCCCGACAACCACGGCACGACCCTCAACGGACTCACCAAACTGCTCCCGTACTTCCCCGGCGCGGAGGACCTGCTGACCGCGGCGACTCCGGGACTCGCGGACCAGATCGCCGGCTCCGCGTTCATGACCAAGCTCAACGCGGGCGGCGACACCGTCCCCGGCGTCCACTACACGGTCATCGCCACCAAGTACGACGAGGTGGTCACGCCGCACGGGTCGGAGTACCTGAGCGGATCCGACGTCCACAACGTCCTGTTGCAGGACCTGTGCGGACTCGACCTCTCCGAGCACGTGGCCATCGGGGTCTTCGACCGCATCGCGTACCACGAGGTGGCGAACGCGCTCGACCCGGCGCACGCGTCCACCACCAACTGCGCGTCGGTCTTCAGCTGACCGGCCCGACGGACCACTCGTCCATGGTGGTCCGCCCGGGCATGCCGGCGTGACCGTCCGTCCGTCCGCGTTCCGCGCCCGCGGAACGCGGACGGCGGGCCACGCCGCCGGGGGCTGTCCGGCCTGAGCCGCCGGTCAGCCCCCGGAGCCGTTCGCCGTCAGCGCCCCCGACGGCTGTCCGGGGCCGCGCGCCGCCGCACCGAGGCGAACAGCGCCGCGGCACCGAGCGCGAGCGCGGCGGCACCGCCGATCGCGATGTACGAGGTGGAGGCGTCGCCACCGGTCTCGGCGAGGCTCCGGGACGAACCGGCGGCATCCGGAAGGTTCTCCGAGGAGTCCGTCGCGCCGGCCGTGGCCCGGGTGTCCTCGGCCGTACCTGCCGACTTGGTGTCCTCGGCGGTGCCCGCGCTCGCGGTCGGCTCCGCCGACGTGGAGGCGTCGTCGTCACCGTGGCCGTGGTGCTCCACGGTCGACTTGTCGCCGCCGTCCTCGATCTGCTTCTCGGAGGGCGCGGAGGCGCTCGGCGCGGGAGCGCCGCCGCCCGTGCCCTTGCCGCCGCCCGCGCCGCCGAACGCCACGTCGGAGCAGGAGTAGAAGGCCTCCGGACTGTCCGAGCGCTGCCAGACCGCGTACAGGAGCTGCTTGCCGGAGCGCTCCGGCAGAGTGCCGGAGAACGTGTAGAAGCCCCCCGAGGCCACCGGGTCGGTGGCCGTCGCGACCGGGTGCGCAAGGTCGAGATCACCCCAGCCCAGCGGCTGCGACGGGTCGTAACCCGCCTTCGTGATGTACACCTTGAACGTGCCCTTGTGGGGCGCGGTCACCCGGTACTTGAAGGTGTACGAGCCGCTGCTCACGCTCGTCGCGGGCCAGTCGGAGCGCGCCAGGTCGAGCCCCTTGAACTCGGTGTTGCCGGCGCTGCACAGCTTGCCGTCCGGGATCAGCTCCTGGTGCCGCCCGTTCGCGTCGCCGATGCGGATGCCGTTCCAGTCGTAGAGGGCCTGGGTGCCGCCCGCCGCGACAGCGGCCTTGCAGGCGTCCGACCGGGGGCTCTCCGGACCTTCCGCGTAGCACTGGGACACCCGGCTCACCGGGTCCCCCATCGAGCCGTGCGCCGAGGCGGGCACCGCGGCGAGCGCTGCCAGGGCGAGCGGAGTGACGCCGAGGACGGCGACACCGGCGGCCTTGCGGCGTACGGACATGGGGAACTCCTCGAACGGTCCTGGTGAGTGGGGGAGTCCCGCACGGCGTTCCGTGCGGGGATCCCGTGGGGGGTGATCAGAAGCTAGCCCCAAGAAACCGTGGAATCGCCTGCTGAGGGCGGGTGGGGGAGATCCTTATGGTGCCGTTAAGGCGGGGCTAACGGGGGGCTCAGGAACAGGGGTTGAAGGGTCCGTTCCGGGTGGGCGGGCCGTCTGCTGGGCGGGCGGCGTACCGGGTGGGCGGGTCGTCTGGTGGGTGGGAAGCGGCAGGTCACGGATCGGTGCCGTTTCCTGCGTGAGGGTGGTCACTCCAAGCGACCGATTCCGTCCGGCGGGTGACGGTGTGTCATGTCGCCTGGGTGGTTTGTGAAGATCTTTACGGGGATGTGGTCATGTCGCCGAACAAGATTCGCCGAGGCGTGGTTCATCGTTTTCGCCGGTCAGGGGCATCTCGACAGCGCATGCATATTGCAAGAGTCTGTGGCTGCTGCTATCAATTGCACACGCAGCAGCCACAAGATCTTCACAACGTGGAGAACCCTCTGTCGGTTCGGCGCTCGAGGCGTGGCCGCATCGGCGGACCGCATGCCGCATGCCGGTTCCCCAGCCGGCATCCGGCCCCCTGACGCGTCCGGGTGGTCGGGGGGTTCGCGCGGTTCCACCCACAGGCCCTCGGGCCGCCCAGTCCCTCGGGGAAGCACATGAGCACCTGTCCGTCCCGCGCCGAACCCGGCCGACCACGACGACGGACGGTGATCGGCTCCGGTCGTGACCGGCTCCTCCCGCTGTGAGGGCCGGGGGACCCGCCGCGCCCCGATCCCGCCCCACCGCGCCCGCCGCCGCGGAACCCGTACCGCGAGCGGCATGTGCAGGCACGCCTTTCCCAACACCCCTGAATGTCCCGACCCTTTGAGGAGCAGTGCCATGGACCTGAACAAGACGTCCGAAGCCCCGGCCCAGACCCCGGCCGCGCCGGCCGCGCCGGCCGCGCCGGCCCCGACGCAGGCGCCGGGCTTCGGGCCCGCTCCGGTCGTGCCCGCCGGTCACGCCGCGCCCGTCGTCCCCGTCCCGATGGCGGGCTACGCGGTGTACGTGCAGACCGTGCCGAAGGAACTGCGCGTGGGCGCCGGCGCGCGTTTCGTCGCCTACCTGCTGAACCTTCTGCTGATGGTCGTCACCCTGGGCATCGGCTGGCTGATCTGGGCCATGATCACCTGGTCCTCGGACTCGGCGAACCCGGGCCAGAAGCTCATGGGCCTGAGCGTGGTGAAGAAGGACACCGGCGTCCGGCTGACCTGGGGCGAGCTGTTCGTCCGCAACTTCCTGCTGGCCGGCGTGGTGCTGGGCTTCCTCAGCGCGATCACGCTGACCATCGCCGCCTGGGTCAACCTGTTCAAGATCTTCGGCAGCGAGAAGCAGAACCTGGTGGACTCCATGGCCGGTTCGGTCGTCGTCAGGCGGACCGTCTGAGCCTCGGCGGCCCAGCCTCCGCCCGAGTACCGGCACCTCATGACCTGCGACTGAGCAAGCATCCGCACCCCATGGCCTCCTCCTGAGCTGGGAAAATGCCCTCCCAGGAGGTCATGGGGTGCTTACGGTGTCCCGGAGGACTTCCGGGATCGCGATCAAGTGGGCAGGTGGGTGCGGGCATGGCGGAGACGTCCGGGGAATCAGGGGTGACGCCCGAGGGGTTCGGGGTACGGGCGGCCGTCGCCGCCGACGTGCCCGTCGTGAAAGCCGTGATCGACGCGGCCTTCCAGCCCTACGTGGAGCGCATCGGGCTCGTACCGGTGCCCATGGAGGCGGACCACGCGGCGAACGTGGCCGCGGGCCGGGTGTTCGTCACGGGGGACCCGGTCCTCGGGCTCGTGGTCGTCGAGGAGCGCCCGGACCATCTGTATCTCGACATCATCGCGGTCCGGCCCGATGTCCACGGTCAGGGCATCGGGGGCCGGCTGCTGCGCTTCGTGGACGCGCACGCGCGGGCACTCGGACTCGACGAGATCAGGCTCTACACCAACGCGATGATGTGGGAGAACCAGAAGATCTACCCGCGCTACGGGTACGAGGTCGCCGAGCGGCGCACCGACGGGCCCTACGACCGGATCCACTACCGCAAGCGGCTGAACCGTTGATCCGGCTGACCGCGCGCCGGGCACGGCACGCCGGCTCAGCCGTCCGGCCACCAGGTGCGCGCGATGTCCTTCCGGACCTCCGGGCGCTCGGCGGGGCGCTCGTCGGACTCGTCCCGTACACGGCGGGAGTCCGACTTCCTCAGGGGCTTCTGCACGGTCACACGGCGCATGGCTGCCTCCTCGGGCGTCTACCGGATTCCGCGGTTGTACGGAGGTAGACCCTTTCGGGGAGAGTTCCTCATCGGCCGCGATCTGTCTGTGGCGGCCGTCACCCACCCACCGACGGTCACTCACCCCCACCGACCGTCACCCACCCCACCCCGCCGAGAGTCACCCACCGGCCGTCCGCGCCGGCGACGACCGATTGTCAGTGGTGGGTGACATCGTGGAACGCATGGTGAGCGACAGCGGTACGCATGCAGGGGCGGGCTTCGACTGGGACGCGGAGGCGGGCACGTTCGACGAGGAGCCCGACCACGGACTGCGCGATCCCGAGATCCGAGGTGCCTGGGCGGGGCGGCTGCGGGACTGGCTGCCCGAGAAGCCCGGTGATCTGCTCGACGTCGGCTGCGGCACCGGCAGTCTCTCGCTCATAGCGTCCGAGCAGGGCCACCGGGTCACCGGAGTCGACCTCGCGCCCGGCATGATCGACCGGGCCCGCGCCAAGCTGGCCGGGCGGGACGCGGCCTTCCTCGTCGGTGACGCGGTGGCGCCGCCCGTCGGAGAGCAGCGCTTCGACGTCCTGCTCAGCCGTCATGTGCTGTGGACGCTGCCCGATCCCGCGCGCGTGCTGCGCCACTGGCGCGGGCTGCTGCGCCCGGGAGGGCGGCTGGTGCTCGTCGAAGGGGTGTGGGGGACCCTGAGTCCCGTCGGCATATCCGCCGAGCGGATGGCCGACCTGCTCCGGCCCCTGCTGTCCGACCCCGCCGACCTGCGGCTGGAGCCGTTGTCGGCCGACGCGCGACTCTGGGGCCGGGACGTCGAGGACGAGCGGTACGCGGTGGTGGCCCGCTTCTGAGCGGCACCGTTCACGGAACGGCACCGTTCACGGAGGGGCACCGGGCGGAGCCGGTCGCCGGGCGGTGCCGCTCCGCTTCGTGAGGTTGCCGGGGGAGGGTCCTGGGAGAGGTTGCCGAGCCGACTCGCCGAAGGGCGCGTTCGGCAGTCTCACCGGACGGGGCCGCGGAGAGGCCAGTCTCTGGACGGGGCCGCGGAGAGGCCAGTCCACGGACGGGCCCGCGGAGAGGCCAGTCCACGGAAAGGTCCGCGGGGAGGCCAGTCCTCGAGCGGGTCCCGGGGCGGACCCGCCCTAGGCGAGCAGGTCCTCGAAGCCGCCCTCGCGGGCCAGGTGTTCGAGGTCGTCCAGGGCCTTCTCGGCGGCGGCCGCGGCAGCCGGGTCGGTGGTCGTCAGGCCGCTCTCCGCGAACTCGTCCTCGTCCAGGCGTCGTACGTCCCCGCCGTCGGCCGAGCGCCACAGGTCGAGGTCGAGATCCTCGACGACCAGCCGGCCCGCGGAGACGGTGGCCGGACGGGTGATGTCGCAGTACCAGCCCTTGCGTTCACCTCCGGCGTCCCGGACCTCCTTCACCGAGTACCAGCGGTCCCGCCAGTAGTACTCGGTGAAGATGTCGCCCTTCTCGAACCGCACGAAGCCGAAGTCGCGGACGCCGTCCCCGGCCCAGGGGGCGCGCACGATCACCCGGGTGCCGTCGTCGGCGAGCAGTTCGGCCGGGTAACTGATCTTCGTACGGCCCGCCTTGACGAGTACGATCTCCAGCGTGCCGGGCGTGTCAGCCGAGGTCACGGACATACTTCACCTCCGTTGCGCAGATTTCATAACCGAACCAGGTGTTGATCGCCAGCATCGGCCCGTTGCCGGCGTCGTTGCCCGTGAACGCGTCCGTGAAGCCGGCCGCGCGGGCCCGGTGCAGGGAGTGGTTCTTGGCGAGCTTGGCCAGACCCCGGCCCCGGAAGGCGCGGCTTGTGCCCGTCATCACGGTTCCGTAGCGGGTGCCGCCGTCGGTGCGGGCCGCGCTGAACGCCGCGGGGCGTCCGTCGACGAGCGCGACGGACGTGAGCTCACGGTTCAGGAGAGGGTGGTTCCACGTCTCCGTCAGCCAGGCGTCGTAGTCGGTGAACTCGCGCTCCGTGTCGCTCGGTTCGTCGATCACCGTCTCCGCGTCGAGCAGGAACAGGGGGCGCGGGTCGTCGGCGAAGTCCGCCCCGGTGCGCAACTCCACACCGTCCGGCGGGGACTGGAGCGGGGGCAGGGTGCCGTTCGCCAGGTCCAGGCGGAGGAAGTGCGCCGGGCGGGCGGCGCGATAGCCCCGCTTCTCGGCGAAGGCGCGGTTCCGCTGTGTGTCCAGGACCCAGGAGTGCAGCCTGGTCGCGCCCAGCGCGGCCAGCCGCTCCTCGGCGACGCGGGCGAGCAGCGAGCCCGCGCCGCGTCCCGTCCGCCGCGGGTGCACGTAGATGTTGAGGCTTGCCTGGCCGGGCTCCGGGCTGTCGTACACGAGGCCCACCTGCGCGGTGCCGATCAGTTCCCCGTCCTCCTCGGCCAGCAACGGCTGGTAGTGGGAGTCCGGATGGGCCCGTTCCAGGTCGTAGGCGACGGACTCGGGGGTGAAGAGCATGAACGGGAGGGCTTGGTGACGGATGCGCGCGAAGTCCGCGGCGTCCACCGGGTCCCCGTGCCGCAGCTCGCGAACGATCACGGTCATGTGATCGCACGTTACGCGGGCGCCGCGGGCGGGTGCCTCTCATTTTCGCGCGCGTACGGGACAATCGCCGGGTGACCCTGAAGATCCGCATCGCAGAGGGGGCCGCGCCGTACGAGCAGGTGCGCGCCCAGATTTCCGAGCAGGCCCGGTCCGGAGTGCTGCCGGTCGGCTACAAGCTGCCCACGGTACGGGGGCTGGCGGAGTCGCTCGGCCTCGCGGCCAACACCGTCGCCAAGGCCTACCGGGCGCTGGAGTCGGACGGGGTGATCGAGACGCGGGGCCGCAACGGCACGTTCGTGGCGGCCGCCGAGGACGCCGCTTCCCGCGAGGCGGCGTCGGCCGCGCAGGCCTACGCCGAGCGCGCGCGCCGGCTCGGCCTGACCGAGGACGCCGCACTGGACGCCGTACGGGACGCCCTGCGGGCGGCCTTCGAGGCCGCCGACTAGCCACCGGGCCACGCCGTGAGCAGGCAGCCCGACCCGGCAGCCCGGGCTCGGGCCGGGGGCGGCTACAGATACAGCCCCGCGTCCGCGCCCTCGCGTTGGTCCGGGACCGAGGTCGGGGTCGTCCCGCGGCGCAGGGCGTACAGCTCCGCGAGGGTCGCGCCCTCGCGCGAGATGCCTTCCTCGGTGCCCAGCCAGCCCACCGCCTCGCGACGGGTGAGCGCTCCGACCTCGATCCGGGCGAGGCAGCGGCCGGGGCGGACGACGGCGGGATGCAGGCGCTCCAGGTCCTCGTTGGTGGTGACACCCACGAGGACGTTGCGGCCCTGGCCGAGCAGTCCGTCGGTGAGGTTGAGCAGCCGGGACAGCGCCTGGCCCGCCGTGTGCTTCGCCTCGCCGCGGATCAGTTCGTCGCAGTCCTCCAGGAGGAGGAGCCGCCAGCGGCCCTTGCCGGAGCCGTCCTCCTCGCCGATCGCGATGTCCATCAGATAGCCGACGTCGGAGAACAGACGCTCGGGGTCCAGGACGCAGTCGACCTGGCACCAGTCGCGCCAGGAGCGGGCCAGCGTGCGCAGGGCGGAGGTCTTGCCCGTGCCGGGCGGGCCGTGGAGCAGGAGCAGCCTGCCCGCGATGTCCTCCGGCGTCGTCTTCATCAGACGGTCCATGGCGTCCGCCACCGGCGCCGTGTAGTTGGGGCGGACCTCCTCCCAGGTGCCCGCCGAGATCTGCCGGGTCGTGCGGTGCGGTCCCCGGCGCGGTGACACGTACCAGAACCCCATCGTGACGTTCTCCGGCTGCGGTTCGGGTTCGTCCGCCGCGCCGTCCGTGGCCTGCTTCAGGACCTTCTCGGCGAGCTCGACGCTGGTTGCCGTCACCGTCACGTCGGCGCCGCGGTTCCAGCGGGACACCAGCAGGGTCCAGCCGTCGCCCTCGGCGAGGGTGGCGCTGCGGTCGTCGTCGCGCGCGGAGCGCAGCACCCTGGCCCCCGGCGGGAGCAGCGTGGCCCCGGACCGTACGCGGTCGATGTTCGCCGCGTGCGAGTGCGGCTGCTCGCCCGTCGCGAAGCGACCGAGGAACAGCGCGTCGACGACGTCCGACGGCGAGTCGCTGTCGTCGACGTTGAGCCTGATCGGCAGAGCGTCGTGTGGGTTCGCAGACATGTCGCCATGATCTGTCACACGGGCGCCCCGTGCACCCGGTTTCCGCGGTGCGTCGCGTGTGTCGCGCCCGGTTCCGTTCTTCGGGTGTATCCCCTCCCTCTTGTTCCCCAAGGGTGTTACGGCGGTCCCGGGCCGGACGGCCGTCGTTCTCTGCTAGGCCTCCGGGAGTTGACGGGTCGTGCTCCCGTGTCATCCGGCCGTCATTCAACTGTCATGGATATGTAGCGAAATATGTGATGAACGGGGCGGATTCAGTACTTCTTGCCTAAGAGTCTTGGCATGGACACTTCCTGTCAACACGCGTAGCTGCTACCAAAGTTGTGGCAGAGATCCTGCTAAAGGGAGGTTCCATGAGACGTCCCAGAATTTCGGCATACATGACCTCACTCCTCCTGGCCGCCGGCCTCGCCCTCACCGGGGCGGCGGCGGCCGAGGCGCAAACCGCGGCGGCCACCGGCTACGTGGCGCTCGGTGACTCCTACTCCTCCGGCGTCGGAGCGGGCAGCTACATCAGCTCCAGCGGTGACTGCGACCGCAGCACGAAGGCGTACCCCTACCTGTGGAAGGCCGCCCATTCACCCTCGTCGTTCGACTTCACCGCCTGCTCGGGCGCTCGTACGGGTGATGTCACGGCGAATCAGCTCGGCCCGCTCAGCTCCTCCACGGGCCTCGTCTCGATCACGATCGGCGGCAACGACGCCGGTTTCTCGGACGTCATGACGACCTGTGTCCTGCAGTCCGAGAGCTCCTGCCTGTCACGCATCGCCACGGCGAAGGCGTACGTCGACTCCACACTCCCCGGCAAGCTCGACTCGGTCTACTCGGCGATCAGCGCGAAGGCCCCGGCCGCCCACGTGGTCGTCCTCGGCTACCCCCGCTTCTACAAGCTCAACGGAAGCTGCCTGACCGGTCTTTCGGAGACCGAACGGTCCGCCATCAACGGCGCGGCCGACTACCTGGACAGCGCCATCGCCGCCCGTGCCGCCGCCCACGGCTTCACCTTCGCGGACGTCAGGGGCACCTTCGCCGGACACGAGATCTGCTCGGGCAGCGCATGGCTGCACAGCCTGAACTGGCTGGACATCGGTGTGTCGTACCACCCGACGGCGGCCGGTCACTCCGGCGGCTATCTGCCGGCCTTCTCCGGAGCCGTCTGACCTCCGGGCCCCCACCCCGGACTCCGGGTCCCCACCCCGGAACCCTTCGAGAGAACACCCGTCCCGGCAGGGAGGACGCCCGCCCTGCCAGGGACACCGCCCGCCCCTCAGGGCGTGGCGGACACGGATGCGGAGGCCCCGTCCGTCGGGGTCTCCGTCTCACACGTGATGGTGAACGGAACGGAGTCGGAGGTCACGCGCACCGGGCTGCGCACCTCCACGCTGATCGAGTTGGCGAACTCCCCGCTCGTGTCGTACGTCGTCGCCACGACCGTCTTCTGCTGCGTCCGGCCGCCGTTCGCGGGGAACGACAGCGTCTTCCAGCCCGGATCGGTCACCTCGCCGGTCTTCGTCACCCAGCGGTACTCGACATCCACCGGAACCCGGCCCACGGTGAACGTCGCCGTGAACGAGGGAGCCTCGGCACTAGGCGGCGGACACGTACCGCGGTAGTCGGTGTGATGCCCCGAGACCGTGACGTGGACGGACTGCGCGGGCGGGGCGCTGGTCGGACTCCCGCTCTCCGGAGCGCTGCTGGAAGGGCTCTGACCGCCGGTCGCACCGGCGGTGGCACTCTCGCTCTTCGTGCCGCCCGAGGTCCCGCCGGCCGCGGTGGTGCCGGTGCCGCCACTGCTGTTCCCCTGCCCGGTGTTCCCGCCGCCGTCGTCCTTGTTCAGCAGGGCGTACGTCAGTCCGCCGAGGGCGAGTGCCAGCGCGACCAGGCCCGCGATGATGGCGACGGTCGCCCGGCGGTTGCGGTCGGGCTCCGCCGCGGGGGTGGCCGAGGCCAGGGTCGCCGGAGGCGGGCCGAACCCCTGGGGCGGTGTCGCGGAGGACGGCGCCGGAACTCCGAACGCCCCGACCGTCGGAGCCTCGGACGAGCGGGGCGTGACGCCCTGGGGGCGCGTGGGCGCCGTACCGCCCGCCGCGACCACGCGCATCTCGTGCTCGGCGGATTCGGCGCTCGTCCGCTCGGCCGGGTCCTTGGCGAGCAGCCCCTCGATGACGGGGGCGAGCGGGCCCGCGTGAAGGGGCGGCGGCAGCGGTTCGTCGACGATGGCCCGCAGGGTGCTCAGCGGAGTGGGCTGCCGGAAGGGCGAGTTGCCCTCGACCGCCGCGTACAGCAGCACGCCGAGCGACCACAGGTCCGACTCGGGACCGGGGGTGCGCCCCAACGCCCGCTCCGGGGCGAGGAATTCCGGCGATCCGATGACCTCGCCCGTCATGGTCAGGGCGGAGCTGCCCTCGACCGTCGCGATGCCGAAGTCCGTCAGGACGACCCGTCCGTCGTTCGCCATCAGGACGTTGCCCGGTTTGACGTCCCGGTGCAGGACCCCCGCCTCGTGGGCGGCGCGGAGCGCGGCGAGGACCTCGGCGCCGATGTGGGCGGCGCGCTGCGGATCCAGCGGCCCCTCGGCGTCCAGCAGATCGGAGAGGGCGATCCCGCGGATCAGCTCCATCACGATCCAGGGCCGGCCGTCCTCCATGGCCACGTCGTACACCGTCACGACATTGCGGTGGGAGACACGGGCCGCCGCCCACGCCTCCCGCTCCAGACGCGCGTACATCCGCTCGATCTCGGAGTCGGGAAGTCCGGCAGGGGCGCGGACCTCCTTCACGGCGACCTCGCGTTGCAGCACTTCGTCGCGAGCGCGCCACACCGTGCCCATCCCGCCTTCGCCCAAGGGCGAGAGCAGCCGGTAGCGCCCCGCGATCACACGTTCACTGCCCGGATCTTCGGACACGTGCGTCCCCCATTCGCATCCGCGCGATTTCTCCCCAAAAGTACCTCAGCCGAGTACGGATGCCGCCCCCTTGAGCACCAATCCGGCCCCGAGAGCCACGACGATCAGCGCCGAGCCGAGGGGCGCGGTCCTGCGGACGAGGAGCACGAGGCGTCCCTCGGCCCACCGCCGGCGTCCGGCGAGGGCGCGGTTCACGCCGCTGCCGAGCTTGACGACGGCGAACCCGGCGGCCGTCAGCGTCAGGGCCAGTCCGACGCCGTACGCGAGCACGAGAAGAAGGCCGAACCAGGCCTGGCCGAGCGCCGCGGCGCCCACCAGGACGACGACCGCCGACGGACTGGGCACCAGCCCACCGGCGAAGCCGAGCAGGATCGTTCCACGGAGGGTGGGCGCGATCTCGTGGGTGTGGGTGAAGCCGCCGTGGGTGTGTTCGAGGGTGGAGGAGTGGGGGGTCCCGGCCGCGTGGTGCTGGTGGTCGTGACCGTGGTCGTGGTCGTGGTCATGGCTGTGGTCGAGCGGGTGCGGGTGTGCTTGGTCCTGGGGCCGGGTTGCCGTCGCTGTCGCCGTCGCGGTGGAGGTGCCGGTCGTGGCGGACGCGGTGGCATGGGCCAGTACCAGCGGGCGCGAGACGTCCACGTGGTCGTGACTGTGGTCGTGTTCGTGTTCGTGGTCGTGCGTGTGCGCGGGGACGGGCGGGTGTTCGTGGTCGTGAGTGTGGCCCGGTCCGTGGTCGTGGTCGTGGTCGTGGGGATGGGGATGGGCCGGGACCCGGTCCTGGCCGTGATCGTGCGGGTGCTCATGCCCGGGAGCGGAGGTGTGGTCGTGGTGGTGGTCGCGCGCATGACTGTGGCCATGCCCATGCCCATGCCCATGCCCATGGTCGTGGCCGTGCCCATGAGCATGACCGTGCTCGTGCTCGTGCGCGTGTGCGGCAGGTCGGTGGCGCCAGGCCCGGCGCAGGAGTGTGGCGCCCGCCCCCATGACGAGGACACCGCTGGACACGCCCAGCCAGGCGATCACGGAGGGGGCGGCCGCGGAGCCCGCGGTGACCAGCAGACCGAGCGCGACGACCCCGAGCGTGTGGGTGACCGTCACCGAGGCGGCGAGCGGCAGCACGTCCTTGAACCGGGCCCGGCCCCCGCGCGCGGCCGCCGTCGCGGCCATCAGGGTCTTGCCGTGGCCCGGCGCGAGCGCGTGCATCGCGCCCAGGCCCACGGCGATGAGCAGGGCGAGGGCGGCGAAGCCGAAGGTGAGATCGTGCCGGGCCACGAGGTTGTTCAGGGCCTGGGTCCAGCGGTCGGCGCCGCGCGGGAGCACGGAGGCGGCCGGGGCGTCGCGCCGCTCCTCGACGAGGGCGGGGCCGCCGGGGCGGATCCGCAGCGAGGCGGTGGCGGTGTCGGAGGGCGAGGAGAGCAGTGCCTTCGGGTACTCGGTCAGCTCCGCCGAGACGGATTTCCGCGGTACGTCGGAGGAGACGAGCGTCATCCGGTCGCCCTGGGCGGTGATCTCGCGCCAGCCGGGGCCGTGGTCGGCGCCCGCGCCGTGGAAGCCGACGGTGAGCGTGCCGGCGCCGGACGTCGGAGCCGTCAGCCGGCACTCCACACGCAGGGTGTCGAGTCCCGCCTGACCCGGCCGCAGGCGTGCCGTGCTCGTGCCCACGGACAGCGTCACCGCGCGCCCGTTCACCGTGACCTCGCTGTCGCGCGCGGCGGTGTCGCACCGCTGCCGGGCCCAGTCGGCCATGCCGAGCCGTTCGATGTCCGGCTTGGCCTGGGTGGCGGGGATCTCGGCCAGGTCCTCGACGTGATCGACGCGCAACTGCCCCGGGGCGGCGACGAGTCCGTCGTAGCGGTTGACCGTGAAGTTGCCGAGCGGATGCGCGCTCGCGGACCCGGAGGGGACCACGACGAGCGCACAGGCCGCGGTCAGGACCGTGCCGCACAGGGCGAGGAACCGGGGCGCCCTCACTTCACGGCCTCCAGTGCCTCACGGGCCTCGTGGGCGCCCAGCGGAGAGAAGCCCGGGTTGAGGTCGAGGGCCGCCTTCAGCGCCGTGCGGGCCTCGCCGGTGTGGCCGGTGGCCTTCTCGATGACGCCGAGGTGGTAGAGGAAGGAGGCGTTGCGGTAGCCCGTCGCCGTGGCCCGGCGCGCGTACGGCAGGGCCTCCGCGTCCCGGCCCGACACGTGCAGGGCCCAGGCGAGCGCGTCCGCGGTGTGCACGGTGTGCCGGCGCGCCCATTCGGCGCGGGCCGCGGCGAGCGCCGCCTTGTGGTCGCCGTGGTCGGCGGCGGCCAGCGCGGTGTCGAGGTCGGCGTTGACGCCGTAGGCGTGGGCGAGGGAGATCCAGGCGTTCACGAGCGTGTACTGGTCGCGGGCCTTCCGCGCGTCTCCGGCGGCGCCCCGTGCCTCGTACAGCTCGCCGAGTTCGACGAGAGGCTGGGGGAGGGGGAAGCGCTGCACGACCAGTTCCATCCCCTTGATCGCCGCCGCGCGGTCGCCCATCGCGGCCTGGGTGCGGGCCCGGCCCTCGAGGGCGGGGAGGTAGGCGTCGTCGGCGGCGAGGGCGCGGGCGTAGTAGGTGAGGGCGGACCGGTAGTCGCCCTGGTTCCAGGCGAGTTGGCCGAGCGCGGACGCGACGTACGAGATGTCGCCGCGGCTGGTCGCCGTCGCGAGCGCCTGCTCCAGGACCCGGCGGGCGGTCTTCACGTCGCCGCGCAGCTCGTGGACGTAGGCGTACCGCGTGAAGACCGGGACGCCCGGGCGCCGTGAGTCCGCCAGGTCCGCGGCCTTCGACGCCTCGTCGTACCGGCCGAGTTCGACGAGGGCGTCGATGCGGGAGGACAGCGCGCGTTCGCTGTAGGGGTTCTGCTGCAGCGCGAGGTCCGCGTACTTCAGCGCGCCGGTGAAGTCGTGCCGGGCGGCGGCGAGGGCGGCCCGTCCGGCGAGCGCGGGATCGTAGTCGGGCCGCAGCTTCAGGGACTTGTCGAGCGCCTTCTGCGCCTGGGGATAGCGGGAGGGGTCGCCCTTGGTGCGGGCCTGTTCGACGTAGGCGAGACCGAGCGTGGACCAGCCGCCGAAGTCCTTTGGCTGGGCGCGGAGATGGGTCTGGAGAGAGAGGACGCTCGCGTCGAGGTCGCCGCTCGCGAGCAGTTGTGGGGACACGCCGTTGGAGACGGCCGCGACGGCGGGAGTCGTGGAGCCGTCCCTCAGCGCGCCGAGCACCACCGCGCCCGCCGTCATGGCGACGGCCAACGCCGCCGCGCAGAAACCGAGTTGAGCGGCCCGCCAGCGGCGCTGGGACTGCGACAGCCGACGCACGGCGGCCACCCGCTCGTCGGCGCCGGACTCGGTGCCGTCCTGGGCGGTGTCCTGGGTGGTGTCTGCGGCGCCGTCCGTGCCGGTGCCTTCGGAGGTGTCCTCGGCGCGGGTGTCCGCACCGGGCACTGTCTTCGGGGCTTCCGGGGCTTCCGGGGCTTCCGGGGTGACCGGGGCCTCCGGGCCGGCCGGGGTCTCCCCGGCCGCGGTCGCCTCCGCGGTCTTCTCGGCGGGCACGGCCCCCACGGTGTTCTCGTCGGGCGTGGCCCTTTCGGCGTCCGGCGTCGCGTTGTCGTTCGTACGCGAGGACATGCCCTCTCCTCAAAGTCCTTGGTGAAACGGTCGTCGTGGGGGGTGGGGCGGCGCGGCCCGCACCGTGGGGGGTTCGAACTGCGTGCGGGCCGCGCCAGTCGGTGAGCCGGGTCGGCGGACCCGGCGCCGGGTCAGTAGGCCCGGTTGTACATCCGTCGGCGCCACCACAGCAGACCGGAGCCGATGAGCAGGATGCCCGCGGCGCCCGCCGCGGCCGAGCCCGCGATCAGCACGGTGTCGGTGCCGCCGCCGGAGCCGGCGCCGGCCGGCTGCAGCGCGTCGCCGAGCTGGCTGCGCACGTCGGTCCCGCTGGTCGTGCCCTTGGCGAGCGCGCCGCGCGAACCGGAGGTCGGCTGGGCCACGTACGGGAACGACTTCTCGAACTTCTTGTCGTTCTTGTCGACCGCGTCACCCAAGTCGTTCTTGGAACCGACCAGTTCACCCTCGACGACCTGGAGCGAGGCGTCGATCACGTCGTCCGTGAGACGGCGGCCGTTCGGGAAGCCCGCGTTGTCACCGTCGAGGACACCGAGCCGCTTGGGGTGCATGGTCGGCTTGATCGAGGTGTTGAGGCGCAGTTCCTCGGCCGGACGCACGTGCGGCGGCTGGTTGAGGCCCTTGACGCCCTTCAGGAACACGTCCACCAGGTCGTTGCGGGGCTCGGCCGGGGCCTTGATCTTGTAGATCGCCTCGATGAGCTTCGGCAGCTCCGGGTTGGTCACGTTCTTCAGGAACTGGGCGTCCTCCCAGGGCGCGGACGCGTTGAACTTGTCCTTGTCCTTCTGCGGGTTGACGACCTCGTTGACCAGCGGCATGCCGAGACGCGAGACCTGGGTGTAGTGGCCGCGGGCGTCCCTGCGCTGGGTGGTGGACCAGATGCCGACGACCGGCTGGCCCTCCGACTCGCGGATCATGTCGTTCGGGACCTGCAGGGCTATGGAGTTGACGTTGTAGCCCTTGAGGGTGTCCCGCCCGACCTCGGTCAGGTTCCCGCCGTACAGCAGGTCGAAGACGCGCAGGTCCAGGAAGAAGGGGTCGTCCGCCTGGCCGGCGAACGTGGTCGAGCCGCCGGCGAGCTTGGACACCGCCTGGTAGCGCAGCTTCGCGTAGTCCGGCATCGACGCCTTGCCGACGTTGGACGGAGCGACCGGGACGTCGTCCGCGACCTTCGTCTTCGAGACCAGCCGCTGGTTGTGCAGCCGCAGCAGATCGATGTCGTACGTCTGGGTGATGTTGAGGTCCGGGTCGTCGAGGCTGGTGACCGGACCCGTGTTGTAGAGGAACGTGTTGCCGTTCTTGCGGTGCGTCTTGAAGGTGTAGCGGTAGATCAACTCACCTTGCGCGTCACCGTTGTTGTCGATGTGGATGTCGTACTGGGCGTCGTCGGCGAACGTGTAGAAGTTCGGGCCGCCCGCGGGTTCCTCGAAGGGGATCCAGTTCGCCACGATCGTCGTCGTGTCCGGCTTGTCCGGGCTGACGAAGGCGTACACGTCCGTGTTGTCGTACTGGGGAGTGCCCGAGATCAGCGGGGCTTCCCGGTGGCTGGAGGCGGAGGCCGCCCCCGGCGTCAGCGCCGTCGCACCGGCGGCCGCGAGCCCCCCGGCAGCCAGCGCACCGCATACGAGGGTCGCGAGAGTCCTGCTACCCGCGCCGCTCCTGGAGATAGGTGTCATGCCGTCCGTCCTCTGTCCAACTTGCCTGACGCACGCCATTCGGAGCGGTCGCCGGGGTGGATTGGTCGAATCCCAAACGTCTTTACGGCGGTTCCCCCGGCTTGTTTCATCGACGGGGCGGCTTCTTTCGCAGGACGGGGGGAGCGGACCGGTCACGGGCACCGGAACTGGTCGGCGGCGGACACGCGTTTTCGGCTCGCTGATCCGTAACCCATCCGTAGACGGGTTCGCCGCGAAGACGTAAGGGAAAGGACGGTCCGTGCACGGCCGGAGAGGGGGACGGGTGGAGGCTGACGAGCTACTGGTACTGGTGGCCGGAGGCGACCAGAAGGCGTTCGAGGAGCTGTACGGACTGGTGTCCGGGCCGGTGTTCGGACTGGTGCGCCGTGTGGTGCGGGACCCCGCGCAGTCGGAGGAGGTGTCGCAGGAGGTCCTGCTCGAACTCTGGCGCTCCGCACCGCGGTTCGACCCCAGGCGCGGCAGCGCGCTCTCCTGGATCCTCACGCTCGCGCACCGACGTGCCGTCGACCGGGTGCGCAGCGCCCGCGCGGCCACCGAACGCGAGCAGCGCGAGGGGCAGCGCAACCACCACCCCGCGTTCGACCAGGTCGCCGAGGAGGTCGAGGCCGGTCTGGAACGCGAGTGGGTCCGCCGCTGCCTCGACCGGCTCACCGCCCTGCAGCGGCAGTCCGTCACGCTCGCCTACTACGACGGCTACACCTACCGCGAGGTCGCCGAGCGGCTCTCCCTGCCGCTCGGCACCGTCAAGACCCGTATGCGCGACGGGCTCACCCGTCTGCGCGATTGCCTGGGAGGGGTCGCGTGAACGTCACCGACCGCCTGCCGGGCCGTGATCCGAACGGAAGAGAGGGGGGTGCCGCATGAGCGTCCTCGACCGACTGCTGGGCCGCGATCTGCACTCGCTCGCCGCCCCCTACGCCCTCGACGCGCTGGAGGGCGACGAGAAGCGCCGCTTCGAACGCCATCTGAGGGGCTGTGACCGCTGTGCGGAGGAGGTGCGGGCGCTGACCGAGGACGCGGTACGGCTCGCCTGGTCCACGGTGGCGGCCCCGCCGGCCGCGCTGCGCGAGCGGGTGCTGACCGCCGTACGGGCGACACCGCAGGAGCCGGCCGCGCGGGAGCTGCCCCGGGTGCGGCCGTCCCGTCAGCCCGCGCGTGCGCGCGCCCCCCGGTTCCGTCCGCTGTTCGCCCCGCTCGCCACCGCCACGGCCGCCGCGGCCCTCGTCGTCGCCGCGCTCTTCGCGGTGCAGGCGACCCAGGCGCGCGACGATCTGAACCAGGAGCGCGCCCAGGCACGTGAGATCGCCCACGTTCTCGCGGCGCCGGACGCGCGGGCGACCGGTGAACGGGACGCGCGGGGCCGCGGAATCGGAGTAGTGGCCTCCGCGTCGGAGCGGCGCGCCGTCGTGACACTGAGCGGACTCGGCACGCCCTCGGGCGGGCGCGTTCATCAGCTCTGGCTCATGCGCCCCAACGAGAAACCGCGTTCTCTCGGCCTCTTCGACGGCGACACGCCCCTCGTCGCCGACGGACTGAACCCGAACGCGACGTCACTCGCAGTGACGGTCGAGCCTCACGGGGGCTCAGAACAGCCCACTACCTCGCCTGTTGTCCAACTCGCCCTGGAAACGCTTGGATTCGGAGAGTAACCGTCAACCTCCTTGTGGGGAAGGTGAATCCTTTGTCCGAGATACACGCGCGCCACGAGGGGGCGATAGGGTTACTCTGCCCGGGCCGGGTGGACTTGTACGGGTGGGGAGTGACATGGAACAGATAACAGTGCGCAGCAGGGCACGCGTCCCTGCGATCACGTGCGGGAGCAGCGCGACCAGTTCGCGCCTCGACCGACATCTCGCGGTGCTCGGCGGCCCCGCCATACCGCAGCGAGAGGCTGCCGAGGCGACGTCGCTGATGCGTGAGCTCACGACCCGCGACCACGCGCACGACAGCGGCTCCAGGGGTGCGCGCGTGCGGCGGGTATCGCTCTTCGCTCCGCTCAGGCGGCTGCGGCGTTCGCTGTTCGGCGACCGCTGACCGCTGTCGGCACCGGCCTTCCCGACCCGCGCTCCGGCGACTCCACCGCACCGGCGCACAGCCGCCCTTCCGCGTCCGTCATCCCCACGGCGGGCGGCGGTGCCCGGTGATCACCACCTCCGGAGCGCGGGTCACCACCTTCACCGAGCCGTGAGGCTCAGCGCACCACTCCGTCCCGCCGCAGCTCGGCGACGTCCGCGTCCGCCATGCCCAGCGCCCGCAGCACCACCCCCGTGTGCTCGCCGAGCCGCGGGACGGACCCCATGCGCGCCTCCTCCCCGCCGGGCAGCGTGATCGGGGGCAGCAGCGCCCGCAGCGGCCCGACCGGCGATCCCACCTCCCGCCAGCGGTTCCTGGCCGCGAGCTGCGGATGCTCCGCCACCTCCGTCACGTCCCGCAGGCGTGCGCAGGCGATGCCCGCGGCCTCCAGGCGGGCCACCGCCTCGTCGGCTCCGAGCTTCCCCAGTGCCTCGCCGACCAGGGCGTCCACCGTCTCTCGATGGGCCACCCGCGCCGCATTCGTCGCGAAGCGCGGATCGTCCGCCGCCTCGGGCCGCCCCGCCACCTGCTGGGCGAGCCGCCGCCACTCGCGGTCGTTCTGCACCGACAACAGCACGTGCCCGCCGTCCGCCGTCGAATAGACGTCGTAGGGAACGATGACGGCGTGGGCGAGGCCCGTACGGGCCGGTGGCGTCCCGTCGTGCATCGCGTGGTGCAGCGGATGCCCCATCCACTCCGCGAGCGCGTCCAGCATCGACACCTCGACCGGACCGCCGCGCCCGGTCGTGCCGCGCCGCACCAGCGCCGCGAGGACCCCCGAGAACGCGTACATGGCCGCCGCGATGTCCGCGGCCGGGATGCCCGCCTTCACCGGCTGCTCGGGCGTCCCGGTCACCGACACGAGCCCGGCCTCGCACTGCACGAGCATGTCGTACGCCCGCTTGCCCGCGTACGGCCCCGAGGGACCGTAGCCGGAGATGTCCACGGCGATCAGCCGGGGATGCTCGGCACACAGGGTCGCCGCGTCCAGGCCCAGCCGCGCCGCGGCCCCCTGGGCGAGGTTCTGCACGAACACGTCCGCGTCCGCGACGAGCCGTCGTACGACGTCGAGCCCGCGCGGGTCCTTCAGATCGAGGGCGACGGACTCCTTGCCCCTGTTGCACCACACGAAGTGCGAGGCCAGGCCCCGGGCCGCGGTGTCGTAGCCGCGCGCGAAGTCCCCGCCGTCGATCCGCTCGATCTTGACGACCCGGGCGCCGAGATCGGCGAGCTGCCGGGTCGCGAACGGCGCGGCGACGGCTTGTTCGACGGCGACGACGGTGATGCCTTCGAGGGGAAGGGGATCGGGCTGCATGCGATGGATCATGACCCCTGGACATACTTTTGTCATGCACTGATTTCGCGGAGGCACTCCGGCGGCCGTCCGCCGACGGCTCCTAGAGGAGCGCGAACTGGCCCTCCGGACCCTCTTCGTGGTGGTCGAGCACCGAGGCCGGCCGGCGTGCCGCGTGCGGGACGGGGAGCACCCCCGCCGCGCGCAGTTCCGACCGGGTGATCGGTGAGCGCGGCTCCAACGCGGCCTGCTGGGGCCGCAGTTCCGCGAGGAGGGCCAGCACCGTGATGAGTTCGAGCAGCTCGGACGTCCACGCCTGCGGCCAGCCGGCCGGGCCGATCGCCTCCAGTGTCCCGGGCTCGCTCGCCCCGGTCCGCGCCGCGAACCACTGTTCCAGCACGCGCACGCCGCCGACCTCGAAGTCCCAGGCGTCCGGAGGCACGGGCGAGATCCTGCCGTCGCCGAGGTGCAGGGACTCCTCCGCGCGGTCGTAGTACGGGTCGGTCAGGAGGGGGCCGGTGGCCGGCCGGGTTCCCGGCGGGAGGGCGGACAGCGGCGCGCGCACGTAGGGGCGCCGGCCGCCGGGGAGTTTGGGGCGCTCGCCCTCGCGCCGCATCAGCCGCAGCATGCGCCGCCCCAACTCCACTCCGTACGCCCATGTTTCGGGGTCGGCGGTGAGCGGGACCACGCAGCCGTCCCGGCCGTGCCGCGCGACCGCCGTCGTCCAGGCGAGGACGTCGGCGGCCGTCGGCGCGAGGCCCAGCCGGGAGCCCAGATGCTCCAGCAGGCCCGGTGCCAGGTTCGGTTCACGGCCGCCGGGCCGCCGGTAGAGGGGGCGCACCCGCCCGCCGCGGCCCGCGCTGAGCGGCAGCACGGACGCGGCCAGCAGGGCGGGACCGGAGGACTCGGGCACCGGGGTCTGCTCGACTGCGAACACCTGCTCCTCGTCCGCGACCCGCCACAGCTCGGGGCGGGCCGAGTCGATCAGCCGGTGATCGGGAATCAGCCACTGCTCGTCGAAGGGGGCGCTCAGCACGCGGACCGGCGCCGGGCAGGGGTCCGAGGCCCGCGCGAGGCGGCCCGTCCCGCTGGACTGGCCCGGGAGCTGGGCGACCGCGGAGTGCGTCGTACGCGCCCGGGTCGGCCCGAACAGCGCCTCGCGGTCCTCGCCCTCGGCCCGGACGAGGGCGTCCCAGCGTGCTTTCAGGGATGCCGCGTCGGGGGCCGTCGGCCACCTCCGGCCCAGCCTCGGCGGTGCGACGGACCACGGCATGAGGTCCGCGAGCAGCGGAGCGGCGTCGGGCGTCACGCTCGGCATCGTACGACGCGGGCGCCGCTCGCCGTCCCCGTACGCCATCGTCAGTGTGCGTCGAGGGTGACCGTGAACGAGAAGCGGTCGCCCCGGTAGTGGATGACCGCCACGTCCAGCGCCTGCCCGTCCGCGCCGTGGATGACGCCCGTGTAGCGCAGGATCGGGCTGAGCAGCGGCACTTGGAGCAGCCGCGCCGTCTCCGGGTCGGCGAGCGTGGCCTCCACCGTGTCGGTGATCCGGCTGATGCCGACGCCGAGCACGTCCCGCAGCACCTTGGTCATCGGCCAGCGGATCAGGTCCTCCCGGTCGATGCGGTCGGCCAGCTCCGGCCGGAGGTAGTTGCGCGCGTGGTTCGTCGGTTCGCCCGTCGCCTCGTCGCTGCGCAGCCGGTGGTACGTCGCCACCTCGTCCACATCCGGGAAGAATTCGGCCAGTTCGCCGGAAACGGCCGTCTTCCCCTGGTCCAGCAGCTCGGTCGTCATGCCCGACTGCTGGGCCACGATCGCGTCCACCGAGCCGAGCAGCCGCACGGGCGTGCCCCGCCGGGCGCTCGGCTCGATGAACGTGCCCCGCCGGCGGTGCCGGGTGATGAGCCCCTCGACCTCCAGCTCCTTGAGCGCCTGCCGCATGGTCAGCACGCTCACCCCGTAGTGCCCGGCGAGCTGCTCCTCGGTGGGCAGGCGCAGGGGATCCTGAGGAGTGCGGCCGAGTATGGAGGCGCGCAGGGACTGCGACACCTGGTACCACAGCGGCAGCTTGCGGTTCAGGACGATCGAATCGGGAGCGAAGGAGGTCACGAGGGTATCCGTACCGGTCGCGGGCGTGGAAGGCAACGGCCGGTGAGGTTCAGCCGGCCGGACGGAAGTGCCGTCCGAGTCCCTTCCACACGTCGTCGTAGGCGCGCTGGAGGTGTTCCGCCCCGGCCGCCTGGGCCGTCGCGGTCACCGGCCAGCGGGTCTCGAACATGAACGCCAGGCCGTCGTCGATCTTCTGCGGCCTGAGCTCGGCGGCGCTGGCGCGCAGGAAGGTCTCCTCGTCCGGGCCGTGCGCCGACATCATGTTGTGCAGCGAGCCGCCGCCCGGCACGAAGCCCTCCGCCTTCGCGTCGTACGCCCCCTCGATGAGCCCCATGTACTCGCTCATCACGTTCCGGTGGAAGTACGGCGGCCGGAACGTGTCCTCGCCCACCAGCCAGCGCGGCGCGAAGACGACGAAGTCGACACCGGCCAGACCCGGGGTGTCGGACGGCGAGGTGAGCACCGTGAAGATCGAGGGGTCCGGGTGGTCGTAGCTGATGGAGCCGATCACATTGAAGCGGTGCAGGTCGTACACGTACGGCACGTGGTTGCCGTGCCAGGCGACGACGTCCAGCGGCGAGTGGTCGTACGTCGCCGTCCAGAGGTTGCCGCAGAACTTGTTCACCACCTCGACCGGGCCCTCGACGTCCTCGTAGGCGGCGACCGGGGCGAGGAAGTCACGGGTGTTGGCGAGGCCGTTGGCGCCGATCGGGCCGAGGTCGGGAAGCTGGAAGGGCGCCCCGTAGTTCTCGCACACGTACCCGCGGGAGCCGTGACCGCCCTCCGCCGTGTCCAGCAGCTCCACCCGGAAGCGCACCCCGCGGGGGATCAGCGCCACCTGGCCCGGCTCCACGTGCAGCAGGCCGAACTCGGTGCGCAGCAGCAGTCCGCCGCGCTCCGGGACGATCAGCAGCTCGCCGTCGGCGTCGCTGAACACCCGCTCCATCGACGCGTCGGCGTGGTAGAGGTGCACCGCCATCCCGGTGCGCTGGCTCGCGTCGCCGTTGCCGCCGAGCGTCCACAGGCCCGCGAGGAAGTCCGTCCCGGCGGGGGGTTCGGGGAGCGGGTTCCAGCGCAGCCGGTTCGGGTCGGGCACGGTCTCCGTGAACGGGGCCGTCCGCAGCGTGCCGTTGTCGGCGCGGGTGAACGCGGGGTGCGCGGCCGACGGCCGGATGCGGTACAGCCACGAACGCCGGTTGGACGCCCTCGGCTCGGTGAACGCCGACCCGCTGAGCTGCTCCGCGTACAGCCCGAGCGGTGCGCGCTGCGGCGCGTTGCGGCCGTGCGGCAGGGCCCCCGGGACCGCCTCCGAGCTGTGTTCGTTGCCGAATCCGGAGAGGTAGGCCAGCCCCTCGGCCGTCTTCCTCGCGTCCCCGCTCATGATCGCTCCCTCGCGCCTGATTCCTATGCATCACCGTAGGATTCACTCCCGTCCCGCGCAAGAGGCCGGCGGGAGCGGCTCACGGGTTGGCCGGATTTGCCAGGGGACTAGTCCTCAGGGGTGTCCGCGCGGCCGAAGAACCCGACTTCAGGGGGATCCGGCCGCCATGGGCCTTGCTCTACGCTCCCGCACATGCGGTGGACACGTGGACTGCTCACCGCGCTCACGGTCTGCGCCCTGTCCGGCGGAGCCGCGGGCTGCGGCGCCGGTGACGCGCACGAGCGGGAGACCACGGTCTCGGCCTCGCCCGTGGGCACATTGCTCGACGAGATGGACGAGGAGGGACGGCTCTACCGTGAGGTGGCCAGGAAGGGAGCACCCGAGGTCGCGATCGAGATCCAGCCGGACTCCGCCACCGGCTGGGACGTGCGGCTGACCGTCCGCAACTTCGGCTTCTCGCCCGCGGGCACGCGCGCCGTGCCGGTCGCCGGGCACGGTGTCGCCCACCTGTACGTCGACGGCCGGACCGTCGCCCTGCTGCGCGCCGCCGAGTACCACCTGGCCGAGGACCTGGTGCCGCGCGGCACCCACCAGGTCACCGTGCGGCTGTACGCGGACGACGGCACCGTGTGGGCCGTCCGCGGCAGGCCCGTCGAGAGCACGGCCGACATCACGGCCTCGGGTCCCGCCGCGCAGGGCTGACGCCGGCGCCCTCGCGGGCCGGTGCGGACCGGGGGCGCGACGGGTGGCCGGGGCGCGCGGATGCCCACGGGACATGAGTGGTCGGAGCGCGCGGGTGCGTCCGGACATGAGTGGTCAGGGCACGCAGGTGCGTACTGATGGGTGAGGTTCACCTGACCCCGGCGGAAAGGCATCATGAAGAGCGTGCCCCATGCGACATCGCTCCGTAGAGCGCCCGTACAGCGGCGTAGCGCAGAACGACTGACCAGAATCCTCGACGCCTGTGCCGACCTCCTCGACGAGGTGGGCTACGACGGGCTGAGCACACGGGCCGTGGCCCAACGGGCCGGTGTGCCCATCGGCTCCGTCTACCGCTTCTTCGGCAACAAGCGGGCGATGGCCGACGCCCTCGCCCAGCGCAACCTGGAGCTCTACACCGAACGCGTCACCGAGAGCCTGCGCGGGGCGGACGGGGCGGACTGGCGGGCCGCGATGGACGCGGTGCTCGACGAGTACCTGGCCATGAAGCGCACCGCGCCGGGCTTCTCCCTGGTCGACTTCGGCAACCAGATCCCCGTCGGCGCCCGGTACGCCGAGCCCAACACCCGGGTCGCCGACCGCCTCACCGACCTGCTCTCGGGCTTTCTCGACCGCACCCCGGACGACGATCTGCGCCGCTGCTTCCTGGTCGCCGTGGAGAGCGCCGACACCCTGGTCCACCTGGCCTTCCGCGTCGATCCCGCGGGGGACGAACGGATCATCGAGGAGACGCGCGAACTGCTGCGGGCGTACCTGGCCAGGGTCCTCGACCAGCCCGCCCCCTAGCCCGTCCCCGCATTCCGGCGTTCCCAGGTGACCCCCGCCGTACCCTCCCCGTCATGCGTACCGGTCGGTATGCTCGCTCCCGTCCGTGTGCCAACCGAGCCACCGCCCACCGGGAGGACCCGTGTCCCGTACGTCCGGCACCACCCCCGACTCCCGAACCGCGCTGCGCGTCTGCCCCCTGTGCGAAGCCACCTGCGGGCTGACGCTGACCATCGAGGGCACCCGGGTGACCGGCGCCCGGGGCGACCGCGACGACGTGTTCAGCAAGGGCTTCATCTGCCCGAAGGGCGCCTCGTTCGGCGCCGCCGACGGCGACCCCGACCGGCTGCGCACCCCCCTCGTCCGCGAGGACGGCGAACTGCGCGAGGCCACCTGGGAGGAGGCCTTCGACGCCGTGGCCGCCGGACTGCGCCCGGTCGTCGAGCGGTACGGGCCGCACGCCCTCGGCGTCGTCCTCGGCAACCCGAACGTCCACACCATGGCCGGCGCCCTCTACCCGGCCGTCCTGCTCGGCGCCCTGCGCACGCACAGCGTCTTCTCCGCCTCCACGCTCGACCAGATGCCCAAGCACGTGTCGAGCGGCCTGCTGTTCGGCGACGCCAACGCGATCCCCGTCCCGGACCTGGACCGCACCGACCACCTGCTCCTCATCGGCGCCAACCCGCTGGAGTCCAACGGGAGTCTGTGCACCGCCCCCGACTTCCCCGGCCGGCTCCGCGCGCTGCGGGCCCGCGGCGGCACGCTCACCGTCATCGACCCGCGCCGCACGCGCACGGCGAAGCTCGCCGACCGCCACGTGGCCATCCGCCCCGGCACCGACGCGATGCTCCTCGCGGCGATGGCGTACGTCCTGTTCGAGGAGAAGCTCGTCGACCTCGGCGCGCTCGCCCCGCACGTCCAGGGTGTCGATGAACTCCCGGACGCGCTGCGGGACTTCACTCCCGAGGCGGCGAGCGCGGCCTGCGAGGTGGACGCCGCCACGATCCGGGAACTGGCGCGTGAGCTGGCCGCCGCGCCGACCGCCGCCGTCTACGGCCGCATCGGCAGCTGCACGGTCCCGCACGGCACCCTGGCGAGCTGGCTGGTGGACGTCCTCAACATCCTCACCGGCAACCTCGACCGGCCCGGCGGCGCCCTCTTCCCGACGGCCGCCACCGACAAGGCACCCCGCCCGGCGGGCCCCGGCCGCGGCTTCTCCCTCGGCCGCTGGCACAGCCGGGTGAGCCGGCACCCGGAGGCCAAGGGCGAACTGCCGCTGGCCGCCCTGGCGGAGGAGATCGACACCCCGACCGAGGACGGCAGCCCGGTCCGCGCGGTCATCGCCGTCGCCGCCAACCCGGTCCTGTCCGCGCCCGACGGCCTCCGGCTCGACAAGGCCCTCGAATCGCTGGACTTCATGGTCAGCGTCGACCCGTACCTGAACGAGACCTCGCGCCACGCGCACGTCGTGCTGCCGCCGCCCCCGCCCTCCCGGAGCGCGCACCACGACTTCGCGTTCAACACCCTCGCCGTCCGCAACCAGGTCCGCTACAACCGCCCCGCCGTCCCCCTGGAGGAGGGCAGGATGGCGGAGACCGAGATCCTCGCCCGGCTCGTCCTCGCCGCGACCGGCATGCACGGAGCCGACCCCTCCGCCGTGGACACCATGGTCATCGAGGGCGCCCTCGCCAAGGCGGCCGGGGACGCCGCGTCGCCGGTCCACGGACGCGACCCGCGGGAACTCGCCGCCGCCCTCACCGGCGAGAACGGCCCCGAGCGCCGGCTCGACATGATGCTGCGGCTCGGCCCGTACGGCGACGGCTTCGGCGCACGTCCCGACGGTCTGACCCTGGACAGGCTGCTGGAGCACCCGCACGGCATCGACCTCGGGCCGCTCACCTCCTGCCTGCCGCGCCGGCTCAAGACCCGCAGCGGGAAGATCGAGCTGCTGCCCGGACCGATCGCGGGCGACCTGCCGCGGCTGCGCGAGGCGCTGCGCGAACGCCCGGCGGCGATCGTCCTCGTCGGCCGCCGGCATCTGCGCTCCAACAACAGCTGGATGCACAACGTCCCCGCGCTCACCGGCGGTTCCAACCGCTGCACCCTGCACGTCCACCCCGACGACGCGGCCCGGCTGGGGCTCGCCGACGGGTCGGCCGTGCGGGTCAAGGGCGCCGGGGGAGAGGTGATCGCGCCGGTGGAGGTCACCGACACCGTGCGGCGCGGGGTGGTGAGTCTTCCGCACGGCTGGGGGCACGACCGCCCCGGCACCCGGATGAGCCACGCGGCCCTGGACCCCGGAGTCAACGTCAACCAGCTTCTCGACGGCTCGCTGCTGGACCCGCTGTCCGGAACGGCCGTCCTCAACGGGGTGCCGGTGGAACTGGCGGCCTGCCCCTGACCTGTCGTCGTGTTCCGGGCCGCGCCGGGCCTCCGCCGAACCGTCGCGGCCCGGCGCGGCCTTGCGCCGGAAGAGCGATACCTGACGGGGGTCCGGGCGCAGTTGCGTCCCTTTACGGGTCTTATGTGAGAACTAGTCAGATGAACTGAAATTGGTATGAAATCATCTGACTCGGAGGAGCTCGCATGCCCACCCCGTCCCTCTCCGCGCCACAGCGCGGCGCCGGCGTCCCGTCCGTGACCCGGCGCGGCGCCGGCGCCCTCGCCGCCCTCGCGGTCGCGGGCACCGCTCTCCTCGGTGCCCCGGCCGCCGTCGCCGCCCCCGGTGACAACGGCGACGTCAAGGTCCACGACGCGAACACGCCGTTCGAGAACCAGCGGGACGATCCGAAGGTCTGCCGGTTCTACCTCGACGGCTTCAACTTCGACGCGGGACAGCAGGTCTCCTGGTCGATCGCGCACCAGCCCGGCGCCGCGGGCGACCCCGTCCTGGCGGGCACGCTGACCGCGTCCCCCACCGGGCGCGCCGGGACCCGCATCTTCACCCTGCCCGACGGCCAGTACAAGCTGACCTGGAACTTCCAGGGCGAGAACGGCGCCGGCAAGAGCAAGGTCTTCAAGGTCGACTGCCCCGACGGCTCTCCGAGCCCGAGCCCGACGTCGACCAGGACCGGCGGACCTACCGCGATGCCCGGCCAGACGGGCGGCCCCGGCGGACAGCAGGGCGGCCCCGGTGGACAGCAGGGCGGCCCCGGTGGACAGCAGGGCGGTCCCGGCGGGCAGCAGGGCGGCCCGGGCCCCAACGGCGGACCGCCGGCCGGCGGCGGTGGACTCGCCCACGCGCAGAACTTCTCACCGGTGGCCGGTGCGGCGGCCGCCGGCCTCGTCGTGGCCGGGGGAGTCGTGTTCCTGCGGCTGCGCCGACGCAACAATGGCGCCGCGTAGACGACGGAGGCCCTGGTACCGGACGCGCGCCTACCGCCTGACGAGGACCCTGGTGGTCGCCGTCACGCTGGTGGTGGGCGGCGTCTGGTGGGCGGGGGACGACGAGCCCGCCGGGACGGTGGCGTCCGGCGCCGTACGCGACGCCGGCGCCGCCTCCCCGGCTCCGGCCGGGAAGGCGGGCGCCGGGCACGCACCGGACGCCCGCCCCGGCGGTGCCGCGCACGGTACCCGGCGGCATCCGTCCCCGGCCGCCCGCCGGGCGCCCCGGCCCGCGCCCCCGCCCGCACCGCTGCCGCGCTCCCGGGCCGTCTCGCTGCGGATTCCCTCCCTCGGTGTCGACGCGCCGGTCATCGGCCTCCTGCTGGACCGCGAACGGCGGCTCACCGCCCCGCCCGTGGACGACCCGAAGCCCGTCGGCTGGTACACGAACGGCCCCTCGCCCGGCGAGCGCGGCACGGCCCTCGTCGTCGGCCATCGCGACACCCGGACGGGCCCCGCCGTCTTCGCCCCGCTCGAACGCATCCGCCGCGGCGCGCGCGTCGAGGCTCGGCGCGTGGACGGGCGGACCGCCGTCTATACGGTGGACGTCGTACGCACGTACGCGAAGGCGCACTTCCCCGACCAGGAGGTGTACGGCGACCGGGGGCGCCCCGAACTGCGTCTGATCACCTGCGGCGGCGCCTACGACCGGAAGAACGGATACGCCGCCAACGTCATCGCCTTCGCCCACCTCACGCAGATCCGGGGGAAGGCCGGCGGCCGTTGAGACCGACGCCGTCACCGCGTACCGGGGCCGTGGCGGGAGCTCCCGGTGCCCGGTCCCGGCCCGACCGGTAGCCGATCGTCCGTTTCCGCCCGTACCGAACCCGCCCGTCCGATACCGCCACGTGTCTTCCCCCGGACGTGTGCGGTCCGTTAGCTTCCGTGACCCAAGGTCCCGTACGACCGTGCGGGACGACCGGCCGCGGAGCACCAGCGCCTTGCACGCCCCCGGGGGCACCCGTCATGACACGCGCCATCTCCCTGCACCACGTCAGCAAGTCGTACGCCCGCGGGCCCCGTGCGGTGGAACGGTTCTCGCTGGACATCCGGCCCGGCGAATTCCTCGTGCTGCTCGGCCCCTCGGGCTGCGGCAAGTCGACCGTGCTGAGGATGATCGCGGGACTCGAAGAGGTCACCGAGGGCGAGGTGCGCCTGGACGGGGAGTACTCCAACGACCTGCCGCCCTCCGAGCGGAACATGGCCATGGTGTTCCAGAACTTCGCCCTCTATCCGAGCATGACCAGCCGCGACAACATCGGCTTCCCGCTGCGGATCGAGACGCCCGGCGAGGACCCCCGGGCCCGGGTGGACGCCACCGCCCGGATGCTCGGCATCCAGGACCTCCTCGACCGCTTCCCCAACCAGCTCTCCGGCGGCGAGCGGCAGCGCGTCGCGATGGGCCGGGCGATAGCGCGCCACCCCTCCGCGTTCCTGATGGACGAGCCGCTGTCCAACCTCGACGCCAAGCTCCGCAACCACCTGCGGGCCGAGATCTCCAAGCTCACCAGGAACCTGGGCGCCACCACGGTCTACGTCACCCACGACCAGGCCGAGGCCATGTCGCTCGGCGACCGGGTGGCCGTGATGCGCGGCGGGCTCCTCCAGCAACTGGGCACGCCCCGCACGGTCTACGCGCTTCCCGCGAACGTCTTCGTCGCCGCCTTCATCGGCACCCCCCGGATCAACCTGCTGCGCGGACTCGTCCGGGCCCCGCTCGACGGCGCCATGACGATCAGCCTCGGCAAGCAGTACCTGCGGCTGCCCGAACCCCTGTGCCTGGACCACCAGTTGCTCCGGGTGCAGCAGGGCCGCGAGGTCATCGTCGGGCTGCGCTCCGAGGCCATCCGGCTCGCCAGGCCCTCGCAGGCCAGGCCGGGCGAGGTGGCGATCACCGGTCTGGTCGAGCACGTGGAGTTCCAGGGGCACGAGGTCCTCGTCCACTTCAACACGGGTTCGCGGCCCGCCTTCGTGCCCGAGCTGGAGTCGCCGCGCCCGTCCCGCCCGACGCGCCGGCGCCGCCGTGACGGCACCGTCCTGGACCGGCTGCGGGAGCGCGCAGGGGCGCTGCGGGCCGGACCCGTCGTCGTCCTCGACCACCCCTCGGACGACGAGGCCGATCACTCCGGGCACACACCGCCCGAGGGGCTGCTGCCCGGCGATCTCGTCGTGCGCACCACGCCCGACATCGACCTCCGCCACGGCATGCAGGTCCCGCTGCTCGTGGACCTCGCGCACCTGTTCGTCTTCGACCGGAGCGGCGAGCGGATCTGCCCGGCGCCGGAGCGGCTGCCCGACCTGGAGGAGTGACCTCCCGGGGCGTGCGGCTCGGACTCCTCAGGTGAGGGTGACGGGTGCCGGTGACCTGCCGTGCGGCAGGTCACCCTGGCGCCGCAAAACTATCATCGCTAGTTTAGGGTCCGGACGACGCTGCCCCCGCCCGGGAGGAACACGATGAAGGCACATGACGGCATGTACATCGACGGGGCGTGGCGCCCCGCCGCCGGACGGGACACGATCGAGGTCGTGAACCCGGTCGACGAGCAGGTGATCGGCCACGTCCCGGCGGGCACGGCCGAGGACGTCGACACCGCCGTACGCGCCGCGCGTGCCGCGTTCCCCGGCTGGGCCGCCACCCCGCCCGCCGAACGGGCCGCCCGGCTCACCGCCCTCAGGGACGTCCTGGCCGCCCGCAAGGACGAGATCGCCGAGACCGTCACCGCCGAGCTCGGAGCGCCGCTCGCCTTCTCCCAGGCGGTGCACGCGGGCGTCCCGCTGCTGGTCGCCGGTTCCTACGCCGAACTGGCGGCGACGTACGCCTTCGAGGAGAAGGTCGGCAACTCGACCGTCTACCAGGAGCCGGTCGGCGTCGTCGGCGCGATCACGCCCTGGAACTACCCGCTGCACCAGATCGTCGCCAAGGTCGCCTCCGCGCTCGCCGCCGGCTGCACGGTGGTGCTGAAGCCCGCCGAGGACACCCCGCTCACCGCCCAGCTCTTCGCCGAGGCCGTGGCCGAGGCGGGCGTCCCGGCCGGTGTCTTCAACCTCGTCACCGGCCTCGGCCCGGTCGCGGGCCAGGCCCTCGCCGAGCACCCGGACGTCGACCTGGTCTCCTTCACCGGCTCCACCGCCGTCGGCCGGAGGATCGGCGCGGCCGCCGGTGCGGCGGTCAAGCGGGTCGCCCTCGAACTCGGCGGCAAGTCCGCCAACGTCATCCTGGCGAGCGCCGACCTCGCCAAGGCCGTGAACGTCGGCGTGGCCAACGTGATGTCCAACTCCGGCCAGACGTGCAGCGCCTGGACCCGCATGCTGGTCCCCGCCGAGCGCTACGACGAAGCGGTCGAGCTCGCCGCGGCCGCCGCCGTGAAGTACGGCGACCGCATCGGGCCCGTCGTCAACGCGCGGCAGCGGGACCGGGTGCGCGGATACATCGAGAAGGGCGTCGCCGAGGGCGCGCGGCTCGTCGCGGGTGGCGCCGAATCCCCGCGCGAACAGGGCTACTTCGTCAGCCCCACCGTCTTCGCCGACGTCACCGAGGGGATGACGATCGCGCAGGAGGAGATCTTCGGCCCGGTCCTGTCGATCCTGCGCTACGAGGACGAGGAGGACGCCCTGCGGATCGCCAACGGCACCGTGTACGGGCTCGCGGGAGCGGTGTGGGCGGGCGAGGAGTCGGAGGCGGTCGCGTTCGCGCGGCGGCTCGACACCGGCCAGGTCGACATCAACGGGGGACGTTTCAACCCCCTGGCCCCCTTCGGGGGTTACAAGCAGTCGGGCGTGGGACGCGAACTCGGCGCCCACGGCCTGTCCGAATACCTCCAGACCAAGTCCCTCCAGTTCTAGGAGCGTTCACGTGGTTCGCGCCGCCGTCCTTTCCGCCGTGGGTGCCCCCCTGGAGATCGCCGAGATCGAACTCCCCGATCCCGGACCGGGCCAGGTCCGGGTGAGACTCGCCGCCGCCGGGGTCTGCCACTCCGACCTGTCCCTGACCAACGGCACCATGCGGGTCCCGGTGCCCGCCGTGCTCGGCCATGAGGGCGCCGGCACCGTCGTCGCCGTCGGTGAGGGGGTCACCGAGGTCGCGCCCGGCACCCCTGTCGTCCTCAACTGGGCCCCCTCCTGCGGGCGTTGTCACGCCTGCTCGCTCGGCGAGGTGTGGCTGTGCGCCGACGCGCTCACCGGCGCGGGAACGGTCTACGCCCGCCGCGCCTCCGACGGGAGCGATCTGCACCCCGGCCTGAACGTCGCCGCGTTCGCCGAGGAGACGGTGGTGCCGGTGGCCTGCGTCCTGCCCGCCCCGGACGGCATCCCGCTCACCGAGGCCGCCCTGCTCGGCTGTGCCGTCCTCACCGGCTACGGCGCCGTGCACCACTCCGCCAAGGTCCGGCCGGGCGAGACCGTCGCCGTGTTCGGGGCCGGCGGGGTCGGGCTCGCCGCTCTGCAGGCCGCCCGGATCGCGGGCGCGCCGCAGATCGTCGCGGTGGACGTCTCGCCCGAGAAGGAGGCGCTGGCCCGGGAGGCCGGGGCCACCGACTACGTCGTCGCCTCCGGCACCACCGCCCGCGAGATCCGCGCCCTGACCGGCGGTCACGGCGTCGACGTCGCCGTCGAGTGCGTCGGCCGCGCCGTCACCATCCGTACCGCCTGGGAGTCGACCCGGCGCGGTGGCCGCACCACCGTGGTCGGCATCGGCGGCAAGGACCAGCAGGTCACCTTCAACGCCCTGGAGATCTTCCACTGGGGCAGGACCCTCGCCGGCTGCGTGTACGGCGACTCCGACCCGGCACGCGATCTCCCGGTGCTCGCCGAGCACGTCCGCGCCGGCCGGCTGGACCTCGGCGGCCTGGTCACCGACCGCATCGCCCTGGACGGCATCCCGGCGGCCTTCGACAACATGATCGCCGGCAAGGGGGGCCGGTCGCTGGTGGTCTTCTAACGCCTGCCTGGCGGTGTATGTCCGGCGTTCCCGCCCGGCGGCTTCTGCCTGGCGGCACCTGGCCGGCGAGCCCGCCCGGTGGCGCCTGCCGGGTGGCGCCTGCCGGGCGGCGTCTGTCCGGCGACCCGGCCCGGTGGCGCCTGCACGGCGGCCCCCGTCCGGCGTTCCCCGCGGCTGACGCCTCCGGGCCGCCCCGGAAGGACGTGAGCGTCCCCGAGGCGGCCCGGAGGTCAGGCCTGTTCGGTCCGGCTGCCGGCCTCCGCCGCCGTCGTGGGCACCGGAGCTCCCTCCGGAGCCGTGCCCGCGTCCGGGGCCGGCGAGGGCGCCCCACCGGGCACGGCGGCCGGTACCGCGGCGGCATCCGGCACGGGCAGCTCCGCCGACGGCGCCTCCCGGCGCGGCCGGGAGCGTGACACCGCCACACCGGCCAGACACAGCACCCCGCCCGCCAGCGTCAGCAGTCCCGGGACCTCGTCGAGGAAGAGCCAGGACATCAGCACCACCAGGGCGGGCACCGCGTACGTCGTCGCGCCCATGCGGCTGGCACTCGTCCGGGACAGGGCGTACGCCCAGGTCGTGAAGGCCAGCGCGGTCGGGAAGACGCCCAGATAGACCATGTTCAGCGTGGCCGACAGGGGCGCGGCGCCCGCGTCGTGGACGAGTTGCCCCGCGAACGGCAGGCACACCACGGCCCCGACCAGACAGCCGAACGTCGTCACCTGGAGCACGCTCGCCCGCCCGAGCGCCGGCTTCTGCGCGACGACGCCCGCGGCGTACGCGACGGCGGCGAGCAGACACAGGACGACCCCGAGCACCGACGAACCGCCGTCACCGGACATCGACAGCCCCACCGCGACCGCGCCCGCGAACGACACCGCCATGCCGGCCAGCAGCCGCGGCGGCATCGCGTCCCCGAGCAGCCGGGCGCCGAGCAGGGCGATCAGGATCGGGCCGATGTTCACCACCAGCGCCGCCGTACCGGCGTCCACCTGCTGCTCGCCCCAGTTCAGGGCGACCATGTAGAAGCCGAACCACAGCACCCCGGATATCGCGATGCCGCGCCAGGCACCGCGCGGCGGCAGCCCCTCGCCCCGTACGACGCACACGGCACCGAGCACCAGGGCTCCGGCCAGCAGGCGTCCGAGGGCCAGCGCGCCGGGCGAGTACGCGGCCCCCGCGCTGCGGATCGCGACGAACGCGGAGGCCCACAGGACGACGGTGACGGCCGCGGCTCCGGCGGCGAGCAGGTGGGCGCGCCGACCTGGCGCCGCGGCGGGGGAGGTGTTCATCATGCTCCAGAGGCTAGGCGGGACACGGTGGCCGGTCTCGCGGATTTCGGACCTCGAGGACACCCCCGGCCGCCGAGGCCGGCCGGCCCCCGACCAGCGGCCGATCGGGAACGCACTCCCGAGCCCGGCCGCGGACCCCGGCCGCTCAGCCCTCCCGGACGAGCCCCGCGTACTGCACCGCGAGGCCGTCGAGGAGGGCGCCGAGCCCTGTCTCGAAGGCCCGCTCGTCGATCTTCTCCTGCTGTTCGGCGAGCAGGTGCGCCTGTCCCAGGTGGGGGTAGTCCTCCGGGTCGTACGCGCTCTCGTCGTCCACGAAGCCGCCGGCGAAGGAACCCAGAGCGGACCCCATGATGAAGTACCGCATCAGCGCCCCGATCGAGGTCGCCTGGGCCGGCGGCCAGCCCGCGTCGACCATGGCGCCGAAGACGGCGTCCGCGAGCCGGAGTCCGGCGGGCCTGCGGCCCGGCCCGCGGGCGAGGACCGGGACGATGTTCGGGTGGTCGCGCAGGGCCGCGCGGTAGGAGACGGCCCAGTCGCGCAGCGCGGTCCGCCAGTCGCGGCCGTCCTCGAACATCGACAGTTCGACCTGCGCGCTCACCGAGTCCGCGACCGCCTCGAGGATCTGGTCCTTGGTGCGGAAGTGGTTGTAGAGGGAGGGTCCGCTCACGCCCAGTTCCGCCGCGAGCCGGCGCGTCGAGACGGCAGCCAGGCCCTCGGCGTCCACCAGTGCCCGTGCCGTCTCGACGATGCGGTCGGTGCTGAGGAGGGGCTTGCGCGGTCGGGCCATGGCGCACATAGTAGGGCTGCACCATGAAACTAGCAGTGCTAATTTAAATGTACGGCTTTCAAAGTCCGCTATCTGTGGGGTGACCCGGCATGAACCTTGGGCTCAGCGATGAGCAGACCGCCGTCCGGCAGCTCGCCAAGGACTTCGTGCACCGCGAGATCGCCCCGCACGTCGTCGCCTGGGACCGCGCGGAGGACGTCGACCGCTCCATCGTGAAGAAGCTCGGCGAGGTCGGCTTCCTCGGTCTCACCGTCGACGAGGAGTACGGCGGCAGCGGCGGCGACCACCTCGCGTACTGCCTGGTCACCGAGGAACTCGGGCGCGGGGACTCCTCCGTGCGCGGGATCGTCTCCGTCTCGCTCGGGCTCGTCGCCAAGTCGATCGCCGCCTGGGGGAACGAGGAGCAGAAGCGGCGCTGGCTGCCGGGGCTGACCTCCGGCGAGTACGTCGGCTGCTTCGGGCTCACCGAGCCCGGCACCGGCTCCGACGCGGGACAGCTCTCGACCCGCGCCGTGCGCGACGGCGGCGACTACGTGATCAACGGCAGCAAGATGTTCATCACGAACGGCACCTGGGCCGATGTCGTGCTGCTCTTCGCACGCTCCACGGACGCCCCGGGCCACAAGGGCGTCTCCGCCTTCCTGGTGCCCACCGACACCCCCGGCCTGACCCGCCGCACCGTCCACGGCAAGCTCGGGCTGCGCGGCCAGGCCACCGCCGAACTCGCCTTCGAGGACGTGCGCGTGCCGGCGAGCGCGATGATGGCGCCCGAGGGCAAGGGCTTCACGGTGGCCATGTCGGCACTGGCGAAGGGCAGGATGTCGGTGGCCGCGGGCTGTGTCGGCATCGCCCAGGCCGCCCTCGACGCGGCGGTGGCCTACGCGACCGAGCGGGAGCAGTTCGGCAAGACGATCGCCCACCACCAGCTCGTCCAGGAGCTGATCAGCGACATCGCCGTCGACGTGGACGCGGCGCGGCTGCTGACCTGGCGGGTCGCCGACCTCGTGGACCGCGGACTGCCGTTCGCGACCGAGTCCTCGAAGGCCAAGCTCTTCGCCTCCGAGGCGGCCGTGCGCGCGGCGAACAACGCCCTCCAGGTCTTCGGCGGTTACGGATACATCGACGAGTACCCGGTCGGCAAACTGCTGCGCGACGCCCGGGTGATGACCCTCTACGAGGGCACCAGCCAGATACAGAAACTGCTCATCGGACGTGCCCTGACGGGTGTCTCGGCGTTCTGACGCTGAGTACGTGCCTGAGTACGACGGCGGATGTGGCGGCGGCCACGTCCGCCGATCCTTGTCCCATGACCGAGACACCCGTCAAACAGCAGAGCACGACCGCCTTCTACGGCCAGGCCGTCGCCTCCTTCGCCATCGCCATGGCGGCCACGTCCATCGGCATCTATCGGCTGGACACCGATGCCTGGGTCCGGGCCTTCCTGGCCATCGCGGTCCTGTACCTCGTCACCTCCGCCTTCACCCTGGCCAAGGTGATCAGGGACCGGCAGGAGGCCGGTCAGATAGTGAGCCGGGTCGACCAGGCGCGGCTGGAGAAGCTCCTCGCCGAGCACGACCCTTTCGAGAAGATCTGAGCAGGCGCGCTAAGCGACCGCTCACCTTCGGCGGTATGGTGTAGCTCCTGTCACCGAGAAGGGCGAGTGAGCGATGAGCACGGCGCAGGAGACGTCCGGCGGCGAGATGCAGCCGTGGGCCGAGGTGACCCCGGACGCGGCGCGGCGGCTGCTCGTGGCCGCGGTCGAGGCCTTCGCCGAGCGCGGGTACCACGCCACGACCACCCGGGACATCGCGGGCCGCGCGGGCATGAGCCCGGCCGCTCTGTACATCCACTACAAGACCAAGGAAGAGCTGCTCCACCGGATCAGCCGCATCGGCCACGACAAGGCGCTCGACATCGTGCGCACCGCCGCCGGGGCCGAGGGCACGGCGGCCGAACGGCTCTCCGACGCCGTGCGGTCCTTCGTACGGTGGCACGCGGGCCAGCACACCACCGCCCGCGTCGTCCAGTACGAACTGGAGGCGCTCGGGCCCGACGCCCGCGCGGAGATCATCGCGCTGCGCCGGCAGGTCGACGCGGAGGTCCGCGGCATCATCCAGGACGGTGTCGCGACCGGCGAGTTCGACGTCCCGGACGTCCCCGGGACCACCGTCGCCGTGCTGTCCCTGTGCATCGACGTGGCCCGCTGGTTCAACGTCGAGGGCCCCCGCACGCCGGACGAGGTCGGCGCGCTGTACGCCGACCTGGTCCGGCGGATGGTGGGCTTCAAGGGATAGCCCCGCCGGCCGCGGGCCCGGAGGCGGTCGGTCCCGGTGCCTCAGGTCGTCGGGCCCGGTGTCAGAGGTAGTAGCGGGAGACCGACTCCGCGACGCACACGGGCTTGTCGCCGCCCTCGCGCTCCACGGTGAAGGCGAGGGAGACCTGTACGCCGCCGGGCACGTCGTCCACCGCGGTGATCGTCCCGGTGGCGCGCAGCCGTGAGCCGACCGGGACGGGCGCGGGGAAGCGGACCTTGTTCGTCCCGTAGTTGACGCCCATCTTCACGCCCTCGACGGCGATCAGCTGCGGGCCGAAGAGCGGCAGCAGCGACAGGGTGAGATAACCGTGCGCGATCGTGGTGCCGAACGGACCCGTCGCGGCCTTCGCGGGGTCGACGTGGATCCACTGGTGGTCGCCGGTGGCCTCGGCGAAGAGGTCGATGCGCTTCTGCTCGATCTCGACCCAGTCCGTGTGTCCCAGCTGCTCGCCCACGGCGCCCCGCAGCTCCTCGACCGTCGCGAACGTCCTCGGCTCTGCCATGTCCCTGGCCTCCCGCATCTCATAGTCTAAGCGACTGCTTAGCATGGTCGGCCGGGCGGCGCATGTCAACGGACCGGACGGGTGGCGCGGTAGGTAGGTTGGAGGAGTGCCCCAGATTCCCGAGACGGTCCACGAGCTGACCGTCGGACAGTTGTCGGCCCGCAGCGGCGCGGCCGTGTCCGCCCTGCACTTCTACGAGTCCAAGGGCCTGATCTCCAGCCGCCGCACCTCGGGCAACCAGCGCCGCTACCACCGTGACGCGCTGCGCCGGGTCGCCTTCGTGCGGGCCGCCCAGCGTGTCGGCATCCCGCTCGCCACGATCCGCGAGGCGCTGGCCGAACTCCCCGAGGAGCGCACGCCGACGCGGGAGGACTGGGCCCGGCTGTCCCGGGCCTGGCGCTTTGAACTCGACGAGCGCATCAAGCAGCTCGGCCGGCTGCGCGACCACCTCACGGACTGCATCGGCTGCGGCTGTCTGTCCCTGGAGACCTGTGTGCTCTCCAACCCCGACGACGTCCTCGGCGGGCGCCAGGCCGGTTCACGGCTCATGGCGGAGCCGGACGGCGCACAGCCGGCGCCGGTCCCGCGGGAGCGGAGACCGGGACCGGCGTGCGAACCGGGGGCGCGACGGGAGCCGGCGGCGGAGGACTGCCGCTGACGGGTCCCGTGCCTACTCGTACTCCGTGCCGCCCTTGCGGGTCAGATAGGCCGGGCTGACCGCCTTCGCTATGGCCCGGCCGCCCGTCACCGGGCTGTACCGCTCGGCGGCGACGAAGGTCCCCTCCGGTCCGTCGGGAGCGGGAGCCCCGGGGCGGATCACGACCCCCTCGCGCAGATGCAGGGCGCGGCCGGACACGGTCTCCCGGCCGGAGGCGGTCGCAAGGACGCGCTCGACGTCGTACGGACCCTCGTACAGCCGCGGCACCAGCGGGAGTTCACCCGCCAGCAGCTCCTGCGCGTCCAGCCAGCGGACCTCGCCGCCGATCTCCGCGGACACGTCGAAGACGGCGTAGCCGATCGTCTCGCGGCGTCCGTCGGCGCCGTACGACAGGTCCTGCACACCGGCTCCGTACACCTCGCCGAAGATGCCGACGCGGCGCGCGCCGAGGCGTCCGGCGATCCGCGCGGCGGCTTCCGCGACTTTGTGCCCGCGCACCGCGCGCCAGTACAGATTGCGCGGATCCTCCTTCAGCGCCAGGGACTTGGCGCCGAAGCCCTTCGAGGAGACGTGGACGCGGTCCTCGTCGGCGAGGTAGGTCAGCAGGCAGGCCGAACCGTGCAGCTTCTCCGTCACGACGACGGGCTCGCCCGGGGTGAAGATGTCCGGGTAGCGCTGGATGTTCTCGATGTCGACCCAGGGCAGCAGGTCGGGCGCCGCCTCCACGTCGCCGTTCATCGTGGGCGGGACCGGCGGGACCCATTTCACGATGCCGAGGAGCTCCGCGAAGTCGGCGCCCTCCTCGGCGGCCCGCGCCAGGTCCACGTCGGCCAGCGCCTTCGGGCGGCACACGATGCCCTGCGACAGCTCACCGCGCAGCCGTACCGCCCTGACCCGGTCCGCCGAACTGCCCGCCAGACGCCCCGTCAGCCCCAGCTCCTCGATCAGCGGGGCCGGCAGCACGGACTGCTCCGGGATGTAGAGCGCCCACTCGCCGGTGCGGTACGCGCCCTTGGCGACCACGGCACGGTACAGGCCCACCTGGGCCAGTTCGAGCGCGTCGGCGTTCGGGTGTTCGTGGACGGTCAGCACTTCGGCGGTGACGCGCAGCGTCGACATGGGGGACTCCTCGGGTTGCTCAGCCGTGTTTCATCGCCCCCAACTGTCCTTGGGAGAAACGGCTGGAACCAGCGGATTTACCCCTGCTACCGTCGCCGCCCCGCGGCGGCGACGTGCACCCGGCCGCGCGGGCGGGCCGCTCGGCCGGGCGTGGTGCTCACGCGGACACGAGCAGCCGGCCGCGCCTGGCGCCGGCCAGGGCCTCCGGGGTCAGGACGGGCCGCGGCACCACGATTCCGCAGCTCGTGCAGACGGGGCCCGACGACGGTTCGTGGGCCAGTTCGTACATCCAGACAAGGCGCTCATCGGCGCACACGGGGCAGACGGTGCCCGGTTCGCGCTCCAGGGCCGCGATGAGCCGGCGCAGCACCTCGGCCAGCGGCTCACGGGGGTGGACACGGGGGTCGTCGCACCAGGCGACGCCGAAGCCGCCCCAGGTCAGCCGGTGCCAGTCGTCGACACTGCCCGGCCTGCGCAGGCCGTCGTGCTTCTCCTTCTTGCGGCGTTCGGCGAACTCGGCCTCGTAGGCGAGCCAGACGGACCGGGCCTCCTCCAGTTCGTCCAGTGCGGCCACGAGCCGCGCCGGATCGGGGGAGCGGTCCTCGGGGTCGAACCCCGCCCGGGAGCACAGATGGTCCCAGGTCGCCCGATGCCCGTAAGGGGCGAACCTCTCCAGGCACTTGCGCAGTGAGTACCGCCGCAGCGCCAGATCACACCTCGGATCTCGCGTCTGTCTCGCCAGACTCCGGAAACCGGCCATCGTCCTGCACCTCCGTCACACCTGCACCTGAACTCCGGTCACTTCGGCGCCGTCCCGTACGGACGTCGTCGAGTAGACGTATCGACAAGCGATTCGGCTCCATCCAATTTTTTGGCGCCCCCGCGAGTCACCCGCCGAGTGTCCTGAGCCCGCCTCCCGTCACCGTCGGCCGGCCGCCCGCCGCGTCTCCGGCGGAACCTCGTTCACTGCGAAACCAAAAACTGACGCATGTTCACCTTCCAAGCCGGGGATACCGGCGGTAACGTCCGGCCACCCCCGTTCGTAGGAGCTGACATGGCACCCAGCGCCCCACGCACCACCTTGGACAGACTGAGAACTCCCCGCAGATTCCCCAAGTTCCTCAAGGCGGCATCCCTATGCGTGCTCATTGCCGGTCTTTTGTCGCCGCTTTCCCCTGCGGCGGCCGCGGACACCTCGGCGACGGCCGCCGCGAACGACTACTGCGGCGGCCAGTGTTCGGACATCCTGCCGCCCGGTGAGAACGGCAACGCCACCCTCGCCCAGATCCTGCTCAACCAGATCTTCGGCACCCAGCCCAGCCACGCCGAGGACCAGCTCGGCCTCTACGGCAACCTGCCCGCGGGCTACTCCACGCTCACCGACGCCAAGATCAACGACTTCTTCAACGACGCCTCCTTCGGCGTCGCCTCGGGCCAGGTCGAGTCGACCACCAAGCCCGGCGGCCGCACGGACGTGACGATCGTCCGCGACAAGAAGACGGGCGTTCCGCACATCACCGGCACCACCCGCTACGGCACCGAGTACGGCGCCGGATACGCCGCGGCCCAGGACCGGCTGTGGCTCATGGACGTCTTCCGGCACGTGGGACGCGGCCAGCTCACCAGCTTCGCCGGCGGCGCGCCCTCCAACCAGGGCCTCGAGCAGGAGTTCTGGCGCAACGCGCCCTACACCGAGGCCGACCTGCAGGCCCAGATCGACAGCGCCACCGCCAAGGCCGGAGCCCGCGGCGCCCAGGCGCTCGCCGACGCGAACGCCTACATCGACGGCGTCAACGCCTACATCGACGCCTCCGACAGCGGCCGCTACTTCCCCGGCGAGTACGTCCTGACCGGCCACAAGGACTCCATCACCAACGCCGGTACCATCGACCACTTCAAGCTCACCGACCTGGTCGCGCTGGCCTCCGTCATCGGCTCGCTCTTCGGCTCCGGCGGCGGCGGCGAGGTCAACAACGCCATCTCCCTGCTCGCCGCCCAGTCCAAGTACGGCGTCGCCGAGGGCACCAAGGTCTGGGAGTCCTTCCGCGAGCGCAACGACCCGGAAGCCGCGCTCACCGTGCACAACGGGGAGAGCTTCCCGTACGCCACCAAGCCCGACAGCGCGCAGGGCGAGGCCCTGCCCGACGCCGGCTCGGTGACCCAGGAGCCGCTGGTCTACGACCGCACGGGCAGCGCGGCCACCGCGAGCGCCGCCGGCGCCTCGACGACCGCGGCCAGGACCGCGCTCACCTCGGCGAAGCGCGGGATGTCCAACGCCCTCGTGGTCAGCGGCAAGCACACCGCGAGCGGCCACCCGATCGCCGTCTTCGGCCCGCAGACCGGCTATTTCGCGCCACAGCTCCTCATGCTCCAGGAGATCCAGGGGCCCGGGATCAGCGCCCGCGGCGCCTCCTTCGCGGGGCTGAGCATGTACGTCGAACTCGGCCGCGGCCAGGACTACTCCTGGAGCGCGACGACCTCCGGCCAGGACATCATCGACACGTACGCCGTCGAACTGTGCCAGGACGACTACCACTACCTGTACCACGGCACCTGCACGGCGATGGACAAGGTCGAGCGGACCAACTCCTGGAAGCCGACCACGGCCGACGGCACCGCGGCCGGCTCGTACCGGATGCAGGTCTACCGCACCAAGTACGGGCCCGTGGCCTATCGCGCGACGGTGGGCGGCAAGAAGGTCGCGTACACCACCCTGCGCACCTCCTTCATGCACGAGGCCGACTCGATCATCGGCTTCCAGATGCTCAACGACCCCGACTTCGTGAAGAGTCCGGCGACCTTCCAGAGCGCGGTGCAGAACATCAACTACACCTTCAACTGGTTCTACGCGGACTCGGCGCACACCGCCTACTACAACAGCGGTGACAACCCGGTACGGGCGAACGGCGTCGACGCGGAGTTCCCGGTCTGGGCGCAGTCCGCGTACGAGTGGCGCGGCTGGGACCCGGCCACGAACACCGCCTCCTACACCCCGGCGTCCGCGCACCCCAACTCGCTGGACCAGGACTACTACATCTCCTGGAACAACAAGCAGGCCAAGGACTACACCACGGCCTCCTGGGGCAACGGCTCGGTGCACCGGGGCGACCTGCTGGAGGACCGGGTGTCCAAGCTCGTCGCGGCGGGCGGGGTGACCAGATCCGCGCTGGTGAAGGCGATGGCCGACGCGGCACTCGCCGACCTGCGCGCCGAGGACGTGCTCCCCGACCTGCTCAAGGTCGTCAACAGCTCGCCGGTCACGGACTCCACGGCGGCCGCCGCCGTGAGCAAGCTGTCCGCGTGGGTGACGGCGGGCGCCAGACGCAAGGAGACCTCGTCGGGTTCGCACACCTACGCCGACGCCGACGCGATCCGCATCCTGGACGCCTGGTGGCCGCTGCTGGTGAAGGCGGAGTTCCAGCCGGGGCTCGGCAGCGACCTGTACACCGCGTTCGGCAACAACCTCCCCGTCGACGAGGCGCCGTCCGCCGGACACGGACCGACCGGCTCGCACGCCGGAAGCTCCTTCCAGTACGGCTGGTGGAGCTATGTCGACAAGGACATCCGGGCGGTGCTCGGCGAGTCCGTGCAGGGCGGCCTGTCGCAGACGTACTGCGGCGGCGGCAGCCTCACCGCCTGCCGGGACCTCCTGATCAGCTCGCTGAAGGAGGCGGCCGGCAAGACCGCGGCGACCGTCTACCCCGGCGACGAGCAGTGCTCGGCGGGCGACCAGTGGTGCGCCGACTCGATCGTCCAGCGGACGCTCGGCGGCATCAAGCACGGC
Source organism: Streptomyces sp. NPDC001914 (assembly GCF_042891215.1). Lineage (NCBI taxonomy): Bacteria > Bacillati > Actinomycetota > Actinomycetes > Kitasatosporales > Streptomycetaceae > Streptomyces > Streptomyces sp. NPDC001914. The sequence continues at coordinate 120,086 of NZ_JBIASW010000007.1, forward strand.
AAGATCACCTGGCAGAACCGGCCGACCTACCAGCAGGTCGTCGAGTACACCTCGCACCGATGAGCACGGGGCGGCGCCGGGGGAACCCCTCCTAGGAGGGCCTGGCGCCGCAGCGGCGGCGGGTCAGCGTACGCGGCCCGCCGCCAGCACCAACTGGGCCAGCTCGCGATGGCAGATGTCGCTGTGCGCGCCCGCCGGGGCGCCGCCCCGGCACACCACCGAGGCGGCGTCGACGTTCACGCACCCCGAGAGGGGAAGCCGCGTGCGCAACGCCTCGGCGAGCGTGAACGATCTCGTCCCCGGCACCGCCTGCACCCCGTCGTGGCCCATCGCACCCCACTGCGCGCCGAGCGCACGGCCGATGCCGAAGTCCGCCACGACGGACCGGTCGTCCCCCGCCATCCGCGAGGCCAGCGGGTAGACCGTGCCGAGCGCCGAGTCGAAGTGGGAGTAGCAGCACACCAGCGGGCCGTCGATCCGGTGGTACTGGCCGTCCAGCACACCGCTCGCGCGCGGATCGTGGGGCAGCCGCGCGGCGAACGCGTAGTGCGAGAAGGCTCCTTGGAGCAGTGTCACCGACTTCACCGTGTGCACCCCGGGCGGCAGACCGCGCAGCGCGAAGGAGACCAGCCGGCCGCCGAAGCTGTGCCCGACCAGGTGCACGCGCACTTCGGGCGCCACCGCCGCGAGCCGGCCGATCGCCGGTCCGAGCCCGCGCTCGCCGACCGTGCCCGCGCGTCTCTTCATGGCGTAGTACGTCGCCTGGCGCAGGAGTTCGAGCGCCCCGTCCCAGAGCCGCGGCAGGGCGAACGTCCCCGCAACCGTGGCCCCGGACCCGGCCCCGGCGAGCGCACGCGCGAACTCGCCGCACACCGCCGAGGTGTCCCCGAAGAGCATCTCGGGGTCGCTCTCCGGGACGCCCTCCGCCAGGGTGTCCGCGGCGAAGGAGGTCTGCGGTCCCTGTGGCCGGACCTCGACGAGCAGGCGTACGAGACGGCCGAACTCCTCCAACGAGGCCTCGTCGTCGGGCTGCTGGTCCAGCAGCCGGGTGATCTGCTCGACCACGGTGGCCCGGCCGGGGAACACCTCCAGGAGGGCGTGCCGGGTGTCCTTGTCGAGCGGTGAAGGGCCGGCCGGGGCGAGGGCGGCGGCCGCTGTCCTCGGGAAGTCCGGGATCGGCTCGTCCGAGAACCGCATCGAGGGCCAGACCACTCCCACGTAGCCGAGGCGCGCGGCCGGCGCGAGCTCGGGAACGGGTGCGAAGAACTGACTGAAGAGACGGGTGGCCGCCGAACGGTCGCTGTTCCAGCCGTGCGTGAAGACGATCAGGTCGCGGACCTTTCGCCGCCGCACCTCCTGGAGCCAGCGGTCCCGTTCGCGGCCGTCCACGTCACCGTCCGCGTCGAACGTGAGCTCCCAGTAGGGAGAAACACTCACTGCCGGTTCCGTCATGTCAGGCCCCCTGACCCCGCGGGCGGTGCGATATGGGCGCATCGTCCACCCGGCGGGGAAAGTTGGCCATACATGACGACCTATCCGTCACGCATTCACTCGTTCGGGGAAGGAGGCCCCGGCCTACTTGTAGCTGAGGTAGTGCTTCCGGACCTTGCTGAAGGCGTCCAGTTCGTCCTGCCAGGCCGCCACGACCTCGTCGGTGCCCGCACCCGCGTCGATCATCGTGCGCACCAGCGTCGAGCCCGTCAGCTTGTCGATCCAGTTGTCGGAGCGCCAGGCGAAGCCGCTCCAGGCCCTCTTCGCGGTCACCAGCAGGGCGATCCCGGTACGGACGGGCTCGAACGCCGCCCGGTCGTGCACATGGATCTGGACACCCCCGATGGTCTTCCCCTGGAACTTGGAGAAGGTGGGGGCGAAGTAGGCCTCTCTGAAGTGCACGCCGGGCAGGTCCAGTTCACCGGCCGCCGCCGCCCAGCGCCCGTCGACGCCCTCCGCGCCGAGCAGTTCGAACGGGCGGGTCGTGCCCCGCCCCTCGGACAGGTTCGTGCCCTCGAAGAGACAGGTCCCCGAGTACACCAGCGCGGTGTCCGGCGTCGGCATGTTCGGGCTCGGCGGCACCCAGGGCAGCCCCCAGGCGTCGTAGAACCGGTCGCGGCTCCAGCCCGACATGAGCACGGTGTCCAGTTCCACCGGTGCCGCCAGGAACTCCCCGTTGAAGAGCCGGGCCAGCTCCGCCACCGTCATCCCGTGCGCCTGCGCGATCGGCTGCCGCCCGACGAACGTCGCGAACTCCTTGTGCAGGACCGGCCCCCGGGCCGACCGCCCGGTGACCGGGTTCGGCCGGTCGAGCACCACGAACCGCTTCCCGGCGAGCCGCGCCGCCTCCATGCAGTCGTACAGCGTCCAGATGTACGTGTAGAAGCGCGCCCCCACGTCCTGGATGTCGAAGACGACGGTGTCGACGCCGGAGGCCGCGAAGACGTCCGCGAGCGCCTGGCCGCTCTTCAGGTAGGTGTCGTAGACGGGCAGTCCGGTCGCCGGATCGTCGTAGCGCCCCTCGGACCCGCCCGCCTGCGCGGTGCCCCGGAAACCGTGCTCCGGGCCGAAGACCGCCGTCAGGTCCACACGGGAGTCGGCGTGCATCACGTCGACGATGTGCCGCACGTCGCGGGTGACGCCCGTGGGGTTGGTGACCACGCCCACACGGGCGCCGTCGAGCAGGGCGTACCCGTCCCCGGCCAGACGCTCGAAACCGGTGCGCAGCCGGGAGCCGGAGTGCGCGGCCCGCTCCGCCGCCCCCGCGGGCAGCGGCGTCAGGGCGGCCGCGGCGGTGCCGGCCGCGAGCAGGGACCGTCGGGACATGCGCATGATGGGACCTCCGTGATCGCGGAAGGTGGGCACAGGCACGCTAAGGGCTCCGGGGGGAGGTTCGCAGGGCCCGGACACGGCCGGCCTGTGTGGACTCGTGGCGGGACTTGTGGACGGACGGTCCGCGCGGCCGCAGGGGGCCCTTCCCTTGTTACATACCGACTGGTTAGTCTGGCGTCGCAGCAGAGCCGTGTCACGTCGCGTCGAAGGAGACCCGTGGTGGAAGCCATGCAGGGTGCGGGAGTCGTCGTCACCGGAGCGGGGGGCGGGATCGGGGCCGCACTGGCCCGCCGCTTCGCGGCCGAGGGAGCGCGGGTCGTGGTCAACGACCTCGACGCGGCCAAGGTGAAGGCCGTGGCCGACGAGATCGGCGGCATCGCTGTCGTCGGCGACGCCTCCCGGATCGTGGCCGAGGCCCGCGACGCCCTCGACGGCACCGTCGACGTCTACTGCGCGAACGCGGGAGTGGGCTCGGGCGGCTCCGAGGCGGCCGACGAGAGCGTGTGGGCCCTGGCCTGGGACGTCAACGTCATGGCCCATGTGCGCGCCGCCCACGCGCTGCTCCCGGACTGGCTGGAGCGCGGAAGCGGCCGCTTCGTCTCGACGGTCTCGGCCGCCGGACTGCTCACGATGATCGGCGCCGCGCCGTACAGCGTCACCAAGCACGGCGCCTACGCCTTCGCCGAGTGGCTGTCCCTGACGTACCGCCACCGCGGCGTGAAGGTGCACGCGATCTGCCCCCAGGGCGTGCGCACCGACATGCTGGAGGCCACCGGCAGCGCGGGCGACCTCGTGCTCCAGCCCACCGCCATCGAGCCCGACGCCGTCGCCGACGCGCTCATGAAGGGCATCGAGGAGGACCGCTTCCTGGTCCTGCCGCACCCCGAGGTCGCCGGTTACTACCAGGCGCGCGCCGCCGACCCCGACCGCTGGATGACGAACATGAACCACCTCCAGCAGAAGTGGGAGACCGCCGAGTGACCCGCTACGCCGACAAACCCTGGGTGGCCCTGCTCAGCGAGGCGCAGCGCGGCCCGGTGCACCCCGCCGACACCCTCGTGCATGCCCTGGCGGAGGTGGCCGGGCACACCCCGGACCGCACCGCGCTCGCCTACTTCGACGGGCGGCTGAGCTACCGCGAGCTCGACGAGCTGAGCGACTCCGTGGCCGGACACCTCGCCGCCCGGGGCCTGGAACACGGCGACCGCGTCGCGATCATGCTCCAGAACTCCCCGCACTTCGTGCTCGCCCTGCTCGGCGCGTGGAAGGCCGGCGCGACGGTCGTGCCCGTCAACCCCATGTACAAGTCCGGCGAGGTCCGGCACGTCCTGCACGACGCCGAGGTGGCCGCCCTCGTCTGCTCCGACCGCGCCTTCGACGCCTACCTGCGCGAGGCCGCGGCGGACTCGCCCGTGCGCGTCGTCCTGACGGCCTGCGAACTCGATCTCCAGACCAGGAACGACCCGCGCGTGCTGGCCTTCGAGCGCCTGCCCCTCGACGAGGCGGCCGACGACCTCCTCGCCGTCGCCCGCCAGGGCCACAAGGCGCCCGGCGACCGCTCCCTCGGCCCGTCCGACATCGCGCTGATCAGCTACACCTCGGGCACCAGCGGCACCCCCAAGGGAGCCACCAACACCCACGGCAACATCATGTACAACGCCGAACGGCAGCGGACCGGCCTCGCACTGCCCGAGGCGCCCGTGTACTTCGCGATGGCGCCGCTGTTCCACATCACCGGGATGGTCTGCCAGCTCGCCGCCTGCCTCGACAGCGCGGGGACGCTGGTCCTCGCGTACCGCTTCGAGGCCGGGGTCGTCCTCGACGCCTTCGCCGAGCACCGGCCGCTCTACACCGTCGGCCCCTCGACCGCGTTCATGGCGCTGGCCGCCCACCCGGGCGTCACGCCGGACCACTTCTCCTCCTTCGTGAACATCTCCTCCGGCGGGGCCCCGCTGCCGCCCGCCCTCGTCGAACGGTTCCGGGCCGGCTTCGGACCGTACATCCGCAACGGCTACGGACTCACCGAGTGCACCGCTCCCTGCGCCTCCGTGCCGCCCGGCCTGGAGGCACCGGTGGACCCGGCCTCCGGCACCCTGGCCGTGGGAGTGCCGGGCCCGGATTCGGTCGTCCGCATCGTCGACGACCTCGGACAGGAGGTCCCCTTCGGAGAGCAGGGCGAGATCCTCGTCCGCGGGCCGCAGGTGGTGCCCGGGTACTGGCGCCGCCCCGAAGCCACCGCCGAGACCTTCCCGGACGGCGAGCTGCACACCGGTGACATCGGCTTCATGGACGAGAACGGCTGGCTCTACGTCGTCGACCGGAAGAAGGACATGATCAACGCGTCCGGCTTCAAGGTCTGGCCGCGCGAGGTCGAGGACGTCCTGCACACCCACCCGGCGGTCCGCGAGGCGGCCGTCGTCGGGATCCCGGACGGCTACCGCGGGGAGACCGTCATGGCGTACATCAGCCTGCGCCCGGGGGCCGCCGAGGACCCCGAAGCGCTGGCCGCGTACTGCAAGGAGAGACTGGCGGCCTACAAATATCCCCGGCGGGTGGAGATCCTGCCCGAACTGCCGAAGACGGCGAGTGGGAAGATCCTTCGTCGGGAACTGCGTTCCCGGTCCCAGGACTCCCAGTAGTCTCCAGGACTCCCCGCAGACGACGGACATCGATGTGAACGCACGGAAGGCAGGTGGCGGCAGTGCCCAGGACGACGGACGGTGACGGCACGCCCGTCCCGCAGCGGCTGCTCGCCGCCGCCACCCGGCTCTTCGCCGAGCAGGGCTACGACCGCACCTCGGTGCAGGAGATCGTCGAGGCCGCGGGCGTCACCAAGGGGGCGCTCTACCACTACTTCGGCTCCAAGGACGACCTCCTGCACGAGGTCTACGCGCGCGTGCTGCGCCTGCAGCAGGAGCGGCTGGACGCGTTCGCGGACGCCGACGCGCCGGTCGAGGAGCGGTTGCGGCGGGCGGCGGCCGACGTGGTCGTCACGACCATCGACAACCTCGACGACGCGTCGATCTTCTTCCGGTCCATGCATCATCTCGGGCCCGAGAAGCTCAAGCAGGTGCGGTCCGAGCGGCGGCGGTATCACGAGCGGTTCCGGGCGCTGGTCGAGGAGGGCCAGAAGAAGGGGGTCTTCTCCACGGCCACGCCGGCCGACCTGGTCGTCGACTACCACTTCGGCTCGGTCCACCACCTGTCCACGTGGTACCGCCCCGACGGCCCCCTCGCCCCCCAGGAGGTAGCCGACCACCTGGCCGACCTCCTCCTGCGAGCCCTCCGCCCCTGAGCCGTTTCTCGCCCCCGCCGCCCCTGCCCAACCCACCCCTGGGGCTCCGCCCCAGACCCCGCTCCTCAATCGCCGGAGGGGCTGAACTTTTCCCCGCCGGGGAGTCTCAGCCCGTCCGGCGATTGAGGACGAGGCCGTCAGACCGAAGCGGGGGCGCTGCCCCCGGACCCCCGCTCCTCAATCGCCGGAGGGGCTGGACTTTTCCCCGCCGGGGAGTTTCAGCCCGTCCGGCGATTGAGGACGAGGCCGTTCAGGCCGAAGCGGGGGTCTGGGGGCGCAGCCCCCAGGTACGGGACGGGTAGGGGCGGAGGGGGCGAAGAACTCCCCCCGCCCGGCCGGCGTCAGATGTACTTCTTGATCTCCCGGTGGGCCAGCGAGCGCTGGTGGACCTCGTCGGGGCCGTCGGCCAGCTTCAGCGTGCGGGCCGCCGCCCACAGCTCCGCCAGCGGGAAGTCCTGGCTGACACCCCCCGCACCGTGCAGCTGAACCGCCTTGTCGAGGATGTCCACGACCGCCCGCGGAGTGGCGATCTTGATGGCCTGGATCTCGGTGTGGGCACCCTTGTTGCCGACCGTGTCCATCATCCAGGCGGTCTTCAGGACCAGCAGCCGAAGCTGCTCGACGGCCACCCGCGCGTCGGCGATCCAGTTCTGCACGACCCCCTGCTGCGCCAGCGGCTTGCCGAACGCCGTACGGGACACCGCCCGCCGGCACATCAGCTCGATGGCCCGCTCGGCCATGCCGATCAGCCGCATGCAGTGGTGGATCCGGCCCGGGCCGAGCCGCGCCTGCGCGATGGCGAAACCGCCGCCCTCCTCGCCGATCAGGTTGCTCGCCGGGACCCGTACGCGGTCGAAGACGACCTCCGCGTGCCCGCCGTGCGAGTGGTCCTCGTAGCCGTACACCTGCATGGCGCGCCGGACGAGGAGACCGGGCGTGTCCCGCGGGACGAGGATCATCGACTGCTGCCGGCGGATGTCGGCGCCGTCCGGGTCCGTCTTGCCCATCACGATGAAGATCTTGCAGTCCGGGTTCATCGCCCCGGAGATGTACCACTTGCGCCCGGTGATCACATAGTCGTCGCCGTCGCGCTCGATGAGCGTGGTGATGTTCGTGGCGTCGGAGGAGGCCACCTCGGGCTCGGTCATCGCGAACGCGGAGCGGATCTCCCCGGCCAACAGCGGCTCCAGCCACTGCTTGCGCTGCGCCTCGTCACCGAACTGGGAGAGCACCTCCATGTTCCCGGTGTCCGGGGCGGCGCAGTTCAGCGCCGTGGGCGCCAGATGAGGGCTGCGGCCGGTGATCTCGGCGAGCGGCGCGTACTGGAGGTTGGTCAGCCCGGCACCGTACTCGGAGTCCGGCAGGAAGAGGTTCCACAGACCCTGCCTGCGGGCCTCGGCCTTCAGCTCGCCGACCACGGCGGGCGTGTCCCACGGCGAGGCGAGCAGGGCGCGCTGCTCCTCCGCGACGGCCTCCGCCGGATAGACGTACTCGTCCATGAAGGCGAGCAGCTTCCCGCGCAGCTCTTCGGTGCGCGCGTCGAATGCGAAGTCCATGGCGTGTCAGCCCTCCTGAAGGGTGGTCAGGCCGTGCTCGATGAAGACGGGGACCAGTTCGCCGATGCGGTCGAAGCCCGCGCCGACCGTCTGGCCCTTGGTGTAGCGGTAGTGGATGCCCTCCAGGATCACGGCGAGCTTGAACCAGGCGAAGGCCGTGTACCAGGAGACCGCGGAGACGTCGCGCCCCGAGCGCGCGGCGTACCGCTCGACGATCTCGGCCGCCTCGGGATGTCCGTCGGCCGAAGCGGTCGTGCTGATGGGGGAGTTCGGCAGCTCCAGGCGCGTGCTGTACATGACGAGCAGCCCGAGGTCGGTGAGCGGATCGCCGAGGGTGGACATCTCCCAGTCCAGGATCGCCCTGATCCGGTCGTCGGGCCCGATCAGCACGTTGTCGAGGCGGTAGTCGCCGTGGACGACGGTCGGCGCGGGGGAGGTGGGCAGTTCGCGGCCCAGGGCGGCGTGCAGCTCGTCGATGCCGGCGAGTTCGCGGTTGCGGGAGGCGTCCAGCTGCTTGCCCCAGCGGCGCAGCTGCCGGTCGAGGAAGCCCTCGGGGCGCCCGAAGTCGGCGAGGCCGACCGCGGCGGGGTCCACCGCGTGCAGCTCGACCAGGGTGTCCACGAGAGCGAGCACGGCGTCGCGGGTGCGCTGCGGGCCGAGCGGGGCGAGCTGGTCGGCGGTGCGGTACGGGGTGCCCTCCACGAACTCCATGACGTAGAACGGGGCGCCGAGCACCGACTCGTCCTCGCACAGCAGCACGGGGTCCGGGACCGGCACGGCCGTCGGGTGCAGCGCGCTGATCACCCGGTGCTCGCGCTTCATGTCGTGCGCCGTGGCCAGCACGTGGCCGAGCGGGGGCCGCCGTACGACCCACCGGGAGGTGCCGTCGGAGACCGCGTAGGTGAGGTTCGACCGTCCGCCCTCGATCAGCCGGCCGGTCAGGGGGCCGTTCACCAGTCCGGGCCGCTCACGGTCGAGCAGGGCTCGCAGCCGGTCGAGATCGAGACCTGGCGGGTGGTCCGGGCTCATCTGTTGCTCCTCAGCGCACGGGTGACGGGACATGACCATGATGCCGACCAGTCGGTATGTCGTCCAGCGGCTGTGCCAAACGTGATCGGTGTCTCGCCCCGGGAGCACCCCCGCGGGGGAGCCGGCCGGGGTGCCGAGGCGGCCGGCGGGGGCGGCCTGCGGCCACCGGGAGGGCGCCCCGTGCGCCGGGGGCGGCCATGCCCGCGGGGAGCCGGTGGCTCAGAACACCAGGACCACCGCGAACACGGCCAGCGCCACCGTGCACAGGGCCGCCGCCGTCGCGTGCCGGGGCGCGAGCAGGGCCGGACCCGCGGGGCCCGCGGCCGCCAGGGTCCGGATGCGGCGGTGGGCGAGGGCCAGGAACACCAGCCACGCCCCGCAGCAGAACGCGAACGCCACGATCCCGGCGGCCGGGTCCCGGTCCTGCAGGGCCGCCTTCGCGGCGAGCACGGCCGCGACGGTGCAGGACAGGGTCGTACGGCGCCACGCGAGGCGCGTGCGCTCCGGCTGGAGCCCCGGATCGCGCTCCGGGCCGGGCGGGGTGCTCATCCCGCCCAGCCGACGAGGACGACGACGACCATGGCGATCGCGACGACCGCGACGACGATGCTCAGCACCGCGGGGAAGCGCGACACCGGCAGGTCCTCCTCCCGCCGCATCGCCCGCTCGCAGCGCACCCAGTGATTGACGGCCCGCAGCGCGCAGAGCACGCCCGCCGCCAGCAGCGCCAGCGCGAGACCCGCCCGCCAGGCCCAGCGCAGGTCCGGCAGGAACTGGTCCACAGCGAAGCCGCCGCCGATGAGCGCGAGCGCGGTGCGCAGCCAGGCCAGGAAGGTCCGCTCGTTGGCCAGCGAGAACCGGTAGTCCGGGGTCTTGCCCTCGGACCGGATCTCCTGCGGCGCGAACCACAACCGGACATTGCGCACGAGTTCGATCACGCCCAGGACCCTACCGGGGAGCCCGGCGCGGGGCTTCTCCGGTGCCGCCCGGCCCCGTCCCGGCGGTGCCGTCCGGCCCCGTCCCGGCGGTGCCGTCCGGCCCCGACCCGGTGGTGCGCCCGTCCCCGTCCCGGCGGTCCCGCTCGGCCCGTCCCGGCGGTCGGGTCAGTCCATCGCCCGGTAGTCCGTGAGCCGCTCCCAGGCGGCCAGCCCGTCCGGCACCCACGTCCACTCGTCCAGCCGGCGCTCCACCTCGCCCTCGGTGAGGAAGTCGTGCCAGGCGACCTCCTCCACCTGCGGGTTCACCGGAAGCTCGCAGCGGACCTCGTACACGGCCGACCACCAGGTCGCGCCGGCGCCGTTGTCGTACAGGAACTTGAACAGGGGAGTGGGCCGGGGGAGCCCGGAGACGCCGAGTTCCTCCTCGGCCTCGCGCAGCGCCGCGTCGTCGTAGGACTCGCCCGTGCCGACGACCCCGCCCACGAACATGTCGTAGAACGAGGGGAACACCAGCTTGGTGGGGGTGCGCCGGTGGACGAAGAGCCGTCCCTCGGCGTCGCGCGCCTCGATGAACACGCAGCGGTGGCGCAGCCCGCGCGCGTACGCCTCCCCGCGCGGGGACTGCCCGATGATCTCGTCGTTCTCGTCCACGATGTCGAGGATCTCGTCAGCGGCACTCATGGGCTCCATCCAAGCAGTTCCCGCCTCCGCGCAGGGTCCCCGCGAGGGGCGCGCACGGCCGTCGGAGTGGTGCGCGGGCCGAGGGGGCGCGGAGCCTCGGGCACGGAGACTCAGTGCGGCTGGAGGTCCCGCGAGTGCTCCGGTTCCGCCGTGCCCGAGGGCATCGCCGGGTGCATGCCCAGCAGGATGATCCCCGTCACGACGCCGGCGAGCCCCGCGGCCTGCCAGGCGAGGGCGCCGGCGTCGGTGCGGAGCTGGTCCCCGAGGAAGCCCACCCCGCAGACGATGCCGGCCAGCGGCTGGGCGGCGGTGAGCGCGGGCAGCGACATCCGCAGGGGCGCGGTCTCGAAGGCGCTCTGGACGAGGATCAGCCCCGTCACGCCGAGCACGACCACCGCGTACGGCTGCCAGCCGGTGAACAGTTCGGCCATCCCGCCCGCGCTGAACCGCTGGCCGCTGACCCGGGTCAGCGCGTCCTGCAGTCCGTACAGCAGTCCGGCGGCGGTGGCGAGCAGCACGGGCCCGGCGCTCAGCCGGGACCGTTTCGCGCAGGTGGTGAGCAGCAGGGCGAGCCCGACCACGATCCCGATGATCAGCCAGTGCCGCAGCGGGTCGTCGACGGCCTCGCCGCCCTGGGGCTGCCCGGCGATGATGAAGGCCGAGACACCGCCCGCGAGCAGCAGCAGCCCGGCCCAGCCCTGCCGCCCCAGCGGCTGTTTCGTCTGGTGGCGGGAGAGCGCGAGCGCGAACAGCAGATTGGTCGCGAGGAGGGGCTCCACCAGGGAGACCTCGCCGTTGCCGAGGGCGATCGCCCCGAGGACCATCCCGCACACCATGAGCCCGATGCCGCCGAGCCAGCGCGGCACCCGGATGAGGTCGATCAGGATGCGCGGGGAGAGGAAGTCGCTCAGCGGGGCGTGCGAGGCGGCGTTCTGCTGGAGCACGAAGCCGAAGCCGAGGCAGCAGGCCGCGCTCACGGCGAGGACCAGAACCAGTACCGACACGCTGGGTACCTCGATGCGTCAGAAGTCGGGGCGGGCCAGTGTTGCGTATCCCGCCGACTGTAGTGCCATGGTCCGCGCGCCCGCCCCCGGGAACAACCGGAACCAGGCAGTTGACTCGGTCACCTTTCGTGCCGAAGGATTCGGACCGATCAGTAACAAGTGCTGGTCGGCCGCATGGCCGGCCGGCGTCAATGTCTCACCCACCAGCGACGCCGCCGATCGGTTCGTGACAAACGTCATCAAGTCGTCCCCGTGGCGTCGACCCGATCAGACCCGTCGGAATGCCGAGAGGACGGGCCCATGGCCTACGACGCAGATGTGATCGTCATCGGAGCGGGCCTCGCGGGCCTCGCGGCGACCGCGGAGCTCGTCGACGCCGGCCGTAAGGTGATCCTTCTCGACCAGGAACCCGAGCAGTCGATCGGCGGCCAGGCGCACTGGTCCTTCGGCGGGCTCTTCTTCGTCGACTCGCCCGAGCAGCGCCGCATGCGGATCAAGGACACGCACGAGCTGGCCCTCCAGGACTGGATGGGCACGGCCGGCTTCGACCGGCCCGAGGACCACTGGCCGCGCCGCTGGGCCGAGGCGTACGTCGACTTCGCCGCCGGCGAGAAGCGGCCCTGGCTGCACGCGCAGGGCGTGCGCTTCTTCCCGGTGGTGGGCTGGGCCGAGCGGGGCGGCTACGACGCGAACGGGCACGGCAACTCGGTGCCGCGCTTCCACATCACCTGGGGGACCGGGCCCGGCCTCGTCGCGCCCTTCGAGCGCCGGGTACGGGAAGGGGTGGCCCGCGGACTGGTCGAGCTGCGGTTCCGGCACCGGGTCACCGGCCTGTCCCGCAGCGCGGGCTCCGTCGACACCGTCACCGGGGAGGTCCTGGAGCCGTCCGGCGTCGAGCGCGGCCAGGCCAGCGGCCGCACCGTCACCGGGGCCTTCGAACTCAGGGCCCAGGCCGTGATCGTCACCTCCGGAGGCATCGGCGGCAACCACGACCTCGTGCGCGCCAACTGGCCCGAACGCCTCGGCACCCCGCCCGAGCGGATGATCTCCGGTGTCCCCGCGCACGTCGACGGCGCCATGCTCGGCATCGCGGAGGGGGCCGGGGCGCGTCTGATCAACCGTGACCGCATGTGGCACTACACCGAGGGCATCCAGAACTGGAACCCCATCTGGGACAAGCACGGCATCCGCATCCTGCCGGGACCCTCCTCCCTGTGGCTGGACGCACGCGGCAACCGGCTGCCGGTACCGCTCTTCCCGGGCTTCGACACGCTCGGCACCCTCGAACACATCATGAGGACCGGGTACGACTACACGTGGTTCGTGCTCGACCAGAAGATCATCGGCAAGGAGTTCGCGCTCTCCGGCTCCGAGCAGAACCCCGACCTGACCGGCAAGTCGATCCGGGGTGTCCTCAACCGGGCCCGCGCGGACGTGCCCGGACCGGTCAAGGCGTTCATGGACAACGGCGTCGACTTCGTGGTCGAGAAGGACCTCGGCGCGCTGGTGCGCGGGATGAACGCGCTCACCGAGAAGCCCCTCATCGACGAGGCGGCACTGCGCCGCGAGATCGTCGCCCGCGACCGGGAGATCGCCAACCCGTTCACCAAGGACCTCCAGGTGATGTCGATCCGCGGGGCCCGCAACTACCTCGGCGACAAGCTGATCCGCACGGCGAGCCCGCACCGCATCCTCGACCCCGCGGCCGGACCGCTGATCGCGGTGCGGCTCAACATCCTGACCCGCAAGACCCTCGGCGGTCTGGAGACGGACCTGTCCTCGCGGGTGCTGACCGAGGGCGGCGACCCGCTGGAGGGCGTGTACGCCGCCGGTGAGGCCGCCGGTTTCGGCGGCGGCGGAGTCCACGGATACCGCTCGCTTGAGGGCACCTTCCTCGGCGGCTGCCTCTTCTCCGGCCGTACGGCGGGGCGGGCGGCGGCGGGCGCGGTGAGCTGATCCCGCCCGGCTCGGACCCCCCGGCTCGGATCCCGCCCGGCTCGGACCCCCCGGCTCGGATCCCGCCCGGCTCCACTTCCGCCCGGCTCCGGTCGTTCCCGGCTCCGAGCGCGCCGTACTCGCAAGTAGCCCGTCCCGGGCGGCCGTTGTCATCAGGACAGCGACGGCCGCCCGCGGCTCGGCGCCGGGAGAGTCCGTCAAGTCGGGCGGACAAGGCTCCTGTTCAGGACTTTGTGGGGCGCTGTGCAGATAACTGGTGCGTACAAGTGGTGAGTTGACACGTGTAGTGGCCCGGACCGCGCTTGACTTGAACCCGTGGCTCCGGGTTTGCTGTGCGTGATCACACTTTGACGAACCGCGCCTGTGAGGTTGAGCAGCGGTGTCACCACCCCCACCTCCGCTGGGCCGCGGCCGCAAGCGGGCGTCCCAGGCCTTCGACGCCGCTCTCGACGACGCCGAACTCGTCACCGCACGAACCGCGTTGAACCAGGGGCGGTGGACCGACGTCCGGGCCCTGCTCGCCGCGACCGGCGACGACTGGGACCGTCGCGGGCACCGCGTCACCGTCCTCGCCCAGGAGGCCGCGACGCTCGCCTGGGCCCGCGACTGGCAGCTCGCCGAACCGGAGTCCGCCGACGCCGCCGTCCTCCTCGGCTGCGCCGCCGTGGAACGCGCCCTGCGCGGCAAGGAACGCCCGGACAGTGCCCGCGAGGCCTGCCACCGGGCCGCGGGCCTCGCCCCCGACGACCCGACCCCCTGGCTCGGGCTCCTCCTCCTGGAGCGCTCGCTCGGGGCCGAGGACGACGTGGTCCGCCTCTTCGACGAGGTGCGCCACCGGCACGCCGTCCACCACCACGCCCACCATCTGATGGTCGCCCGGCTCGCCGAGCGCCGCGCGGCGGCCGGCCAGGACCCGCTGCACGAGGTGTACGACTTCGCCAACTGGTCGGCGGAGCAGGCACCCGCGGACTCACCGCTCGCGATCCTCCCGGTCGTCGCGCACGCCGAGCGCTTCCGCGTGCTCGCCGGCGCGGGGAGCGAGCCCGCCGACCCGGCCGCCTCCGGACACTGGGCCGGGCGCCGGGCCCGCCAGGTGATGAAGGCCGCCTTCGACTGGTGGCTGGAGTGGGAGCACGGCGAGCACCCGCGCCGCCTCGTCGACCTCAACTTCCTCGCCCACGCCAAGATCTGCGAAGGCCGGGACGGCGAGGCCGCCGCCCTGTTCCTCCGCATCGCGGACCATCCGACCGCGGCCCCGTGGTCGTACCCGGACCGCGACGGACACCAAGCCTTCCGTGCCGCGCGCGACCGCGTGCTCGGCACGGTGTGAACGCCCCCGAAGACCCGACATCCGAAAGGACGACCCCGCGATGACGACGGGCAGTTCGAGCACACCGAGTACGTCGAGCACGGGAAGACCCGACGCCGAGAGCGCCGGCATCAGTACGTTCAAGGGGCAGGACCGGGCCCTGCGGGCCGGCCGGCTGGGCACGGCGGGCCTGCTGCTGTCCGTGCTCGCGGCGACCGCCCCGCTCATGGTGGTGGCGGGTGTCATGCCCACCACATTCGCGGTGATGGGCATCGTCGGGCAGCCGCTGCTCTTCGTCATCCTCGGCATCGTCCTGGTGCTCTTCAGCGTCGGGTACGCCGAGATGAGCCGGCACGTCCACAACGCGGGCGCCTTCTACGCGTACATCTCGCGCGGACTCGGCGGCACCCCGGGCGCAGGCGCCGCCGCGGTCGCCCTCGTCGCCTACAGCGCGCTCCAGGTCGGCATCTACGGCCTCTTCGGCTACGAGGTCTCCGGACTGTTCGCCACCTACCTCGACACCGAAGTCGTCTGGTGGATACCGGCGCTGGCCGCCGTGCTCGTCGTGGGCGCGCTCGCCTGGCTGAAGATCGACGTCAATGCCTGGGTCCTCGGCGTCCTGCTCGTCATCGAGGTGACGCTCGTCGTCGTCTTCGACGTCGCCGCCGTCGGCGATCCCGCCAAGGCCGGTCTGTCGCTGCACGCCTTCAACCCCGACACCCTCACCGGAGCGGGCGTCGGCACCGCGCTGTGCTTCTGCATCGCCGCCTTCACCGGCTTCGAACAGGCCCCCGTCTACGCCGAGGAGACCAGCCGCCCGCACATCCTCGTGCCCCGCGTCATGTTCCTCGCGATCGGTTTCGTCGCCGTCTTCTTCGCGATCAGCTCCTGGGCGCTCACCGTCGCCACCGGACCCTCCGCGATCGTGGGCACGTCCCAGAAGCAGAGCGCCGGACTGCTGTTCTTCCTCACCGAGTCACGCCTCGGCTCCACGTTCACCGACGTCCTGCACGTCCTCTTCGTGACCGGCATGTTCGCGGCGCTGCTCAGCTTCCACAACGTCGTCGCGCGGTACGCCTTCGCCATGGGCCGCGAGGGTCTGCTGCCCGCGGCCTTCGGCCGTACCTCCGAGGCCAGCGGCGCCCCCGGCACCGGCTCGCTCCTGCACACCGTCGTCTCCCTGATCGTGGTCGGCGGCTTCGCCCTGTCCGACGACAAGCCGACCGGGGACCCGACCGCGCCCGTCCTCCAGCTCTTCACCTGGGGCGGCAACGTCGGAGCGCTCGGCGTCACCCTCCTGATGGCGGCCGCCTCACTCTCGGTCATCGTGTTCTTCGTCCGCCGCGGCGCTGCCCGCGCCCAGTCCTGGCGCCTGGTCACCTCCGCGATCGCGGGCCTCGCCCTGCTGGTCATCGCCGTCTACACCGTCAAGGACTTCGACGTCCTCGTCGGTTCGGGCCCGGACTCCGTCCTGAACGTGCTGCTTCCCGCCGTCATCGGGGTCGCGCTGATCGCCGGACTCGTCCAGGGGCTGCTCCTGCGCTCCCGCAAGCCCGAGGCGCACGCCCGGATCGGCCTCGGCAACGAGGCGTTCCAGTTGGACAAGGCGGCCGAGTCCGCCACCTCATGAGGCCCTGCCGTCCTCTCCGGGGCCGATGTCCGCGGCCCTTCGGCTCCAAGAGATGACGGAACGCTGACGAGCACCCGCCACCGCTGGCTTTTTGGGGGTCGCGGGTGCTCGAATCGAGGGGTGAACACTGAACGGCCCAGGGAACCCGACGAACACGGGGAACCCGGTCGACCCGAGGAAATCGGCGAACACGAGGCCTCCGGCGGGCGCGGCAGACCCATCGGCCGCCGGGTGCTGCTCGGCACGCTCGGACTCGGCGCCCTCGGCGTCCTGACCGCCCCCGCGCTCCAGCGCGCGACCGAAGCCTTCCTCGCAGGCGCCTCCGAGAAGGACCCGACCGGCCTGACGGGACTGCTGCCCAACGGCGGCGGCTTCCGCTACTACTCGGTGGCCGCCTCCGTCCCCCACAAGAACGAGACGACGTACCGGCTCACCGTCGACGGCCTGGTCGACCGCCCCACCAGCTACACCCTCGCCGACCTGCGCGCCCTGCCCCAGACCCGGCTGGTGCACGACGTCCAGTGCGTCAC
The DNA here is from genome assembly GCF_042891215.1 of Streptomyces sp. NPDC001914. Taxonomy (NCBI): domain Bacteria; kingdom Bacillati; phylum Actinomycetota; class Actinomycetes; order Kitasatosporales; family Streptomycetaceae; genus Streptomyces; species Streptomyces sp. NPDC001914. Next base: position 136,837 of record NZ_JBIASW010000007.1, read on the forward strand.
CGGCTGGCGGGTCCCGAGCACCCCCTTCGAGGGCGTACGCCTGTCGCACCTCCTCGACGCCGCTGGGGTCCGCTCCTCGGCCGGGGCCGTCCGGTTCACCTGTTTCGACGGGACGTACACGGAGAGCCTCACCCTGCGCCAGGCCCGGCGCCCGGACGTCCTGGTGGCCCTGCGCATGCAGGACAAGCCCGTCGGCCACAACCACGGCGGCCCCGTCCGCCTCTACGTGGCCCCGATGTACTTCTACAAGTCCGCCAAGTGGCTCTCCGGCATCACCGTCACCGAGGACGTCCGTCCCGGGTACTGGGAGGAGCGGGGATACGACGTCGACGCCTGGGTCGGCCGTTCGAACGGACGTGACGATGAACCCACGAGCTGACGAATCCCCGGCCGTGGCCGCGCACTCCTCCCACGTACGCCGCTTCACCCGCGCCGAACACTGGGTCCACCGTGTCACCGCCCTGCTGATGGGCCTGTGCGTGGCCACCGCGGCCTGCCTCTACATCCCCCAGTTCGCCGAACTCGTCGGCCGCCGCGAACTCGTCGTCCGGGTCCACGAGATCGCCGGCGTGATGCTTCCGCTGCCCGTCCTCGCGGGCCTCGCCTCCCGCGCCTTCCGCCGGGACCTCGGCTTCCTCAACCGCTTCGGACCGCACGACCGGGTGTGGCTGCGGGCGGCCCTGCGCCGCGACAAGGACCCCGAGTCCCGTCCGGCGGGCAAGTTCAACGCCGGGCAGAAGATCTACGCCGCCTGGATCGCGGGGGCGACGCTGGTGATGCTGGGCACCGGTCTGCTGATGTGGTTCACCCATCTCACCCCGCTGATGTGGCGCACCTCGGCGACCTTCGTCCACGACTGGCTGGCCCTCACCGTCGGTATCGTCCTCGCGGGCCACATCGGCATGGCGCTCGGCGACCCGGAGGCCCGGCGGGGCCTGCGGACGGGTTCGGTGAGCCGCCAGTGGGCCGACCGCGAACACCCGCTGTGGCGGCCGTGAGCAACCGCTGACACCGGACCCGCCGAGAGCGTTGGCCGACAACGGCGAACGGGCCGCGGGGAGAACCGTGTCGGTTCTCCCCGCGGCCCGTTCCGCCTCTCCTCCCGGCCGTGTCAGGGACGGCCGGGGGAGCGGCCGTCTAGATGACGAGCGACAGCAGCAGCACGAGTCCTCCGGCGACCACCGAGATGATCGTCTCCATGACGGACCAGGTCTTCACGGTCTGGCCGACGTTCAGGCCGAAGTACTCCTTCACCAGCCAGAAGCCGGCGTCGTTGACGTGGCTGAAGAAGAGCGAGCCCGCGCCGATCGCGAGGACGAGCAGCGACGTGTGCGTGGTCGACATGTCGGCCGCGAGGGGTGCGACCAGACCGGCCGCCGAGATGGTGGCGACGGTCGCCGAACCGGTCGCGAGTCGGATCGCCACCGCGATCAGCCAGGCCAGCAGCAGCGCGGGGATCGACCAGTCCTTGGAGATCTCCAGGATCATCTGGCCCACGCCGGAGTCGATCAGCGTCTGCTTGAAGCCGCCGCCCGCGCCGACGATGAGCAGGATGCCGGCGATCGGCGCGAGGGACTTCTCGGTGGTCTCCGCGATCCGGTCCTTGGTGAAGCCGGCCGCCCGGCCCAGCGTGAACATGCCCACGATCACGGCCGCGAGCAGCGCGATCAGCGGCGCTCCGACGACGTCGAAGACGCGCTGCGTCATGTTCGCCGGGTCGTCGACGACGATGTCCACCAGGGCCTTGGCCAGCATCAGCACGACCGGGAGCAGCATGGTGGCGAGGGTCGCGCCGAAGCCGGGGCGCTTCTCCAGGTCCTCCGAGGCACGCGCCGGGACCATGCGGTCGGGAGCCTGGACGTCCACCCAGCGGGCCGCGTACCGGGAGAACACCGGGCCGGCGATGATCACCGTGGGGACGGCGACCAGGACACCGAGCGCGAGGGTGAGGCCCAGGTTGGCCTTGACCGCGTCGATCGCGACCAGCGGACCGGGGTGCGGCGGAATCAGACCGTGCATCACCGACAGGCCCGCGAGCGCCGGGATGCCGATGCGCATCAGGGAGTAGTTGCCGCGCTTGGCGACCATCAGGACCACCGGGATCAGCAGCACGATGCCGACCTCGAAGAACAGCGGCAGTCCGATCACCGAGGCGATCAGCACCATCGCCCAGGGCATGGCGCGTCCGCCGGCCTTCGCCAGGATCGTGTCGACGATCTGGTCGGCGCCGCCCGAGTCGGCGAGCAGTTTGCCGAGGATCGCGCCGAGGGCGATCAGGACGCCCACACCGGCCACGGTCGAGCCGAGTCCGGTGGTGAAGCTGACGATGGCCTTGTCGAGCGGGGCGCCGGCGAACGCGCCGAGAGCCAGCGAGCCGATGGTCAGGGCGAGGAAGGCGTGCAGCTTGAACCTGGTGATGAGCAGGACGATGACGGCGATGCCCGCCAGCACGGCTATGCCCAGTTGAGCGTGGCCCGCCGAGGTGATCGGTTCGACGGTGTCCGCTGCCAGCATCTCGACACTGAGTCTGGTCACGGTTGTTCCCTTGCTTGAGAAAAGGACGCGGGGAGGGTGGAGCGCGCTGCCGCCGGGAGGACAGCGTTGTCAGGGGTACGGAAACGGGGTAGGGGGCGCGGAGCCGGGTCCCGGGGGAGCCGGGGCCGGCGGCTACGGGCGGGGCGGTTCGAGAGCGGCGAGCGCCGCCACGGCCCGCTCGGTGATCTCGGCGGGGCCGCCGGACACGTCGACCTCGACACCCGCCTCGTCCGCCGCCAGCGGCTGGAGCGTGGCGAACTGCGAGTCCAGGAGCGCCGTGGGCATGAAGTGCCCCGTGCGGTGCGCCATGCGGTCCTCGATGAGCTCGCGGTCGCCGGTCAGATGCACGAAGACGACTCCGGGCGCGGCGGCGCGCAGCCGGTCCCGGTAGGCGCGCTTGAGCGCCGAGCTGCTGACCACGCCGCCGAGTCCGGCCCGGTCGTGCGCCCAGTGCCCGATGGAGTCGAGCCACGGCCACCGGTCGTCGTCGCTCAGCGGTGTCCCGGCGGTCATCTTGGCGATGTTCGCCTGCGGGTGGAAGTCGTCGCCCTCGGCGTACGGCACGCCGAGCCGGGCCGCGAGCAACGGGCCGATGGTGGTCTTCCCGGTGCCTGCGACGCCCATGACCACGACGACATGGGGGGTGGGACTGTGCTGCATCACGCTCTCGCTGTCTTCGTCGACATCTGATGTCGACGCCACTGAAACGCATTAGGTACGACGAATTCAAGAGTGTGTGACATATAAGTCTGACTTTTTGTTCCCGGCGTCGGCCTCGTACCCTGACCCCATGACCACACGGGGCCGGGGGCTGCACGGACACGTACTCGAAAGCCTCGGGCCGGCGATCACGGCGGGCGACTACCCGCCGGGCAGCGTGCTACGCACCGACGAGCTCGCCCAGCGCTTCGAGGTGTCCCGCTCCGTCATGCGCGAGGCGGTCCGGGTCCTCGAATCCATGTACCTGGTCGAGTCCCGCCGCCGGGTGGGCGTGACCGTCCGCCCCAAGTCAGAGTGGAACGTCTACGACCCCCAGGTCATCCGCTGGCGGCTGGCCGGCGCCGACCGCCCCCACCAGCTCCGTTCCCTCACCGTCCTGCGCTCGGCGATCGAACCCGTCGCCGCCGGACTGGCCGCGCGGCACGCCACCGCCGAGCAGTGCGCGGAGCTCACCGAGTGCGCGCTCGGCATGGTCGCCACCTCACGCGGCCACCAGCTCGAGGGCTATCTCGTCCACGACGTCGCCTTCCACCGGGTGATCCTCAAGGCGTCCGGCAACGAGATGTTCGCCCGCCTCGGAGACGTCGTCGCGGAGGTCCTGTCCGGCCGCACCCATCACGACGTCATGTTCGAGGACCCCGACCCGGCCGCCGTCACCCTGCACGTCCAGCTCGCCGAGGCCGTCCGCGAGGGCGACGCCGAACGCGCCGAGCTGCTCACCCGGGAGATCACCGCCGGCGCACTCCAGGAACTGGACGTCCTGGCCCCCTGACCTCGCGGCCCGAGGTCAGTCCAGGAAGTCCCCGTCCACGTACACCCAGGCCCCGTCCACCCGCTCGAACCGGCTCCGCTCGTGCAGCGAACCGCCCCGGTAGGAGGCCCGGAAGGTCACGGTCCCCGTCGTGTGGAACGCCGAGCCCTGACCCGTGTCCAGGATCTCCAGCCCGGTCCACCGCATCCCCGGGTCGAACTCCACCCGGGCCGGCCGCGTCCGCGGATGCCACGTCCGCAGCAGGTACCCCTCGTCCTCCTTCACGAAGGCGCAGTAACGCGAGCGCATGAGCGCCTCGGCACTCGGCGCCGCGGCCTCGCCGCGATGGAAGCGCCCGCAGCAGCGCACGTACGGCTCGGCGAGCCCACATGGGCAGGAACGGCTGGTCATCGCGTCATTCTCCCCGGACCCGTGCCGAGTCCGCGTTCGTGGGCGGATAGGCCGGCCTGGCCGGCACCTGCGGGGCGGCCTCCGGCAACGGCGGCAGCGCCGTCTCGTGCAGCCACGCCGTGAAGAGATCGTCCAGCGGCTCGGCCGCGTAGCGCGAGACGTGCGCGGTGAAGACGGACGTGGTGACCGTGCCGCCCCGGTGCAGCGTCGCCCAGCCGCGCAGCATGCGGAAGAAGGCGTCGTCGCCCATCGCGCACCGGATCGCGTGCAGCGTGAGCCCGCCGCGCTCGTAGAGCCGGTCGTCGAACATCAGCTTGCGGCCGGGGTCCGCCAGCAGCAGATCCTGCGGCTGCGCGGCCAGCTTGCGGTGCGCGGCCGCGGCCAGCTGCCGCGCGGGCCGCCCGCCGGAGCGCTCCGACCACAGCCACTCGGTGTACTTCGCGAGCCCCTCGTTCAGCCAGATGTGACGCCAGTCCGCGATGGTCACACTGTTGCCGAACCACTGGTGCGCCAGCTCGTGCGCGATCAGCCGCTCCGAACCCCGCGCCCCGTCGACATGATTGGCGCCGAACAGCGAAAGACCCTGCGCCTCGACCGGGACGTCCAGCTCCTCCTCGGTCACCACCACCGCGTACTCGCCGAACGGATACGGCCCGAAGAGTTCCTGGAACAGCTCCATCATCGCGGGCTGCCGCGCGAAGTCCCGGGAGAACTCCGGCAGGAGCTGCGCGGGCAGATGCCCCGACTGCGGTACGCCGGACAGACCCGGATCACCGAGCAGCACCGTCTGGTACTTGCCGATCGACAGACCCACCAGATAGCTGGAGGTCGGCGCGGGCTGCTCGTACACCCAGGTCGTCGTCGACGCCTTCGTCGTCCGGGTCAGCAGACGCCCGCCGGCCACCACCGCGTACGCGGACGGCGTGGTGACCGAGATCTGGTACGCGGCCTTGTCGGCCGGCCGGTCGTTGCACGGATACCAGGACGGCGAACCCACCGGCTGGCTCGCCACCAGCGCCCCGTCCTCCAGCTCCTCCCAGCCGATCCCGCCCCAGGGACTGGACACCGGCTTCGGGTTGCCCGACCAGTGCACCTCGACGGTGAACGCGGCGCCGGCCCGCACCGGCTTCGGCGGACGGATGCGCAGCCTGCCGCCCCGGTGCGTGTAGTGCGGAGCCTTCCCGTCGACACGGACCCGGCCGATCCGGAAGTCGGCGAGGTTGAGCTGGAACTCGGTCAGCGCGGAACGGCCCGCTATGGCGTTGATCCGCGCGGTGCCGGAGAGCCGGTTCGGGCCGGGGCGGTAGTCCAGCGCGAGCTCGTACCTGTGCACCCGGTAACGGGAATCTCCGTTGGCCGGGAAATAGGGGTCCGGTCCCGCTGTCTGCTGAACGCTCACTGCTGCGACTGCTCCCTGCCCTGTGCTCGACTCTCCGCTGTACCGCCCTTCGTGTCCGATCGGGTCAAGTCTGCTACGAACGCCAGGCCTCGATCGGATTGCCCAGCCAGCGGGTGTCGTCGGGAACGGACTCCGCCGCCATCACCAGCGACGCGGGACCCAGGGTGGAGCGGGCCCCGACGGTGCTGCCGGGCAGGACGATTCCGCCCGGACCCAGAGTGGCGCCCTCACGGAGGACCACAGTATCCGTCCGCAAGATCCGGTCGTGGAAGAGGTGGGTCTGCAGGACACAGCCCCGGTTGACCGTCGTCGCGTCCCCGAGCGTCACGAGGTCCGACTCCGGCAGCCAGTAGCTCTCGACCCAGGCACCCCGCCCGATCCGGGCGCCGAGTCCCCGCAGCCACGCGGTCATCAGCGGCGTACCGGGCACGGATCCCGCCAGCCACGGCACCGCGACGACCTCCACGAAGGTGTCCGCCAGCTCGTTGCGCCACACGAAACCGCTCCACAGCGGGTGCTCGCCGGAACGGTGCCGCCCCACCAGCAGCCACTTCGCCACGATGGAGACCAGACACCCGAGCACACCCACGGCGAGCAGCACCGCACCCGAGAACGCCCACGCCCACGGCCCCAGCGCGCACAGCGCGGCGACCGTCAGCAGGGCCAGCGCCGCCGAACAGAACACCGGCACCAGCCGGCACAGCTCCACCAGACCGCGCGCCCACAGCAGCCGGACCGGCGGCTCGTACGTACGGCTCTGATCGCCGCCCTGCGCCGCACGCGGAAGCTTCATCGGCGGCAGCCCCAGATACGAGCTGCCCTTCTTCGCCTTCTTCGGCGTCGCCGACAGCACACCGACCAGACCGCCGTCCGGCACACTGCGGCCCGGAGCCGTCATCCCGGAATTGCCGAGGAACGCCCGCCGCCCGATCTCGGCACGCCCGATGCGCATCCAGCCGCCACCGAGTTCGTACGGAGCCGTCAGCGTGTCGTCCGCCAGGAACGCCCCGTCCCCGACCGTCGTCAGACTCGGCAGCGCGAGCACCGTCGACACCTCGGCGCCGCGGCCGATCCGCATGCCCAGCAGCCGCAGCCACACCGGCGTGATCAGCCCGGCGTACAACGGGAACAGCGTCTCCCGGGAGCGGTCCATCAGCTGCGTGACCGTCCAGGCCTGCCAGCCGATCCGGCTGTGCGTCGGATGCGTGCCCTCGCGCAGCCCGAGGCTCAGCAGCCGCACCGCGACCAGCAGCAGCAGCGCGTACGCGAGACCGAACGCCAGCGTCGCCGGAACGAGCGCGAGCGCCGCACCCCGCAGCGCCGCTCCCAGCCCGGCGTCCGCGCCCACGAACACCCGGGCCACCAGCAGCGCCGCGACGGAGGCCAGTACCGGCAGCGCGCTCAGCGCCAACCCGGTCGCGCCGTACATCACCCGCCACGGCGTGCCGCGCTGCGGCCGGTCACCCGGCCACGCGCGCTTCGCCTTGCCGAGCTTGACCGCGGGCGCTCCCGCCCAGCGCTGCCCGGTCGGGATCTGGCCCGTCACGGCGGAACCCGGAGCCACCTCGGCGCGCTTGCCGACCCGGGCCCCCGGGAACAGGATGCTGCGCGTCCCGACCACGGCTCCGGCACCCACCTTCACCGGACCGATCTCCAGCCGGTCGCCGTCCAGCCAGTACCCGGACAGATCGACCTCGGTCTCGACGGCGGCACCCCGGCCCATCTTCAGCATGCCGGTGACCGGCGGCAGCGAGTGCAGATCCACGTCCGGACCCACCTTCGCGCCGAGCGCACGGGCGTACCGCTCCAGCCAGGACCCCGTCAGCGAGGTCGCACCGCTGAACGCGGCCAGCCGCTCGGCCGTCCACACCCGCAGGTGGACACTCCCACCGCGCGGATGGCGGCCGGCCTTCACACCGCGCAGCAGCAGCCGCGCACCGCCCGCGGCGACGGCGAGCCGTCCCGGCGGGCTGTACAGGACGAGCGCACCGGCACCCACCAGCCACCACGAGGCACCGGGTGCCCACGGATAGCGGCCGAACAGGTGCAGTACGTTGCCGAGCGCGGCCAGCGCCACCGTCCAGCGCAGCCCGAGCAGGCCGAACAGCGGCAGCAGCACGAGCAGCTGGACCAGCTTGGCGCGCACCGGGACCGGCGCGACCACCCGCTCCGCGCCGTCGTCCTGGCCCGATCTCTCCAGATGCCGGGCCAGCTTGCGCAGCACCGGCTGCTGGTAGATGTCGAGCACGGCGACGTTCGGGTAGCGGGCGCGCAGCCGCGTCGTGAGCTGCGCGGCCGCGAGACTGCTGCCGCCGATCGCGAAGAAGTCGTCGCCCGCCCCGCCCACGGGGATGCCGAGGACCTCGCTCCACTGCTCGGCGAGCCAGGCCTGGGTGCCGTACAGCTCCTCCTTGGCGCCGCCGGTCTCCAGACCCTCCAGCGGCCAGGGCAGCGCGTTCCGGTCGACCTTGCCGGACGTGCGGGTCGGCAGATCCCCGACCGGCGCGATCAGCGGGACCAGCGCGGCGGGCAGCTCGGCCCGCAGCTTCTCGACGGCGGCCGCCTGGTCCCAGCCCTCCTGGGTCACCACATAGCCGACGAGGAGCTGATTGCCGCCGCGCGCGGTCCGTACCGCGGCGGCGGCACCCGCGACACCGGGCAGCGCCTGGAGCGCCGCGTCCACCTCGCCGAGCTCGATCCGGCGCCCGCCGAGCTTGATCTGCTCGTCGGCCCGCCCGAGGAAGATCAGCCCCTCGGGCTCCGCCCGGACCAGGTCACCGCTGCGGTACGCGCGCTCCCAGCCCAGCGAGGTGAGGGGCGCGTACTTCTCGGCGTCCTTCTCCGCGTCGAGATACCGGGCCAGTCCGACCCCGCCGATCACGAGCTGGCCGCTGCCGCCCATGGGCACCGGCTCGCCCGCCTCGTCGACGACCGCGAGCTCCCAGCCGTTCAGCGGCAGCCCGATACGGATGGGCTCGTCGCCGGTCAGCAGCGAGGCACAGGCCACGACGGTCGCCTCGGTCGGCCCGTAGGTGTTCCACACCTCCCGGCCCTCGGTCACCAGGCGCTGGGTCAGCTCGGGCGGACATGCCTCGCCGCCGAAGATCAGCAGCCGGACCTCGTTCAGGGTCTCGGGCTCCCACAGGGCGGCGAGGGTCGGCACGGTGGAGACGACGGTGATCTCCTGCTCGACCAGCCAGGGGCCGAGGTCGGCGCCGCTGCGCACCTGGGAGCGCGGCACGGGCACCAGACAGGCCCCGTAGCGCCAGGCCAGCCACATCTCCTCGCAGGAGGCGTCGAAGGCCACGGACAGGCCCGCCATCACCCGGTCGCCGGGGCCGATGGGTTCCTCGGTCAGGAAGAGGTCCGCCTCCGCGTCCACGAAGGCGGCGGCGCTGCGGTGGCTCACGGCCACGCCCTTGGGCTTGCCGGTGGAGCCGGAGGTGAAGATGATCCACGCGTCGTGCTCGACGCCGGGCCGCCCGGCCAGGACCTCGGAGCGGCCGTGGACGGTCAGCTCGTGCCCGGCGCCGACGACCGCGCGCACCCCGGCCTCGCCGAAGACCAGCTCGGCCCGCTCGTCCGGGTCCTCGGCGTCCACCGGGACATAGGCGGCGCCTGCCGCGAGGACGGCGAGGATCGCCACGTACAGCTCGTTCGTGCCGGACGGGACCCGTACGCCGACCCGGTCGCCGAGACCCACCCCGGCCTCCGCGAGCCGCTGGCGCACGGCCTCCACCTCGGCGGCCAGGGCCCGGTAGGTGAGGGCGTGCCGGCCGTCGTCGAGAGCGGGCTCGTCCGGGTACGCCCGTACGGAGGCGTCGAGGATGTCGACGAGCGTGCGCGGCGAGGCGGCCGAGGCGGCGGAGAAGCGCGCCTGGTCGCCGAACTCCGCGCGCACCTCGTCGTCGGACAACGCGAGCGCGGGGCCTTGCTGGAGGGCTGCCATCGGGTCCTCACGTGTCGTCCCGGACTACTCCGGGGAGCCGGTGGGCCCGCAGGTACGCCTGGGGATATTCCGGTCCAGCTCCGAACAAGCCTGGAATTTTAGTACGACGCTAGCCGCGGACCTGCGGATCAGCGATGCGAGGCGTCCTTCAGGGGGTGTCCGGGTCCGCGCCCCAGGGCTGTGACGTGGGGTTCCGTCACGGTCACGAGATCTGCCCCACATCTTTGCGTAACCTCTCGAACACGGCGAGCGAGGGGCCGGTCCGGCGTTCGGGGCCCACGCCGTGCGGATACGACGAAGGGCGCGGCGGTCCGCGACCACCGCGCCCCGGGAGCGCTGTTCCTCGACGGGTCAGCTCGTGCTGCAGGAGACGGTGGGCCAGGTCCAGTTGCCGTTGGGCTGGATGGTGACGCCGAAGGTGTTGCCGTTGCCGTTCGGTTTGGCGGTCAGGACCTGGGCGCTGGGGTACGTGGCGCTGATGTTCCAGGTCGAGAGGATCTTCGCCGGGGACGGCACGTTCATGGTGACGGTCCAGGCGCTGGAGCCGGTGACCGTGACGTTGAGGTTGTACCGGTCGCTCCACTGCTGGCCCGCGGACAGCGTCGCGGTGCACCCGCCACCGCCACCGCCGCCTCCGCCGCCCGTACCGCCGTCGGGAGCGACGGCGCGGCCGGTCCCCGGGGAGATCATCCCGGCGCACAGGCCACGGGAGGCCAGACCCTGCGCGATGCGCGGGATCGCGGCGATCGTGTTGGCCGGCCAGTCGTGCATGAGGATGACCTGGCCGTCGGTGAGCCGGCCGGCGGCCTGAACGATCGCGTCGGTGCTCGCGCCGTTCCAGTCCTGCGAGTCCACGTCCCAGATGATCTCGGTCAGGCCGTACTTGGCCTCGACCGACTTCACCGTCGCGTTGGTCTCCCCGTACGGCGGCCGGAACAGTCTCGGCGTCCCGCCGCCGGCGGCGGCGACGGCCTGCTGGGTCCGGGAGATCTCGGAGTCGATCTGCGCCTGGCTCTGCTGGACGAGATGCGGGTGGGTGTAGCTGTGGTTGCCCACCCACATGCCGGCGTCGACCTGCGCCCGTACCTGGGCGGGGTTGGACGCCGCGTACTGGCCCTCGTTGAACATCGTGGCCCGCAGGCCGTTCTGCCTGAGGGCGGCGAGCAGGCTCGACGTGCTGCTCGACGGCCCGTCGTCGAAGGTGAGTCCGACGTACCCGCCGCAGGTGGCGGCGTGCGCGGGTCCGGCGTCGAGGGCGAGGGGGCCCGCGACGGCCGTCGCCGTGACGGCCAGGCCCGTGATCAGCGTGCGTAACGAGCCGAGTCGTCCGGATCTCGTCCGGAGTCTCGTGGGACATCTCATGGGAGGGTCCTTCAGCCTCGGGGGCGGGTCGGGGGTCAGCTCGTGCTGCAGGAGACGGTGGGCCAGGTCCAGTTGCCGTTGGGCTGGATGGTGACGCCGAAGGTGTTGCCGTTGCCGTTCGGTTTGGC